>JBOFLF010000109.1:0-5536 GCA_051657715.1 Angustibacter sp. | reverse complement strand
CCGGTGTCGCGGGGCCACCCGGTGTTGTGGGGCCGCCGGTCCACCGTGACGAGCGGCAGACCCGCGACCGCAGCGCCCTGGGGGTGCGCGGACCACTCCCACGGCTCGCGCACCGCGTACCCGACCGCGCCCGCGGCGGCCAACGCGTCCTCGAGTTCGATGGATGACCAGCCGGTGATCAGGCGTCCGACGGCCTCGAGGTCGTCACCCTGAGCGCTCGGACACCCGAGCACGTCGAGGGCTCGCCGCCGGTGCCACGGGTAGGTGGCGTGCATGCGCACCCAGCCGTCGGCGGTCCGCCAGAAGCGGGAGAGCGGAGCGAACAGGTCGGACGCCGGGCGACCTGGTTCACGGGCGTACCGCTCGCCGCGGGCGGCAAGCGCGACGTGTGCCACGTCCACGACCGCCCGGGCCGGGCGGGCACCCCGACGGACCCCGTCCAGCACCGACGCGGCGAGTGTCGAGGTCGCGGTCGCCGCCAGCATCGCCGGGAGCGCCGGCAACCGGGACGGCAACAGGTCGTGGTCACATTGGTGATCGTCGGTGTCGAGGAGCTCGAGGAGCTCGACGTCGCCTCCCAGGTGCTGCCACGCCGTACCCGCCATCGCCCTCCAGCACGTCGTCATGCCACCTCCGCCGCTATCGTGACCGCCCGCTTCTCGATCCCCGGCCCTTTGGTGCCGGACCCGCCGTCGCGACCCGCCATCGCGAGCTGGACACCATGGTGCCGTCGAGGAGCGACGCCGTAGGGTTCAGCGGGTGAGCGAACGCTGGACGTGGCGGTACGTCGACCCGGACGGCCGGGACGTCGTCCCGGCGCTGGCCCCGGCCGAACCCTTCGCGAGTCAATCGGACGCCGAGTCCTGGCTCGGCGAGAACTGGCGCGAGCTGCTGTCCGTCGGCGTGGAAGCGGTGCACCTGCGCGAGGACGACGCGGACAGCTACGGCCCGATGAGCCTGCGCCCGGCCGAGTAGGCGATGGTGTCAGCCCAGTGGGTAAGGGCGCCGATCGCGAGCCCGCAGCCGATCGCGGCTCGAGGTCAGGTCGGGTACTCCCCGCGCTGGACCGTTGGCCGAGGCACCCGGAGGCGGCGGACCTGGAGCGCCCGCATCGCCGCGTAGAAACCCACCCCTTTGGTGACCACGTCCGGGCCGAAGCGTTCGCGCAAGGCACGCTTGAGCCGTCTGGTGAGGACCACCGAGTCGACGAGCGCCACCAGCACCAGCCCGTAGGTGAGCAGCAAGACCGCCAGGTAGACGCCGGCACCCGCGGCGCGCCCGCCGTTACCGATGATGGACAGCGCCAGGACCACCAGCATCACCGGCAGCATCAGCTCGCCGATGTTCCGCCGGGCGTCCACCATGTCGCGGGCGAACCGGCGCACCGGCCCTCGGTCACGCGCGAGCAGGAACTGCTCGTCACCTGCCAGCATCCGCTCCCGAGATCGGATCCGTTGTTCCTTGCCGTCCAGGCGGGCCTGTCGCCGCGCGGCCCGGCCCTGTGGCCCTTTGACCCGAGCAGCCCCTCGCCCTGCCGGCACCAGCGGCTGGCGCCGGGCGGCCTCGGCGTCCCGACGCCGCGGCGTCGGCCGGTTCTTGCCAGCCGCCGACGCTGATGTCGTCGCTGGTGCCGCTGGGTTGGCGGCCGCGGTGGTGGAGGGCTTGCCACGTCCGAACACCCGCTGAGCGTACTGGGCCGCGGCGCCCTGGGCTCAGGCCGGGCTGGCGTACCGCTGGCCGGCTGGTGGGTGGCGCCAAACGGATAGGTTCGCCAGTTATGACGCCCGATCTGACTGCCGTCGACAGTGCTCGTGTGGCCATCTTGCGCGATGCCGTCGCCGCCGAGCTGCCCGGCGTCCTGCGGGACCTGGAGTCGCTGGTGCGGATCCCCGGCGTCTCGGCGAGCGCGTTCGACCAGGCGCACGTGGACGCCAGCGCGGCCGCGGTCGCGGACCTGGTGCGCGACGCCGGGATGCACCGCGTCGAGGTCCTGCGCGAGGGTGGCGCGCCAGCGGTCATTGGGCACCTGCCGCCACCACCGGGCGCGCCCACCGTGTTGCTCTACGCCCACCACGACGTCCAGCCGCCGGGGCCGGACGCCGACTGGACGACGCCGGCGTTCGAGCCGGTGGAGCGGGATGGTCGCCTCTACGGGCGGGGCAGCGCGGACGACAAGGCGGGGATCATGGCGCACCTCGCGGCACTGCGTGCGCACGGCGGCCGGCCTCCCGTCGGGGTGACGGTGTTCATCGAGGGAGAAGAAGAGATCGGGTCGCCGACCTTGGACGCGTTGCTGCACCGGCATCGGGACCGCCTGGCCTGCGACGTGCTGGTGTTGGCCGACTCGACCAACTGGAAGATCGGAGTGCCGGCCCTGACCACCAGCCTGCGCGGGCTGGTCGAGGTGGTCGTCGACGTGCGCACCCTGGACCACGCCGTCCACTCGGGGATGTACGGCGGGCCGGTGGCGGACGCTCCGACGGCGATGTTCCGGGTGCTGGCCTCGCTGCACGACGACGCGGGGAACGTCGCGATCGCCGGCCTGCACCGCGCCGTCGCGGCCGACCTCGACCTCAACGAGGCCCAGCTACGAGCTGATGCCGGGGTCCTGGACGGCGGCGACCTGATCGGCGACGGATCGCTCACCTCCCGGCTGTGGACCCGCCCGGCGATCACCGTGGTCGGCCTGGACATGACCAGCGTGGCCGAGGCGTCCAACACCCTGGCGGCACACTGCCGGGCCAAGCTCTGCCTGCGGGTCGCCCCCGGGCAGACCGCCCACCAGGCGTACCAGGCGTTGCGCGAGCACCTGCTGACGCACGCGCCTTGGGGGGCTCAGATCGAGGTGACGCCGAAGGAGTTCGGTGACCCGTTCGCGGCCGTGGCCGACGGCCCGGCGTACGACGCCGCCCGAGCCGCGTTTACCGACGCGTGGGGGGTGCCGCCGGTGGACATGGGCATCGGTGGGTCGATCCCGTTCATCGCCCAGTTCGCGGACCACTTCCCGGACGCGGCGATCCTGGTGACCGGTGTCGAGGACCCGGACACCCGAGCGCACGGCGCCGACGAATCCGTCCATCTCGGCGAGTTCGAGCGGGCCTGCCTCGCCGAGGCTGTTCTCCTGGAACGCCTGGCAGCCCTCCCGGGCGGCCGACCTTGAGGCGCCCGGCCGGCTCTGCTCAGCCGAGCGGACGGTCAGTCCTGGTGAGCGGGGCCGGGCAGGGCGAGCATCCGGTCCAGCGCGACCCGAGCCCAGTGCGTCACCTCCGGGTCGACCTGGATCCGGTTCACCACCCGTCCGGACCGCAGCGATTCCAGGGACCACACCAGGTGCGGTAGGTCGATCCGATTCATCGTGGAGCAGAAGCAGACTGTCCGGTCCAGGAACACCACCTGCTTGTCCGGGTGCTGCCGGGCCAACCGACGGACCAGGTTGAGCTCGGTGCCGACCGCCCAGGACGACCCAGCCGGCGCCGCGTCCAGGAGCTGGATGATCCGCTCGGTGGACCCCACGTGATCCGCGGCGGTGACGACCTCGTGCCGGCACTCCGGGTGCACCAGCACCTGGACGCCGGGGATCCGCTCGCGTACCTCGTGCACCGAGTCCACGCTGAACCGGCCGTGCACCGAGCAGTGCCCTCGCCACAGCACCACCCGGGCCTGCTCCAGCTGCTCGCGGGTCAGGCCGCCGTGCGGCCGGTGCGGGTCGTAGAGCACGCAGTCGTCCAGCGACATGCCCAGCTCGCGGACCGCGGTGTTGCGCCCGAGGTGCTGGTCCGGCAGGAACAGCACCTTCCCGTCCGGCCGCTGGGCAAACGCCCACTCCAGCGCAGTTCGCGCGTTCGAGGAGGTGCAGACCGTGCCGCCGTGGCGCCCGGTGAACGCCTTGATCGCCGCCGAGGAGTTCATGTACGTCACCGGGACGATGCGGTCGACCACCCCGGCGTCGGTCACGGCGTCCCAGGCGTCCTCCACCTGCTCGATCGCGGCCATGTCGGCCATGGAGCAGCCTGCTGCGAGGTCCGGCAGCACCACCTGCTGGTGCTCCGCGGTCAAGATGTCCGCGCTCTCCGCCATGAAGTGCACCCCGCAGAAAACGACGTACGCCGCCTCCGGTCGGGCGGCGGCGAGCTGGGAGAGCTTGAACGAGTCCCCAGTCACGTCAGCGAACTGGATGACCTCGTCCCGTTGATAGTGGTGGCCGAGCACGAACGCCCGGTCCCCGAGCGCCGCGCGGGCGGCTCGAGCCCGCTCGACCAGGTCCGGGTCCGAGGGCGCCGGCAGATCCCCAGGGCACTCGACGCCGCGTTCGCTGGCCAGATCCTGCCCGCGGCCCAGCAGCAACAGCGCGGCCGGCGTCGGGCTGGGCTCGGTGAACGTGCCGGCGTTCGCGGTCGGTGTGGCTGGGGTGTTCATCCTCCGATCGTCGCACGCGGGGGCGACCCGGGCGGAGCAGGTCAGCTCGACTCGGGCGAGGGGCTCGCGGACGGTCGCCGCGAGCCCCTCGGTTGCCCTGACGAGCTGCCCGTGCTCGTCCTCGTGCGTGGTTGACGACGCGTTACCGTCGCACGTCGCCGTGGTGCGCCCCGGAGGGCCTGCCGGCCAGCTTCTTCTTCGCCGCCAGTGCCGCCGAGGACGTGCGAGCCGCCGACGGCCGGCCGTTCACCGCCTCGGTGGTGGCCGCGAACGTGGCCACCGCGTTCGCGATCGCGTCCGCGTTCTGGTCCAACGCGGTCGTGTTGACGTTCCGGCTGGTGTCGCACGCCTGGTGGTAACAGGCATCGAACGCGAGGCCCTCGGTGCCGCCGTACTTGGCGACCTGCTCTGCGGTCTTGATCTCCTCGGCGCCGGTGAACAGGCCACCAGACGGAATGCCGACCGCGATGAACGGCCCGTAGTCCGAGCGGCCAGAGAAATCAGTGCCTTCGAACGGCAGGCTGCGGCCGGCGTAGAACGCCTCGAACTGCTTCTCGATCGCGGCCGATCCCTGCGGCCCAGGACCCGCCCCGACCCCGTCCGAGTCGTCGCCGTCGTAGATGAACCGGGCGAAGCTCGGCGACGCCACCATGTCGAAGTTGAGGTAGAGCGCGATGTCACCCAGCTGCGACTGGGTCCGGGTGCCGACGTAGTGCTCCGAGCCGAGCAGGCCGAACTCCTCGGCGCTCCACCAGGCGAACCGCACCTTGTTCTTCGGCTTCTTCACCACCGTGGCCAGCTTCAGCGCGACCTCCAGCTGCGCGGCGCTGCCGGAGCCGTTGTCGTTGATCCCGGGCCCCTCGGCAACCGAGTCGAGGTGCGCGCCGACCATCACCACGTTGTCCGGGCGACCCCCCGGCGTCTCCGCGATGACGTTGTAGGTGCTGCGGACCTCGGACTGGGTGTCGGTGGTGACCTGGACGCTGGTGCCGGCGACCGCCAGCTCCTCGCCGACCGCAAACGAGGTGCCCACGACGGGGATCGTGATGGACGGCTCCCCGAGGGTGCCCTGGAGCACGTCGGTGCGGCCCGGTTGACCCTCGTTGAAGATCAGCACTGC
>JBOFLF010000108.1:0-4827 GCA_051657715.1 Angustibacter sp. | reverse complement strand
CGGCCGCGCACGAGGCCGCGGTGCGCGGCATGCCGGCCACGGTGGCGAAGTTGGCGGGGTCGCCCGCGGTCGATCGGTTCACGGTCCTGAACCGCGACGGAGCAGTCCTGGAGGACTCCTCCCGCCCCGGTCCGGACCGGCATCGGGGACCAGGGAGCCCCCCCCGGCTACGCGCCGACCGGCTCGGCTGCCGAGGCGCCTGCGCTGTCGGCGGTCGGCTCATCGGCGGGAGCAGCGGAGGACGCACTGGCGGACGAACCGGGTGCCGGTGGTGGACAGCCCCGTCAAGGGTGCGGCGTAGCAGCATCGCGTAGCGACGCGTAGCGCCCTTGACGGGGTTGTCCACCATGCGACCCTTGCCGGTATCGGGAACAGAGGTCTCCCGTCGCTACGCGGCGATCTGCTCGGCGGGTAGGACGTCACGATCGGGTTTGCCGGTGGCATGGTCATCGATCGACGTCTCGGTCGACATTGGAGCCGACCTCGAGGTCGAAGGCGCGAGAGGGTGTTGCTGGGTCTGATCCCGGCAATCGGGGCGCAAGTCCGGTAGGAAAGCTCTGGGAGGCGCGGGCGGCAGCTTCGCTGCCCGGTGGTAGGTGTGGTCGGGCAAGATCGATGACCGCGGTCAGGCGTGGGTGCCAGCCGGGATCGAGCTGGCGGGTGAGGCTGCTGGCGGCGTGCAGGAAGTCCCGCGCCTCGGCGGTTGTCCATGGCCGATCCCGCTCGGCTTCGATGGCCTGACGCATCTGCGGCCGGGTGGCCCACTGTCCGGTCTGGGTGAGGTGGTTGGCGTGTACCAGGTGGTTGCCGCGGCGGAGCACCTGGACGATGTCGGCCAGGTGGCCGGTGTCGATCTGGGCGGCGGTGTCCAGGATCCCGCGGTAGCAGGCGTCGTGGTTGTCGGTGGTGACCATCCGTCCGTGGCCGTGCTCGGCGACCTGGTCGACGTAGCGGGCGACGATCCCTAGCCGGCTCAGGGCGGCGGGCACCGCGAGGGCGGCGACTTCGACGCGGTAGCCGGCGGCTCGGAAGGCTGCAGCGGGTTCGGTGAACCCGCTCGGTCCGCTGAGGGCGGTCTCGATGACGACGTCGGCGCGTTGGTCCCGGGCGTAGGCTTCGGCCTTCGCGTGCCAGGCCCTGGTGTCCAGCCGCGTGTAGGCACCAGCGGTGGCCTCGTCCACTGCCAGCAGCCGCCGGTAGGCGGGGTGGTACGGCTTGTACAGGTCTCCGCAGACGTGCGCTGGACCACCGCGCGCGGCGAGTCGGTCGAGGACGCCGGCGGTGGTGGCGGTCTTGCCGGCGCCGGGTTGACCCCCGACGAACACCGCGACGGGATGCTCCTGGTGGATCAGCGCGCCCAGTTCGGCTGGGACGATCTCCTGCCGGAAGATCCGGTCGTGGTCGACGTCGCTGAGTCGGTAGCGCTCGAGATCCAGGTCAGCCACCGGCCGACTCGGTGCTGGCCGTCAGTTCCCGGTACAGCCGGCCGTACCTGTGGCGGGTCCGATCGACTTCGGCGCGGTCAGCGGGTCGGAGTGACCGTCGAGCCGCCGACGTCTCGGCGCGTGCCTGCGCCCACCGCTCGATGGCTGCGTCGTCAGGCACCGGTCGCCGGCGTTCCTCAGCGATCCGCTCGGAGTAGCAGGCGATGACCATCCCGATTGTGTCCAGTGCGCCTTCGAAGGCGACCGTGTCCTCCATCGACCATTCGAATCGGTCGAGGCCAACCAGCACCGACTGCCCCGGGCCCTGGGGTCGGTCGTGTGCGCGATCGATCACGACTCTGAGTCTGCCAGCCACGCGCGCTGGCAGGTCGAACAGACGACGAAGCCAGGCCGCTCGGCGCCGTGTCGAGCCGGCGGCCCGACGAGCGACCCGTGGTGATGATCCGCGTCGTGCTGGTCACGGTCCTCCTCCGCTACACGTCAGGCGCGGAACACGGAGGTCCCGCCTGCTGCCACCCACCCTACTGCGCGATCAGACGGAGCAAGCTATACGGATGCGGCATGTAAACCGCCGCATCTGCTCGACATGTGGTGTTGAGGTGGGCACACTGGCGTGTGATCCCGCCGGTCGGCGGGTCGCTGCGCTGGGCCAGAAGCGGGAGGGACGTCATGGCCGCCGCGAATCTTCCGGACGGCCGGTCGGCCGACCCGGCCGTGCCGGCCGATGCGGGCGCGGGGGAGTCCGCGGATGGCGGATCCGGCCGGGCAGCGCGGCAGGTGCAGCGCCGGCGGCGGGCGAACGTGACGGGTGGTCGCCAGCATTCGCATCGGGTGATGGTGTCGCCGCAGGAGCAGGCGCTGCTGGTGCAGCGGGCTGCGGTGCAGCGGGTGACGGTGCCGCGGTTGCTGGTGGAGGCGGCGCTGAGCGGGGCGGCGGAGACGCCGACGCAGCGGCGGGAGGCGATGGTGGAGTTGTTCCGGATCCACCGGCTGTTGGGGGCGATCTCGCGGAACGTGAACCAGCTCGCCCGGGCTACCCACGCGACCGGGCAGGTGCCGGCGGAGACGACGGTGACGCTGGTTAAGGTCCGCGAGGTCGCGGATCGGATCGATCGGACGATCGATGAGCTGGGGGGGCAGCTCGGGCGATGATGCCGAACGTCGTGCGTGGGGATCGGATGGGCGGGCTGTTGGTCTACCTAGTCGGTCGCGGCCGGGCGAACGAGCACATCGAACCGCACCTGGTGGCCGGTGACGCGGCGATGATGGCGTGGCACGACGACGCCGAGCTGGGCCGGGATGCGGCGTTGGCGATCGCCCGGCATCTGGACCGGCCGCGTACTGCGTTCGGCGTCGACATGCCGGGTGGGCACGTGTGGCACTGCTCGCTGTCCCTGCGCGCCGAGGAGGGGCTGCGAACGGACCAGGAGTGGGCGGGGATCTCGCAGGATTTCGTGACCCTGATGGGGTTCGATGACGAGCAGAGCCCACGTGAGCCGTGCCGGTGGGTCGCGGTCCGGCACGGGGTCTCGAACAACGGCAACGATCACGTGCACCTGGTGGTGAACCTGGTCCGTGACGACGGCACGAGGGCCTCGATCCATCACGACCACGGCCGCGCCCAGCGCGCCGCTCGGGCGCTGGAGGTCAAGTACGGGCTGGAGCGGTTGGAGTCGAAGGATCGGCGCGCGACCCGTGGGCATCATCCGGCCGAGCGAGAGGCCCAGGCGCGCGCCCGGGCGCGCGCCACGTACGAACATGCTCAGGCCGGCGGGCCTGGGTCGTCTGGGGCGTGGGAGCAGCTGAGCGGGGCGGAGCGTCAGGCGCGGATCGTGGCGGCGATGCGCGTCGACCAGCCGCGGGCCGCGCTGGCACGGCGGGTCCGCGGGTCCGCGGCGGCCAGCGAGACCGAGGCCGAGTACGTGCGCCGGCTGCGCCGAGCAGGGTTGCTGGTTCGGCCCCGGTACGCGGCCGGGCGGGACGACGTCGTGGCCGGCTACTCGGTCGCCGAGCGACCAGCGGGTAGGGAGCGGCCCATCTGGTACGGCGGTGGGCACCTGGGCCGGGACCTGAGCCTGCCGCGGCTGCGGGAGGCGTGGCCGGACACCCCGAACGGGGCGAGTGAGGCGGTCGCGGAGTGGACCGCGGCCAAGCGCGGACGTCGGGTGGTGGCACCGGGTCGGGAGGTGAGCGAGCCGGACCCCGAGCTGTGGCAGCGCTACGCCGCAGAGGTCGCGCAGCTGCGGGACCGGCTGCGGGCCGTCCCGCAGGACGACGTGGACACGTGGGCGGCGGTGGCCCGGCAGACCGCCGGCGCGTTCGCGGCCTGGTCGACCGCGGTCGAGGCCGAGCCGGGCGACCTGGCCGCTGCCGCGGACGCCCTGGCGACGTCGGCGCAGACCTACCGGCGGCCAGCTCCGCCGTCCGGGCCACGGCGGGACGGCGCGACGATGGCGGTCTCGGGTGCCGCGATGCTCCTGGCGTCTGCGACCGGTGGTGGTCGCGGCGCTGTCGGGCAGGCGGTGATGCTGCGGCAGCTGGTCCGGTTGGCCCAGGCGGTCCACGACGTCGCGGCGGCTGTCGGGGAGGCACGTCAGGCGGCGGCGATCGCGGCCGTCGAGCGGAACCACCTGCGCGCGGTCGCCGCGCGGCTACCGAAGCCCCGGGCCGCGGAACCGTCCGCCGCCACGGGCGCTGGCCGCACAGCTGCGAAGGACGCGGCAGGGCGGGCGCCGCTGGATCCGGAGACGGCAGCGATGCTGCGGCGCGTTCAGGCGGGCCAGCAGCCGGCGACCGAGGTGACCTCGCCGCTGCCCCGGACGTTGAACCCGGAGCGGCCGCGACCAGCGACACGACCAGGACCCGCAACCGTCCCGGAACGCGGGACAGGTCGAGGCGTGGAGCGATGACGTCGAGCGAGAGGAAGGGGAAACGCGGATGTCGGAATCGGACGGCGTGAGCGAGGTCGTCCTGGACGAGGGCCTGCAGGGCCAGTTGCGGTTGCTGGTGACCGCCGCAGGGCAGGTGGGTGAGCAGATCGCCCGAGACCGGGAAGAGACCGCACGCCGGGCACAGGCGGCCAGCGAGCAGGAGGCACGCCGGTTGCGGTCCCGGATCGAGGCCGAGCGGCGGACGGCGCGCGCGGAGTGGACCCAGGTGCACCGGGACGAGTGGTGGGAGCAGGCCACCCCGCAGCAGATCGGCGATGTCTACCAGAGCGCCAGAGCCTGGCGCGACGAGGATGCGGTCCGGGCACAGCAACGGATCGAGAACGAGCTACGCAGCCGGTACGGCCTGAGCTTCTCGCCGCTGTCGGGGTTGGCCGACGACGTCACGCGGGCCGATGCTGCGCAGCAGCGGCACCGAGCCGTGGCCGAGCGCG
>JBOFLF010000107.1:0-16239 GCA_051657715.1 Angustibacter sp. | reverse complement strand
TCGTCGACCGGGCACGCCACCTCGGCCGACGTGGGCAGGTCGCTGCCGCCGTCCCGGATCGGGATCGATTGGGTTCCCGCACCCTCGACCTGGACCAGCAGAACGAGCCGCTGCGGGCTGCTGGTGGTGCAGTCCGGTTGGACGAGCAGGGTCGCTGCCACCTCCCCACCCGGCGGCAGCCACGGCTGATTGACCCGGGTCTCTAGCACCTGGGCACCGGGCCGGAGGCGACTTTCCGCCTGGGAGGTGCCCTGACCTGCCACCGGCAACAGCAGCGGCTGGGGGACCTGCATCCAGGCAGGTCGATCACCAGCGTTGATGACTCGGATCGAGACGAAGAGCACCGGCCCGACCGGCGAGTTGCCTTTCAACGTGCTCGTCATGTACGCGAGCACCATAGGTCTCGGCTCCGGACGGGGCGCCATGGCCTCGTCCTGCGACCAGACCTGTCCTGCGGCGAGACCCACGATGCTCACTAAGGCCAGCGTGGCCGATCGACGGGCCGAGGTCCGCCCCCACAGCGGCACTGCTGACACCTCAGCCGGCCTTCGCGATGGCTGCCCATCGGCAGCGCTGGCTGCCGGCCCGGTCTGGGTCAGGTCCCCCAGCTTGGGGATACCGGGCGGGTCGGCTGGCACAAGCTCGGCGTCGGGCAGCGCGAGCCACGACCAGTCCGGAGCTGCTGAGGAATCGTGACGACGCCGTGGGGCGCCGTCCGAGCTCAGCACCTCGTACTCCACGACTCCATTGTGCGCCGGTCCATTGAGCGCCGTCAGGGCCTCGGTGGCTGTTCTTGCGAACTCGGTCGTCGAGCCACCGTCGTGCCGCTCAAGGCGCGCCGCCCACAGCGACCGGTGACGCACCTGCCAGGACGGTCGCAGCTACTAGCCGGGTGCACCGCTGGGAAAGTCGGTGGCGCCCCGGCCTCCCGGACGGGGCGCCACCGGATCACACGAACACCGGCTACCAGGCGTGCACTACGTCGTCGCCGTGGGTCAAGCCCGCGACGACCGGTCCATCAGTGGACTGCCCGCGCGTGGGTACCGATGCCGTGCTGGTCGCCGACGAATCGGCGGCTGTCGCCTTGTCTACTCCCTCAACGCCACGAAGTGAAGAGCTGACGGTGTGTCACTGTCGTGGCGATTGCATGCACGGGTGGCGTGGGTCCAGACTGGCTCTGCCGGCCCTCGGGCCGTGCCAGCGCCGCCCGGCCCATCCCCCCCGAGTCGGGCGAGCGCGACGGCCCCCGTCGTCCCCCCGGCGGGGGCCGTCCTCACTTCAGGCTCTGCGCTCAGGCCCCTAGGCCCCCGCTGCAGGCACCCTCACGCTCCACAGGACGCCCGTTCACACCGCTGTCCACAGCACAGGCGAGGTCTCCTGTCGATGCGATCGTCACCGGACACCCTGGAGCCATGCCCGCCGCTGCAGGAGGTGTTCCGTGCAACCGTCGCTGTCGTCTGGTCTCAGCCTGAGCAGTGCTACCCGAGGCACAGTTCCGCAGGATTACCGATCACGGGTTTTCCCTCACACCGCTCCAGCCGAGGGCGAATCACTCCTCGATCCTGCAGGCGTCGATGCCTTCGAGCACCCCGCTCCCCATCAGCAAGCACCGATCCTGGCTGTGGTGCCTGGAGCGGGTGGTGCTGGCGCTTCGACACTGGCCGCGGCGGTTGCCGTGACAGCCGCCCGAGCCGGTGACCGCGTGCTTCTCGTCGACCTCGATCCGCTCGGCGGCGGCATCGACCTGCTGCTGGGCCTGGACGATGTCACCGGACTCCGCTGGCCTGCCCTGGCCCACTGCCGAGGGCGTCTGCCAGCTGCCAGCTTGCATGACTCCTTGCCTCGCGCAGGTTCGCTCGCGGTGCTGGCATGGAGCCGAGGTGAGCCGGTCGATGTCACACCAGAGGCCGTCGAGTCCGTGCTCGCGGCAGGTCGGCGTGGCCATGACGTGGTCGTGGCGGACGTGCCGCGTGCCCTCAGTCCAGCGGCAGCTGCTGGTGTCGAGGCGGCTGATGAGCTGACGATCGTCGTCCCGGCCAGGGTGCCTGCGATCGCTGCGGCTGCGCAGTTCATCGAGACGTTGCCTCCGCGATCAGGTCCGCATCGGGCGGTCGTGCGCCGACGTCCGGGCGATGAGCTGAGCGGCCGTCAGGTCGGTGATCTCCTGCAGATTCCGTGGGTGGTGGAGGCCCGGGACGACGGGCGCCTCGCCACCTCGCCGCGGGGCGAGTTGCCAGGTTTGAGCGGACGTAGCCCGGTCAGCCGGGTCGCCTCTCGGTTGCTCACAGCTTGCACGGCGAATCGGTCCGAGTGATCTCACCACAGGCCGATCTGCGGCGTCAGGTACGCGACCAGATCTCCAGGAGCGGCGACCCGATCACCTCAGCATCGGTTGCCGCAGCGGTTCGCGCGTGCGGCAAGGTGATCGGGGACACGGACCTGTCCGACCTTGTCAACCACATTCGCGCTGATCTCATCGGCCTAGGCCCGTTGGAGCCTCTGCTTGCCGACCAGACCGTTACCGACGTCATGGTCAACGGCACGCACGGGGTGTGGATCGACCGGGGTGATGGCCTGCATCAGGTCGACGTCGATGTCGGTGATGAGGCGGCCATCCGGTGCTTGGCCGTCCGGTTGGCCGCAGTGGCCGGTCGCCGGTTGGACGCAGCGGTGCCATTCGTCGACGCTCGGCTGCCTGGAGGAGTGCGGCTTCATGCCGCCCTCCCACCCCTGGTGTTGCACGGTACTCACCTGTCGTTGCGGGTGCCGTCCCGCCAACGCCTGTCGCTCACCGACCTGCAAGAACGGCGCACCTTCCCGCCGGCATGGGAGCCAGTCCTCCGCCAGCTGGTACTAGCCCGCTGCTCTTTCCTCGTCTCCGGAGGCACCGGCACCGGTAAGACGACGGTGCTGGGAGCGTTACTTGGGATGGTTCCGAGTGACGAGCGGCTCGTCGTGGTGGAGGACTGCGCCGAGCTGCTCATCGACCACCCGCACGTCGTTCAGCTAGAGGGCCGAGCACCCAACGTCGAGGGAGCTGGGGCAGTTGATCTGACCGGTCTGGTCCGGCAGGCGTTGCGCATGCGGCCAGACCGCCTGGTCGTTGGGGAGGTGCGTGGAGCGGAGGTCAGAGAGCTACTCGCGGCACTCAACACCGGTCACGAGGGCGGGTGCGGCACCATCCATGCGAACGACGCCGTCGAGCTACCTGCCCGCATGGAGGCGCTCGGTGCCCTCGCTGGTATGTCGCGGGACGCGGTGCACGCCCAGGCGGCTGGCGCAGTTCAGGTAGTGATTCATCTGCGTCGGTGGGGTGGACTGCGGCGCATCGCGCAGCTTGCCGTGGTCGACGCTGGAGCTGGGCGGATCACCGTGCAACCCGCCCTGATCGCCGATCCGATCAACCCGGAGGGCCGCGGCACGCCCGGCCCGGGCGTGGATCGTCTCCGTCACTGGGTGCAGGGATGAGCCTGCTCTTGGCGAGCCTTCTCGCAGCAGCGACAGGACTGGCACTTCCTCTCCGCATCCGGCCAGGTACCAGGACCCAGCCCACGACCCGTCCCGCACTCCCACGACTGACTCGAGCCCGGATGGCTCTACGGGCCAACCCTCGGACCAGTCCGAACGACACGGTGCTCGCCGTAGTCGAGCTAGCCGTTACCCAGCTGTCTGCTGGCGCGCATCCAGGCGTGGCGTGGTCGGTAGCCACCCGGGTCGTCGGTGTCCACGGTGAGGCGACCGATCCTTCCGTACCGTGGATGGCCTCGCCCGCGGGGAAAGCGGTGGCTGCCGGCTGGCGCCTGGCTGACCGCACCGGTGCGCCACTGGCTCAGACTCTCGCCGCAGTCGCCTCTGGCATCCGTCAGCAACAAGCCGTCGACGCCGAAATAGCGGCAGCACTCGCCACGCCCCGGGCGACCACTCGATTGCTGACTGCGCTGCCCATCGTCTCCGTCGCGTTAGGGGAGGTTATTGGCGCCCGTCCCCTCCACATTCTGGTGGGAACCAGCGCAGGCCGGGTGTGTGGTCTCGCTGGGGTAGGACTGCTCCTCGCTGGACATCGGTGGATGAGTCGGCAGGTACGACACGTCGAGCGGTTGTGACATGGACTACGGGATTACCGCGACGGTCGCTATGACGTTGGCCGCTGTGGCCGTTCTCGTGCTATCAGGATCGCGAACTCGACGTACTCGGCTCATCAAGTCCCCCCTGTTTGCATCCAGAAACAATCTTGACATTGGCCGTTCGTGGCGGTCCATATTAGGCCCCACGCTCGCCGCGCGGTTCGGTCACGATGATCGACCACGCGGCACCGAGGCGGTACCCGTCACCGTCCTGTTGGAGCTGGTCGCCGCGGCGCTTGGGGCTGGCCTGCCCACCGCGGTGGCGGTCGAGGAGGCGTACGCGGCGACCGAGCACCCACCTCCCCCACAGGTGCGAGCTGCCGTGCGCGCGATGAGACGTGGCGTGCCCTGCGAGCAGGCGTGGGCCGACGTGGGCACGGAGCATCAGCCGCTCGGCCGGGCCTTACTCGTGGCCGAGCTGAGCGGGGCGTCCATCGAGCCGATACTGCGATCCGCGGCGATGGACCACCGCGCTCACCGCGGGCGAGCAGCCCAGATCGCTGCGCGCGGCCTGGCTGTCCGCCTGGTGGTGCCGCTCGGGCTGACAGTCCTGCCGGCGTTCGTGCTTCTCGGTATCGCACCAGTGGTGATGGGACTTGCCGTACCGATCCTTCGGTCTTGGTAGTCGACCGTGACCATCGCGATCAGGCACGACGTTGAGTTGTCCTCGTGGTGCCGCCGACACCGGCTGACGTCCACAGACCAGGTATCGATCACGCCATCCACAGATGGAAGGTGACCTTCCCAGCGACTCCCGCGAACCGGCGACTCTCGACGCAGCACAAGCCAGTGCTGTTACCAGACACGGAGGACCGCCATGAAGACCGCTCGAACCGCGCTCACGAGCCGGTGGGCAAAAGTCACCCGCACCCACCAGGACGCCGGGATGACCACCGCGGAGTACGCCATCGGAACCATCGCCGCATGCGGTTTCGCTGCGCTGCTGGTCACCATCCTGCGCAGCCCGGCCGTCAAGGACATGTTGCTGGGCATCATCCACAAAGCGTTGACCTTGGGCGGATGATGACGCCCCCAGCGGCGGCCCGTGGCCGACCCAGAAGAGCCGAGGCAGATCGCTGGCCACGACACCTCGCTAGGCGGCGCGCTCACCCACGACAAGCTGAGCGGGGCACGGCGACCGCAGAGCTCGCGACCGCGCTCCCGGCGGTGACGTTGGCGCTCGGCACCGTTCTCGGCGTCGGCCACCTGGTCGCCGCGAAGGTTGGCTGTGTTGACGCGGCCCGTGCGGGCGCCCGGGCCGCTGCGCGGGGAGAGAGCGACCCAGTAGTCAGGCAGGTCGCGGTCAGGGTCGCCGGCGGGTCACCGTCAGTGTCCATCGCCCACGGCTCATGGGTGACAGTCACGGTGGCACGTGCAGTCGACGTGGTACCACCATTGGGGCCTGAGCTGACAGTGCGCTGCACGTCAGTCGCCTCTGCCGAGCACGAAGACGACAGGTCGCCCTTGCCAGGTTTCGATGAGCCCGCGCCCGGAGCGCGAAGGGGTGTTGGGCCACGGAGGGCACTGCCTTCCCGCGATCGGAGCGAACTGGACCAACTCACGGACAGCCGGCTGACAGACGAGGGCAGCGCTGCTGTGCTTGTCCTAGCGGTCGGGATGCTAGCCATCCTGTTGGCAAGCGCCCTGAGCCTCCTAGGTTCAGCCGTGATCGCCCGGCACCGTGCAGCTTCGGTGGCTGACCTTGCCGCTCTCGCCGCAGCGGACGTTCTGGTGGGGCGAACGGTAGGCAGCCCCTGCCCTGCCGCGCGAGCCATCGCCACCGTCTCGGGTGCCACGTTGAGCTCCTGCGTTGTGGTCGACGGGACAGCACTCGTTTCGGCATCGGTTCGACCTGCCGGGTTAGCCGGTCGGCTCGGGGTGGCTCGGGCCTGGTCGCGAGCTGGAGCAGCAGCTACCCCCACGACTCGACCGGCCCTTATTCAGCGCCACCCCGGACTGTCCGGTGGTGGCGCGTGACCAGACGGTGGGGTGTAGCCAGCACCAGAAGTCGAAGGTGGGTCGGCGAAGCGAGCCCGCGGATCAAGGCTTGCCACGGAACCACTGGTGGTCGGCGGCGCCTGCGGGTCGTGCGAGTCCGCGTGCACGGCCAGCTGCCCAGCGCCACCGTTGCCCACCGCCTCCTGCTCAAACTGCCGCAGTCGACGGATCTCTTGGCGCTGTGCACGTCGTCGTCGCATTCCGCTCCAGGCGAAGCCGACACCGAGCACTCCGATCAGCACCGTGACCGCACCAGTGACGAATACCCACCACACGGTCGTAGTGATGTCGCCAGCGAAGGTGTCGAAGGTGACGTCCTGTGCTGGGCCACCAACCGCCACACCTACCACCAGCAACACCGCTACGACCAAAAGGATGATCCCGAGAGCGATCACGACGGCCTCCTTCGAGTCGCATCACCGACGTCCGGCTGCATCATGCCTGCCGGTGTCCTGTCGACGACCCTAGTCGCGTGTCGCTCCCCGACCCACCGACGGTGGTTGAATGTGGTCGTCGTTTGTGCCCACCGGGCGAAGGTACTGGAGGAGTCGTGGATCTGTCGGTCGGCACCCGGGAACAGGGTGGACGAATGATCGTCGAGGTGGGCGGCGAGATCGACGTCTACAGTGCCCCTGCGCTACGAGATCAGCTCAACGCGTTGGTGGTTGCCGGTCATCACCACCTCGTCGTGGACATGCAGGGGGTCGAGTTCCTGGACTCCACCGGCCTTGGCGTCCTCGTGGGGGGGTTGAAGCGAGTACGGACTCAGGGGGGCTCGTTGCATCTGGTCTGCTCGACGGAACGAGTCCTCAAGGTGTTCCGGATCACCGGCTTGACCAAGGTGTTCTCGATCCACGACACGGTAGATCAAGCACTCGCTGCCCATACCTCGAGCGGCCCCTGACCATCGCGACGTCATTACCCGGCGACCCTGGCCGCCTTTCCCTCGCTTTCGTCATACCGCGCTGACCGATACAGTCCGTCACTGCACGTCCCCCGGTCGTCGCGTAGTCCAGACGCCGACCGTTCTCGGGGACGTCTGCCACGTTTAGGAGGACGCGAATGCGCGGGCTGACCTTCGCCGTCGAGGGTGCCACCATCACCGGCAACAACCTGACCTACGTCATCGTCGTGGGGGTCATCGCAGTCTTGGCCCTCTTGGTCGGTTTGATGTTCCGCCGGCAGGTGTTGGCCGCTGGCGAGGGCACCGAGCGGATGCAGGAGATCGGCCGTGCCGTTCAAGAGGGCGCGTCCGCATACTTAGCCCGGCAGTTCAAGACCCTGAGCGCGTTCGTCGTCATCGTGTTCGGTCTGCTGCTGTTGCTGCCCGCGGACACCACCTCCATCCGGTTCGGACGGTCCGGCTTCTTCGTGCTTGGCGCGTTGTTCTCAGCGCTGATCGGCTATCTCGGCATGTCGCTAGCTGTCCGGGCCAACGTGCGAGTCGCAGCCGCTGCCCGCAACAGTGGCCGTGACCTCGGGATGCGAATCGCATTCCGCACTGGAGGCGCTGTTGGCATGGCCACCGTCGGCCTCGGCCTGCTCGGCGCCAGCATCGTGGTGTTGACCTATCGGGGTGACGCGCCGGTAGTCCTCGAAGGGTTCGGCTTTGGTGCTGCGCTGCTCGCGATGTTCATGCGGGTCGGTGGCGGCATCTTCACCAAAGCCGCCGATGTTGGTGCCGACCTGGTCGGCAAGGTCGAGCAGAACATCCCTGAGGACGACCCGCGTAACGCCGCCACCATCGCCGACAACGTCGGTGACAATGTGGGCGACTGCGCGGGCATGGCCGCCGACCTGTTCGAGTCGTACGCGGTGACTCTGGTCGCCGCCCTCATCCTCGGCAAGGCCGCATTCGGGGACGCCGGCCTGGTGTACCCGCTGATCGTACCCGCGATCGGTGTGATCACCGCCGTGCTTGGCGTGTTCGTCGTCCGGCCGCGAGACGGGGAGAGCGGCCTGACCGCAATCAACCGCGGCTTCTACGTGTCCGCGGCGATCGCCGCGGTGCTGTGCGGCGGGGCCGCTTTTGCCTATCTGCCGGCGACGTTCGCCGAGCTGGACAACGCTAGCCAGGAGGTTCTCAGCCTCCAAGGTGACCCTCGGGTGATTGCCACCGCTGCGGTGGTTCTCGGCATCGTCCTAGCCGGCATCATCCTCTGGCTGACCGGCTATTTCACCGGCACCGAGGACCCGCCCACCCAAGACGTGGCGCGCACGTCGCTCACCGGAGCCGCGACCGTGGTGCTCTCCGGTTTCGGTGTTGGCCTTGAGTCGGCCGTGTACACCGCTGTGATCATCGGCGGTGCTGTCTATCTCGCGTTCGTGCTCGGGGGCAGCACGGTGGTCCTCTCGCTCTTCCTCATCGCGCTCGCCGGGTGCGGCCTGCTCACCACGGTCGGGGTGATCGTGGCGATGGACACCTTCGGCCCGGTGAGCGACAACGCCCAGGGCATCGCGGAGATGTCCGGCGATGTCGATGATGACGGCGCCCGGATCCTCACCGAGCTGGACGCAGTTGGCAACACCACCAAGGCCATCACCAAGGGCATTGCGATCGCCACCGCGGTCTTGGCCGCCACCGCCCTTTTTGGTTCGTACACCGAGGCAGTGACGAAGGCACTAGACGCGACCGGGGTGGATCCGACCACCCTGACCACCGCTGTCCGGGCGACCCTCGACTTCCAGGTCATCACGCCGTCCACGCTGGTGGGGTTGATCATCGGCGCCGCGGTAGTGTTCATGTTCTCCGGCCTGGCGATCAACGCTGTCACCCGGGCTGCCGGCGCCATCGTGTTCGAAGTGCGTCGGCAGTTCCGCGACCGGCCAGGGATTATGACCGGTGCCGAGAAGCCCGAGTACGGCCGGGTCGTCGACATCTGCACCCGCGACTCACTGCGAGAGCTGGCCACACCGGGTCTGTTGGCTGCGTTGGCGCCCATGGTCGTCGGGTTTGGTCTTGGCGTCGGCCCGCTCGCCGGCTACCTCGCTGGGGCAATCGGGGCCGGAGTCCTCATGGCCGTGCTGCTGGCGAACTCCGGCGGCACCTGGGACAACGCGAAGAAGCTCGTCGAAGACGGCAATCACGGTGGCAAGGGGTCTGAGGCGCACGCGGCGACAGTCATCGGGGACACCATCGGGGATCCGTTCAAAGACACTGCCGGGCCGGCGATCAACCCGTTGATCAAGGTCATGAACCTGGTGGCCGTACTGATCGCTCCGGCGATCGTCCAGCTGTCGATCGGTGAGGACGCCAGCGACC
The DNA here is from genome assembly GCA_051657715.1 of Angustibacter sp. GTDB lineage: Bacteria > Actinomycetota > Actinomycetes > Actinomycetales > Angustibacteraceae > JBOFBH01. The sequence continues at coordinate 6,855 of JBOFLF010000107.1, read as the reverse complement.
CCGTGCGCTACGGCATCGCCGGCGCCGCAGCCGTGATCATCGTCGTGGTGGTGGCAATCTCCAAGAACCGGTCGATCGCCTTCGGCGACGATTCCGACACCATCGCGAGCGACACGACAGACTCGGACGACGACGGCACGGAACGCATCCGTGAGGACGAGACCGTCGATTCCAGTGCTCCTGACGACATCACGCCGACACCGGAGAACACCAGCAAGAAGACCGAGCCATCAGGCTCGGACGGCGGCGGCGACCCAACACAGCCCGAGCCCGAGCCCGAGCCCGAGCCCGAGCCCGAGCCCGAGCCCGAGCCCGTGAAGCAAACCACTGGCAGCTCCTGATCGACTCGTCAAGGCCAGCTGACAGCCTTGAGCCGTATAAGACGGCGAGGCCCATAGCCGTCCGGGGATGAACGGTGGCAACGCCGCATCCCCGGACAGGGCACGGGAGGTCGATAGAGTCCGCTGCATGCAAAGCGAACTCTTCGAGCAGTCGAACCTTGAGATCCAAGGGCAGCAGCGGTTCGCCCGGCAGAACTCGCACATGCTGCGGGTTTCGCTCGGGCCGGACGTGCTGGCCACCAAGGGCGCCATGGTGGCCTATCAAGGGCAGATCACCTTCAACCACGAGGGCGCCGGTGGGGTCGGCAAACTGCTCAAGAAGGTGCTTACCAACGAGGACGTCCCGCTGATGCGCGTCAGCGGCCAGGGCGAGGTGTTCTTCGCCAACGAGGCCGGATCGGTGTTCCTGGTGGAGTTGTCCGGCGACGGGTTGAGCGTGAACGGGCACAACTTATTGGCGTTCGACGCGGCGCTGTCCTGGGACATCAAGCGGGTCCAGGGCGCCGGCATGCTGTCAGGCGGGCTGTTCAACACGGAAATCACCGGGACCGGGACGGTGGGGTTGTGCACCGTCGGCAAGCCGGTGGTGCTCGACTGTTCCCAGCAACCGACCTACGTGGACGTCCAAGCCGCCGTTGCCTGGTCCGCGGGACTGGCGCCCCAGGTGGTGTCCAGCATGAACATGCGGTCGATGTTGCGGGGCGGCTCCGGCGAGGCGTTCCAGTACGCGTTCCACGGCCAGGGCTTCGTCGTGGTCCAACCGAGCGAGTGGGCAGCCGTCACCCAGCAACAGCAGTCCAGCAGCAGCGGTCTCGGCAACCTGTTCAGCTGATCACCCGATCAGTGATCGCAAGCCGGGTCAGGCTGCGCCCAGCCAAGCCTCCAGTGACGGACGGCGGTGCCACGGCAGCTCATGAGAGTGGCGCCGCGTCTGATCACCGCCTGGGGGCCGCGGCGATCGGGAGGAATCCGCACCCTGGCCGGCCGACACGACGCGGCCGGACGAGCCCTAGTTGGGCGCGAGCATGCGGGCAGCGTTACGGTCATCCCGCCGCGGACAGCACCAGCGGCATACCGAACGGAGAAGATGCAGTGGCCACGACGTCCCGCAGCGGCGGTCGCAAGCTGGTCATCGTCGAGTCCCCGGCGAAGGCCCGGACGATCGCTGGGTACCTCGGCTCGGACTTCGACGTCGAGGCGAGCGTCGGGCACATCCGGGACCTTCCCCAGCCGTCCGAGTTGCCGGTCGACATGAAGAAGGGGCCGTACGGCAAGTTCGCCGTCGACGTCGAGAACGGTTTTGAGCCGTACTACGTGGTGGACGGCGACAAGAAGCAGAAGGTCGCACAGCTACGACGGTTACTCAAGGACGCCGACGAGCTCTACCTGGCCACGGACGAGGACCGCGAGGGCGAGGCCATCGCCTGGCACCTGCTGGAAGCCTTGCAGCCCACGGTTCCGGTCAAGCGGATGGTGTTCCACGAGATCACCCGGGAGGCGCTGCAGCGGGCGCTGCAGACCACCCGGGACATCGACGACCGGTTGGTGGACGCGCAGGAGACCCGGCGCATCCTGGACCGGCTGTACGGATACGAGGTCTCGCCGGTGCTGTGGCGCAAGGTGCGACAGGGCCTGTCGGCCGGCCGAGTGCAGTCGGTCGCGACCCGGATGGTGGTTGAGCGCGAGCGCGAGCGGATGGCCTTCCGCGCCGCGTCCTACTGGGATCTGCTGGGCACCTTCGCCCCGCCCGCTGGAGGCGACGCGACGCCCACCGACAGCGCCAAGGCGATCAGCAGCACAGGACCGGCCGGCGCCACCAACCGCGGCGACACCACCACCGAAGACGGGACGTTCACCGCCCGGCTCACCGCCGTGGACGGCTCCCGGGTGGCCACCGGTCGGGATTTCAACGACCGCGGTGTCCTGGCGACCACCGGTGTGGTGCACCTGGACCAGGCCGCGGCTATCGCATTGGCTGCCGCGTTGGACGGCGCACCGGTCACCGTCCGGTCCGTCGAGGACAAGCCGTACACCCGGCGACCGACAGCCCCCTTCACCACCTCGACTCTGCAGCAGGAGGCCGGTCGCAAGCTGCGGTTCTCCGCACGACACGCCATGCGGGTCGCGCAGTCGTTGTACGAGAACGGGTTCATCACCTATATGCGCACCGATTCCACGGTGCTGTCCGCCGAGGCCCTGACCGCCGCGCGCGCCCAAGCGGCCGAGCTGTACGGCCCCGAGTATGTACCGGACGCCCCCCGCCGCTACGCCAGCAAGTCGAAGAACGCCCAGGAGGCACACGAGGCGATCCGGCCAGCTGGTGACCGGTTCCGCACCCCGGCGCAGGTGTCCGGCCAGCTGCGCGGGGACGAGTTCCGGCTCTACGAGCTGATCTGGAAGCGCACCGTGGCCAGCCAGATGACGGATGCCCGCGGCGCCACCGCATCGATCAAGCTGGCCGCCACAGCCGCCGACGGGCGGGACGCGGAGTTCAGCGCCAGTGGCACCGTGATCACGTTCCGCGGGTTCCTGGCCGCTTACGAAGAAGGACGGGACGCCCAACGAGGGGACGAGGACGGCGCCGAGCGGGCCGGCGGCCAGGGGCGCGGTGACCGGCGGCTGCCCCCGCTGACGCCCGGTGACCCGCTGGCTACTCGCAGCCTTGAGGTGTCCGGCCATGAGACCAGCCCGCCGCCGCGGTACACCGAGGCCAGTCTGGTGAAAGCGCTGGAGGAGCGGGGCATCGGTCGACCCTCGACCTATGCGTCCACCATCTCCACGATCGTCGACCGCGGATATGTCTGGACCCGTGGCTCGGCGCTGGTCCCGTCGTGGACGGCGTTCGCCGTGACCCGGCTGTTGGAGGAACACTTCGGCCGGCTTGTCGACTACGACTTCACCGCCGAGCTGGAGAACGACCTGGACCAGATCGCCAGCGGCGGGCAGCAGCGGGTGGCGTGGCTGCACCGGTTCTACTTCGGCGACGGAGGTGCTGGCGACGGACTGCAGAACCTCGCCGGCGACCTCGACGAGATCGACGCCCGTGGGATCAGCACCGTGCCCCTCGGCGAGGACGTGGTGCTACGAGTGGGTCGCTACGGACCCTACGTAGAGGTCACGGGCCCGGACGGCGAACCGCAGCGAGCCACCGTGCCCGACGACATCCCGCCGGACGAGATGACCGTGGCCAAGGCACAGGAGCTGCTCGCCATGAGCGGTGACGACGGCCGGGTCCTCGGGACCGACCCGGGGACCGGGCGGGCGATCGTGGTGCGAGCTGGTCGCTACGGACCGTACGTGACCGAGATCGTCGATGACGAGGAGACGAGCGGGTCCGGTCCTACACCAGACCTACCCACGGAACGGGCGACGAAGACGAAGAAACGCGCAGCCAAGCCACGCAGCCGTACCGCCAGCCTGTTTCGTGACATGTCGCCGGAGACGGTGTCCCTGGAGGATGCGCTCCTGCTGCTGTCATTGCCCCGCCTGGTGGGGGTGGACCCGCAGTCGAGCGAGGAGATCACCGCCCAGAACGGTCGGTACGGGCCGTATCTCAAGCGCGGCACCGACTCTCGGTCATTGGCGAGCGAGGCCCAGCTCTTCGAGATCACCCTGGACGAAGCGCTGACGTTGTACGCGGAGCCGAAACGTCACGGCCGGGCAGCTCAGCCGCCGCTTCGTGAGCTTGGCGCGGACCCGGCGTCCGGGAGGCAGATGGTGATCAAGGACGGTCGCTTCGGTCCGTACATCACCGACGGAGAGGTGAACGCCACCCTGCGGACCGGCGACGATCCAGACACGATCACCGTGGAGCGAGCAGCACAGCTGCTGGCGGACAAGCGGGCCAAGGGACCTGCCCCGAAGAAACGCGCCGCCAAGAAAGCGACCACTAAGAAGACGACCGCAAAAAAGACGACGGCCAAGAACACGACGGCCAAGAAAGCCGCCGCCCAGAAGGCAACCAGTAAGAAGGCCTCTGCTGGCCTGGCGGTCCCCGAGGAGACCGCGGCCACGACCCGAGCATGACGACGACCTCAGCATGGCCTCTCGGGCGCAGCGACTCTCCATGTCGAGCGGGCAATGAGCGACGGAGAGGTGCGGGTGGGCTACCGGCCGGGTACCTGTGCGACTGGGCTCCCGAGCGTTGTCGGGCAGGTCAAGTAGCCTGCCTCCGTGGCTGAGCACAATCCGGACATGGATTCGGGCACCGATCCAGCGGGGCGGAGCGCGTCAGAGCCACGCGCTGGTCAGCGCCGTCAGACCCGATCCATTCCGGACGAACCGCGAGGCGAGGACCAGGCGTCACACCATCAGCAGGTTCCAGGCGCTCCTCCCGGGGAAACCGATCACCAGACGCAGCAGGATCACGACGTACGACCTGACCATGACGTCCGGGCCGTGCTGGCGATCACACCGTTCCGGCGCCTGTGGTGGGCACTCGGCCTGTCCAGCTTCGGGGACTGGATGGGCCTGCTGGCCACCACAGCCCTCGCCGCCACACTGCCGAGCAGCCCCGCGGCCAAGTTGCTCGCCGTGTCGGGCGTCTACCTGCTCCGCCTCGCGCCGGCCGTCCTGCTCGGGCCGCTGGCCGGCGTGCTGGCCGACCGCTTGCCGCGCCGTTGGACGCTGGTGTACGGCGATCTGCTGAGGTTCGCGCTGTTCGCCAGCATCCCGTTCGTCGGCACCCTGTGGTGGTTGTACGTCGCGACGCTCCTGGTGGAGATCGTCGGCCTGTTCTGGATGCCGGCCAAAGACGCGACCATGCCGAACCTGGTGCCGCGCCGCCGACTCGAGGCGGCCAACCAGCTCAGCCTGGTGGTCACCTATGGCACAGCACCGCTCGCGGCCGTCGCGTTCGCAGGCTCAACCCTGCTCAGCGGCATCCTGGACGACGTCATCAGTCACCTCGCGGGCAATCCGACCTACCTGGCTCTCTATGTCAACGCCGTGACTTTCCTGGTGTCCGCGCTGGTGATCTGGCGGTTGCCGATGCCGACGGACAGCGGCCGGATCGCCCGCCAGGAGTCGTTGTGGCGCAACGCGATCGACGGATGGCGGTACATCGGCCGCACACCGCTCGTCCGCGGCCTGGTCCTCGGCATGCTGGGGGCGTTCGCGGCCGGTGGCTTCGTGATCGGGCTCGCACAGGCCTACGTCGCCGACCTGGGAGCTGGCTCACCGGGCTACGGCACGTTGTTCGGCTCGGTGTTCCTCGGGATGGCCGGCGGTATGTGGCTCGCCCCCCGACTGCTCGCCGAGCTGTCCCGGCGCCGACTGTTCGGGGTGTCCATCGGGGTGGCCGGGTTCTTCCTTCTGCTGCTGTCGCTGGTGCCCAACGTGGTACTGGCGGTGTTCTTCACCGCGGGACTGGGGGCAGGCGCGGGAGCCGCGTGGGTGACCGGCTACACCTTGCTCGGCCTGGAGGTCGGCGACGAGGTCCGCGGGCGCACGTTCGGGTTCGTGCAGTCGATGGTTCGGGTGGTGCTGATCGCGGTGCTCGCGATGGCACCCGGATTAGCAGCCGGGATCTCCGCGGCCCTGAACCTACCCCGGACGATGGACATCACCGAGGATGTCTCGCTGACCTACACCGGGGTGATGGCCACGTTCCTGCTGGCTGGTCTGCTTGCGCTGGTCATCGGTGCGATGACCTACCGCAAGCTAGACGACCGGCCGGGGGTGGCGCTGCTTGCGGATCTGCGGGACGTGCTGCGTCAGCGACGCACCCCGGACGTGGTGTCGAGCCGGCTGTTGCCCGGGCGCTTCATCGCGTTCGAGGGCGGGGACGGCGCCGGCAAGTCGACTCAGGTCACGCTGGCGGGGGCCTGGCTCCGACAGCAGGGGTACGACGTCGTCCTCACCCGCGAGCCCGGCGCCACGCCCGTGGGGGAACGGTTGCGCGACGTCCTCTTGCATGGGGGTGACGTGTCGCCGCGGGCTGAGGCGTTGTTGTTCGCCGCCGACCGAGCCCACCATGTGGAGTCAGTGATCCGCCCGGCCCTGGAACGCGGCGCCGTGGTGGTCACCGACCGCTACGTCGATTCGTCTATCGCCTACCAAGGAGCCGGCCGCGGCCTCGACGACCAGGAGGTGGCAGGGGTGTCCCGCTGGGCTACCGACGGCCTGGTACCCGACCTCACGGTCGTATTGGACATCGATCCTACGCATGGACGGCAACGGCAAAGCGGCCAGCTGGACAGGGTCGAGTCCGCCTCGGATGACTTTCACTCCCGGGTGCGCCACCGGTTCCTGCACCTGGCTCGTCGCGCGCCGTCCCGCTATGTGGTCGTGGACGCCGAGCTCGGTGAGCAGGAGGTTCATCGTCGCGTGCTGGCGGCTCTGGCCGGGGTACTACCAGAATCGCCGGCAGACCGCGCCGAGCGGTCGCGGCGGCAGGCGCGTGAGGCCGAGCAGCGACGCCTGGACGAGCACGCCGCCACCGAGCTCGCCCACCGACGAGCCGAGGACCACCAAGCCCGGCAACAACGCATCGCGGCGGTCCACGCCGCCCGCG
>JBOFLF010000106.1:0-13392 GCA_051657715.1 Angustibacter sp. | reverse complement strand
CCGGTAGTCCGGTAGTCCGGTAGTCCGGTAGTCCGTACTTCCATAGTTCGTGATTCCGTGTGAGATATGGGCTCATTGCGATGATCGGCCCCATGGCTGGTCTAGCCGGACTCGGAGATCACCGTCCCAGTACGCGCATCCCCCGATCAGGCGCGACCGTTCGCTCTGGTGATCAAGCTGCCCAGCAGGCTGAGCCTGCCCGACGGCTGCGGGCGCCAGCGGGATTGAAGCGCGCTTGGCAGCCCTCATCCGAAGTAGAGACGTCCGTGCAGGTCAGCGCCGTCGACACTCCGCTCAAGTCGGTCCGAGTGAGGACTAGCATGTCGCTTCAACCTGACGTAACTATTAGCCTTGATAATAGAAATTATCGGAGGCTACGAGCGCCCGGGCCCCTTGGGCGACCATGGTGTTGTCTGCCAGAGCGAGGAGGACGTTCGTGAACCCCGCCGACGTCGAGCCCGTGGTCGCGGGGGCGACCAGCGCCAGGGGAGTGAGGACCGGGGTGCCGGTCGCAACTGCTCCTCCATCGGCGCCTCCAGCTGCCGCGGCACCGGGGGAGTGGGCTCGGTCGGACGGACCAGTCGATCCGAGCGGCCGGCGAGCCCCCGGGGTGGGGCAGCTGGCCTCCCGCGGCCCTGGCGCAGTCAGCGTGGCCGGCGAAGTCAGCGCGGCCGGCTCGGTTCCGGTGGGCTGGACGCCGGAGCAACTGGCCCTGGCCCGCGGGGTCCGCGGCGCCGCGCTGGCCCTGGCGACCCGCCGCGCCTATGCCAGCGACTGGGCTCGCTGGCATAGGTGGGCCCAGGCCCGTGGGGTGGTACCGCTGCCGGCCCGGCCTGGGGATCTGTCCCAGTATCTCCTCGAGGCCGCCGCGACGGTCCGCCCGACCGAGCCCACGGACCACAACGACCGCGACGATCCGGCCGGGGCATCCACCGAGCCAGCACCGCCGGTGCGGCCAGCGGTCAGCGTGGCCACCATGCGCCGGTGGCTGGCCGCGATCACCGCGGTGCACCGCCACCACGACCTGCCCACCCCGGCCGCGGACCCCGGCCTGATCGAGGTGTTGGGCGGACTGGCCCGCACCCGCGGGACCCGGCCGCGGCGGGTGGACCCGCTACTTCTGGACGATGTGCGCCGGCTGATCACCGTAATGGAACACCGCCGGTGGCCGGCCGCGGTGGCCGCCACACGGGACACCGCGCTGCTGCTGGTCGGGTGGGCCGGCGCACTACGGCGCAGCGAGCTGGCGGCCCTGGTCCTGGCCGACGTGCGGTTCGTCGCGGTAGACGGGGTGCACCTGCAGCTGCGCCGCTCCAAGACCGACCAGGAGGGCACCGGCCGGGTCCTGGCCCTGCCCTATGGCCAGGACCCGGCCACCTGCCCGCCGTGCGCATTGCGCCGCTGGCTCGACCTGCTCGCGCACGCCCGCCACACCACCAGGCTCTCCAGGATCGGCCCGCTGACGTCACCGGCTGCTGCGGCGGACCTGCGGTCCGCGCAACGGCAGGCTCTGCTGCGGCAGCTGCTTAAGAGCCCGGCGCCGGGGGTGCGGCACGTCTGCCGCGACCAGACCACACCACAGCAGGGGCTGGTAGCGGGCCTGGAGCGTCGGCAGCCCGGCACGACGCTCGACCCGAAGTTCACACCGGAGCTGGAGCCGGTGTTCCGGGCAATCACCAAGGCCGGGCACGTCCGCGCCCTCGGTACTCCCAGCGCCGCACCAACCTCCGGAGCCATGCTCGGGGGATTGTCCGGGCAGGCGATCGCCGCAGTGGTCAAGCGCCGCGCGGCCGCGGCCGGCCTGGACCCGACCCTGGTGGCCGGGCACAGCCTGCGCGCCGGGTTCGTCACCGCCGCGTTCCGGGCCGGCGCGGACACCGCGGCCATCCGCCGCCAAAGCGGCCACCAGGGCGACGCCGTCCTCCAGGTCTACCAACGCGAATCCGCGCCGCTGGTCGCCAACGCCGTCACCCAGGTCGGCCTGTGAACCCGATCAACCCCGCCAGCCCCGCGAACCCTTGGGAACGCGGGGACCAGGCACCGGCCAGCGCCGCGCAGGAGCGGGCCTGGCGGCTGTTCGTCGACTGGTGCGCCGCCACCGCCCGGCCGTCGGTGCCCGCTGCTCCCGCCGATGTCGCAGCGTTCCTGGACACCGTCCCCGCCGCCGCCGGCACCATCGCCGGGCGACTCCGGGCGATCCGCCGCACCCACGCTGTCGCCGGCCACCCGGATCCCACCACCCCCTGGTCAACGCCTGGTCGCAGCCCGCTCGGGGTGAGCCAGCTGCGACCGCGACTGTGGCGAACCGGCCCCAGCTGGCTCGCGCTGCCGGACGCGCTGGAGCAGATCGACACCGCCAGCTGGCCCGCCGGCCTGCGCGGACGCCGCGACGGCTTCCTGCTAGTTCTGGCCGCGCACCTCCCGCTCACCCGCGACCAGCTGCGACACCTGCCCAGCTCGCACCTGCAGCTCGAGCCCAGCGGAGAGCCGGGGACCGAACCGGGCGTCGTACTCGAAGTCCAGCTGACCACGGCCCATCCCGGCCGTGCGACCCTCGACCCAGCCAGCCCTCACCCGACCACCACGACCACCACGATCGCGACCGCGATCGTTCGAGATCCGGATCCGGGCCGGTGCCCGGCCTGCGCGGTGACCCGATGGCTGCGCACCGCCACCACTGCCCAGGACCGCAGCCGGGCCGGGCTGCGCGCGGAGTTCCTGCGCGATCGGTCCGGCGACAGCTGGCCCGCCCACGAGTGCCGCCGCCCGGTCGCCCCGGCATGGCAGAGCCTGTGGCAGCTGCTACCGGCCATCGACCAACACGGCTGGCTCACCGACTGGCGACCGATGACCACCCGAGCGATCTCCGCCGTCCTGGCCGCCCGCTGCACCACCGCCACCCTGACCACCAACACGGCGGTCGCAACTGGTGCCTCCGTGCTCCAGCCTGACCCACCGGAGCCGCGGTCGGGCAAGCCCGACTGGACGGTGCCCGGACGGTGGACTCAGGCCAGCACCGAGGAACTCCTGGCCGCCCTAGACCAGCACGTCGACGCGGCCGATGAGGTGCTGCGGCGCACCGCCGCCGCCATCGAGAACACTGAGAAGGTCACGAAGCCTGCTACCAGTCGGGCCACCGAGGCTAACCTCGAGACGCGCCGACGGTGAGGGGCGACGTCGGCGCCGGACTGCACCATCCGCTGCGCCAGCTGGGAGTCAGCTGATGGCTCGGACCGTTTTCCTGGACGAGTGCAAGACCCCGCAGTACCTGATGGCCGCTACAGTGGTCGGCTCGAACTCCATCTCGACCTGCCGAGAACAGCTGCGGCAGCTGCGGGTTCCCGGCACCGCACGGGTGCACTTCCACACCGAACGGGCCGCCGTCCGGAGCCAGTTCTTGGATCGCGTAACGACCTTGGCCGCGGACCACGACCTATCCGTCAACCTCTACATCACCCGAGCCGGCCGCGAGCTCGACCGGCGTCTGACCATCCTGGACCGAGTGGTCGCTGACTGCGTCCGAGACGACGTCGCCAGGCTCGTCCTCGAGGTCGACGAGTCCACCCGGGTACACGACGAGCGGAGACTCAAGACGCGCGCTGGCGCGCCGACGGCACCGGCACCCTGCGGTACGACTTGCTCCCGGCGACCGCCGAACCGCTGCTGTGGATCGCCGACGCCGTCGCCTGGTCCTGGCGCCGAGACCGACGCTGGCAAGCGCGAGTGCGACCGCTGATCAATGAGGTCATCAACCTGTAGCAGCTGAGCAGGCCCGAACAGCGCGAAGCCCCGCTCAACCGTCATCCGGCGGTCTGCGGGGCTCACTTCCTCGAACCCGTGGTCCTCGGCCTCGTCAGGATCGTCCATCAACCGGTTGGACTCAAGCCGATCGCCCGATTGAGCGGCGGTGGGTGGCCCACCCCGAGGCGTGGGTCGCCGCGCGAGCGCTAGCCGGCGGTGATGTTCAGCGGCTGAATCAGCAGCAGGACAGCAGCGTGGTAATCCGCAACTATCCAAGGTCCAGCCGCTCGACATCTCGCTGACCTTCACTCGGGGGTACCGGTTCGGCACCGATCGGACAGGGATTAGAACGGCGGGTCGAGTCCGTCAGGCCTGACGCCGAGATCCTGGACGGTATCGACCGAGTCGGTGGTAGAGATCCGGACTGCTTGCGGGCACCGGGGGCACGGGACGACGCTGTTGTGCTCGTCGGTGGACGTGAGCCAGCCGTAGCCGTCGCAGTCCGCCGCACCACAGGCCACCGGGATCGTGCCCGGCACCTCCGCCGTCAGGTGGAACCCGAGCGCTGGGTGGTCTCCTTGGACATCGAGGTCGCGCAGGATCGCGGCGAGCAGGACGGCCGGGCGGGTGCGGATTCGATCTGGGGCGATCGTGCCCCGACCGGTTCGCAGGGTGTGGGTGCTGATCGCTGATGCGACGTCCTGGGCCGTCCAGGGCGGAGAATACGTCGTGAACTTCGCCAGCGCTGGAGCTAGGCGTCCGGGTCGTTCCGTGGCCAGCCAGGGGACGATGCGGAGCAGTTCTTCGGCGAGCCGGCGCGATTGTCGCAGTCGGCGGCATCTGTTTGGTGGTTGCCGCGGCGGAGCTGCGTCCGTCTTCTCGGCCGTTAGGCCGTGAAGGTATTCATTTTGAAGGTTAGATGACTGAGGACTTGAGGTACCTCTGGTAGGGGTGACGAAGTCCAGAGCTGCACGTAGAGCTGGGGATGAGGTCAGCGCGACTTCTGTGGACAACCCCCGCTGGCGAGAACCCCGGCTGCGGGCACCGGTGGACTCGGCCAAGGTGAGCATCCGGCCGGTGAGAATCACGACCTCGAGGCCCATTTCGCGGGCTGCGGCCTGGCAGCGCTGCACGTGCCGCTTGTCGTGCCCCATCACGCTGGCCACGGTGTCCGGGCGGACCACGCACCGCCGACCCGTCCGCGGCGCCGCGTAGCCGGACTTCACCCGTGCGTAGGCCCGGAACGCCTCGGCTGACACCTGGTGACGTCGTAGGACGTCCCGGTGTATCGCGATCGCCACCGGCACCACTATCTGCAGCCAGTGGGCACGTCCGGACCACACCGGTACTCGCGCGTACGCACCCTCCGGCGCGACTACGTGCACGCCACGGTGCGCGTTCGCCGGCCCGCGGTCATCCTGGTGCCATCGCGGCAGCACGCTGCGATCCCGCATACACCACCGACGCACCACCCCGGCGTGCTCGACGGCGCACCGACGATGGACCAGCACCTGCCGGCGAGTGGGCGGTGGGTAGTGCCCCGATGATGGGCACGACGACTCGACAACTCGTCCGTGGTGTGCTGGCTGAATGTGGGTAGGAGCAGCTACAGTGATAGCGGCCTCTCAGGGAGTGGCACGCAGCATGAAGCCCCGTGCTTGGGGTGACCCGGATCGGCTTTGGTTGGCTGCCTGGCGATCCGGCGTGAATTGTGAAGACGACAGGCCCCGCTGCCAGGCGGGGCCTGCGTCGTGTCTAGGCCGACTTCAGAGGCAGCTCCTGGTCAGTAGGTAGAGGATCGGTCCACCACAGCGGACGATCCCGAGCGTCGAGCTGCTCGTGCTGAATGAGCAGCTCGACGAACACGGAGAGGCTCACGCCGCACGCAGCGGCTGCGCGGTGCAGCTTGTCCCGGATATCTGGGTCAACCCGAGCCTGGACCAGCACGCTGGGCGCCCCGTCCGGGCGGCGCCGTTGTCCCTTCACCGCTGCCATGGGCTCAACTCTCCCATGCCTCCGCATGTATGCATAGGTGCTCCCCGGCGTGTCGCTACAGAACATCGCGGACATCGCAGCAGCACCGGATGGTCGGCGTTGTCCGCGTCCCATGCCTCATGGAGGTGTCTGCGGCCGAGACCTTTCAGAGCAGACGAGCGCTCCGGCTCCGCTGGATCGTCTACGTCGCGCCAGAACGATGGCCGAGCTGATCGCGGGTAACCGCGGGTTCGTGGCTGGCATCGAGCGGAGTCCGCTGCAGACCCTCCGCGCTTGGCAGTCCGCGATCTGGCTACGGAGATATGCCCCGGGGTGCGGTGAAGTTGGGGCACTTCGCTCCGCACCGGTGGCTGCACAGCCCTGGGCAGGGAGGCGGTGGGGACCGGACGTCGCTGCACGAGCTGTTCGTCGGGGGTGAGGGGCTGGCGCGGGGTGGGGTCGAGCTGGTCGGGACGCTGTTGCACGAGGCCGCGCACGGCATCGCTCAGACCCGCGGCATCCAGGACACCAGCCGCCAAGGCCGCTACCACAACAGCAAGTTCCGGGAGATCGGCGAGGAGGTCGGGCTGGAGCTGACCCGGCACGAGGTGATCGGCTGGTCGCTGACCACCGTCCCACCGGCCACCGCGCGCGCGTACGGGGCGCAGGTCGCGGTGCTGGAGGCGGCCTTGGTGGTGCACCGGGTCGCCGAGCACCACGCCACCACCCCCGGCCCCAACGGCCCTGGTGGGTTGGACGGCGCCACCGGAGACGGACCGGGCGATGCCGGCCGCCGGCGGGGGAGCGTGGCCGCGGTCTGCGGCTGTCCCCGGCGCATCCGGGTCGCCCCCTCGGTCCTGGACGCCGGCCCGATCACCTGCGGCGTCTGCAACGAGCTGTTCGAGACCCACCAGTAGCACCGACAGCTCGGCACCCTGGCGTGGCCTGGTGTTGACACGTGCGCGTCAACCGGAGCTCGGCCGGTCCTACCGTCGGGCCAGGTCATCAACTGGCCAGCGGGGCACTCGTCACGGATCGCGTGTTGTGGCAGGGTTGAGCGCAATCGTCGGAGGCTCCGCTTGCCCCCCCCTGCGCGGGGCCCTCGACGACGCCGACCAGGTGCAGGGCGGGGGAGGGGCACGCGGTGTCGTTCGGTGCGGTGTTCGGCTGCTTCCTGGTGCTGGCCCTTGGGGTGGGCGCGGCGATTACCTCGGGGAGCACGCAGACCACGGTGGTGGTGGTCGCGGTGTGCGCGGCGGTCGCCCTGGTGGCCACCGGGCTGGTCCAGGTGGCGACCCGCCGGGCACAAGGCCGCGCACGAAACCAGAACCAGGGCGAGGGCCGGGTCGAGGTCGGCGGCCAAGCGATAGACAGTGGCCGGTACTGTCTATCCCCCTTGCCTTGATATGGCAAGGGGGATAGACTAAGATCGTGAAGCGTCGGGACTTGATGAAGCAGCTCGCCAAGCAGGCGAAGGCTGAAGGGGTCGAGTTGGAGGTCGCTGAGGGTGGCAACCACACCCGGGTGAAGATCGGCGACCGGCGATCGACGGTCCCGCGGCACAGCGAGGTCAACGAGTTGACCGCGAAGGCGATCCTTCGGCAGATGGGAGTAGGACGGTGAAGGTGACCGCGAGAGCACGCCGTTCGGGGAGCTGGTGGGCCGTGGAGGTCCCTGAGGTCCCCGGCGCCTACACCCAGGCTCGACGACTGGACCAGGTCGAGGCTCAGGTCGCCGACGCGGTCGCCACGATGCTCGACCTGGACGCGGTCGAGGTCGAGGTCGAGGTCGAGCCGGTCCTGCCGCAGGACCTGGCAGCCGAACTCGACGGCGCCCGACAAGCCGCCCGTGAGGCCACCGCTGCACAAGCCAAGGCCAGCCGAGAAGTGCGCGCGGTCGCCGCCGCACTCACCGCCGCACAGTTCAGCCGGCGCGACGTCGGGGCCCTGCTCGGTGTGAGCCACCAGCGCGTCTCCCAACTCGCCGGGCCCGCCGGTGCCATCAGTGCCGGCGTGCACACCGGACCCGCCGCCTGATCAACAGCATCGACGGGGCATCGAGGACGTCGACGGGCAAGGGGGTCGGATGAGCAGCCGGAAGATCGGGAAGCACGACCGGCGGTTGAGCGCCTACCCGGTGTACGAGCGGTGGGAGGCGATCGGCTGGTCCGTGGCGCTGGTGGTGGCCTCGGTCGCGACCGCTGTCGGTGCCGACGCCGCGTTCTCCGGCGATGGCCGGCCTGAGGTGGTTGTCGAGGTGGTCCAACCGGCACAGCAGCCGGGCCCGGTGCGGCCGACTGCGCGTGAGGTGGCGTTGCAGGACTGCGACCTGGCCTGGTCCGGGGGACCGACGTCGACCCGGGCGACAAGCCGGAGCCGGAGATCACCTGCAAGGCCAGCCCCGGCAGGACATGCCCAAGGTGATCGACCCCGATGCGCCCCGGCTGGTCAACCCCGACGGCTCCACGCCAGGCACCGGTGCCTGACCCGCCCAACAGCCGGCCACCACCCGAGGGCCGGCGAGGCAGCCGGCTACGCGGTCGCTGGCGGCCTACGCACCACCCGAGCTGGTAGTCCCACGCCGGGCCAGGTGGCGGTACGCCGGACTGCTGGCCCGCTCGTTCGGCACGCCGCTGGCCCGGCGGGTGCCGGGCTGGTGGCGGCCGGCGGCCGTCGCCTGGGCCGGGGTGATGAGCCTGGTGCCCGAGGTGCTGGTCGCCGTCCCTGGCTCTCGACGCGGCTCACGCCGCGTGAGTCTGCTGCACGGGCTGAGCACCAGCGGCCGGCGAGGCTCGGCGGTGGCCAGCTTGGAGCTGGCCCGGGATCGCTCGGGGACCCAGCACCGGTCGCGTGGGGCTCACGGGTGGTCGCTCCTCCTTTCGTTGACGTTCTGGATCACCTCAGGTAACCGTGAAGGCGATCCAGTGTGAGACCGGCTCACGGGAACGAGTGTGCCGACGCGATCCGGCGCGGAGACCCCCAAAACGCCGGTCACGCTCGGTATCCGGGAAGAATATGAGCCGAGAGTCACCGATTCATCTTGGATGATTTCGGAGAGTTAGGAAACTTTACTCGATCCAGTGCTGCTCGCTCCCCGGCTCTACAGGGACGCGGTCCAGTCCACGACCTCGATGCGGTGATGGTGCCCGTTGCCGTCGGTCCACTCGATGCGCACCTTGAACCGCTTCGTGATCATCTCCACGTTGCGGCCGGGCGCCCATCCGCTCGCCCATCGGCGTTCGCCCGGGCGTAGGTCTGGTCCCAGCCACCGCCACTCGCTGGTGTCTGGCAGCTCACGACCGTCGAGGGCGTCGAGGTACGTCACCTGGACGTCCGTTGCTGGTGCGCGCCCGTCGTTGCGGATCATGACGTTTGTCCAGTACGGCGTTACCCGCCGCGGCTTCGTGGGCACGTCGTTGATCAACGAGACCACCAGCATCGCGCTGCGCCGGTCGACAAGCTCGGCTTGCCATCGCTCGCGTTCGATTTGAGCGAGGTCCTGAGCTGCAGCTGCTGACTGGTCGGACGCGCGTGCCTGTTGCCGCGCGGACCAGGCCGCAGCCGCAGCGAACAGCGCTGCGACCACCGACACCACGAACGCTGCGATGGTCACACCGTCAGCCTGCCAGCGGTGATGGCAACGACGTCGTGATCGACGGGCATCGCCAGCGGCACATCAAGCACCAGGTCTCTGGCTAGTAGGTGCCGGACACCTCGCCGGCCGTCGTGGCCGTCTACGTCGAGCCGCGCGCTCCACTGGCCGGAGGCCGAGCGGACGGCGTCGCGCGGCATGGTGAGCGTCCACCGGTTACCCACGCTCCGGATGTCTGCGTCCTGGTAGTTGCGCTGGCCGGCTCCGTCGCTCATGTCGAAGGACCACATCGCGGCCGTGCGGTTGTCGAGGGTCTTGAAGCCGACCTGGTCGATCGGTCCGTCCGGGCCCGCGGTGAAGGTCGTCGCGAGCGTCCAGTGCCCGACCGTGGGCAACGGACCGTCCACGACGAAGGACAGCAGCGCAGTGGCTTCTCAGAGTTCCACGGAGGCATCGGTGAGCTGGGCCATGCCGTCGAGCGTGCCTTGAGGGGACGGTGCGTTTGACGTTCTGGGCTCGTGCGCCCGCCGTCAGGTCTCTTCTGCCCCCGGAGCCAGCTGGTACCAGGCCAGCTCGTGGGTGGGCTCGTCGGCGAACCACGCCCATGTGCCGGCTGCGAGGTCCTTCAGTCGCTTTCGCGCGGCGGGCGCGTTGCGGGACTGGAAGGCGGTGAGGAAGGAGCAGCTCTCCGGCTTGATGTTCTGTTGAGCTGCCCACTCCAGCAGCGCATCTCGGCGCGCGGTCGACACCGGGCCGTCGGTGGCAACGGCCTCCACGATCCAAAACCTCACTGGATCCGCGTCGATGTCAGCGATCAGTGCGTCTGGCAGGACGTTCGTCAGGTCGATCTTGATGCCCAAGGTCTGCAGCATCCGTTCGTCGCCGACGTGCACCTTGTCACCTGGCTCGGAGATGGTGAGGACGACGGCCTGTCCGAGCCGGGTCGGTGCCCAGGTCTCCACGACGCCCTTGAGGATGACCGAGGACATGCCCGGCTCGAGCGTGCGGGTGGTGCCGTTCGGTAGGGAGACCCGCACCGCGTGTTGCGCGGCCTCGGCGTCCAACGCGAACGCGGCCCTCAGCCGGGTGCCTGGATCGAGATGTGCATCGCGCCAACGGGTGGCGGCCGCCTCGAAGTCCTCATCGACGAGCTGCGGGTCGAAGAGGTCGGCGAAGTCGTCCAGCAGCGACCATCTGGGCAGGCTGCTGGAGGTGGGCAACCCGGGCCTCATCCGCAGCGCTCCGTGTTCCCGCCACTTGCGAAACGTCTCGTCGCGGAGGGTCTCGCGTGAGTTCTCCTTGTAGGCGGGCTGGTACTGAACCCCCCACTCCTCGTGGAGGGACTGGACGTGCTTGCTTCCGCGTCCCGCGGCTGAGCGCCAAGCCTTTCTGTCGTCCTCGGCACCGTGGGCCAGCGCCTCGGCCGACATCCAGATGACTGTTGACGGGCGAGCCCAGTCCACCTTCGGCGCTGGATCGTCTGCGCTGCTGACGGCATCCGCGTACACCAGCGCGGCCACCGCCATGCCAGCCAGCGGCGAGGACAGCACCGAGTCGAAGGCTGCGCGAGGAAAGATGACCTGGAGGCGCCGTTCCGCCTCCTGCGGATCGATCAGAGGCCGCACGTCACGTCCTTGCCGGGTGGTACGCGGCAGCTACCGCGGCTTCGAGGTCCTCCCCGACGAGGTCGCTCCAGCTGGACACCACGTCGGCTGGTGGAAGAGGAATCGACTGCAGCTCGTAGGCGCTGAGGGCCACCGATCCGGAGATGGCTCGGACCACCTGATCCAGCGTCCTGGTGGCGAGAACCCGGGTCAGGGCAGCCAACCCCAGTACGGGCTGCGGGACCGTAGGGCGCAGCACGTTGACGTGGTTTTCCACCGTGACCCGGCCATGCCGAGCCCCTAGCGCCTCATCGCTCAGGTGAGCCGGGACGAGCCGTCGGGACTGTTCAGGAGCTGTGGTTCGCTGCACCAGGACCGCCGGTTCGTCCAGCACCATGACCTTATGGTCCGACCGGCCGGTCAACGCCAGGTAGCGCATCGAGTCCCGCGCTGGGTCGCGGTGCAGGTCGCCTCCGTCGAGGTCTGCGGCCCAGATGACGTGCGATCGGGTCGATCCCCAAGTGGGGTACAGGTCGTCGCTCCGCCGGTTCCACACCAGTGGCCCCGTCGACGCCCGCCACCCCAGCGACGCCAGGGAGTCCTTCATCGCGGAGGCGGCTGCGGCCACCACCGCGTCGTCGGAGCGCCGCGGGAGCAGCCAAGGCTCGCTAGTCTTCTGCACTCGCACGGTGGCGATCGTGGTCTGGGCACTCCCGATACTGGTGATCCGGGTCTTCTGTCGCCGGCGCCGCTCGAAGGTCGCCAAGCAGGTCTCCTGCAGCACCGAGGTGAAGATCCCGCTGCGATCTTCGACGAAGGCCACCGCGCTCATCGCGGCCTCTGTCCCCAGATGGGCTCGCAACTGCGCGAAGTAGCGGCCACTGGTGAAGCTCGTCGGTGTCAGGGACGCCAAGACGCCGTGCTTGTCGAGGGACGCCACAGCGGCCCCCATGAACAGCCCGTACAAGTTGGCGTGGCCGTACAGCACGTGCGCGTACTGCTCGCGCTCGGCCGGGCTCAGCCGCACCCGTCCGTAAGGCGGGTTCATCATGACGACCCGGGCGCAGGACTCCGGAACCGTTAGCCCGTCGCCGACGTGGGCCAGCGCCGGCAGGGGCCGGCGGCGGGCCTCCGGTACGCGGGCCAGCGTGGGCAGCATCTCGGCGGCCAGCACCACGTTCGCGACCCAAACCGCGGCGGGGTCGGTGTCGATTCCCTCCACCAGCGCCGGCAGGCCTGCCAGCGTCAACGCCGGATCGACCTCGAACGAGGCGTGCAGGTGCTCCCGAAGCGGGTGCAGCAACAATGCGCCCGCCCCGCAAGCCGGGTCGCGGACCAGTCCGGGCAGCAACTGGCTTCCCGGGGAACTGTCCAGAGATCGGCGAGCCATCGCCCAGAGCGTGGCTGCCAGGTCGCGCGGTGTGTAGTGCCGTCCGTGACGCGCACGGGTGGCTGACGACAGCGCCTCGACGTAGGCGGCTCCCACCTGGTCTGGAGTGAGTTCGCCCCACGAGTCACCGAGTGGGGGGTCGACGGGAAGCTCGACGGGCGGGACCGCCTGGATGGCGGTCTCGACGTTCAGCCACCGGCCGCTCAGGCCCGCGGCGCCAGCCTGAGCACTCCACCATGCAGGGATGGCCGCGAGCACGGCGATCGCCGTCGGGGTTAGCTCTGCTGGGCTCCCGTCGGCCAACTCGCTGCGCGAACCGCGCGAGCCCAAGGGCCGCTCCGGACGAGCGTTCTGCACGGCCTCCAACACGGCCGCGGAGACAAGCAGGTCCGACCTCACAGATGAGCTCCTTCACGGCGACGGGATGTCGCGAGCGTATCCAGACCCTCGGACGAGACAACGGACCCGAGCGGCAACGCGCTGGAAGGTGCCCCACGTGCCTCAGTACCCGAATCGGGCCCGAAAACGCCCCCGAACTGCACGGATGCCCCCGGCGTCGGTCGTTTCGTGCAGATAATGTCTATGACCGGCACAACAGTCGCCGACCAATCAGCAGCTCGCACGCCGCAGCACCGGCCGTGCTGCATGCAGTTCAGCCCCCGAGCGCTGCCTAGCTGCTTCGATTGGCCACCACGCGCCACAATCCCCCTGCGCCGGCCCCCGAGAGTTGACACATGAGTGGGCTGGCGGTTTTGTATTCCACAACCTAGGTTTTGTGATACGCTTCGGGCTATGGCGATCGGGGTGGACGGAGAGCGCGGGCAAGCATAGCTTCACGTTGGAGGAAGCGATGTTCGCGATCGTAAATCACCATCACTACGTGCCTGAGTTCGATGAGCCTCGCGTCGGCGGTCGACGTCCGGACCTCTACATCGGGCCGAGTCATCTGGGTGGGCCGCTGTTGGAGGTGATGCTCGTGGTGATCCCGCCACGGGGTCTGAGCATCTTCCACGTCATGACGTTGCGGGAAAAGATCCTCAAGCGAGCCAAGGAAGCAGAGAAGGGGCCGAGATGAACATCAACAACGAGGAA
>JBOFLF010000105.1:0-72231 GCA_051657715.1 Angustibacter sp. | reverse complement strand
ATGCAGACGCAACGCAATCTGGGGCGGCTACCCGAAAACCGACTGCGGCAACACCCCCATCTTCGCCCCCGGCACCGACATCCTCGAAGCAGCACGCCACGACCAACACGCCATCACCACCGGCCAACCAGCAAAACTCGAATACGCCACCAAACAGGAGAATGCAGAGCGCGGCATACCGCAAGGCTGGTACAAGACATCCGCGAACCAGCCGAACGAATGTACCGGGCAGACAGGTCTTGATACAGGTATGGAGTGTGATGAGTACCCGTTCTACTCCACCAAACAGGCTGGACCAGGCGCATCGCTGGAGCCAGTCAATGTCGCTGACAACCAAAAAGAGGGCCGACTACTGAACGGATTCTATACAGTCTGCGGCCTGAAAGACGAACCACGTAGACCCTTCCTCACAGTCCCAGTCATCGACATCCCCAGCATCCCAACCACAGGATGGTGCTAATGGGCGACCAGAATCTTGAAGAGGTGTTAGCCAGATTTGAAACTGCTCTGATACAGGCAAACATCGTCGCGGCGGAAAGTTTCGAGTTTGGATGCACTACAGAGAAGATCACTGCCGCGCTCGGGCAACTCGGACTGGTGTCACCGCCAGACGTGTTAACAGTCTTTCAATGGCATAACGGATGCCTTCCGCTGTGCCCGTCCGGAAGTCTTACACCACGAGGGGTCGACTGCCTAAGTCTCGAGCAAGCAGTTGATGGTTATCAAAGTAACATCATAAAAGTTCCAGAAATGAGCACACCAGGTTGGTTTCCGGTATTCAAGAACGGACCTGGATACGTTGTCGTTTACTGCGGATTAGACAGACCGCCCATAGCTTCAGGGTGGGATCCGTGGACCGGTGGGTTAAATGAACATAAACCTGTAAAGGATCTGGCGACTGCAGTCGGCTGGTGGGTCGAGCGGCTTGAGAATCGCCAGTGGCGGTGGCTACCTCCTAACCTGGGCTGGGAGGATGACACCAGCTATCAGGACCTCACCGAAGAACAACGAGGTACCGGCTTGGTTTGATTGGCCTGAACTACTCCCGGCGAGCCGTCTTCTTGGGTCGCTTCAGTGCCCAGACTTTGACATCGCTCGGCAACCACAGGGACGTCCTCCCCATTCTTCGAAAAGGTCTCACGATCTGATCTCGGGTCACGTAAGCCCTGACCGTTGATGGCGCGACCCCCAGATAGGTTGCTACATCCTCCGTCGTCCACCAGTCGTCTGGAAGTCGGTGTCGTCGCTCATCGGTTGCGCCAGGCTAGTGGTGAGGTGTGGAGTGCGGCTTAGGCGAGGCGGCGGCCGAAGCTGGTTTGGACTTTGGCGAGAGAGGAGTCGATCCAGCCTTGGACGCGTTGGTAACCGGCGTCCTGGTATTCGACGGCCTGCATCAAGCATTCGATGCGGTCAGCGTCGCGGGCGCAGCGGGCTTCGGAGGTTTGCTGGTCCTCGTACTCGGCGACGACGCTGGTGACGGTCTCGGCAGCGGACGACGGCATCGCGGCGACCTGGTCGGTGGTGATCTTCTCGTTGGCAGTAGCGCCGACGTAGGGGCGGGCGCTGTGGGGGATGTCGCCGATGCGAGTTTCTTGGGAGTCGTGCCAGAGGCCGAGGTAGGCGGCGCGTTGGGGGTCGGCGCCTTCTTGGGCGGCGATGAGGGCTGCGAGCTGGGCGACGCGGAAGGAGTGTTCGGCGACGGACTCGGGGTCGCGGACGCCGGCGGTGTCCCGCTCCCCGTCGTCCAGATGATCCTCGGCCACTCCCCCCCGCCGTCACCCAGCGCATCTACGCCCACGTGATGCGGAAGGCCACCGCCGAGCAAGTCGCGGCCGCAACGGAGTTGCTCACCGCTCATCGCCGTGAGGAGTTGGACCGTCGGCACATACAGCCCTGATCTCCGATCCTGCGACCTCCGGGCACAACCAGCAACAGACGACCCAACCCACCGACACCCTCCGATGGAGGAGGAAGCTCAAACACAGTAAGTTGAACACGTCGTCATCGGCGAGGCCGGAAGGAGGGCGGCGCCATGGCCGGGCGAGTATCCGTCGCTCCGCAGATGTTCCGGTGGGCTGTCGAGCGCTCTGGTCGACCGCCAGAGGACTTCCATAGGTTCCCCGTAGCTGCTTGGGAAGACGAAACAGCGCGGCCAACGATGCGACAGCTCCAGGACTTTGCCAAAAAGGCCTACACGCCAATGGGCTATCTGTTTCTTCAGGATCCCCCGGAAGAAGAGCTGCCAATTCGCGACTTCCGAACTGTGGGAAACCGTCCAGTGAACGAACCTTCGCCGAACCTTCTTGACACCATTTACGCCTGCGAGGAGCGCCAATCTTGGTATCGAGACTATTCCGAACAGAACGGCGAAGAGCCGGTCCAGCTCGTAGCAAGCCTGGACCTCGAGATTCCGGTGGTGGACGCAGCCGAAGCGTTGAGCGAAGGCCTTGACTTCAGTTTAAACCGGAGAACAGAGTACTCCAATTGGACCAAGGCCTTCGATGGGCTCCGCGCGCGCGCAGAAGATGCTGGAATCCTCGTGATGGTGAACGGAGTGGTCGGAAGCAACACGAGTCGGAAACTCGACCCCGATGAATTCCGAGGTTTTACTCTCGTCGACGAACTCGCACCAGTGATATTCGTTAACGGGGCTGACACGAAAGCAGCGCAAATTTTCACCCTTGCTCACGAGCTATGCCACGTAGGTCTAGGGGAGTCGGCGATCTCTCGACCCGATCTTAGCCAGTTCGATGGGTCGAACATGAACCTGCGAGATGAGGTCTCCCGCACAGAGATCTGGTGCAATCAGGTTGCTGCCGAACTTCTTGTACCGCTGGAGTCGGTCAGGAACACCTATAACCCAACCGCAGATCTGACCGACGAGCTGGACAGATTGGCCAAGCTCTACAAGGTAAGCACCTTAGTGGTGCTGCGGCGCATCGTCGACACCGGAGCATTCCCTCAAGGCGCCTACCGAACAGCTTATGCCGATGAGCTTCGACGAGTCCTGAGTTACGCGGGATCCGGCAGTTCTGGCGGGAATTTTTACTACACAACGCCCATTAGGGTCTCCAAACGTTTTGCCCGTGCCCTCGTCGCCGACACCATGGAGGGGCGAACTTCCCACCGAGAAGCGTTCCGACTCCTTGGTTCGAAGAAGGTATCGACCTTTGAGGAAATCGGGCAATGTTTGCAGGACGTCTGATGTATCTGCTGGACTCTGATGTCTTCATCCAGGCCAAGAACGGGCATTATGCATTCGACATCGTGCCGGCTTGGTGGGATTGGGTCGAACAGGCGCACCGAATCGGGAAGGTCTTCACGGTCGCCGCATGCCGAGAAGAGATCCTTGCCGGCTCCGACTAGTTAGGCGAATGGATGAAAGCGCAACCTGCTTCGTTTGCCCTCAAGCCTCAACCGGACGATCAGTCGCCGCTTCAGCGCCTTAGCGAGTGGGCCGTCCGCGGGCCGTACCAACAAGGTGCCGCCGCGCAGTTCCTCAACGCTGGCGACTACTTCCTCGTCGGTCAGGCACTTGCCCTGGGATATTCCGTGGTGACTCACGAGCAGCCAGCGCGATCACTAAAGAAGATAAAGATTCCCGACGCGTGCAACGCTGTGGATGTCCCTTGGATGGCGCCCTGGCGGATGCTGCGCGACGAGGGCGCACGATTCCGTCTGTAGCGAGCACCCAGGCCTACCTCCCACGGGCGCTCCTCCGCCCGCTCTCGGTGGGCAATCCGTGGGCAACGCGGCCGGATCAGGTGCTCGCCGACCTACGCGCTTGGTGCGTCGCCGCAGTTCAACGGAGAGCCGGCACTCGGACTCGAACCGAGAACCGCCCGATTACAAGTCGGGTGCGCTACCAGTTGCGCCATGCCGGCAGGCCATCAGGGTAACCGGCGCCACCGATGCGCCGATCGGCCATCGGCCGACGGATCGGCCGGGTGCAGCCGCCCCATTCCGAACACCGACCGTGCCACGATGCTGTGGTGACCGGTGAGCCCGCGCCGGAGGAGCGCTCCACGTCGTCCGCACTTTCACATCCCCAGGTGGCCGAGCAAGCTATTGAGATCCTCGCTCGCGCGCAGCGCCATGCCGACTCCCTGGTCAACCAGGCCGCCGAGGCGGCCAACCGGATGCGGTCCGAGGCCGACACCGAGTCCCGGAAAGCGCGTGAGCAGGCTGGGGCCGACGCTGCTGCCCTCAGCGAGGAGACGACCGCCAAGCGCGCGGAGATCGAGCAGCTGCACGGTGCCGCACACACCGCGGCACGGGACGCCGAGCGTCGCTGCTCCGAGGCGGGCCGCGTGCTGGCTTCCGCCCAGGAGGAGGCCCACACGATCGTCGCGGACGCCACCGAGCAGGCCTCCCTGACCTTGGAGTCGGCGGACCGCACCAGCGACGAGCTGGTCGCCACCGCCCGCACAGACACCGAGCGGCAACGCGCCCTCTCCCAGCAGGAGAGCGACCGCCGCCACCGCGACGCCGAGGCCGTGTGGGCCGTGGCGACAGCTGCTGCCGCGGACATCACCCGGATGACCACCGAGCTGGCAGCCCAGCGCAGCGCCGAGCACCGCGAGCGAGAACAGGACCGCCGAGCTAGCTACGAGATCACCTCCAGCACCCAGCACGCCGAGCTGAAGACCCGAATCGAACAGCTGCTCAGCCAGGCCGAGGCGGATGCCGACCGGCACCGCGAGCTGGCCCGTTCGGAGTCGGAGCGAGCGCACGCCGACCTGGTGGCCCGCCGAGATGAGACGGACGTCGAGCTGTCCGAGCTGCTCGCCCAAGCGCAGCGGGACGCCGACGCCAAGATCACCGAGGCCGACGAGCAGGTCGCCTGGGCCCGCCGCACCGTCGAGGAGCTGCTGACGGCCGCGAAGGCCGAGGCGACCCGGATCCAGCAGCACAGCGAACAAGCCGGTGTCGAGCACCTCAATGCCGCACGCCAGCAGGCCGAGCACCTGCTCGCCGCCGCTGAGGCGGACCACCAGCAGCGCACCGCCGAGCACGAGCGGGTAGTGGCCCAGCTGGTCGCCGAGGCCGAGGACGCACTGCGGTCCGCACACCAGGAGGCGGATGCCCACCGGGCCAAGGTCGCGGGCGAAGCGGAACGGCTCGCGCAGGACGCGGCTGAGCGTGAACGACTCGCGGACGAACGCGCCGAACGCCGCCTGGCGGAGGCGGAGGCCGGCGCCCGCGGGCTCCGGGAACGCGCCGCCGACAACCTCTCCCGTGCCCAGGTCGAGGCACACATGGTGCGCCGCAACGCCCGGGAGGAGGCCGGACGGATGGTGACCGGAGCCCGGGCGGAAGCCGACCAGCTACGCACCCGAGCTCGGCGGTTGCTCGACGAGGCCCGGGGGCAGGTGACCACCCTGGTGGACCGCCGGGAGGCCATCGAACGAGAACTCGGTAGCCTGTCCGGCGTTATCGAGGCACTCGCCGTCCCCGAATTTCCAGACGACCACCCCGACGCCACCCGCGCCGAAGGGGCAGACCCCACAGCCGACACCGCTCATGCCGATCCCCCACCGACCAGGACCGGCGTCCGCGAACTTCCCGATCTGATCGACGTCCGCGCTCAGCACGACGTCCAGTACCACGGGCGATTCGTCGAACCGTCCCCATCTCGTCCCTCGTCTGACCGGCAGACCCGACCCGATTCCGAGGTAGTGAAGCGGCCATGAATGACATCCCCCAGTTCCGTACGGTGCTCCGCGGTTACGAACCCGCCGAGGTGGAAGCGACGGTCGGCAGCCTGCAGGACCAGCTGGCCAAGGCGCGAGCAGCCGCCCAGCAGACCACGGCGCTGCAGCAGCGGATCGACCAGCAGACCGCGCGGGTCGCCCAGCTGGAGAGCGAGCTGACCCGACGGGACGAGGAAGCAGCCAACCAGGTACCGACCTTCGAGCAGCTGGGGGCGCGGATCGGCAAGATCCTCGGGCTCGCCGAGGACGAAGCGGAGGACCTGCGCCGCAGCGCCCGGGAGGAGGCAGAGCGCCAACGCCAGACCGCGGCGACGGAGGTGGAGGCGTCCCGCGGCCAGGCAGAGCGGCACGTGCAGGAGCGTCGTGGCACCGCAGAGGCGGAGGCGCAGCGGATCACCGAGGAGGCCCGGCGTAAGGCCGACGAGGCGCTGGACGACGCCGAGCGGGAGGCGACCGCTCGGCGTAGCGAGGCCGAGGCGCTGTACGAGAACCAGCGCGCCCAGGCCGCGAAGGCCGCCGCGGATTTCGAGACCACGCTGTCCGCCCGGCGGCAACGCTCGGAGAAGGAGTTCGTGGAGCGTCGGATGCATGCCGAGGCGGAGTACGAAGCCTTGCAGGAGCGGGTCGACTCGCTGCGCCAGGAATCCGAGAAGCACCAGCGCGAATCGACCGCCCAAGCGGTGCAAGAGCTGGAGAACGCTCGGCGCCAGGCCGCTGAGATCGTGTCCCAGGCGCAGTCCAAGGCAGCTCGGGTACGCGCCGAGACGGAGCGGGAGCTGGCCGCCGCCAGCCAACGGCGGGACAGCATCAACGTGCAGCTGGCGAACGTCCGGCAGATGCTCGCCACGCTCTCCGGAACCAACCCCGCTGCCGTGGCCGGTCTCGCCGATCAGCCAGTCCTCACCGACCATCCGATCGAGCCCGGGGCACAGCCGACCAGCGACCAGGCTTCTGCCGCGCCAGTCGACCAGCCACCTGCCGGCCAACCACGTGCCGACGAGGCCGCTGCGGTCTCGCCCGCCGAAGCCGTGGCAGGTCACGGCGGCCAACCGGCGAGCGTCCCATCCGCAACCGAGGAGGCGAAGCGGAAAGCCGATGACGCTCCCGCCTCGCCCACCGCCAACCGCGGCGGCGGGACGGTCCGGGAGCGCGCGGGCGCCGGGCGCACCTCCCGCTGACCCGCCGTCCGCCGTCCGCCGTCCGCCGTCGGACGCCTACCGCGCGATCAGCCGGCTGCCTGCGGGCAGTGCCCATCCGTGGTCAGCGTCCACATGGGCCGGCCTGCGATGGCCCATCACCGACGCGCCCAGGAGGGCAGCTCCGGTGCCATGCCCGAGCTCGGCGGGGCAAGCGGAACCCACTGTGGGTCGTCGACCTGCCAGGCTCCGACCACGGTGAGGGCACCAACCGTGGCCACCAGCAGAGCGACAACCCAACGCAGGGATGACGGCACCGCCGATCGGACGAGCGCTCGAGCTCCGCGCCGGACCGCTGCACCGCCCGGCCCCCACCAGCTGGCCAGAAGCACACCGAGCGCAGCCGCCGTCAGTCCCGTCACCGATCCAGGGGTGAGCTGGCCGCCTCGGGCGCCCCCTGTGGTGATGGCCGCGGCAGCGCCCACCAGCAGCGGCAGCACGGACGCGACCACCGTCGCCAGGATGGACAGCGTCAGATGCCAGGGCATGCTCATCGACGCCACCACCAGGTCGCTTCGCCGGGGGCCGTAGGCCCTACGCCGGCGCGCGGACGCGCTCTGGTGGTGGTCGACCGTCCGGGCGAGCACCACGCCGACCAGGGCGACGGCGGCGGTGATCACCGGCACCAGCGCCGCCATGCCGACCAGCAGCACGAGCACACCGAGCAGCACTCCGGCAGCTGATCCGGACCGCTGACCGGAGTGGTCGCTCCGGCGGCCCAGCGGAGCTTTCGGGAACGCACCGACTCCCACCGCGGCGGCAGGAGGCGGGGGCACGGAAGGAGGCCGAACCATGGACGGCGGCTGAGTCATGGAAGGAAGCCGAGACGTGGCGGGTGGCTGGACCATGACCAGCGGCTCAGCCATGACCGGCGGCTGAGCAGCAGCTGGAGGCTGAGCTGTGATCAGCGTCTGGGCGGTGGCCGCCGGCTGAGCGGTGATCAGGGACGGGACCGTGCACGAGGGCATTCCATCGGGCCGGGTAGCGACAGCGCCCATCGGCACGGTGCCGATGGCGACATCCCCCGCGGCGTAGCGGCCCAGGGCGGCGAGGATCTCGGGGGTGTCCGGACGCCGGTCCGGGTTCACCGCGAGCGCCGCAGCCAGCAGCGGCCGCAGCCGCGGGTCCACCCGGGACAGGTCGTCCTCACCGCGGCACACACGGGCGATCACCACGTCCATGGGACCTCGCCCGAAGGGCGGGACGCCGCTCGCGGCGAACGCCACCGTGGCCGCCCATCCCCACCAGTCGGTGGCCCGGCTCACTACCCCGCCGCCAACCACCTCGGGTGACAGGTATCCCGGAGTTCCCATGACGAGGCCGGTCGACGTGAGCCGCACGTCGTCCATGACGTGCGCGATACCGAAGTCGATCACCACCGGATCGCCGTCCAGCATGAGGACGTTGGCCGGCTTGAGGTCGCGGTGCACCACCGCGGCCCCATGGATCGCCTGCAAGGCGTCCGACAGGCCACGACCGAGCCGCACCAGCTGCGGCGGGGACAGCGGGCCGTGCTCCCGCACCACCGCGTCCAGGCTCGGGCCGGGCACGTACCGGGTCACCAGGTAGGGCTGGGCGTCCTGCACGTCGGCGTCGACGATTTCGGCCACCAACGGGTGCTGGACCCGGCGCAACGTGCTGACCTCCCGGGCCAGACGAGCGCGGGCCTGCGGGTCGTAGGCGATGTGGTCCCGCAGCACCTTCACCGCAACCGCCCGGCCGGACGGATCCAGGCCGAGGTGCACCACCCCCATGCCGCCCTCCCCGAGGCGACCGCTCAGCCGGTACGGCCCCACCTGCTGCAGACCGCCCAGACCGACCAGGAGGGGGGTCGTGTGACCCGGCGGCAACCACTGCTCCCCCGAGCTCATCGGCCTACCGTACGGCAGCAGCACACCCACATCAGGTCGGCCCGAACCCGACCGCGCTCAGCTCACTGGTGCAGGTAGCCGACGAGCTGGTCACGCTCAGTCTGCAACTGATCGATCCGGTACTTCACCACGTCACCGATGCTGACGATGCCCCCGAGCTGGCCATCCACCAGGACCGGCAGGTGCCGCACCCGACGTTCGGTCATCACACGCATGACGTGCTCGATGTCGTCCCCCGGCATACAGGTGGCGACCTGCGTGGTCATGATCGCCGACACCGGTTCGTCGAGCACCGCGGCTCCAGCCGTCCCCAGCCGGCGGACGACGTCCCGCTCGCTGACGATGCCGTCCACCTGGGAGCCCGAACCGCTGACCACCAGGGCACCCACCCCGTGCTCGGCGAGGCGGGCCACCAAGTCGCGGACCGGCTCGCCCGGCCCGACCGTCACCACTCGATCACCCTTGCGCCGCAACACATCCACGATCCGCATGCCGATCGCCTCCGCTCGCCCGAGTCCCGCGCCGGCCCCGCGGCCTACGACGACCGTGCGCCCGAGGCCGGAGACAAGCCGACCGCAGACCCAGTACGGGGGGCCACCACGGTAGTGCGCCCGCTGCCTCGAGCGACAGGACTTCCCTGGTGAAACTCCACCACGGACGAGACCGCCGCGGCCTGCCCGAAGGCACCGGACCACGCCCAGCGGCCGAGGGCTCGAGACGACAGCCACCGGCCGCGCCCGTACGCTGACAAGATCGCCTCGACTCAGGAGCCGCCCCGTGACCCGGACGGAGCCCCCGCTCCCACGCCTACCGGGCGGCGCATCCAGCGATCTGGCGCACACCACACGGTCGCAGGTCGACCTCGCTGCCGCCGCCGCAACGAAGCGACCTCGGCGGCGGACGTTCAACCTTGTGGTCGTCGCGAACCGGCTCCCGGTCGACCGGATCACCGAGCAGGACGGCACGGTCCGGTGGGCGCAGAGCCCAGGCGGTCTGGTGACCGCGATGAAGTCGGTGATGAGCGACGCGCGGCACGCCCGCAGCGGCGCGTGGATCGGCTGGTCCGGTGACCCGGGCGACCCGCCGGAGCCATTCGACGACGACGGCATGCACCTCCACGCGGTCGGCCTCACCCAACGCGAGGTGGAGGACCACTACGAGGGTTTCAGCAACGAGACGTTGTGGCCGCTGTACCACGACGTGATCGTGCCGCCGAGGTTCCGGCGCCGCTGGTTCGAGGGGTACCAGGCGGTCAACCGGCGGTTCGCCGCGGCCGCGGCTGAGCTGGCCGCCCCAGGCGCGAGCGTGTGGGTTCACGACTATCAGATGCAGCTGGTGCCCGCGATGCTCCGGCAGCTGCGGCCGGACGTGCGGATCGGCTGGTTCGACCACATCCCGTTCCCGCCGGTGGAGCTGTTCGCGCAGCTGCCCTGGCGGCGCGCGGTGATCGACGGTCTGCTCGGTGCGGACCTGCTGGGCTTCCAGCGCCGCGCGGACGCCGAGAACTTCGTCCGCGCGTGCCGCCGGCTCGCCGGCCTGCCGACCCGCGGCGACACCGTCACCGTGCACCCGGGACACCGTGACCTCAAGACCCAAGCCCAGCAGCACTCCGACCAGCACGGACCTGACCACCATGCAGCCGACCACCCCGCAGCCGACCACCCCGCGGCCGGGCGGGTGGTTCGAGCGACCGCCTTCCCGATCTCGATCGATGTCCGCAGCTTGGAGGAGCTGGCCCGCACCCCCGAGGTGATGGAGCGCGCCCGGCAGGTCCGCCATGACCTGGGGGACCCGGCCCGGCTGCTGCTGGGCGTCGACCGGCTGGACTACACCAAGGGCATCCGGCACCGCCTCAAGGCGTACACGGAGCTGCTGGAGGACGGCGCGCTCGGCCCGCCGGACACGGTGCTGGTCCAGGTGGCGACCCCGAGCCGGGAGCGGGTCAGCGCCTACGTGCAGCTGCGCGACCAGGTCGAGGTCATGGTGGGACGGGTCAACGGCGAGTTCAGCCAACTCGGGAACCCAGCCGTGCAGTACCTGCGGCAGTCCTTCGACCGTGCGGAGATGGCCGCGCTGTTTCTGGCTGCCGACGTCATGCTGGTCACCCCGCTTCGGGACGGGATGAACCTGGTCGCGAAGGAGTACGTGACCTGCCGGTGGGACGAGGGCGGCGCACTGGTCCTGTCGGAGTTCACCGGCTCAGCTGGCGAGCTGGGGCAGGCGTTCATCTGCAACCCGCACGACATCGCCGGGCTCAAGGCGACCATCAACCGCGCCCTGGACGCCGATCCGCGGGAGAAGCGCCGCCGGATGCGTGCCCTGCGCAGACGGGTCCGCGATCGCGACGTTCAGCACTGGGCCGACGACTTCCTGCGCGCCTTGCAGACCGCGCCCCATCGGCCTGAGCCGCCAACCGGCCTGCCTGGACCAGTCCGATGACCACCCCGCGTCGATGACCCGGCCGCTCCCGATGACCGAAAGCCGATGACTGAAGCCCCCAGCCTGAGACTCCACGGCCGAGCCCGATGGAGCGAGGCCCGATGAGCGAGTCGAGGGAGCAAACTACTGCGCGATACCCGGCTGCCAAGCTGGCGCCCGCGCTGCTGGCCGCGGTCCGCGAGGTGGCCGGACGACACCCGCTGCTGGTCGCCCTGGACTTCGACGGCGTCCTTGCTCCGATCGTCGACACACCGTCCGCCGCCCAGGCACTGCCGGGCTCGATGGACACCGTCCGCCGGCTGGCCGGACGACCTGGGGTGACGGTCGCGCTGGTGTCCGGTCGTTCCCGAGTGGACCTGCTTGCCGTCTCCGGATTGGCCGTCCCGGACCAGGCCGCCGCGGACGGCTCGGTGCTGGCCGTCGGCAGTCACGGCGCCGAGCTGGACGTGAACGCCCCCGCTGGCGCTGCCCCGCCATTGCTGCGGGACGTCCGTGCCGCGCTGGCCGCGGTAGCTGCCCGGCACCCCGGCGCCCGGGTGGAGGACAAGCCGACGGCCGCGGTGTTGCACACCCGCGGCGTCCCGGACCGCGCCGACGCGGCGACCGCGGCCCGTGAAGCCCGTGCCGCGCTTGCCGCGCTGCCGCAGGCGATCCGGGTGCACGTGACGCCGGGCAAGGAGGTGGTCGAGGCGGCCGTGGTGCCCGCCACCAAGGGCGCCGCCGTCCAGCGGCTGCGAAGCCGACTCGGTGATCGGTGCGCGGTGGTGTTCGTCGGCGACGACGTCACCGACGAGACGGTGTTCGCCACGCTGCGCGCTGGTGACGTCGGCATCAAGGTCGGGCCGGGTGACACCACCGCCGCCTACCGGATCGCTGACCCGACCGCCGTCCGCTCCCTGCTCAGCACACTGGAAACCCAGCTGGATGCCCAGCTCGGCACCGACGAGCACCCCTAGCTCACTGGACAGCGCACCACACGCGTGCCTGGTCGAGTTTCTGGTCCACCGTCAGCGTGGAACTCACTCACCAGGACCGCGGCGGCGAGCAGCGGGTCACCGGCGAGCGTCGCGGTCTGCCCGGACCAGGTCGGCGGCCTCGAACGATCCGGTCGAGGCGGACCGCTCCTGAGACCGGGCGATGGCGGCGGCCATCTCCGGTGCGACTCCGGTGGAGTGCCGGACGACGAGCTCGGGCCGGAACAGGTACTCGGTGCGCGGCGCCGGGTGGCCGGTGACCTCGTCGATCAGCGCCCGGACGGCTGCCTCGCCCATGCTCTGCACCGACTGACGCAGAGTGGTCAGGGGCGGATCGGTGAAGGCCATCAACGGAGAGTCGTCGTAGCCGACCACCGACACGTCGCCCGGCACCCGCAGGCCACGTGACCGCGCGGCGCGGATAGCACCGAGCGCCATCAGGTCCGACCCGCAGATCACCGCGGTGCAGCCACCGTCCAGCAGCCGACCCGCCGCGGCCTGCCCGCCCTCCACGGTGAACAGCGATCCCTCCACCATGGCATCGAGACCCGCACCAGCATCCGGGCCGGAATCGACGCCAGCACCGGCAGTGCCACGATCAGCACCGGCACCAGGCGTGCTGGGGCCGCCCACATCGGGAGTACCGCCCGGTACCAGCGCGCGCATCGCCCTGCGGAACCCCTCGATCTTGCGGGCGGTCGGCACGAATCGCTCCGGCCCGACGGCGAGCCCGATCCGATGGTGCCCCAGCGACACGAGGTGCCCGACTGCCAGCTCAGCGGCCACCTCGTCGTCGCAGGAGACCTGCGGCGCCTCGACGTCCGCCGCGTGCCCGTTGACCAGGACGATCGGCAGGCCGCGGGCGAGCAGCTGGCGGTATCGCTCGTGGTCGGCGCTGGCGTCGGCGTGCAGGCCGGAGACGAACACAATGCCACTGACACTGCGCTCCAGCAGCATCTCGGTGTAGTCGTCCTCGTGCACCCCGCCCGGCGTCTGGGTGCAGAGCACGGGGGTGTAGCCCTGACGGGCCAGCGCGGTCTCGATCACCTGAGCGAACGCGGGAAAGATGGGGTTGGTCAGCTCCGGCACGATCAGGCCGACCAGGCCAGCGCTCTTGCGCCGCAGCCGGGTCGGCCGCTCGTAGCCGAGCACGTCGAGCGCGGTCAGCACCGCTTGGCGGGTGGCGTCCGCCACCCCCGGCTTGGCGTTGAGCACCCGGCTGACCGTCGCCTCGCTCACCCCCGCCTGGGCGGCGATGTCCGCCAATCGCGCTGCCACGGCACCTCCTGCTACCGGTCAGCTGCCACCGACCAGGCCCCACCGACCTGACACCCAGCGCACGCCCGTGCCGACCTGGTCCTGCCGGAGCCTAGCCGCCTGGTCTGCCACCCGAACGGCGTGGCCGTCGCCTTGTGGGTAGTCGGCACCTTGTCGCCGGCTTCGGCTGACGGCATGATGACCCCGCATCATCTCAGCATCGGCGACCTGTCGATGCCCCTCCACTCGGATCGTCCGGCACGTACCTGCCGGTGAAGGGACGGATCGTCATGGCAACGGTCACGTATGACAAGGCATCCCGGGTTTACCCGGGAGCCGACAAGCCCGCGGTCGACAAGCTCGACCTGGCCATCGAGGACGGCGAGTTCCTCGTCCTCGTGGGTCCGTCCGGGTGCGGCAAGACCACCTCGCTGCGGATGCTGGCCGGCTTGGAGGACGTCAACGGCGGCCGGATCCTGATCGGCGAGCGAGACGTCACCAACGAAGCGCCGAAGGACCGGGACATCGCGATGGTGTTCCAGAACTACGCGCTGTACCCGCATATGACCGTCGCCGACAACATGGGTTTCGCGCTGAAGATCGCCGGCACCCCGAAGGACGAGATCAAGAAGCGGGTGGCCGACGCGGCAAAGATCCTCGACCTCGAGCAGTATCTGGCCCGCAAGCCGAAGGCGCTGTCCGGTGGGCAGCGGCAGCGGGTCGCGATGGGCCGGGCGATCGTGCGGCAGCCGCAGGTGTTCCTGATGGACGAGCCGCTGTCCAACCTGGACGCCAAGCTCCGGGTGCAGACCCGCACGCAGATCGCCTCGCTGCAGCGCCGGCTCGGCATCACCACCGTGTACGTCACCCACGACCAGGTCGAGGCGATGACGATGGGCGACCGGGTCGCCGTCCTCAAGGACGGCCTGCTGCAGCAGGTGGACACCCCGCGCCGGATGTACGACCACCCGGACAACGTGTTCGTGGCCGGCTTCATCGGGTCCCCGGCGATGAACCTGCTCGACGTCCCGGTGGTCGACGGTGGGGTCACGCTGGGCACCGCGACCTACCCGGTGGCCCGGGAGCACCTGGCATCCGCCGGCAGCACCCTCACCCTCGGCGTCCGTCCCGAGGACGTCACGGTGGCGCCGGCCGGCCAGGGCCTGGCGGTCGAGGTCGAGGTGGTCGAGGAGCTCGGCGCTGATGCCTACATCTACGGGATTCCGCAGGCGCAGCTGCACGCCGACCCGGCCGCGGTCGGGGTGGCCAAGCCCTTCATCGCCCGGGTTGATGGCCGTACCCCGCCGGCCAAGGGCGAGACCGTGTACCTGACCCCTAAGGAGGGACATGTGCACATGTTCCACGCCACCACCGGTGAGCGCCTCGGGGGATAGGCACCCTCATGTAACGGGCGTTTCTCCGTGAGGGTCACCCGACCCACCTAGAGAGGGTGACCCTCACCGGGCCGTTGGTCTCGGCGAGGCGGCTCCAGGACCAGTCGGCGGAGGAGGCTTGGGATGGTTGGAGGGCCGGGGCGTACCGCCACGATGGCTAACTTCAGAGTCGGCTGATGAAGCACGACCGCCGTCCGGTCTGTAGCCACCATCCCGTGGCGCCTGCCAGCTCCTCGTCGGCCTCTGACGTGGCATCACGGCACTCCTACGCTTGGCAGCTCGGTGTCATCCAGTTTTACACACTCGCCGGACAACGGGTCTATGAACTCGACCGCCCGGACATCATCACATCGGACGTAAAGTCCGCCACTGCCTTCGATTGGGTCACCAAATGAGCCGTTGTCTTTCATTTGATGCGCCACAGAGATAAAGATGTCGCGAGGCTCGGGGTAGCCAGAGACCCACGAGCCCTTCCCCCACCAACCCCCGAGCCATCGATCGTCAGCCGTGAGGAGACGGATGTACGTCTCTTTTCTGTTGGCGAAGGCGAAGTCCCATGCGCTGGGAGTCGGGTCGTAGGCGACCCTGAGCCACTGAGGCGTCGGGAGGTATCGACGCCTCAGATGATCAATCATCGCCAGCGCCGCTGGGATCGCGATCAGCAAAACCACACCGCACAGGCCGATCTCACGAATCCGGGTTGCCCAGCCAGCTGCACCTACTCGGGTCTCTCCGATCAGCGTGACAAGGTACGGCCCGGCAATGACGGTATACAGGGACACCAGGAGTGCGCTCACCCCGAGCGCACGAAGCACCCTGTTGACAGCACTGGCATCGTCGGGAGCTGGCCCACGCAAGCGGGTGCGGACGAACTGGTACACCGAGCCCGGCAGGACGAACAACAGCACGACAAACAATTGATCGATCGTGCTTGGTAGGGGCGCCACGAGTTCGACTCCATCTGCTCTCACCTGAGGTGTATCGCTCTGTCGTGACGATTTCATGATCGCTGGCCCGGTGACAAGAGACACGCTTATCTCCTGGCGTCATGGTCTGACGGTGATCCGATCGCCCGTTCATCATGCGCATCCCAGTGGTGGGCACACTGGTGCCATGAGGCCCATGGGCGATGCTCTTCCCACCAATCGACCTGACCGTCCTCAGGCACTGCAAATCACCGCGGCGGCGCCCGACCCGGCGCTGCTGGACCTGCCGTGGCAGCTGCCGCTGGAGCAGTGGCCGGACGAGACGCTGGCCGCGCTGCCCCGAGGGATATCCCGGCACGTGGTCCGGTTCGCGAAGCTGTCCGGCCGGGTGATCGCGATCAAGGAGATCCGCGAAGACCTGGCCCGCCGCGAGTACGAGCTGCTGCGGCTGCTGCAACGGCTGGACGTCCCGTCCGTGGAGCCGGTCGGCGTGGTGAGCGGGCGGGCTGGCCTGGACGGCACGCCGCTAGACCCGACGCTGGTCACCCGACACCTGGACTTCTCCCTGCCGTACCGGGCACTGTTCAGCCAGACCCTGCGGCCGGACACCGCAGCCCGGCTGGTCGACGCGCTCGCGGTGCTGCTGGTGCGCCTGCACCTGGCGGGGTTCTTCTGGGGGGACGTCTCGCTGTCCAACACCCTGTTCCGCCGCGACGCGGGGGCCTTCGCCGCGTACCTGGTGGACGCCGAGACCGGTGAGCTGCACGAGCGGCTGACCAACGGCCAGCGCGAGCACGACCTGGAGATCGCCCGGGTCAACATCGCGGGCGAGCTGATGGATCTGCAGGCCGGTGGGTTCCTGGAGGACGACGCCGACCCGGTGCAGGTCAGCGAGATGATCATGGGTCGGTACCGGTCACTGTGGGCGGAGCTGACCCGCGCCGAGTCCTTCGAGCAGGGCGAGCGGTGGCGGGTGGACGCGCGGATCCGCCGCCTCAACGAGCTCGGCTTCGACGTCGGGGAGCTGGCGATCGCCACCGACATCGGCGGGGCGACCGTCCAGATCCAGCCCAAGGTGGTCGACGCCGGCCACCACTCGCGGCGGCTGCTGCGGCTGACCGGTTTGGACGTCGGGGAGAACCAGGCCCGACGGCTGCTCAACGACCTGGACTCCTACCGGGCGGCGACGAACCGCCAGGCCGAGAGCGAGGAGATCGTCGCCCACGACTGGCTGATCACCGTCTTCCAGGCCGTGGTGCGCGCGGTGCCGACGCAGCTGCGGGGCAAGCTGGAGCCGGCGGAGGTGTTCCACGAGGTGTTGGAACACCGCTGGTACATGGCCGAGCAGCGCGGCCAGGACGTCCCGCTGCCCGAGGTCGTCGACGATTACGTCCGGGACGTGCTGCCCGCCAAACCAGACGAGGCCGCCGTCCTCGGCGTCGACGCGGAGAACGTGCCGGCCGTGCAGCCAAGCCACGGATAAGGCAGGCACGTCGTGGGCCTCGCTCATGAGCTGGGTGGGCCGAGCCCGGTGACTACGACCGGCTCGTCGCGACGTTCACCGATCTGAGGGCCTCAGGGTGATCGCCCAGATGAACTTCGCCTGCTGCACCAGCGAGATCGTGGACCAGCGCAACCCCTTGTGGCACTAGGGTGATCAGGTGATGAGCACACCTCGGCGTAGGACCGTGCTGATCGGGGTGGCTGGGGCGGTGGCCGGCACCGCGGCGTTGGGGGCAGGGGTCGTCGCGAGCGGTGCTCGGTTCCCCGGCCGGTCACGGCTGCTCGGGCCGCCGGACGGGGACCCGACGGCCGGCATCCCCCCGTCAGCTGAGGGTGACGTGCGGTGGGAGCAGCGCGACTCCGCCGCCCGGGGGCAATCTGTCGGCTTCTTCACCGCCGTTCCAGCTGGGCACGGCACCGGGGCGGGGTTGCCGGTCTGCCTGGTGCTGCACGGCGCGTCGGCGACGACGGCGGACTACCGGCGGTTCGGGCTGGGTCGGTTCCTGACCGCCGCGATCCAGGCCGGGGTGCCGCCATTCGTGCTGGCTGGCGCCGACGGCGGCCGCAGCTCCTGGCGCGGCGACGGGCCGAATGACGACCCGCAGGCGATGCTCCGGGAAGAACTGCCCGCCTGGTGCGCCGAGCGCGACTTCGACACCGATCGGATGGCCGTGTACGGCTGGTCGATGGGCGGGGCCGGCGCATTGACCTACGCGCAGTCCAGCCCACAACCCAGCGGGTCACCCAGCACACCCCCCGCTACGCGACCTTCCGTGCGATCCACCGACCGGGCCAGCGGGGCACCACGCGCGGTGGCCGCGTTGAGCCCGGCGATTAGCTCGGACGGGGACGTGGTCTTCGGCGCCGACCGGCTGGCCGAGACGCCCACCGGCCTGTGGTGCGGCCGGTCCGACCCGCTGCTGCCCGCCGTCCAGCAGCTCGCGGCACGGATGTCTCCCGGGCCGGTGATCGCCTCCTGGCAGGACGGCGGTCACACCCGGGCGTACTGGAACCGGGTCACCCCAGCCGCCTTCACCTTGATCGGCCAGCAACTCGCCCGCGCCAGCTGACCAGGGCCGGTCAGCTGATGTGCGGCCATCGACGTGACAGACCTGCGTCCGGGGCGGTCCCGTGACGATGTCACGCCCGTCCTCAGCGATAGAGCGAGGCAGAGTAGGCCGGCCCGTAGTAGCGCTCGAGCGCCTCGAGCGGTTCGTTCGGGCGTTCGGACTGCTGGGCGATCCGGGCGCGGGACGGGACGGCGTCCGGCGTCCAGGCCCCTGGCTCCCACAACTGTGAGCGCAGGAACGCCTTGGCACAGTGGAAGAACACGTGCTCCACGTGGACCAGCAGCGCCAGCACCGGACGGTGGCCCTGGACGACCAGCCGGTCGAACCACGGCGCGTCCGCGACCAGCCGGGCGGAACCGTTGACCCGCAACGTGTCCGACCGCCCGGGAATCACGAACAACAGGCCGACGCGGGGGTTGGCGAGCACGTTGCGGAACCCGTCGACACGGCGGTTCCCCGGGCGCTCGGGCAATGCCAGAGTGACGTCGTCCAACACCGCCGCGATCCCCGCCGGATCACCCTTCGGCGACACGTCACACCGACCGGCAGCGTCGGCGGTGGCCACCAGGCAGAACCGGGACGCACCGAGCCAGCGGCGGTGCACGTCGTCCAGCCGGTCCCGGTCCTTCGCCACCACCCGCGGCAGCGGCTCACCGATCAGGTCCCGCAGCTGCGCCTCGGTGGTGACCTCTCGCACCGCCCAACCGTGTCACGAGGAACCGCGGGTTGTCAGGCCGATTCTGTGTGGAGGCCGCCGCGCTCGATCACCGGTCATCCCTGGCGGCCTCCCACTGCACGATGAATCGGGCGCACCAGTGAGAGGACGACCAGGTGCCGTGACCGGGCCGTTGCACCGCACTCGCCGGAACGGATCGGTCGAACGTCACGAGGTGTCCGTGGTGCTCGACAGCGAGGGCGAGCAGGTAGGCATCGGTGATCGCGTTCGATCCGTGGAGCCCGGACCTGTCGAAGGTCTGTTCGTCGAGCAGACTGGCCGTGCACGGCCAAAACTGGTGGTACCGAGTGGCGCACGCGCCGGCCAAGCGCGACGCTGCCAATGGTGGGGCGACCGGGCTTGGGTAGCGCGGGCCACTCATCACCCGTACGAAGCCGTTCTGCGTGTGTCGTCGCCGCGGCGGCGGGCCACGTCGTAGAGCGCGATCCCGGCGGCCACCCCGGCGTTCAGCGACTCGGTCGCCGCGTGGATGGGGATCGCCGTGACCACGTCGCAGGTCTCCCGGACCAGCCGGGACAGCCCGCGACCCTCCGAGCCAATCACCAGCACCAGCGGTTCGTGCACCACCGCCACGTCGGCCAGCGTGACGTCCGCGTCGGCGTCCAGGCCGACGACGAAGCACCCGGCGCGCTGCAGGTCCTGCAGGGCTCGGGTGAGGTTGGTGGCCTGGGCCACCGGCAACCGGGCGGCGGCACCCGCGGACGTCCGCCACGCGGCGGCGGTCATCCCGGCGGCCCGACGCTGCGGCACGATCACGCCGTGCCCGCCGAAGGCGGCGACCGAACGCACCACGGCACCGAGGTTGCGCGGGTCGGTGATCCCGTCCAGCGCGACCAGCAGCGGCGCCTGCCCCGCGTCGTCAGCGGCGCCCAGCAGGTCCGCCGGATGGGCGTACTGGTACGCCGGAACCTGCACCGCCAGGCCCTGGTGCACCGCACCGCCGGTGAGCCGGTCCAGCTCACCACGGGGCGTCTCCAACACCGGGATACCGCGCTCATGCGCGACCGCGACCGCCTCTCGGACCCGGTCGTCCGCCTCCACCCGGTGCGCCACGTACAGCGTGGTGACCGGCACCTGCGCACGCAGCGCCTCGACGACACCGTTGCGGCCGGCCACCACCTCGCTACCCGGCCGGCCAGGCTGCCGTCCGGCGCCGTCGGCGGCCGGCCGCCGACGCGCACCGGATCGCGGTTCCGCAGACCGCTGCTGGGCCGCTGCGCCGCCGCTGACGGACCCACGCCGGGACGCCGAGTGCCCCGGCCGTTCGTCGGCCTTCGGCGTCGGACCCTTGCCACGCAACGCCTTGCGCCGCTGCCCCCCGGAGCCGACCAGCGGACCCTTGCGCGAGGACCCCTTGCGGACCGCGCCCCGACGCCGGGAGTTCCCCGACATCAGGTGCTCACCGACCGCGCCGGCTCAGCTGGGACCACGCTGTCCCCGGATGGTCCCGCGCGCAGCAGCGACCACCGGGCACCGCCCGCGGTGTCCTCCACCGCGATACCGGCGTGCAGCAGCCGGTCCCGGACGGCGTCGGCGGCCTCGAAGTCCCGGGCGGCGCGGGCCCGCTGCCGGTCCGCCAGCGCTGCCTCGACCAACGCCGCCAACGCGGTCTCGCCCTGGTCGTCGTTGCGCCGGCCGGCCCCCCACACCGGATCCAGTGGGTTGATCCCCAGCACGTCGGTCATCGCCAGCACCGCGTCGAGAGCGCGTCGGGCGCCCGCGACGTCCTGGGCGTCCAACGCCGTGTTGCCGGCCCGCACCGTGTCGTGCACCACCGCGAGAGCCGCGGAAACATTCAGGTCGTCGTTCATCGCGGTGGTGAAACCCTCCGGTAGCACCGAACCCGGTAGCACCGGCCCCGGCACGTCGGACCCCGACAGCTCACCACCAGCCGCGGACGCTCGGCTGACGAAGCTCTCGATCCGCTCCACCGCGGCCAGCGCCTCCGGCAAGGAGTCGTCGCGGTACTCCACCGTCGAGCGGTAGTGCGCGGCGCCGAGGAAGTACCGCAGCACCAGCGGCCGGACGGTCCGCAGCAGCTCGGCGACCACCAGGGAGTTGCCCAGCGACTTGCTCATCTTCTCCCCACCCAGGGTGAGCCAGCCGTTGTGCAGCCAGTACCGGGCGAATCCCAGCCCGGCGGCCCGGGACTGCGCCTGCTCGTTCTCGTGGTGCGGGAACCGCAGGTCCACCCCGCCACCGTGGATGTCGAAGGTGTCGCCGAGGTA
Organism: Angustibacter sp.; assembly: GCA_051657715.1. Taxonomy (GTDB): domain Bacteria; phylum Actinomycetota; class Actinomycetes; order Actinomycetales; family Angustibacteraceae; genus JBOFBH01. The sequence continues at coordinate 50,923 of JBOFLF010000105.1, read as the reverse complement.
CTTGCGGGCCATCGCCGAGCACTCCAGGTGCCACCCCGGCCGACCCCGGCCGTACGGCGAGTCCCAGTGCGCCGACGCGGGCTCGTCGTCCTTGGCGCCCTTCCACAGCGCAAAGTCCCGCGGATCCCGCTTGCCGCGCGGGTCGGCGTCGGGCGCCGGCTCCATGTCGTCCACCCGCTGGCGGGTCAGCTGCCCGTAAGCAGGCCAGGACCGGACGTCGAAGTACACGTCGCCCGGTGCCCGCTCGCCCGCGGGGTACGCGTGCCCGCGCTCGACCAGCTCCCGCATCAGCTCCACCATTTCCGGGACGTGCCCGGTGGCGCGCGGCTCGTAGGTCGGCGCCCGGACGCCCAGGGCGTCCAGGGCTGCGGACGTCTCGCGCTCGAACCGGTAGGCCCGGGCGTACCAGTCCTCGCCGGCCGCGGCGGACTTCGCGAGGATCTTGTCGTCGATGTCGGTGACGTTGCGCACCAGGTCGACCCGGTACCCGTGGCCGACCTCCAGCCAGCGCCGCAGCACGTCGAACGCCACCGTGAACCGGACGTGCCCGATGTGCGGCGCGCCCTGCACAGTGAGCCCACAGATGTACAGGCCCACCCGTCCCGGGCGCAGCGGCTCGAAGTCCCGCAGCTGTCGGGTGGCGGTGTCGTACAGGCGCAGCGTCACCGGCCAAGGCTACCGGCGAACCCGGCGACCACCTGACCGGCCGAGCGAGCGCGGGGCGGCTCGGCCGTCGAGGCCGGACCCGGCGGCCGATACATTTCGCGGTGGATCGGGTAGCGGCGTCGCATCGGTGATCTCACACGAACCGCGCGCCAGGCCACCCTACTGACCTGACCGGGAGGCGACGTGACCACCGATGTGACCACCGACGTGCTGGGCGGCGTGCTGGCGACGGCCCGCGACCAGGTGCTGGGGCACGGGCAGGGCCTGGACGAGCGGCAGGTGCTCGACGTGCTGCGGCTGCCCGACGACCAGATCGCGTCGGCGCTGGAGCTGGCGCACGCGGTGCGGATGCGCTGGTGCGGCCCGGACGTCGAGGTCGAGGGCATCGTCTCGATCAAGACCGGCGGCTGCCCCGAGGACTGCCACTTCTGCTCCCAGTCCGGGACGTTCGCCTCGCCGGTCCGGGCCGCCCTGCTGGACGTCGACACCCTGGTCGCCCAGGCGCGGGAGGTCGCGGCGACCGGCGCCACCGAGTTCTGCCTGGTGGCGGCCGTCCGAGGACCGGACGAGCGGCTGATGGCGCAGGTGCGTGAGGCGGTGCCGGCGATCCACGCCGCGGTCCGAATCAACGTGGCGTGCTCGCTCGGCATGCTGACCGGTGCGCAGGTTCAGGAGCTGGCCGCGCTCGGCGTGCACCGGTACAACCACAACCTGGAGACAGCCCGTTCGTTCTTTCCCCAGGTGGTCACCACCCACACCTGGCAGGAGCGGTGGGACACCCTGCAGCTGGTCCGCGAGGCTGGCATGGAGGTGTGCTGCGGAGCGCTCATCGGTCTCGGCGAGTCACTGGAGCAGCGCGCCGAGCTCGCCGCCCAGCTCGCTGAGGTAGACCCGCACGAGGTGCCGCTGAACTTCCTCAACCCGCGCCCCGGGACGCCGTTCGCCGACCACCCGCTGGTGAGCACGCAGGACGCGTTGCGCACCATCGCGGCGTTCCGACTGGCGCTGCCGCGGACGGTGTTGCGATACGGCGGGGGGCGAGAGCTGACCCTGGGCGACGGCGGCACCCGGGCCGGACTGCTAGGCGGGGTGAACGCGGTGATCGTCGGCAACTACCTGACCACGCTGGGCCGCGACCCCGACCAGGACCTGGGCCTGCTGGCGGAGCTGGACATGCCGGTCGCGGCACTCTCGCGCACGTTGTGACGGCCACCGTGGATCGAGCGACGCTCGAACCGCCGCGCCGGTGCTCCGAGTGCGGCCGCCGCATGGTCGTGCAGGTGCTTCCCCGCGGTTGGACGGCCCGCTGCTCTCGCCACGGCACCACCACCTCGCCGGCCACCCGACCCGCCGATCCACCCGTCCTGGACCACGTCCCCGCGCCGTCCCCGGACGGCCACGCAGGACGGGTCGAGCCGGCACCGGACCAGGCGGACCGGCTGCTGGAGGTGGACCGGCGGCACGTCTGGCACCCGTACGCCTCGATCACTCGGGCCGGCGGCGTCCGCCTCGTGCACGACGCGTCCGGCGTCCGGATCCGGCTGCGGCACCGGGGCCAGGACGTCGCCGTGGTGGACGGGATGTCGTCCTGGTGGAGCGCGGTGCACGGATACCGGAACCCGGCGCTGGACGACGCCGCCCGCGACCAGCTGGGCCGGATGAGCCACGTGATGTTCGGCGGGCTGACCCACGAGCCGGCGATCCGCCTGGTGGAGCGGCTGGTCGAGGTCACGCCGGACCCGCTGCGGCACGTGTTCCTCGCCGACTCGGGCTCGATCGCGGTCGAGGTCGCGATCAAAATGTGTCTGCAGTACCAGCGCGGAGTCGGTCGGCCCCGACGCACCCGTCTGCTGACCGTCCGCGGCGGGTACCACGGGGACACCTTCGCCGCGATGAGCGTCTGCGACCCGGTCGACGGCATGCATGCGATGTTCTCCGGAACCGTTGCGCCACAGGTATTCGCGCCCCGGCCGCCGGCCGGCTTCGACCGCGGGGACGACGATCCGCAGGTGCTCGCGTGGGCTGAACGGGTCCGAGAGCTGGCCGCTCGGCACGCCGACGCGCTGGCCGCGATCATCGTGGAACCGGTGCTGCAGGGCGCCGGCGGCATGGTCGTCTACAGCCCGGCCTGCCTGCGGGTGCTGCGGTCGGTGGCGGACGCCCACGGCCTGCTGCTGGTGCACGACGAGATCGCGACCGGCTTCGGCCGTACCGGTGCCTGGTGGGCCGGCGAGCACGCCGGGGTGGTGCCGGACGTGCTGTGCGTCGGCAAGGCACTCACCGGCGGGTACCTGAGCCTGGCCGCCACCATCACGTCGTCGACGGTGGCGGCCGGCGTCGACGCCGCCGAATCCGGGGTACTGGCACACGGTCCGACCTACATGGGGAACCCGCTGGCCTGCGCGGTCGCCAGCGCCAGCCTCGACCTGCTCACCAACGGCGACCTCGCCAGCGGAGACCGGCACACCAGCGGAGACCGGCACGGCAGCGGAGACCGGCACGGCACACCCAGGCGCGACATACCCACGTCGGACGAGCGCGGCCCCCATCCGAAGGACAGGCGCGAGCCACCCCCGAACGCGCACGGCCTGAACGCGTCCACCGCCGCACCCAGTCCGAACCCGGGCACCGCCTGGCACCGGCAGGTCACCCGGATCGCCGAGCTGCTAACCGCGGGGCTCGACCGCTGCCGGGACCTGCCCAGGGTCCGGGACGTGCGGGTGCTCGGCGCGGTGGGTGTCGTCCAGCTGGACCACCCGGTCGACGTGCCGAGAGCCACCGACGCCGCGCTGGACGTCGGCGTCTGGCTGCGCCCGTTCCGGGACCTGATCTACACGATGCCCCCGTACGTGTGCGACGACGACGACGTCCGGGCCATCACCAGCGCGATCGGTGCCGCCACCAGAGCCGCGGCGAGCGACGAGACGAGACATGCTGTGCCGCAGGCTGATCCGTCGTGACCAAGCTGCCGGAGTGGCTGGCGGCGGGTAGCGCCGCGCGCGCCGCCGACGGGCTGACCCGTGCCCTGGCTCCCCGACCATCGGACGGTGACCTGCTGGACCTGGCCGGCAACGACTACCTCGGCCTGGCCCGGCACCCGCGGGTGGTGGCGGCGGCGTCCGACGCCCTTCGTCGGTGGGGGGTCGGCGCCACCGCATCCCGCCTGGTGACCGGCAGCACCACCTTGCACGCGGACGTTGAGCACCGGCTGGCCGGGTTCTGCCGACAGCCGACCGCGTTGCTGTTCTCGTCCGGCTACCTGGCCAACCTCGGCGTCGTCACCGCGCTCGCCGGTCGCGGCGCGCTGGTGGTCAGCGACGCGCACGTGCACGCCTCGCTGGTGGACGCGTGCCGGTTGAGCCGGGCTCGCGTGCAGGTGGTGCCGCACCACGACGTCGCGGCCGTCCGGGACGCCCTGGCTACCCGCTCCGAGACCCGGGCGGTGGTGCTGTGCGAGTCGGTCTACAGCGTCCTGGGGGATGTCGCCCCGCTACCCGAGCTGGCCGACGCGTGCGCCGACCACGACGCGGCCCTGGTGGTCGACGAGGCGCACGCCCTCGGCGTCTGCGGTCCCGGTGGGCGCGGCCTGGTCGCCGCGAACCAGCTCACCGAGCGCGCTGAGGTCGTGGTGACGGCCACCTTGTCCAAGGCCCTGGGCAGCCAGGGCGGAGTGGTGCTGGGCGACGGGGCGATCCGCGAGCACCTGGTGAACACGGCCCGGCCGTTCATCTACGACACCGGGGTGGCGCCTACGCTGGCCGCCGCGGCAGCCGCCGCGCTGAACGTCCTGGAGGACGAACCCGAACGCCTCACCGCGCTACGCCGAGGCGTCGTCACGCTGGCCGACGCCACCGACGTCCCGCACCCGGGTGGCGCGGTGCTGGCGGTACCGCTGCCCAGTCCGCAGGCCGCGCAGGCCGCCGCGGCCCGGTGCGCGGACGCCGGCATCCGGGTCGGCTGCTTTCGCCCGCCGTCGGTGCCGGACGGCGTCAGCCGGCTGCGGATCACCGCCCGCGCCGACCTGACCGACACCGATCTCGGTCGCGCCTCGGCCGTGCTCGCCGACGTCCTCGGGCGAGCTGCATGACCGAGGCCACCCGCGGCGGCCGCATCCTGCTGGTCACCGGGACCGGCACCGAGGTCGGCAAGACCGTCGTCACCGCCGCGATCGCGTCCTGCGCCGCAGCCGCCGGCCGTCGAGCGGCCGTGGTCAAGGTGGCCCAGACCGGCGTGGCACCCGGCCAGCCAGGTGACGTGCACGAGGTCGCCCGGCTGGCCGGCGTGCGCGACATCCACGAGCTGGCCCGGCTCCCGGACCCGCTGGCCCCGCGGACCGCCGCCCGGATCCGCGGCCTTCCGCTGCCGTCGCTGCAGGCCACCGCGACCCGGGTTCGGGAACTCGCCGCCCAGGTCGACGTCCTGCTCGCGGAGGGCGCTGGCGGTGTCCTGGTCGAGCTGGACGCTGAGGGCCGCACCCTTCTCGACCTGGCGACCGATCTCGACCGCAGCAACCACCACTGCGGCCGCCGGGTCGCCGCTGTGGTGGTTGCCAGCGCCGGCCTGGGCACCCTCAACCACACCGCGCTCACCACTCGGGCGTTGCGGGACAACGGAACCGACATCGCGGGCGTTGTCGTCGGGCGATGGCCGTCCGCACCTGGGCTGGCCGAACGCTGCAACCTCGAGGACCTTCCGAGGGTGACCGGCGTTCCGCTGCTCGGCCGGATCCCGGACGGTGCAGGACGGCTGACGCTCGACGTCTTCGCGTCCCAGGCACCTGGGTGGCTTCACCCCCGGCTCGGCGGCAACGCACCACATGAGGCGGGGCAACGCACCATATGAGCCGGGGACGAGCAAGGACTGAGCCTGGATCCACCTCGACGCAGCGTCGTATTGCACGAGGCGGGTTGCCTGGCCTACGAGGTGGGGGTGAACGACGAGCAGCCCGACACGGTCTTCGTGATCGAACTGTGGACCAGCGCCGACGCCCACCAAGCCTCCTTGCAGCACCCCGAGGTGCAGGATTCCATCAAGGCGGCTCGGCCGCTGCTGTCTGGAGAGTTCGGTGGGGTCCAGTTTGACGTGGTCGGTTCACCCCTGCGCGACTAGAACCTCTCGCACTGCATGCTGGTACCTCGCACTGCATGCTGGCGGCTGTCCGGGCAGCCGATCGTGTGTGGGACGGATAAGTCGCGGTCATCACTCCCGTCGAGCTTCAGCCAACTACGACCAGGGCCGTGGCTACTGCCGCCAAGCCTTCGCCGCGCCCGGTCAGACCGAGGCCGTCGGTGGTGGTGGCGCTCAGCGACACCACCGCGCCGCACGCCTCGGACAACACCGCCTCCGCCTGCGCGCGCCGTGATCCGATCCGCGGGCGGTTCCCGATCAGCTGCACTGCGACGTTCCCCACCTCATACCCCGCCGCCCGCACCTGGCGCGCCGCCTCGGCCAGCAGGGCCGCACCGGCCGCACCCGCCCACTGCGGCTCAGCGGTCCCGAAGTGGGTTCCGACGTCGCCGAGCCCGGCCGCGGACAGCAGGGCGTCACAGCACGCGTGCGCGACCACGTCACCGTCGGAGTGCCCGGCCAGCCCCTGTTGCCCGGGCCACTCCAGCCCCGCGACCCACAGCGGGCGTGCAGCGTGGGCCGGCGCGAAGGCGTGCACGTCCGTCCCCACCCCGATTCGAGGCAGCCTGCTCACCCTGGCTCCTGCCCGAACGTGGCGAGCAACCACTGCGCATACCGCAGATCTGCCGGGGTGGTGATCTTCAGCGCGTCAGGGTGACCGGGCAGCACCCGCACCGACCCGCCGATCGCCTCAACCAGCCCCGCGTCGTCGGTGCGGTGGGCTGCGTCGTTGATCAGCAAGTCTGAGCCGCGCCCCGCTGCAGCCTCGTGCGCCTGCTGCAGGACGGCCCGGGTAAAGCCCTGCGGGGTCTGGACCGCGCGAAGCTCGGCCCGGTCGACGGTCCCGGCCACGACACCATCGACCACCCGCTTGATTGTGTCCGCCACCGCAACCCCCGGCACCACCGCGGGCGATCCCTGCCGGACGGCCGCCACCACCGCGGCCACCAGCGCGGGCGGCGCCAGGCATCGTGCGGCATCGTGCACCAGGACCACCGACACTGTGTCTGGCAGCGCCGCAATCCCGGCAGCGACGGAGTCCCGACGTTCCCTGCCGCCTGGGACGACAACCACCTGCTGGCCCAACAACCGACGAGCCTGGGGTTCGGCTCCCGGGGGGACCACGGCCACGATCCACGCGACCGCGCCGCTGTCCCGCACCCGCTGGACGGCGTGCTCGAGAAGAGTCCGACCGTCGAGAGCGACGAACGCCTTCGGTTGGTCCGCACCGAGCCGGGTGCCCTGCCCGGCAGCCACGACGACGCACCCCGCCTGCTCGCCAGCCACCCCGTCCTGAGTCATTGCGGACATCGGGACGCTGGTCACGGCTCGAGCCGGGCGAAAACCATCCGGCCGTTGCTCGTGGTGAGCACGCTGGTCACCACGAGTTTCGCGTCCGAGCCGATGAGCTCCCGGCTGCGCTCCGCGACCACCATGGTGCCGTCGTCGAGATAGCCGATGGCCTGACCGGGCTCACGTCCCGGCTTCACCAGACCCACCCGCACCACGTCACCCACCACGACTGGCGGTCGCAGCGCTATCGCCAGCGCGTGCAGGTTGAGCACCCCGACCCCGGACACCACGGCGACCTTGGCCAGGTTCGTGTCCAGGGTGAGCAGCGGGCTACGGCGGACCTGGCAGGTCCGGACCAGCTTCGCGTCGACGTCCGGGATGTCCCGAGCCACGTCCGGCACGACCTCGACATCGACCGAACGTTGCCCCCGTAACGCGGTCAACGTCTCCAGCCCGCGCCGGCCGCGGGTACGGCGACCGTCGTCCGCGGCGTCCGCCAGGCCCTGCAGCTCATCCAGGACCGGCTGTGGCACCACGAACGTCCCGTGCAGGAAGCCTGCGTTCACCACGTCGACGACCCGGCCGTCGATCGCCACCGAGGAGTCCAGCACCCGCTCGCCGGCCACCGTGCCGCTGTGGGCGCTCAGGCCGGTCGACGCCCCGAGCAGACCCAGCAGGTCGTGGCGCCGAGCCAGGCCCACCCGGTAGCCCAGCAGGCCGATGCTCACCACGACAAAGCCGAACAGCGGAATCACCACCACCTGCGTTCCCACCAGAAGCAGCGGCCAGGTCACCGCAGACGCGGCCAGGACGCCCAATGCGGCGCCGATGACCCCAGCCAGAACCTGCTCCGTCGATCGAGTCCGCAACGCGATCTCGGTGGTCGCCACCGTCTTGACGGTCAGCCGGGCTACTACTCCGCCCAGCACGTAGCCTACGGCGGCACCCAGCAGCACCCCCGACCCAGCGCCGTCCAGGGGGCCGAGGCTGATGTCATCGGCGCCCAACCCGGTCGCGACTTGATACCCAAGACCGGCTGAGAACACCACCACGAAGAGCCGCAACAGCTCGACCACCCAGTTGGGCACCCGGCGCTGAGAGGCGTTCATCTCACCAGTGTGGTGGACGATCTCACGGCGTACACGGCACGACACCCCGGCACGGGCAACGACGAGGAGCAGAACTGAGAAGCCTCGACAAGCGAGACGCGATTAGGAGGCGAGAACCTCGTCAAGAAGGTCTTTGGCCTTGTCCTCACTGGTGCGCTCGGCCAGGGCCAGCTCACCGACGAGCATGTCCTGCGCCTTGTCCAACATCCGCTTCTCACCGGCGGACAGGCCCCGATCCTGCTTGCGACGCCAGAGGTCCCGGACGACCTCAGCCACCTTGATGACGTCACCAGAGGACAATTTCTCCAGGTTAGCCTTATAGCGGCGAGACCAGTTGGTCGGCTCCTCGCAGTAGGGAGCACGTAGCACTTCGAATACCCGGTTCAGGCCATCCTGACCGACTACGTCACGGACGCCGAGCAAGTCGCAGTTCTCAGCCGGCACTTCGATGGTGAGATCACCTTGGCCTGGGACCTTGAGAACGAGGTAGAGCTTGTCCTCTCCTTTGATGGTCCGGGTCTTGATCTCTTCGATCAAAGCCGTGCCGTGGTGTGGGTACATGACCGTCTCGCCGACTGTGAAGACCATGTGGTTCTTTCCCCTTTCGGTGTGGCCATCCTAACACGCGTGCCCGCAAGGCTGAACCCCATGATCGACGTTTGCGCAGGTCAGGGTCGGTATCTCCGAGTTCAGAGGGTTGACAGCAGTCCAGACGCGTGGCATGTGCGCTCGTAGCCCAGCAGCGCCCAGGCCACGTCGGGCCGCCCCCTGAACGGCTGGCTAGGGTTCTTCTGAGATCTCTTGACCCACGCCCCCGAGGAGCAGCCCTGTGATTCCACGATCTCTGCTGGCAGCGTGCGTTGCCACCCTCGCCGTCGGCGGCTGTGGCCTCTTTTCTCCGGCTACCAGCAACATCGACGGCATCTACGGCGATGGGGTGCCGCTCGAGGCCGGCCAAGTCGAAGCCCGGGGCCTGGTGATCGTCGGGGTGCGAGCACGCCCCGGGCTGCTGTCCGGGGCCATCGCCAACAACGGCAGCGCCGAGCAGACCGTGCGCATCGGGGTCGAGGGGCAACCGCTGCCGACCGAGATCACGATCGGGCCGAACGCGCTCGTGACGCTCGGCGGTGCGGACGCTGACGTCTCGGTGCCGGTTGCCCGGCTCGACCGGGCGCCTGGGGCCACCCTCCGGGTGACGCTGGCCAGCCCACAGGAGGGTCAGGTATCAGCGGCGGTGCCGATCTACCCCCCGATCCGCGAGTACGCCACGGTCACCCCAGGCCCCGTACCGTCCCCCTCCGGGGGCACCGGCTCCACGTCGCCCACCCCGAGCTCTCCCGCCCCTACGCCCACCCCGACAGCGACCGCCGGCTGAGCGGAGCGGTGGTCACGTCACGCCATCAAGTTTGTAGCCCAGCCCACGGACGGTGGTGAGCAGCCGCGGACGGCTGGGGTCGTTCTCGATCTTGGCGCGCAACCGTTTGACGTGCACGTCCAGCGTCTTGGTGTCACCGACGTAGTCGCTGCCCCAGACCCGGTCGATGAGCTGCACCCGGGTCAGCACCCGACCAGCGTTGCGGAGCAGCAGCTCGAGCAGCTCGAACTCCTTGAGCGGCAACGCCACCTGCTGGCCGCGTACGGTCACCACGTGCCGGTCGACGTCCATCCGAACTGGGCCGGCTTCCAGTGTGAGTGCGGCATGCGTCTCTGGTTCGGACTGTCGGCGAAGCACCGCCTTGATCCGCGCCAGGAGCTCCCGGCTGGAGTACGGCTTCGTGACGTAGTCGTCGGCGCCCAGCTCCAGGCCCACCACGGTGTCGATCTCGCTGTCCTTCGCGGTCAGCATGATGATCGGCACCTTTCCCTGGGCGCGCAGCCGGCGGCACACCTCCGTGCCCGAGACACCCGGGAGCATGAGGTCGAGCAGGACGAGGTCCGCTCCCGAGCGCTCGAACAGCTCCAAGCCGGTCGCGCCGTCGGCGGCAATCGCCACCTCGTACCCCTCCTTGCGCAGCAGGTAGGACAACGGGTCGCTGAACGACTCCTCGTCCTCCACGACCAGGATCCGGGTCATCGGGCGCCCTCCTCGGTGAGCGTCGGGGTCTCGGCACGTGCCTCGTCGAGCACGGGGGCGTCGTGCACGGCGGCGTCGTGCGCAGCGGGCCGACGGTCCGTCGCCTCAGGCAGCCGGATGGTGAAGGTCGACCCCTCCCCGACCCGGCTCCACACGGTCACCTCACCGCCGTGGTTGGCACACACGTGCTTGACGATCGCCAGCCCCAGCCCGGTGCCTCCGGTCGTCCGGGAACGAGCCGGATCGATCCGATAGAAGCGTTCGAAGATGCGGGCCTGCTCCCCGTCGGGGATGCCGATGCCCTGGTCGGTCACCGACACCTCGACCAGACCGTGGTGCCTGGTCGTGGCCACACCTACCCGAGTCGTGCTGCCGGAGTAGGCGATCGCGTTGTCCACCAGGTTGCGGATGGCGGTCATCAGCAGTCCGGGATCGCCATAGACCGTGGCCTCGGGGTCGGTCGCGACGTCTACGGCGATGTCCTTGGCGGCAGCCACCACCCGGCATCGATCGACGGCCTCGGCGACCACCGGCACCAGGGAGGTGCGCTGCGGGGTTCGCACGGTGTCGGCCGCCTGCAGCCGGGACAGGTCGACGATCTCCTGCACCAGCCGGCCCAGCCGGACCGACTCGACCTGGAGCCGAGCCGCGAACCGACGTACCGCCGGCGGATCATCGCTGGCGTCCAGCACCGCTTCGGCGAGCAGCGAGATCCCTCCGACCGGCGTCTTTAACTCGTGACTGACGTTCGCGACGAAGTCACGCCGTACCTGCTCGACCCGACGGGCCTCGGTGCGGTCCTCGACGAGCATCAACAGATGCGCGCTGCTCAGCGGGGCGACACGGGCTCGCACCACCATGCGCCCCCGCCCCAAGGGTCCGCGCGGCAGCTCCAGCTCGCTCTCGCGGACCACCCCATCTCGACGCACCTGCCGAGCCAGGTGCCGCAGCTGCGGATGAGCCAGGTCGGAGCCGGCCACGATTCCGTAGGCGTAGGCCGCCGGACTGGCCGTGACGACCGCGTCGTCCGAGGCGAGGACCACCGCGCTGGACTTCAAGACCGCCAGCACGTCGGCGATCCCCGACGGCAGGTCCGCCTCGGCGGGTGATGCCGGCGGATGGTCGGCGACGAACCGCTGGCGCGACCGAGCGAGCAAAACCCCGCAGCCGCTCAGGCCGGTGCCGACGACAGCGCCAAGCGTCGCCGCCACCATCGGATCCACAGACGTCAGCGTAGCTAGGCCGGCTAGCGGTTCCGACCCCTGGCAACCCCGCGACCAGCGGGTTCAGCAGATGTTCATCCGCCGGGGAGCGGATCGTTCACCGCTGGTGCGACACTGGGCATCATGCGTGATGCGTTCCATGAAGAGCTGGACAGGATGACGACCCAGCTGGTCGAGATGACTCGCCTCGCGGGGTCGGGGATGGCTCGGGCGACCACTGCACTGCTGGACGCCGACCTGCAGCTCGCCGAGTCGGTCATCACCGCCGACGAGCGGCTCGACCAGATCCAACGAGACCTCGACGACGTCGCCCTGGATCTGTTGGCTACCCAGCAGCCGGTCGCCACCGACCTGCGGGTGATCGTCACCGCCATGCGGATGAGCGCCGATCTGGAGCGGATGGGCGACCTCGCTCGACACATCGCCAAGGTGGCCCGGCGGCGGTATCCAGAACCGGCCGTGCCACCGCCGCTGCGGTCGACCGTCCTGGAGATGGGCCAGGTGGCGGAGCGGATCGTCGCGAAAGCCGGCAGCATCATCGCCACTCACGACGTGGCCTCCGCGGTCGAGCTGGAGACCGACGATGACGCCATGGACCGGTTGCACCGCAAGATCTTCACGATCCTGCTCGGGGACTCCTGGACGTACGGCATGGAAGCCGCCGTAGACATCACCCTGGTCGGCCGGTACTACGAGCGGTTCGCGGACCACGCGGTCTCCGTGGCTCGTCGCGTGGTCTATCTGGTGACCGGCGAATGGCACGAGCAGTACGACCCCAGCGCAGCTGACCACCCCTCCCCCGTCTGACTGACTGGCCCAGCGGGCATGTCCCGCCGTTGGGCTTCGCGCATGTAAGATGCCGGACAGAAGTCAGCGGCCCTGGCTGGCGACGGCCGCGGCGGCCTCGGTGGCCGCAGCCGGGTCCAGGTACTCGCCGCCCGGGGTGAGCGGGGCGAGCTGGTCATCCAAGCGGTACACCAACGGCATCCCGGTGGGGATGTTCAGGCCGGCGATGGTGGCCTCGTCCAGCCCGTCCAGGTGCTTCACCAGAGCACGCAGCGAATTGCCGTGCGCTGACACCAGGACGACCTTTCCCTCCCGCAGGTCTGGCACGATCCCGTTCTGCCAGTAGGGAAGGAACCGCTCGAGTACGTCAGCCAAGCACTCGGTACGGGGAGCGGCCGGGCCGAGGTCGGCGTACCGTGGGTCGGCGGCCTGGGAGTACGGGGAATCGTCCGGCAGCGGCGGCGGCGGCACGTCGTAGGAACGTCGCCAAGCCTGGAACTGCTCCTCGCCGTACTCCTGGAGGGTCTGCTTCTTGTCCTTGCCCTGCAGTGCGCCGTAGTGCCGCTCGTTGAGCCGCCAGCTGCGCCGCACCGGGATCCAGTGACGGTCGATGACATCCAGCGCGAGGTGTGCGGTGGTGATCGCGCGACGCAACAACGAGGTGTGCACGACGTCCGGCAGCAGCCCGGCGGCCGCGAGCTGGCGCCCACCGCGCTCGGCCTCCTCCCGACCAAGCTCGGACAACGCGACGTCCACCCACCCGGTGAACAGGTTCTTGGCGTTCCAGTCGCTCTGCCCGTGGCGCAACAGGACGAGAGTGTGCGGCGCGTCGCTCATGACCACCAACCCTACTGGCCGCGTCCGCTCCTGTCGGGGACGGGCGCCCCCGGGCATCAACCTGGTCAGGGGTGGAGGAGGTGGCGGAAGGCTTCCAGGTTGCTGGTGGGCTCACCGCGGCTGACCCGCCAGTCCCACTCACGCTGCATGGCATCCCGGAACCCCAGCGCCAGCAGCGGATCGAACGCACGGTCAGCGGCGTCGAGGAGCGCACCGAGCAGGGCGTCGAGGGACGCCGCTGTCACCGCGGCCAGCGGCAGGCGGGCCACCAGGTACACGTCACCGGCCTGGTCGAGGGCGAACGCCACACCACCCAACCGAGCGTTCCGTCGCAGCAGCCACTGGTGCACCGCGTCCGCGGCTTGTTGGGGACGACGGATGACGAACGCGGACGCCGACAGCGAGTGGTCACCGATGAGCAGGGAGACCGTGGTCCGCAGCTTGCGCTCCCCCGGAAGGATCACCACGACCTCACCTGGACGACCACCGGGCTCGGCGGGGATCTCGCACGCCGCCAGGTGGTCGTGGACCAGCCGCCGCACCGCGGCAGGATCGGCCCCAGGCTGAGCCCACGCCGCAGCCGTCACGCGACCACACCGTCGAGCGGCGCCGTCCGAGCACGTGCGGGCACCGGCCACAGCGGCGGCCGGTGACCCGCGCTGTGCCGCGCCCTCGCCTGGGCGTCGGAGTACACCGCGATCAGATCGTCCACCGTGCGGTCCCAGCTGAAACGAGCCGCGTGTGCCAACGCGCCAGCAGCCAGTCGGGCGCGCCGCACCGGATCGGCCAACACGGCCTCGATCCGCGCGGCCCAATCATCCGGGTCATGGCCAGGGATCAGCACGCCGCTGCGCCCATCGGCCACCGCGTCACGCAACCCGCTGACGTCCGCCGCCAGCACGGGCGTCCCGCAGGCCTGCGCCTCGAGGGCGACCAGCCCGAAGGACTCCGCGTGAGATGGGACCACCAGTACGTCGGCGGCCCGGTACCACCGGGCCAGCTGGACGGCCGGCGCCGGCGGCTCGAAACGCACCCGGTCCGCGATGCCGAGCTGTCGAGCCAACCGCACCAAAGACGTCGGCTCCCGCAGCCCCGACCCGCTCGGCCCGCCCACCACCGCGACCACCAGCCGGCTGCGCAGCTCCGGCCGCCGCGACAACAGCCGGCCGACGGCATCCAGCAGGACGTCCGGTGCCTTGAGCGGCTGGATCCGGCCGACGAACAGCAGCACCAGCGCATCAGCCGGCAGACCCAGATCCCGCCGGTCGACGGCCCGGCCGGCCGCGGAGACCGGACTGAATCTCTCGAGATCCACCCCGGGATGGACCACCGTGACCCGACGAGGATCAGCGTCGTAGAGATCGACCAACTGTTGAGCCTCGTCCGCCGTGTTCGCGACCAGCCGGTCCGCCTCGGCGACGACCTGGGCCTCACCGATCTCGCGGCCCGCCGGCTCTGGGACGTCACCGTCAGCCAGGGCCTGGTTCTTCACCCGGGCCATGGTGTGCATGGTGTGCACCAGCGGCACCTGCCAGCGGTCGGCGGCCAACCAGCCCACCTGCCCGCTCAACCAGTAGTGCGAGTGCAGCACGTCGTAAAAACCTGGCGGCCGGGACGCCTCGGTGCGCATCACCCCGGCCGCAAACGCACACAGCTGCCCGGGCAGGTCCTCCTTCGCCAGCCCGTGAAACGGGCCGGCGGTGACATGCCGCACAGTAACGCCCGGGGTCAGCTCCACGCTCGCGGGCAAGCTGCTGCTGGTCGCTCGGGTGAACACCTCCACCTCGACTCCTCGCGCAGCGAGCCGGCGTGAGGTCTGGACGACGTACACGTTGAGCCCGCCAGCGTCCCCGGTCCCGGGTTGGGCGAGCGGGGAGGTGTGCACGGCCAGCATCGCAACACGTCGAAGGGACACCGCTGCTCCTCCTCGCCTCGGGCAGGCTCACACCGTCCTAGGTGCGGACCTCGACTGGTGGCGCCGGATGTGCCAACAGCCACATCGCCCCAGCTTGTTCCAGACACCTCCCGGCGCATTCGTGAGGCTCACCGCACCAGACCTGCGGACCGCAGCGCGTTCCGCAGGCGGTTGCCGTCCGGGTTGTCATCCCGGACCAGGACCACGGGCTGGCCGACAGGCGCGGCGATCGTGATCGCGTCAGCACGCCGAGTCGAGCTGCCAACCGGCGACGGCGTCGGCGACCGGCGCGCGACCACCTGGTGGACCTGGCCGGTGAGCAGCTCCTTCCACCGACCAGGCGGCAGAACCGCCTCGACCGACGTCTGGCCCGGCCGCACCACCGGCACCACCACTGCGGAGTCACCAAAAGCAAAGGCCAGGTCGCTGTCGTCACCCTGCTGCCACACACCGCCGTCCGCGCTCCGCACCGGACGGACCATCGGCAGCCCGTCCTGCGTGGCCTGGCGTGCGGTCGCCCGACGGTAGTCGGCGAGCGCGGCGAAGACCCGGGTCATCCGCGCGAACTGCGCCACCCGGCCGGGGGAGCTCCATACCTGCGGCTGTTCGGACGGTCGGTCGCCTTCGTCGGTGCGCAGCACCGGCCCGAAGACCGCCAGCTCGGTCCACCGCTCCAGGAGCTCGTCCGAGCGGCGCTGGTCCCGCCCCCACCAGGACGACGATCCCGCAACCCCCCCGACCGGCGAGTGCACCAGCGCCAGCCCGGAGTCACCGGCGTTCAGGGTGGCCGCAAACGCCCCGGCCAGCCCCTCGGTGCCCCACCCGCTCCGCTCCCGACCGGTACTGACCACTCCGGCGTGCGTCACGGTGCGCTCGTCCGCCGTGTCCGGCAGCAGCAGACAGTCCGGGCGCCCAGCACGGCGACAGGCATCCCTGAGCACCCCCGCCCACCGGCTCGGCCAGGTCGCGTGCCGGTGCTCCCCAGAGCTGTCACCACCGCGAAAGCCGGTACCACCACCGGCAACCGGGGGATCGACGGCTGGCGGGTACTCGTCGCCTCCATGCGCGACCCAGCCGCTGATCCGTTCGGCACGCATCCGGTCCGCGAGCACGCCGGTGTACCACTCGACGGCCTGGGAGTCGGCGAGGTCGATCAGCTCGGCCGGAACCGTCCCGGCGTCCGGGTCCGCGACGGCGACCCGGACCGGGCGCCCGTCCGAGCCGGTCACCACCCACCCGCGACGTCGGGCGGTAGCCAGCAGCTGCTGTTCGTCCCGCGGACCGGCCGGGCGCGATCGCACCGCGAGACTCGGGGAGACGCTGGTCAGCACCCGGACATCCGATGCCGCGAGCCGGTCCACCAGGTCACGCCAGTCCGGGTAGCGCGCCCGCTGGCCGCCGTCCCGGACGAGGACCGCGGCCAGCGCGGCGTCGGCCCGCTGCAGCCGCTGCACCGCTGAGCGCACCGCGGATGACGACCCGCGCACCCCGACCACCGCACCTGAGGCGGCCCAGATCGGCAACGGTGGGGGGCGCCCGACGTCGGCGGAGTGCTGGAACCGGACCTGCGCCCAGGTGCCGTCGTAGACCCGGCCGAGGATCCGGTCGCCCCACACCCGGACGTCCGCACGCCCCTCGCGGCGTAGGTCGACAACCGTGTAGCCGGGCGGGCTGACCGCCAGCGCGCTGGTGCTACCGGTCTGCAGGATCGGGGCGACCGCCTGGCGGACCAGCGGGTCATCCTGACCTGAGTCGCCGGGGTCGAATGAGCGAGGGAGCACCGGATACCGCTCATCCGTCAGGGGGTGCCCGGCGCGTTGGGTGCCCAGGCCGCTGAAGGAGAAGTCGCGACGGCGGTATCCGTGCAGGACGACGACATCTGCCCCGGGCACCTGGACGTCGATCAGCACTCGGGAGTCACGCGAACGGCGGGTGATCGTGATGCTGATCGGACGGGACGCCGGGCCGGTGGGCTGGTCGGCGAACACCCGGCCTCGGTAGACCACCCGCCGGCTGGTCAGCGTGCGCTCGGTGATCCGGAGATTGCCCATCGACCCGCTGATCCGCTCGTCGGCAGCCAGGACCTCGCCGGTTCCCGAGCCACCACGCCAGGCCAGGGTGCCGACGCCCGCGGTGACCGGCGAGCCGTTGTTCACGCTGCGCCAGATCTCCGTGGCCTGCCGCTGCAGCACCAGGCCACCGGCATCCAACCGGACGTACACCGCGTTGCCGAGCGACACCGAGCCGCGCATCCCAGGAGCGACCTCGATGAGACCCGGGTCCAGGTTGGACGCGATCAGCTGGCGACGCAGCATCGGCAGCCCCCACAACGCCGCCGCACCCAACCCGACCACCATGCTGATCCCCACCACCAGCACGGTGACGACTCGGGCCGATGGACGCACCGCCCGAGCATGCCACTTGAACAGGCCGCTCTCGCACCGTGCCACCCTCGACTGCACCGTGCCACCCTCGACGCCGTGGCTCGCAGTCAAAGGAGGCCGCCGCCCCGTCGAGGCGGCCCGGCGCCCCGCCGACCGGTGGGCGTGATCACTCGGGGCACCACTCACCCGAATCGGCTACGCCGGGTTGACCGTTGGCTGACCGGGCCGATGGCCGGCGTGCTGCGCGGAGCGGAGCCACCGTGGGTGGTCGACCTGGGTTTCGGCGCCAGCCCGATCACGGTGGTCGAGCTGCGGGACCGGCTGCGCGCCGTCCGGGCCGACGTCCAGGTCGTCGGGCTGGACCTGGATCCCGGCCGGGTCGCACAAGCTGAACCGGCTGCCGGGCCTGGTCTCTCATTCGGCCGAGGGGGGTTCGAGGTGCCGCTGCCGGGCGGGCGGCGCCCGGTGTTCGTCCGTGCGCTGAACGTGTTGCGGCAGTATCCGCAGGACGACGTCGAGGCGGCCTGGACCCAGGTCCGGGAACGGCTGGCGCCGGGCGGGGTGCTGGTCGACGGCACCTGCGATGAGCTGGGGCGGCTGGCCGCGTGGGTGACGGTCGACCGCGAGCGGGGACCGGTGACCCTGACCCTGTCGGTGCGCCTGCGCGACCTGCGGGCACCGTCCCAGGTGGCCGCCCGGTTGCCGAAGGTGCTGATCCACCGCAACACGCCGGGCGAGCCGGTGCACGCGTTCCTCACGGCCTTGGACGCGGCATGGCTACGGCACGCCGGGCTGTCGGTCTACAGCGCCCGGCAGCGGTTCATGGCCACGGTGCGAGCGGTCCGAGATGCCGGGTGGCCGATCGTGGGCGGTCCGTCGCGGTGGCGGCTGGGCGAGGTCAGTGTTACCTGGCCGGCGATCGCCCCCGCACACCCAGCCGCTGCGCCGCAAGGGTGATGACGGGCACTCGCCATCTTTCTGTCACCGTCCAGTAGCGCTCAGTAACTTGGCCTTGATCATTCCGGGCAGACGGTGGTCAGCCAAACTCCATGGCCGGCCCGAGATGTCGGCGTCACACCGCATCTCATCCATTCGTCGAAACGAGGAACCAGTCATGAGCCATGTCGTACTCCGCTCCCGCGCGTCCCGGTGGACGGCGGTGGTCGCGGTCGTCGCCAGCGCGCTCAGCGGCGGAGCGGCTGTGGTCTCCTCCGCGCCCGCGTCCGCCACGACGGCGTCGTCGGTGTGCGGCACCGCTGCCATCGTCGGCGTACAGACGACGACCGCGGAGCTGATGCGCTGGACCGACCCCCAACCAAAGACCGCTGGCGGGATCGGTTCGGCGGCGGCGGCGGGATCGGGTTGGCGGAACGCCCGACTGCTCGCATCGGACGGCGCCACCGGGGCGCTGTACGCCGTCCTGGACGACGGGACGCTGCGCCGGTACACGTTCAACGGCAGCACTTACGGGAACGGTACGGAGATCGGCCGGGGCTGGGGCGCCGCCACCCGTCTCATCACGATGGGGACCAGCATGCTCTACGCCACGTTCAACGACGGCTTGATGCGTTCCTACGAGATCGTGAACGGGGCGATCGCTGCCGGCTCTGGTCAGGAGATCGGCCAGGGCTGGAACAGCATGGGGCCAGTGGCGAACGGCGGTGGCGGCGTCCTGTACGCGGTGGACAAGGCGACCGGCGCGCTCTTCTGGTACAAGCACACCACCTTTCCGGAGCCCAGCACGTCCTGGGAGCAGCGGCGCGAGGTCGGCACCGGGTGGAGTGGCATGACGCAGCTGCTCGGTGGTGGCGACGGGATCCTCTACGGGGTCGACGCCCAGGGGCAGCTGTGGTTCTACGACCACGCGGCGCCACAGAGCGGCGCCGCGTCCTGGGCAGCGGGCTCCGGGTCGAAGGTCGGCCCGGGGTGGGGAGCCTTCCGCGCGCTCACGGTGAACCCGGACGCGTGCAGTGCCGGGCGGCTGGCGCCGGCGGCCAACCCGTACGGATCCTCCACGTCCGCACCGGGCACCATGACACCGCGGATGCGGTTCATCGTCGACCAGGTGAAGCGGGCGTTCCCTGAGTTCAGCGGCAGCAGGTGCTTCACTTACGCGGGCGGTCAGGACCACGGCAACGGGAACGCCGCGGACTGCGCACTCGGGGCCATCGGCACGATGCCGACCGCTGAGCAGCAGCAGGTGATGACCGAGCTGAAGCTGTGGCTCACCCGGCACGCGGGCACCCTCAAGGTCCAGTACACGATCTGGCAGGACCGGGTCTGGAACATCGACAAGGACAGCCCCAGCAGCCTTGGCCGGTGCCTGAAGTACGGCTGCCGGGCTCCGACGACCCCGGACGAGGTGCGCCTCGGCCACTGGGACCACGTGCACATCTCGGCCACCAACCCCGCCAACGACCTCCCATGACCACCCAGAAGGGGACGACGATGAGACAGCCGATGATTCGCCGGATCATGCTCACCGGCAGCGCCCTCGCACTGAGCGTCGCGGCCGCGGTAGCCGCACCGTCCGCGTCCGCGACCACGTCCTCGACCACATGCTCGGCCGCGGCGTTGCTCGCGATCAACTCCAGCACTCACGAGCTGTCCCGCTGGGCAGACGCCAACCCCGCCGACCCGGGAGGGGTCTCGGCCCGCACGGTGGTCGGCACCGGTTGGCGGGACGCCCGCCTGCTGGCCTCGGACGCCGCGACCGGCTACGTGTACGCGGTGTTCCAGGACGGCAAGCTGCGCCAGTACGCCTTCAACGGCAGCGTCTACGGCAGCGGCACGGAGCTCGGCAGCGGCTGGAGCGACGCCACCCAGCTGATCCCGATGGGCCGAGGGGTCCTCTACGCCATCTTCACCGACGGGACGATGCGCCTGTACCGCGTCGTCAACGGCACCATCCAGGCCAGCTCTGGCAGTCGGATCATCGGCCCGACCGGCTGGAACACCATGGGGCCGGTCGCCAGCGGCGGCGTGCACGGCAGCACCGGCGTGCTGTACGCCGTGGAGAAGTCGACCGGAAAGCTCTACTGGTACCAGCGCACCGACTACGACAGCATGAGCGGAGGCTGGGCGCCCCGTCGCGAGGTCGGCAGCGGGTGGAGCGGGACGGCCCACCTGATGGGCGCCGGGGACGGTCTGCTGTACGCGATCACCACCGCCGGCGAGCTCAACCTCTACGACCACAAGGCGCCGGCTACCGGCGACGCGACTTGGAGCGGCCCGACCCGGCTGGGCTCCGGCTGGACGGGCTACCGCGCCCCGACGGTCAACCCGAACGCCTGCACGGCCGCGACCTACAGCCTGCCGCTACCCAGATCAGGCTTGCAGCGCGGAGATCTAACCGTGCCGCACCACGACAGCGACCCGGGCATCGACCTGCCGGCCACCACCAGCACCCCGGTGCTGGCCGCGGCATCCGGGACGGTCCGGTCCGCGTCCGTCTACGGCTGGACCTGCGGCACCGGGGTCATCGTCAGGTCTGCCCAGGGTGACGACTTCGTGGCGTGCCACCTGAGCTCGGTCTCGGTGAGCATGGGCTCCCGGGTGACCGCGGGAACCGTGCTGGGCTACGCCGGTGACACCGGCAATGCCCAAGGTGTCCACCTGCACTTCGACATCTGGGCAGGCGGCCTGGGCGGCGTGCGCACGTGCCCGCAGTCCTTCCTGCTCGCGCTGTACGACGGCCGGGTACCCCCAGAGCCGTCCGCGCTCCCGAGCACCGGCTGCACGCGGCGCTAGTGGTCCACTCGATCGAGGGCAAGGGCATTCTGGTGGAATGCGACACTCCGGCAAACGGCTAGGCGCATCCTGTGACGGTGGCCGCGAGCAGGTCGAGGCGCTGCTTGCGGGCCAGGCTGGCCGCTGGCCCGTTGACCACGAAAGCGAACGCCTTGACCCGGCCGTCGCGCGCCCTGGTCCACCCAGCGAGGGCGATGACGTCCCGTAACGTGCCGGTCTTGGCGGTGACCCGCCCGGCCGCGCACCGGGCCGGACCGCTGGCGAACCGCCCGTACCCGGCCTGCAGCGTGCCGGTGCGGCCAGCCAGCGGTAGCGCTCCGGAGCGCATCGGGGCGAGCTCTGGCTGGCCGGGCTCCAGGACGTTGTCCACGACCGCGGCCAGCTGGACGGCGCTGACCCGGCTCGCTCGGGACAACCCGCTGCCGTCGGCCAGCGCGGAGACGGGCAGGTCGATGCCGTCGCGGCGCAGCACCGAGCGTTGCGCCCGGCCGGCGCCGATCCACGACGTCGGCCAGCCACGGGCCACCGCGACCAACCGGTGCAACGCCTCCGCGTGGTCGTTGTCGCTGCGCAGCAGCATCCGGGCGACGATGGCGGACAGCCGATCCCCCTGCACCGAGGCCAGCAGCCGCCCGCCGCGCGGCGTGACCCCGACCTTGCGGCCCACGACGTCGATCCCGGCGGCTTCCAGCTGCCGGGCGAACGCGTGCGCGGCGTCCGTGGAGGTGTTGGCCGCGTGCCGCTCGTCCACCACCAGGGCTCTGACCCAGCGCACCTCACTCGGTACGTACGACGAGCGCCATCCCGGGGCCGGAGTCGGCGTCGGGAAGAGGCTGTCGTCCGCCCACACCGTGACCCGGCGCAGCCCGGACCGGCGCAGCGAGGAGGCGGTGGACCGAGCCAGTTGACGCAGGTCGGCGGTGGACAGGCTGGGATCGCCACCGCCGACCAGCATCACCCGGCTCCGGGTGGCCCCCTGCCGGACCCGCGTGGTGAAGCGGTGCTCCGGACCAAAGACGGTGAGCGCCGTCGTGGCGGTGACCAGCTTGGCAGTGGACGCCGGCATCCGCCCGACTGTGCCGCGCTTGGACCACACCAGGCGGTTCGACGACACGTCCAGCACCGCGCCGCTGAAGCCGGCGCTCACCGCAGCGGTGGACGTCCGGGCGGACAACATCCGGGCGATCCGGCGGTCTGCCGTGCTCAGCTGATAGCTGGCGGATGCCGGCTGGGTGGCGCCGACCTCGTTCTGCGCGGGGAACGCGGCCCTTCCGGTCGGCGCGGACGCCACCGCGGCCACGACCACCGCGGATGTCGCAGTAGTCAGGAGCACCCTGCGCGTGAGCGCGCGCGCCACACTCAGCGGCGAGCCAGTTCGGGGGCGTGGGGACAGCGGCACAACCGGTGTGGTCGGCCATCGACCGTCCAGGCTTGACGCCACCGCCACGAACGGACCAACCGCGAGGCCGCGTCAGGCCTCCAGCACCAGCGTGACCGGGCCGTCGTTCACCAGCTCGACCTGCATATCGGCACCGAACCGGCCGGTGGCCACGCTCAGCCCGCGACCACGCAGCTCGGCCACGACCGCGTCCACCAACGGCTCGGCGACCGGCCCGGGCGCGGCAGCCGTCCAGGACGGCCGGCGGCCCTTGCCGGTGTCGGCGTAGAGGGTGAACTGGCTAACCACCAGGACCGGCGCGTCCATCTCGGCGGCCGAGCGCTCGCCACGCAGGATCCGCAGGTCGGCCAGCTTCCGGGCGATCGTGGCCGCCTGCTGAGACCCGTCCCCGTGGGTCACCCCGATCAGCGCCAGCAGGCCTGGTCGATCGAGTGCGCCGACCATCTCACCGGACACCGTCACGCTCGCCCGCTGGACTCGCTGGACGACCGCCCGCACGTCTCCTCCACCCGTGGCCCGATCAGCTGGTCAACTCTCGCGGGGCCGATCACGCGCCTGCTCCGCAGGCCCCCCCCGCAGGTGAGCTAGCCAGAGGGCAACGCGCGGCCACGCCACCGCCGGATCACACCCTCGCCCGAGTTCAGCGGGCGAAGTCGTCCTGCAGCCGTTCGATGTCATCCTCGTCGAAGTCGCCGAACGCGAGCTCCAGGACGCGACCAGGACGCGTCCCTGGATTCCCCAACCGGTGGATCGCCCCGACCGGGATCCAGACCTGCTCATCGGGCTGCGCCATCCACGTGCGGTCCTCGACGGTCACCTCCACCGGGCCGTCCACCACCTGCCACAGCTCACCACGACGTGCGTGCCGCTGCAGGCTCAGCCGCCGCCCCGGCGCGACGGTCAAGATCTTCACGGTGACCGGGGTGTTGTGCACGAGCTGCTGGAACTCACCCCACGGCCGGTGCACCACCTCAACGGAGGCCCGCGGATCAGCCGGGGGGTCGGCGAGCGGTGCCTGGCTCGACGCCCGACGCTCAGTCATGCATGCCCCGTCTCGAGATAGCCCGTGAACGGTGCGCAGACGCGCCGTTCACCATGGCCCGTACGACCCGGACGAGCCACCAGACATCCGCTGCAACGCGGGTCGGACATCCGCCAAGTACACCGCGGCGGCCACGAACGCGATGATGTTGAGGAAGCTCAACGGGTTCGCCAGGAAGAAAACGAACCCGATCGCGACCGCCACTCCCAGGATGATCATCCACCGCTGCTTGGTCAGCTTGCCAGCGGCGAGGTACGCAGCGGCCGGCCGGCGCGCCCCGTCCACCACTGCGAACACCTGGACGATGAACGCCGCGACACCGAGCACCAGCAGCACGATGCTCTGCGCTGACGCGAGCCCGTTGAACACCATGCGACCAGGCTAGGGCACGGGGTTGGTCAGTCTCTGACGGAGGCAGCGGACCGCCTGGCCCGAGTCGTCGCGGCGGTGGCCTTGCGGGGGCTAGCCGAGGTCTTCGTGGCCCGGCGGGTCGTCCCGGCCGCATGCGGGGCCGCACTGCTGCGGGCGGTCGCCGCACGACGTGCGGCTGGCTGGCCCGCGGACCGGACGCGAGTGGCCCGCCCGGTCGTCACCCCAGGAGTCTTCAAAGCCTGGCCGGCGACCTGCTGGCCCTCGTGCCGGACGGTCCGGACGGTGGTGGACACAGCAGACCGGGTATCGCCCGCGGTCCGGCGCAGATGTGTCATGACCGCTCGGCTACGAGACACCGTCGCCCGACCCTGGCGCACCAGGTCACGGGTGGCCGGCTGCCGGCGCACCCGCTCGACCAACTCGGCGCCGCGGGTCGCCAGCTCGCTGTAGGTCTCATCAGCCCGACCAGCCAGCTCCAGGCCTCGTTGCACCGCCCGGGCCGGAACGTGCTGGGCGCGCTGCTGCAACGCCCGTAGGTCGAGGTCCGCGCGGGCACGTTCGACCTGCTCGACGGCGACCTCGGCGGCAGCTTCACTGGCTTGGCGGGCCTTCTGCACTACTAGATCGGCGGCGCCGACCACGGCGTACACCGGAGTCCGGTCGATCGTCGCCCGGCGAAGGTCGAGGAGGGTCATGGGGTTCTCCTTCTGGTGCGGATCGGGTGGTCGCGACGTCGGCACGATCGTGCGACCGGCTGGTCGTCTGCACGTTGCGGTCGCTGCCCGTAACGCGATCGTTCTCCGCGACGAATGCGCGGTAAATGTCGAGCAACACGTTCTTCTGCCGCTCGGTCAGACCCGGGTCGGCGAGAATCGCCCCGGTGAGTGCACGCTGGTGCTCCGGTCGGTCCTCGAGGATGCCGGCTCGGACGTACAACGACTCGGCGGAGATCCGCAGGCCCTTGGCCAGCGACTGCAGGATCTCCGCACTCGGCTTGCGCAGCCCGCGCTCGATCTGGCTGAGGTAGGGATTGCTGATCCCGGCGGCCTCGGCAAGCTGGCGGAGCGACAGCTCGGCCGTCCGCCGCTGCTCCTTGAGATAGGCCCCAAGATCGTCACGAAGCGATGTCACCCCCCCATTGTGCTTGCTACAGCAAGCAGTCTGCAAATTGGCGTGCACGCCTCAGCGGTGCTTCACCTCTGCGGCCAGCACGTCATCTACCCGAGCCTCGCCGTCCCGGTAGCGCCGGGTGATCTCGGCGGTGAACTGATCCATGACCATCTGGACCCGATGCCGGTTCCCGCTCACCGCGTGCTCGAGATCCGCCAATCGCGCGATCGCCGTGGTCAATTCGTCGGCGTCCAGCTGAGAAGGGTCACTGGCCTGCAGGTCGTGCACCGCCTGCTCGGCAGCTCGCCGGTGCTCCCCGACCCGACTCGGATCGGTCACCAGGTGCCGGCCGAGGCCATGGTCCTGACGCGGTTGGTCATCCGCCAACACCACAGCGAGGTCGCGGGCGAGCGCTTCGTCCGACCGGGGCACCTCGGCACGGAGCCGAGGCGATCCGGACCGGCCGGCTTGCTCGGCTCGCAGCAGATCCAGCCGCCCCTGAAGGAGGCGTCTGGCGTAACTGAGGTCGACCTCCTCCTGCTCAGCCTGGTGCCGACGGTCGCGAACCTCGACCAAGCTGAGGGACGCCAGATCGTCGGTGAAGCCCGGCGCGAGGACGCGGTCGATCGGACGGCGACCTCCCTCGTGCGGCTGCGTGGTCATTCCGGCTCTCGACCTCCGACTGCGGTGGTGTCGTGGACAGGTGGAGCGACAACGGTGGACGGAGGGGCTGGGCGCCGCTCTCGTACTGCCAGCAGCGTACGCGCTTCGGCGGGGCTCAGGGGCGGACGCTGGACCACGTCTGCCAGGTGCGCGACCCGTTCCACCAGCTCGGCATTGCCCTGGACCGGACGGCCCCGGGCGAACCAGAGGTTGTCCTCCATACCGACCCGCAGATGCCCGCCCATCGCGAGCGCAGCGATGGCCACGGGCAGATGCGATCGACCGATACCGGTCGCCGACCACGACGTGACCTGCGGGGGCAGCGCCTGGACCCCAGCCACCAACGCCGGCACGGTGCCGGGCATCCCCCCTGGCACACCGGTGACGAAGTCCACGTGCACCCGACCGCCAAAAGGCAGACCATGATCGTCGATGAGCCGACCCAACGCAGCGACGTGCCCGAGATCGAACAGCTCGAACTCCGGCACCACCTCCCGGTCCTGCGCCTGGCGATAGAGCCGGGAGATGAACGGGTACGGGTTCATGAAGACGTCGTCACCGAAGTTCGTCGTGCCGCAGGTCAGCGAACAGGAGTCGGGCTCGACGTCCAACACCCGCAGCCGGTCCTCAAACGAGTCGCGCACGCTGCCGCCGGTGGACAGCTGGACGACGAGGTCGGTCTGCTCACGCAGCGCCTGGACGACGTCCCGCAAGAGTGCCGGATCCAAGGTTGGCAGGTGATCAGCATCCCGGACGTGGACGTGGATCAGGGCGGCGCCGGCCGCCTCGCACGCCCTGGCCTCGGCCACGAGCTCGTCGAGCGTGGTCGGCAGCTGCGGAACGTCCGCCTTGGCTGTCTCAGCACCGGTCGGCGCCACGGTGATCAACGTGCCAGAGGTTGCCGGACGCGTAGCCGGCGAAGTCGAGACCGGCGAGACGGGCATGGACGCATCTTGTCACCGTTGCCAGCACACCCCCGGCGCGAACCAGCTGGCTCGACGTCAACGGACGAGACCTCAGTCACCCCGACAACGACTCAGGTCGCATGTAGCGACCTCAGGACGCGGAGCGACCTCAGGTGACGGAGCGACCTCACATCATGGAGCGACGATGACCTCCTGGGCGGCGGCCACGTCGCTCACCAGCAGCGCCGCGTCAGCCGACAGCGAGCGCTTCACCAGGGCCAGAGCGATCGGACCCAGTTCATGGTGCCGGGCCGAACTGGTCACGTGCCCCACCCGCCGAGATCCGTCCAGCACATCTGAGCCGGGCGCCGGGAGCTGATGAGTCGACCCGTCCACGTGCAGCATCACCAGGCGCCGAGGCGGACGGCCCAGGTTGTGCACCCGGGCCACCGTCTCCTGACCGCGGTAGCACCCCTTGGCCAAATGGACGGCGGTTCGCAACCAGTCCACCTCGTGGGGGATCGTCCGGTGGTCCGTCTCGAAACCAAGCCGCGGTCGCCAAGCCGCGACCCGCAACGCCTCGGCAGCCCAGGTGCCGGCCACCGGCCGATCGCCGACAACCCGCTCCAGGTCGACCCGCGGCACCAGCACCTCACGCCAAGCCCAACCGGACGCGGGGTGCTGACCACGCTGTCGGCCATCAGCCTCCGCATCGACCCCCGCGTAGGAGACGCTGCCCTCGGTGACGGTCGGCCACGGGTCTCGCCACGTCACTGGCTCGCCGTCGACACGTTCCCGACCCACCGGCTCGCCCAGCACCGCGAAGTCGGCCGTGCGATCGACGACCTCAACCCGCAGCAGGAACTGCATGCGACGCAGCCAGGAGATGAGGGCGTGCACGGTTCCGGGCTCGACGGTGATCCAGGTGGTTGCGCCGTCGTCGACGAGATGCAAGGCGTGCTCCACATGCCCCTTGGGGCTGAGCACCAGCGCTTCGGTCGAACGATTGACCGGAAGGTCGGTGAGATGTTGGGAGGTGATGGAGTGCAACCAGGACAACCGATCCGGCCCGGTCACCGTCAGCACGCTGCGATGCGATAGATCCACCACCGCAAGACCCTCGTCAAGGAGCCGCTGCTCTCGGACCGGGTCGCCGTAGTGCCACGCCACCGCCTCGTCCGGCCCTTGGCCCGCCACCGCACCTGGCCGGGACAACAACGGACTCGCAGACACCGCTACGTCCATGACAGCCGCAGCGTTCGCGACGTCTGAACCATTCCAGCCATCGTAGACCGGTCTCGATGAAACCGGTCTCGATGAAACCGGAACCGGACATGCCGTGCCGATCAGCTCACCCGCTTGAGGCGTGCGGAGGCGTGCGACTGCAGCGGGTGACCGACCGCGGCCATGTCCATCACCCACATCAGGTCACCCTCGACGAGGCCGTACATGCGGCTGGCGGCGGTGTAGTCCTTGGCGGTCCGGGTGCGCGCCACCACGTCGGTCTGCACGGTTACCCGTGCCGGCTCGACGGTGCCGGCGTAGATTTCCACGACCCCGGTGTGGTGCGCCAGGAGCACCTCGAGGTCATCGTCCGGCCCCGGACCTGGCCGCCAGTAACCGGTCTCGCTGGCCAACGGCCGCACCTGGGCGCCACCGTCATCCAACTGCCACGTCCGGCTGCGGTAGTGCAGGAATGGACGGCCGTCGTGCTGGAACTCGACCTCCTGGCCGAAGGTGATCGACTCCATGGTCGGGTAGCCGACGACGCCAGCGCCTTCCCAGCTGCCGATCAACCAGGCCAGCGGCAGCAACGGGCCGGGCAGGTCCGAGGTGATCTCCACGTGGGCGACCTGTCTTACCGACGGCCTGCGGGAGCGATGAACACCAGCTCACCCTAGCGACGCTCAGCGCCGCGGCGCTGACCCGTCGACTCGCACCACCACCCGGGCACGTCCCGCCTCGGCCGCACTACGGTGGGCGAGGTGCAGCGAACACTGGTGATCAAGGCGACGGCAGGGATGGACGCCCCCGAACGGTGCTCGCAGGCTTTCACGGTCGCGGCCACAGCCCTGGCCACCGGGGCTGACGTCAGCTTGTGGTTGACCGGCGAGTCGGCCTGGTTCGCGGTGCCAGGACGGGCCGAGGAGTTCCAGCTCCCCCACTGCGCGCCACTGGCGGATCTGCTGCGGGCAGTACTCGCTGATGGCCGGGTCACGCTGTGCACGCAGTGCGCCGCCCGACGGGACCTCGCGCCCGGCGACCTCATCACCGGCATCCGGATCGCCGGCTCGGCGACATTCGTCGAGGAGTGCCTCAGCGACGGCGCCCAGGCATTGGTCTACTGACCGCCGATCAGGGTCCGGCAGCGGCCGCCGAGGAGCATGAGGTCTCGTGTCGACGGCCTTCAACGGCCGGTGCGGCTTCGATCGTCAGTGGATCCGATGACCGGTGGGATCAACCCGCGATCAGGCGTAGGACGACGTACCCGACCGATCCGCTGGCCGCCACCGGCGCCAGCCCGACAGCCAGCCATGCGGCAGGACGGCCGGCACCCGGCAGGGTGACGAGCAGCCAGTGCATCATGAGCACCACCACCGCGACCGGTGCTCCGACGAGGGCACCGGCCAGCGGCGACCCGCCCGGCATCACCGCCCCGGCGATGCCGCCCGCCACGACAGCCCCGATCAGCCCCACCAGTGCCCGCCCGCGCCCCGCGACCACCAGCGTGGCCGCCGTCGCGACGGCGGCCGAAGCGGCCCACACTGCCACCCCACTCGTCCCGACCGGCGTCTGCGGAAGCACGTGAACGGCACTCAACGAGGCCAGCGGCATCACCCCGGCGACCTCCCCGGACACCGACTCCACCAGCCGAAGGCGCCCGTCCCGCCGAGCGAGCTGATGGACGAACGACCCGATCACCGAACCGGCGAGCGCCAAGGCCAACCACTGCAGGCGCGGCTCGGAGTCCGTCGCCGCTACCGCACATGCCCCAAGAGCACCGCCGAAGGAGATCACCGCGGTCGCGCCACGCATGCTGGGCATCGCAAGCAACACTGGCCAGCATCCGGCCAGCACCAGTACGACGATCAGGGTGGCCGCCAGCCCGGCCACCCGACCGTTCATCGCCCCGGCGGCGACCGCAGCGACCGCCGACACCCCAGCGAGCACCGTCCAGACCCGGGTCGAGGCCCGCGGCTGGTACGGAACAGCCGCCTCGTCATGGGCGACCCGGCGCGCTCGATGCGGGACGGACGCCCGGTGCGAAAGGTGGGCAGAGAGCGAGCCTGGGGACTGCTGGTGGTGGCCGTGCTCAGCCGGCCACGACTGCTCACTCGCCGACCGGTACCGAGCCGGCTCATGCTCGGAGGCCGGCTCATGCTCGGAGGCCGGCGCACGGTAGGGCGACGACGCCGGTGCGGGCCAGGCGCCAGGAACTGGAGCGTCGAACCAGGAGGGCGCCCGCCCGCCGACCTGGTCAGCATGCCGTTCCTGCCCTTCGTCCCGCAGA
The DNA here is from genome assembly GCA_051657715.1 of Angustibacter sp. Taxonomy (GTDB): domain Bacteria; phylum Actinomycetota; class Actinomycetes; order Actinomycetales; family Angustibacteraceae; genus JBOFBH01. The sequence continues at coordinate 20,757 of JBOFLF010000105.1, read as the reverse complement.
CGCCTCGGCCAGGGTGCGCCACCACCAGCTCTGTCCGTCACGTGGTCATCCTGCCAGCCACCTGAGCCGGTTCTCGGCGGCGCGGCCAGCACCGCCCGCACCCCGGCGGCCTAGCCACCGGCGAACGGCGGCAGCACCTCGAGGGTCTGCCCGTCGCTGAGCGGGGCATCGTCATGCACGACCTGGCCGTCTAACAGCAGGGAGCTACGGCGCACCACCTCTGCCAACCGCTCATCTCGATCGCTGAGCACCCGCACGACATCGCGGACGGACGCGAGGTCCACCCGCTCATCGTCACGACCTGCGATCTCCCGAGCGCCTGCCCAGTACCGCACGATCACGTCGGCCACAGCGTCTCCTGTTTTTGCACTCGGCTGGGTCTTGCACTCGACGCCTCCACACGAGCGGGCTCACCGCCGAGTGGCGCTAGCTCGATCCGGCTCCGACCAGGCTACGCAGCCCAGCTGCGCAAGCACAGGCCCACAGGACGACGGCGCCCCTCGGGGACTTTTCTGACAGCTCAGACCACGAGACCAGCGTCCCGTAGGCTGGCCGCCATCGTCGCCTGCCCGGCCACCCGGCGTCGCCGTCGTCGATGCCCGGCCACCCGGCCGGCACCCCGACCGCCGGTCACGGACCGAAGGAGGGATGCTCATGGCGCAGCTGCTCCTACTCACCCACGATCTTGCCCCCAGCGCGCACGTGCTGCCCGCCCTCGGTCTGCTCGCGCACCACGTCCGGGTGCTCCCTGCGGAGGCATCCGCACTGGTCGAAGCCCCCCCTGCGGATGTCATCCTCATCGACGGCCGCCGCGAACTGGCGTCAGCCCGATCACTGTGCCGACTGCTGCGCACCACCGGAGTCTCGGCACCCCTCCTGCTGGTGACGACCGAGGGCGGCCTCGCGGCGGTCACCGCGGACTGGGGCGCAGATGACGTGGTGCTGGCCGGCGCTGGCCCAGCCGAGGTGGACGCGCGGCTGCGGCTGGCGGTAGGGCGGGACGAGCTGGCCCGGCTCAGTGCCGAGCCAGCGACGCCGGAGATCCGTGCCGGGGACGTCGTGATCGACGAGAGCAGCTACTCGGCCCGAGTCCGCGGCCGGTCGTTGGACCTGACCTACAAGGAGTTCGAGCTGCTGAAGTATCTCGCGCAGCATCCCGGCCGGGTGTTCACCCGGGCTCAGCTGCTGCAGGAGGTGTGGGGGTACGACTACTTCGGCGGCACCCGCACCGTCGATGTCCACGTGCGACGGCTGCGCGCCAAACTCGGCCCCGAATTCGAGAACCAGATCGGCACGGTCCGCAACGTCGGCTACCGGTTCGTGCCGCCCCCTCACGACAGCGCACAGAACAACAACCAAGACGACGGCGACCGGGACGACGGTGGCGAGCACCACCCCCGCGAGGCCACCACGGTCGAGAGCGCCACCGCAGTCGAGAGCACCACCGCGGCCGAGCACTCGGCTGCGGATACCGGCGCCTCGGCGAGATAGCCGCCGGCGGCGTCCCGGGTCTCGGTGTAACCAAGGCGCAGACCAAGCTCCGAGCCCGTACGCTCCTGACGTGGCGGGCCAGGCGACGCGGGTGCGATGGAGCCAGGCCGCTGTCCTGGACGCCAGCCAGCTGGCGGCCGTCCTGGAGCTGACCGCCTCGGCGACCGAGGCTGACGGGTTGCACCCGTTGAGCGAGCACGTCGTCCTGCACCTGCCGCTGACCGCGCCAGCCGGCGACCTGCACCTCTTGGCCTGGGAGGCTAGCCGGACCGACCACAGCTCGACCGGCCAGCGGCTCGTGGGCTATGCCCACCTGGACCCCACCGATGCGGTGCACGGGGCCAGCGGCGAGGTGGTCGTGCACCCGGACTGGCGAGGACGCGGGGTGGGCCGGCTGCTCGTCGAACGACTGCGCGAGCTGTCCTCGGACGGCCGGCTGAGGCTGTGGGCGCACGGACGCCGGACCGAGGCACACGCCCTCGCGACGGCCCTGGGCTACGTCCAAGTCCGAGAGGTGTGGCAGATGCGCCGGTCACTGCGGGCGCAGCTGCCGCAGGTGGACGTGCCAGCCGGCTACGCCTTGCGCACGTTCCGCCCTGGCGCGGACGAGGCGGCCTGGGTCGCGCTGAACGCCGCGGCCTTCGCCGGCCACCCAGAACAGGGCCATTGGACCCTCGCCGACCTGCGCCACCGGATGAGTGAGCCGTGGTTCGACCCCGCCGGGTTCTTCCTGCTGGTGGCACCAGACGGCGAGCTGGCCGGCTTCCATTGGACGAAGGTGCACGCCCACGACACCCACCCGGACTCGGCCCACCAGCCGATCGGCGAGGTGTACGTGGTCGGGGTCGCACCCGGACACCGGGGGCAGCGGCTCGGCGAGGTGCTGACCGTGGCCGGCCTACGGCACCTGCGCTCGAGCGGGCTGAGCGAGACGATGCTCTACGTAGACACCGACAACCACGCGGCGGTCCGGACATACCAGCGCCTGGGGTTCAGCTGGTGGGACACCGACGTGCAGTACTCAGCGCCGACCCACCGTGACGTCCAGGCTCCCTCAGGGTGAACCTGCTCGCGTTGATTCGCACCGGCCAGCCCCACGACGCGGACCAGCCCTGGTGGCGGCGATCGGCGGGTGACACCATCGACAGGTGGTACCGCCCGCCGAGCCGCCCCGTCCAGCGACGAGCCGAGACACACCGCCGCGCCGAGCACGGGTGTCGCCAGCGTCCTCGACAAGCGCCAGCACAGCGAGCACCACGGCGGCCCTGACCCGCGACGGCACCCGACGCACCCGCCGTCCGGTGACGACCGCCACCAAAGCCGCCCCGGCTGAAGCCACCCGAGCCGAAACTACTCGAGCCGGAAACACTCGAGCCGAGAACACTCAGGCCGAGGCCAACCAGGCCGCTGAGGTCTCGGCGGTCTCGAGTACTGCCATCAGCACCGTCGATGGCGTGAGCGCCGCGGCTGTGCTCCCGGACGACCTGCCGGCGGGCCGGTTCCTGGACCGCGAGATCAGCTGGCTGCTGTTCAACCAGCGGGTGCTGGAGCTCGCCGAGGATCCAGGAGTCCCGCTGCTGGAGCGCGCCCGCTTCCTGGCGATCTTCGCGAACAACCTGGACGAGTTCTTCATGGTCCGGGTGGCGGGGCTCAAACGTCGGATCGCCACCGGGATCGCGGTGCGGTCCGCGTCCGGTGTGGAACCCCGGGAGAGCCTGGAGCAGGTCTCGGTGCTGGCGCACGAGCTGATGGCCCGCCACGCGCGGGTGTTCACCGACGACGTCCGCCCGCTGCTGGCGGACGAGGGCATCACCCTGGCCCGCTGGGACGAGCTGACCGACGCCGAGCAGGACCGGCTGCACGAGATGTTCCGTGAGCAGGTGTTCCCGGTGCTCACCCCGTTGGCGGTGGACCCGGCGCACCCGTTCCCGTACATCTCCGGGCTGTCGCTCAACCTGGCGGTGGTGATCCGCAACCCGAAGAGCGAGACCGAGCACTTCGCCCGGGTCAAAGTGCCGCAGCTGCTGCCGCGGTTCATCGCCATCGAGGACGCCGAGCACTCGGCGTCCGGCGTCGCCCCCTCGCTGGCCGATCCCTACCAGGCCAGGTTCGTGCCGCTGGAGGACATCATCGCGGCGCACCTGGACCAGCTGTTCCCTGGGATGGACGTGCTCCAGCACCACAGCTTCCGGGTGACCCGCAACGAGGACCTGGAGGTCGAGGAGGACGACGCGGAGAACCTGCTCCAGGCGCTGGAGAAGGAGCTGATGCGTCGGCGCTTCGGCCCGCCCGTGAGGTTGGAGGTCGCCGAGGACGTCGACGAGCACGTGCTCGACCTGCTGGTCCGAGAGCTCGGCGTCCGGCGCAGCGAGGTCTACCGGCTCCCCGCCCCGCTGGACCTGCGCGGACTCGACCTGGTCGCCGACCTGGAGCGCAGCAACCTGCGCTACCCGCCGTTCATGGCACAGACCCACCGGGCGCTCACCGAAGGGGTGGAGACCAGCAAACCCGGCGACATCCTGGCCGCGATGCGGGCTCGGGACGTCCTCCTGCACCACCCGTACGACTCGTTCTCCACGTCGGTGCAGGCGTTCCTGGAGCAGGCGGCGGCCGACCCGCGGGTGCTGGCAATCAAGCAGACCCTGTACCGCACCAGCGGGGACTCGCCGATCGTGGACGCGTTGATCGATGCCGCGGAGGCCGGTAAGCAGGTGCTGGCGATCGTCGAGATCAAGGCCCGATTCGACGAGCAGGCGAACATCACCTGGGCGCGCAAGCTGGAGCAGGCCGGTGTGCACGTCGTGTACGGCATCGTCGGGTTGAAGACGCACGCCAAGCTGTCGTTGGTGGTCCGCCAGGAGCCGGACGGGCTGCGTCGCTACTGCCACATCGGCACCGGTAACTACCACCCGAAGACCGCCCGGCTGTACGAGGATCTCGGCCTGCTCACCACCGACCCGAAGATCGGCGAGGACCTCACCCGGCTGTTCAACCAGCTGTCCGGCTATGCGCCGAGGACGCGGTACAAGCGGTTGCTGGTTGCGCCGCGTTCGCTGCGGACCGGGTTGATCGAGCAGATCGACGCGGAGACCCGGCGCGCCACGGAGGGGGAACCGGCGTCCATCGCGATCAAGGTGAACTCGATCGTGGACGAGGCGGTGGTCGATGCGCTGTACCGGGCGTCGCAGGCCGGGGTGCCGGTCGACATGGTGGTGCGCGGGATCTGCGCCCTACGCCCGGGCGTCCCGGGCCTGTCGGAGACGATCCGGGTGCGCAGTGTCCTCGGTCGCTTCCTGGAGCACTCCCGGGTGTTCATGTTCGGCGGGGGCGGTGAACCGGCGTGCTGGATCGGGAGCGCCGACATGCTGCACCGCAACCTGGACCGCCGGGTGGAGGCCCTGGTCCGACTGACCGACCCATCGGACATCCAGCAGCTGCAACGCCTGGTCCATCTGGCCATGGATGCCAGCACCTCGTCGTTCCATCTCGGCCCGGACGGCACCTGGACCAGGCACCACCAGGACGCCGACGGCACCCCCCTGGTGGACCTGCAGACCGTGGTCGCTGAACAGCTGCGCTCGAGGCGACGCCGTGCCCGCCGTCGGTAAGGCGAGACGATCCACGACGATCGCGCCTCTCGATCAACCCGATGATCAGCCCGCGGATCAGCCGAACGTCCTGACCGACGAGCTGCCCGACGACAGGGGGGTTCGGTCCGCGGGTGTGCTGCCCTGGCGGCTGCGGGACGGCCGGCTCGAGGTCGCCCTGGTGCACCGCCCTCGCTACGACGACTGGTCCTGGCCCAAGGGAAAGCTGGAGCCAGCGGAGTCCTGGCCGGCGGCAGCGGTCCGAGAGACCCGGGAGGAGACCAAGCTTGCGGTGCGACTCGGTGTCCCGCTCCCGCAGGCCTGCTATCACGTGACCATGCGCGGCACGATCCGGTTGAAGGTGGTGCGCTACTGGGCGGCCCGGATCGACGACGCGCAGCCATCGCCACGCTCGCGATTGGCGCCGCCGGCGAAAGACCGCAAGAGCTCGCACGTGAACGGTCGAAAGGCCCAGGCCGGCCAGGCCCTGGAAGTCGACCAGATCGCGTGGCTGGAACCAGACCGGGCGCATGCCCGGCTGGACTACGCCCGCGATCGCGCTCAGCTGGAGCGACTGCACGAGCTGTGGCAGATCGGCCTGCTCGACACCTGGCCGCTGCTGGTGATCCGACACGCCCGGACGGTTCCCCGTCAGCAGTGGACCAGCACCGATGATCACCAGCGCCCGCTCGATGAGCGGGGCCGGCTACAGGCTATGACGCTAGTGCCGACGCTCGCCGCCTACGCACCCCGCAGCCTGGTGACGTCGGGCTCCGCGCGGTGCGTCGACACGCTGCGCCCGTACGCCGCGCACGCCGGTCGAGCGCTGTCCACGAAGCGCAGCTTGAGCGAGGAGGAATTCAGGATCCGGCCGGAGCGCACCGCCACACTGGTGGATAAGGCACTGGCCCGCGGCGAGCCGATGGCGCTGTGCACCCACCGGCCGGTGCTGCCGACGGTACTCGGCCGGCTCGCCGCCCACGCCGCGGACGACGTCCGGGACGCCTTGCTGGAGTCTTCGGGTCCTGGTCTGGTAAAGGGCGAGATGTTGGTCGCACATATTCGCGGTACCGGGCGGAGCGCCCGGCTGGTCGCCGTCGAGCGCCACGGCCGCTGAGCCCGCCTCACGCCAACCCAGGAAGACGATCGCGCTGCGCGTCGATGTCACACGCAACGACTGTGGGGTTCTCGTCCTCAGGGGCGCGCCTCAGGGGTGCGCCGGGCGCCGCTACGGGTGGCGCCGATCCCGGCGACCATCACGAGCGCCACGCCGAGGGCCTGGACCGGCTGCGGAGCCTGGGCGAGCACCAACGCCCCGATCACGGTGCCGATCGCCGGCTCCAAGCACATCAGCACCGCGAACGCCCCCGACGACAGCCGCCGCAACGCCACCAGCTCGGCGGCCCACGGCAGGATCGGCAGCAGCACCGCCAACCCCGCCGTGACCACCAGCGCCCGGACATCCAGCTGCGGCCCTGCCTGCGGCAAACCCCATGGCATGGCGCAGACCGCGGCGACCGGCATGCTCACCGCCAGACCAGCCAACCCGGGCAACACGTCCCCGACGCGCTGGGTGAGCACGATGTAGGCGGCCCAGCAGCCAGCGGCGGCCAGCGCCCACCCCACCCCAGCTATCGGGACGTCCGGCGTCCACGGCCGGGTCAGGGCCAGCACCCCCGCGAGTGCGAGGACCGGCCATACCAGCGCCGCGCGGCGACGCGCTGCCACCACGGCGACCGTCAGCGGGCCGAGGAACTCCAGCGCCACCGCCGTGCCGAGCGGCAGCCGCTCAACCGCCTGGAAGAACGTCAGGGTCAGTCCAGCGGACACCACACCGAGCCGGACGGCGGCCGACCAGGCCGCGCGGGAGAGCGCCAACCGCCACGGACGAACCAGCAGGACGAACACCAGGGCAGCCCAGACCAGCCGAAGCCAGGTGGTCCCGGCCACTCCCAACCGGTCGAACTGACCGACCGACGCGGCCGCTCCGATTTGCACACAGCTCATCGACAGCAGCGCCAGGGCAGCGCCCGAAACCGCCGACGGAGCACGTCGTCCCACCGCGACCGGCACACGCCCGGAAGAAGTGCTCATCGCTGGAGCATCAGACATGCTGGATGTCTGCGTCCACTACACGAGGTCGTCGCAGCTGGTGTCGACCCTGACTGGCCAGTGATCGCCGAAAAGCGCCTTCCGCCGCAGTCACCGGGCCAGCCACGACGATCCTCTGCTCGGGCTTAGTTCGTTCACCTCATGCACGCCGGGGCGCCCGCAAGTAGCTTCCAGACCGCCGGTGGTCATTCATCCCCCGTTCACCCGGGCCGGGCCGCCACGTCACCGGTCCCGCCTACCCTCGCCGGTGGCGCAGCGACCGCGGCGCTGATACCTCTGCGAGAAACGGACGACACGTGACCATGAAGCGGATGGGTCGCCTGACTGCGGTGGCCGTGGTGGGCGCTCTCGCCCTGACCGCCTGCGGTGGAGACAACGAGACCGAGGGCGGGTCTGGCGGAACCAGTGGTGTAAGCGGCGAGGTGCTGGTCGACGGTTCATCGACGGTCGGGCCGCTCACCGGAGCTGCTGGCGAGTTGTTCAAGGAGGAGAACGCCGGCGTGAACGTGTCGGTCGGCACCTCCGGCACCGGCGGCGGCTTCGAGAAGTTCTGCCAGGGTCAGACAGACATCTCCAACGCCTCCCGTGAGATCGAGGAAGACGAGATCAAGCTCTGCGAGAAGAACGGCGTCACCTACACGCAGCTGCGGGTAGCCACCGATGCCCTGACCATCGTCACCTCCAAGGAGAACTCGTTCCTCACCTGCCTCACCACGGCCGAGCTGAAGAAGCTGTGGAACCCAGCCGCCGAGGGCAAGGTCAAGACCTGGGACCAGGTGAACGCAGACCTGCCGAAGGAGCCGATCGAGCTGTATGGTCCCGGCACCGACTCCGGCACGTTCGACTACTTCACCGAGGAGATCACCGGTGAAGAGGGGGCGAGCCGAAGCGACTACAACGCATCCGAGGACGACAACGTCACGGTGCAGGGTGTCAGTGGCTCGGCCACCACGCTCGGCTACCTTGGCTTCTCGTACTTCGAGGAGAACGCCGACAAGCTGAAGGCGGTGCAGGTGGACGCCGGTGACGGGTGCGTGGCGCCGAGCCCGCAGTCAGCGCAGGACGGCAGCTATAAGCCGTTGTCGCGACCGCTCTACATCTACGTGTCGAACAAGGCGTACACCAGCAAGCCGCAGGTGAAGGCGTTCGTCGACTGGTACGCGAAGAACGACGCGCAGGCCACCACGGCAGCGAAGTTCATCCCGCTCAACCAGCAGCAGCAGACCGAGCTCCAGACCGCCGCTGCGGGCATCCGCTGAGCCGTGGCGACGACTGATCTCGCTCCCGGGGACCCACGCAGGCCGGGTCCCCGGGAGCTCGTCGGCGCGTCGGCCGGGCTGCCGTCCATCCGGCGGCGGTCCGCCCGACGCGGCGAGCAGGTGGTGCTGACCGCGTTGGCGGGCGCCGCCGGGTTGTCGGTCCTGGTCACCGGCGGCATCGTCGCCGCCCTGCTGCTGCCCGCGCTGGAGTTCTTCCGCGAGGTCAGCGTCGTCGACTTCCTCACCGGCACTCGCTGGGCACCGCGATTCGCCGATCCCAGCTTCGGCGTGCTCCCGTTGATCACCGGGACCTTCTGGACCACGCTCATCGGCCTGTCGATCGCGGTGCCGTTCGGCCTCGGTGCGGCCATCTACCTCTCCGAGTACGCACCGCGCCGGGTGCGGGCTTCGCTCAAGCCGGTGCTGGAGATTCTCGCTGGCGTCCCCTCCGTGGTGTACGGCTACTTCGCGCTCACCTTCGTCGCCCCCACCATCCTCAACGACGTGCTCGGCCTCGGGGTCGGCACGTTCAGCGTGCTGTCCGCCGGACTGGTGCTGGGGGTGATGATCATCCCGACTGTGGCCTCGCTGTCCGAAGACGCGATGAGCGCCGTCCCGCAGTCGCTGCGGGACGGCTCGTTGGCGCTCGGCGCGAACCGGATGCGCACCGTGCTGCGGGTGGTCTTCCCAGCCGCCATCTCCGGCATCGCGGCGTCCATCGTGCTCGCACTGTCGCGCGCTGTCGGCGAGACGATGATCGTCGCCCTCGCGGCCGGGACCCAGGCCCGCGTGGTGGGCAATCCACAGCAGGCCGGGCAGACCATGACCGGCTTCATCGCACAGACCGCCACCGGCGAGAGCACGCCCGGCACCTTGACCTACAACACGTTGTTCGCGGTCGGGCTCCTGCTGTTCGCGATCACCCTGGTGATGAACATGCTGAGCATCCGACTGGTCCGGCGCTTCCGGGAGGCGTACTGATGGCGAGCATCGGCTCGGTCGCGACCCGACCGCTGAAGGCGGACCGGCATGGGGACGGCAGCCCCGCGTCCATCGTGTTCCTGGTCGCGCTGTGGCTGGCCCTAGCGTTCGGGGTGCTGTGCCTGGCCGTCTTGTTGGTGGACGCCGTCATCGACGGCCTGGGCCGGTTGGACCCGAACCTGTTCACCCGCTACTCCTCGCAGGTGCTGCCCGAGCGGGCCGGTGCCCGGGCCGCGATCCTCGGCTCGATGTGGGTGATCGGCGTGACGGCGGTCCTGGCCGTCCCGCTCGGCGTCGCCGCCGCGGTCTATCTGGAGGAGTTCGCCGACAACACCCGGTGGTACAACCGGTTGATCGAGGTCAACCTGCAGAACCTGGCAGCCGTCCCTGCGATCATCTACGGCATGCTGACCGCCGGATTCGCCCTGGCCATCGGCTTGCGGCGGGGGGCGATCCTGGCTGGCGGGATCGCGTTGGCGCTGCTGATCCTGCCGGTCATCATCATCTCGACCCGGGAGGCGCTGCGCGCGGTGCCCGCGGAGATCCGCCAGGGGTCGCTGGCTCTCGGGGCGACCCGCCTGCAGACCGTCTGGCGGCAGACGCTCCCGGCCGCGGTCCCCGGTGTGGCGACCGGCACCATCCTGGCGCTGTCCCGTGCGTTGGGCGAGGCCGCACCGCTGCTGCTCCTGGGCGGGCTGGTCTTCGTCACCTACGACCCGGACGGCCTGCTGTCCGGTTTCACGACGCTGCCAATCCAGATCTTCGACTGGACCGGCCGCCCCGAGCTGGCTTTCCGCGAGGTCGCCTCCGCGGCCATCGTGCTGATGCTCGCGCTCCTGCTCGCCATGAACGCCGTGGCCATCTTCATCCGCAACCGCTACCAGAAGCGGTGGTGACGTGTCAGCCGACATGACGGCCCAGACGACGACCGAGACGACGGACAGCGCCGCGGCGCCCGGGCAGACTGGACGACCGATGACCGAGGCAGCCCCGACCACAGTCCGGATCGACGTGGACCAGGCCCACCCCGCACAGGCTGGGCGCGCCGCACGCGACCAGGGGCTCGGCACCCCGACGCCGGTGATCGAGTGCACCGGCGTGGACATCTTCTACGGCGCCTTCAAGGCGGTCTCCAACGTCTCCTTGGTCTACGGCCGGCACGAGATCACCGCGATGATCGGACCGTCGGGGTGCGGGAAGTCCACGGTGCTGCGGGCGCTGAACCGGATGAACGACCTGATCCCCGGAGCTCGGGTGACCGGCTCCATCACGTACCACGGGCAGGACATGTACGGCCCGGACGTCGACCCGATCGAGGTCCGGCGGCAGATCGGCATGGTGTTCCAGAAGCCGAACCCGTTCCCGAAGTCGATCTACGACAACGTCGCCTACGGGCCCAAAGTCACCGGCATGAGGGTCGACAGCATGGACGGCCTGGTAGAGGGCGCGCTGCGCGGCGCGGCCCTGTGGGACGAGGTGAAGGACAAGCTCAAGCAGTCCGCGTACAGCCTGTCCGGTGGCCAGCAGCAGCGGCTGTGCATCGCCCGGACCATCGCCGTGCGACCCGAGGTCATCCTGATGGACGAGCCGTGCTCGGCGCTGGACCCGATCGCCACCTCGCGCATCGAGGACCTGATGACCCAGCTGGCGGAGGACTACACGATCATCATCGTGACCCACAACATGCAACAGGCCGCGCGGATCGCTGACCGGACGGCGTTCTTCACCGCCAAGGCCGCGGAAGGCTCGGGGGACCGCACGGGCGAGCTGGTCGAGTTCGACCTCACCAGCAGGATCTTCAGCAACCCGAGCGAGCAGGCCACCGAGGACTACATCTCCGGCCGGTTCGGCTGAGGTCAGCTGATCGGACCGGCCTCGGAAGATCATGGCCAAGCGCATCGACGTCAAGGACCTCAGCCTCTACTACCACGCGTTCAAGGCCGTCGAGGACGTCACCATGACGATCGAGCCTCGTGCGGTGACCGCGTTCATCGGGCCGTCCGGGTGCGGCAAGTCCACTCTGTTGCGCAGCCTCAACCGGATGCACGAGATCATCCCCGGCGGCCGGGTCCACGGCTCGGTGATGCTCGACGACCGGGAGCTGTACGACCGCGACGTCGACCCGGTGGCGGTCCGCCGGGTCGTCGGCATGGTCTTCCAGCGACCCAACCCGTTCCCCTCGCGCTCGGTGCAGCACAACGTGGTGGCGGGGTGGAAGCTCAGCGGCCGGCGCTCGCCCCGCCCGCTCGAGGAGGTCGTCGAGACGTCGCTGCGCGTCGCCAACCTGTGGGACGAGCTGAAGGACCGGCTCAAGGAGCCGGCGGGAACGCTGTCCGGTGGTCAGCAGCAGCGGCTGTGCATCGCCCGGGCCATCGCCGTCGAGCCCCAGGTGCTGCTGATGGACGAGCCGTGCTCGGCGCTGGACCCGATCTCCACGCTGGCGATCGAAGACCTGGTGGGCGCGTTCAAGGAGCAGTACACGATCGTCATCGTCACCCACAACATGCAGCAGGCGGCACGGGTCTCTGACCGCACCGCGTTCTTCTCCCTGGCCGGCCAGAGCAGGCCGGGTCGGCTGATCGAGATGGACGACACCCAGAAGATCTTCAGCAACCCGAGCGAGCAGGCCACCGAGGACTACATCTGCGGGCGCTTCGGCTGATCGTCAGATACCTGCGCGGTCGCCATCCGCGGTGGATCAGCTGGTGTCGGCGCAGCAGGTCAGCTGGCGGTGGCGACACCGAGCGCTTGGTCGATCTCGGCGTCGGTCAACGGACCGTCGTGCGAGGTGGCCGCGACGACGAGATCCCCGACCAGGACGATCTCGTCTTCTAGCGGCGCGTCCCGCAGGACGTCATCGGGGTGGCTCATGCACCGTTCCCTCTCCCTGTGTCTGCCTGCAGGAGCCTACGCAGCGGCGGTTCTCCTTTCCGACACTTGACCAAATCCTTACCGCGACCCCGGTCCGAACCTCCCGTACGGATCACCCGCCTGGTCCGCCGTCAGCGCGATGTCACCTGTGCCTCAGTCCCCGTCGGGGACGCGGAACGTGCCGGGCCTGAGGGGGTCGTCGAGGATGGACCGGGGCCGAGGCTGGGCGTCGGGCTCGGCGGGGCGATCTGGTCCCGGGGGACGAGCGTGCGGTCGATGCTGACGGAGGTGAGCCCGAGGCCGCCGATGGTCACCTCGTCGGTGGCCAGCAGGCGCCCGGCGTCCGGGCCGCCACGGGCGAAGTACAGCAGCGACGCCTGAAGCGGCACCGGGTCGCCGTCGGTGAGCCGGCGCAGCCCGGTCGAAGTGAGGCCGGCGCCGCCGGTGGACCCCTCGATGAGTACCCGGGTGCCGTCCTGGTACTCGCTGCGCCGCTCGTGCAGGTGGCCGGACAGCACCAACGGCACCCGGCCGATCAGCGGGTCGAGGCGGGTGGGGTCGTGGACGAGCGCCAGCTGCACCGGCGCGTCCGGGTGGGCCGCGTCGTACCGCGCCACGACATCGGCCAGGCGCTGCACGGCAACCTGAACCTCGTCCTTCGCGACGTCGTCCTCCGGACCCTCGTTTGCGGTGTCCCGAGGATCGGCGACACCGGCGATCCGGAGCCCGGCAACGGTGGCGACCTGCCCGTCCAGTACGACCGCGCCGCGTCGGGTGGCGACGGCCCGGCCGATGAACGGGCTGTCGTGGTTGCCGCGAACGAAGACGTACGGAACGCCTACGCTGCCGATCCGGTTGACGAAGCTGCCTTCGGCCTCGCTGCCCCAGGTGCTGAGGTCACCGGTGTCGACGACCGCGTCGACGTCGAACTGCTCGACCAGGCGGTCGATGAGGTCGAAGCCGAGCGGGTTGAGGTGCAGGTCGCTGACGTGCAGGACGGTGGTGACGTCCTCAGTGAGCGCGGCATCCGACCTGGGTAGCCGCTGGCCGACGGCGTACAGGGTGGTGACCGACTGCACGAAGTCGGCCAGCCCTGAGCGGTAGGACTCCAGCCGCTCGGCGAGGGTCGCGGTCCGCCGCTGGACGTAGGGCGCACTGCTCAACACTCCGGTGAACCGCGGCTGCGCGAGGGCGGCCGGATCGAAGGTGGCGGCCGTGACGGCACCGAGACCGACCACCAGCGTCAGCACCCCGGTCAGACCCAGAGCGACCCCTCGGCGCCGACGGGTGAGGAGCACCGACAGGACGACAGCGCCGGCCACGCCACACAGCAGGCTGGACGCCAGAGCTTGACCGGCGGCGGCGCGTACGACGTCCGGTGCGGTGTCAGCCAGTCGCTCCAGCTGAGCCGGGCTGTCGATGACGCCGCGGGCGCTATCGACGTCGACCGCACGGATGCTCGCGAGGACCGCGACCGGGGTGTCGTGGGTGTCGAACCGGACCGAGCCCACCGGCGGCAGCTCGACAGCCGCACCCGGGCTCACGCTCGGGCGCACCCGGACGTCCACGGTCAACGGACCGACTGTCGTCTGCGCTGCTGGGGCCAAGGCGGCCCCAGCGAGGAATCCCAGCACCGCGGTCACGACGATCGCGGCTCGGCGCAGCAGCCGCCGCCCCTGAGGGGAGGTCAGCGGACTGCGCGGACGTCCCGTAGCCCGGCGGCCGATCCGCCAGCGCCGAGCGTCGGCGGGTGCGGGCTGCTGCGCGCTCGCGGTCATCTCGATGGGATCCCCACGCGCTGAGACGTGATGTGGGGCGGGGTGGGCTGGGGTCGCTGGTCGGGCGAGGGTGGGCGTCGGGCTGGGAGCGCCTCACGGCGCATGGCCGCTCGTAGCGGCTTCAGTTGGGACCCGGGGCTACCGCAGCCCGACGCCCGGGCGTCCCGAGGGGACACCACGAGTGTGCCTAACGAAGGGGTCCGTCCGCATGTTCCCGACGTATCTCGTTGTCTCATATCAGGTCGTGCGCACGCCAAGCACGAGCCGCCGCCTCGAGGTCGGCGGCCGTGTCGACCAGGGCCGCCGCCCGGCGCAGGGCGGGCCCGTCCGGGCGCTCGTCCAGGTCGTCCGCCCGAGCTGCCCGGCCAGTCGCGACCACCCTGCAGAACGCCGCGGCCCGTTCCAGCGCGACGTCCAGCGCACCGCGGTAGACACCGGTGAGGACGTCGTCCAGGAGCTGGCGAACCTCCTGCGGCCCGGGGGGGTCGGCCACCCCGGCGACCGCATCGGCCACCTCGGCCACCGAGCGCCCGGCGACGTAGTCGGCTGCCAGGCCGACGGCGTCGCGGCGCGCTCCCTCACGGACGACGTAGAGCCGCCACAGCGCGCCGGGAAGCGACCGGGCCGGCCGCCCGGACCACAGCTCGGCGATGGCGTCCAGCCCGTGGTCGTCCACCAGGCCGACCAGGCGGGCGGTCAGCTGCGGATCGTCGTGGCGCCTGCCGGCGTCCACGATCGCCGCGGCGGTGGCGTGCGCGGCCTCAGCGATCCGGGCTGGGTCGGCATCACCCGGGAACGTGTCCATCGCGGCTGGCCCGAACAGCGCTGGCCGTCCAGGACGCTCGCTGGCAGCTGGAGTCACTCGGCCATCCTCGCATTGGCCAGGACCGGTTGGCCGACACATCCATCAGGCCTCCCCCGACCCGACGTCATCCGGCCAGCGCCCCGGCGATCACCTTCTTGGGCGATCGACCGTCACTGGTGGCGGCGGCGACCGATGGTGAGTCGTGGCCTGGTGAGCGCCAGTACCACCGCGCGTACCCTGAGCATCGTGAAACCCAGTGCAGCAACGACGCCGCCGCCCTCGTCCCACCCCACGCACCTGGCCGAGGTGCTCCACGCGACGCGGGACCGGCGCGGTGATCGACGGCTGCTGATGCGGCGGGCGGTGGGCGGTTGGGAGGACGTCACGGCGGCCGGGTTCGCCGCCGAGGTGGCCGCGGTCGCCAAAGGGTTCGTGGCCGCCGGGATCGGCCCGGGGGACCGGGTCGCCATCATGTCCAAGACTCGTTACGAGTGGACGTTGTGCGACTTCGCGCTGTGGGCCGTGGCAGCCGTCCCGGTGCCGATCTACGAGACCTCGTCGGTCGATCAGATCGAGTGGATCCTCAGCGACTCCGGTGCGGTCGGGTGCGTCGTGGAGACCGCCTCGCACGCCCACCGGTTGGCCGCGGCGCGCGACCGGGTACCGAGCGTCAAGCACGTCTGGCAGCTCGAATCGGGTACGGATGCCGGTGCGTCCGGCGCGATCACCGACCTGGTCATGAGCGGAGCGCAGGTGCCGGACGCGGAGCTGGCCGCACGGCAGCAGACCCTCGGACCAGCGTCCATCGCCACCCTCATCTACACCTCCGGCACCACCGGCCGACCCAAGGGGTGTGTGCTGACCCACGGGAACTTCGTCGCCGAGTGCGCCAGCGCGCTGCGGACGCTGCCGCAGCTGTTCGAGCAGGACGACGCCTCGACCCTGCTGTTCCTGCCCCTTGCTCACGTGTTCGGCCGGATGATCCAGGTCGCCGTGCTGATGCAGGGGATCACGTTGGCGCACAGCGATCCCGCGCGTCTGGTACGCGATCTGGCCGCGGTGCGGCCGACCTTCGTGCTGTCCGTGCCGCAGGTGTTCGAGAAGATCTACGAGACAGCTCGGCGCAAGGCCGCCGCGAGTGGTCGGGGTTCGGTCTTCGAGCGGGCCGCGGCGGTAGCCGTCACATGGAGCCGAGCACAGGACACCGGCGGCGCCGGGCTGGTGCTCTCGTTGCAGCACAAGGTGTTCGACGCCCTGGTCTACGGCAAGCTGCGGGCGGCGTTCGGAGGCCGGGCTCGGTACGCGGTGTCCGGCGGCGCGCCGCTCGGTGACCGGCTGGGCCACTTCTTCCGCGGGATCGGCGTCGAGGTGCTGGAGGGTTACGGACTCACCGAGACGACCGCCGCAGCGGCGGCGAACCGCGTGGGCAGCAACCGGATCGGCACGGTCGGTCCGGCGCTGGACGGCTTCGAGGTCCGGATCGCCGAGAACGGTGAGGTGCTGCTGCGCGGCGGGCACGTCTTCAGCGGGTACTGGAATGACCAGGACGCCACCGCGGAGGCGGTGGACGACGACGGCTGGTTCCACACCGGCGACCTCGGCACCCTGGACGAGAACGGCTACCTCACGATCACCGGACGCTCGAAGGAGATCATCGTCACCGCCGGCGGCAAGAACGTCGCCCCGGCAGGGTTGGAGGCGATGATCCGGGCGCACCCGGTCGTCGCGCAGGCCATGGTGGTGGGGGACCGTCGAGCCACCCTGGCCGCGCTGGTCACCCTGGACCAGGAGTCCCTCGACCAGTGGCTCACCGACGCCGACCGGACGCCACGACCGGCCGCCGAGCTGGTCGACGACCAGCAGGTGCGTGCCGCCGTCCAAGGCGCGGTCGACGAGGCGAACAGCACGGTTTCCGGTGCCGAGCAGATCCGCCGGTTCGCCATCCTGCCCGTGGACTGGACGGAGGACTCCGGCCATCTCACGCCGACCCTCAAGCTCAAGCGGGACGTCGTCCTGGCGGACTTCGCGGGCGAGATCGAAACGTTGTACGCAGGACGCGCTGGAGCTGGGGACTGACGTCGACGGGCAAGATCGAGACGACCGGTCCGGCTGAGGAGGGAACGAGTGGTTCGCTTGTACGGGATCCTGGCGATCGTCCAGCTGGCCTTGCTGGTGTACTGCCTGCTCGACTGCCTGCGCGCCGAGTCCGCCCGCGTCCGCACGCTGCCGAAGCTGGCCTGGATGGTCTTCATCGTGCTGCTCCCGCTGGCCGGCAGCATCGGGTGGCTGTGGCTGGGTCGACCGAGGCCGAGCCGCGGTCGAGGCGATCACGGTCGCTCGCGCGAGACACCCCGCGGGCCGGACGACGACCCCGACTTCCTGCGCGGCCTTGGTCGCAGTTGACCGACTACGGGCACGCCTGGGCCGGCGGGGACGCCGGCCACGAGGATGTCGGCCCTGGCGGGAACGCGAGGTGGGTGCCCGCACCAGGCCAGGCCGCACCGAGCCAGGCCCCAGCACCGGCGGGCCATCACCGCGAGCGTCGCCTGGCCCTGGCTGACCAGGCATGGCTGGCGGTCGACCAGCCGGTGAACCCGATCGTGGTCACGGCCGTCCTGCAGTGGGACGGACCGCTGTCGCTGGCGGAGCTGCGGGCGGTCGTCACGGAGCGGCTGGTGCGACGCTATCCGTCGTTCACCCAGCGGGTTCGCCGCGCACGGCGAAGGCGCCCGCGGTGGGAGTCCGATCCCCAGTTCGACCTCGACCGACACGTGGTGGAGATTCAGCGAGTAGCCGACGGACCGGACGGCCCCGGCCACACCCGGCCTACCCCCACGTGCCCCGATAGGTTTTCGAGCGATCAGGCTGAGCAGGATCAGACGCTGCACCAGCTGGTCGGGGATCTCATGGGCCAGCCACTCGACACGCGGCACGCGCCCTGGATCTTGCACCTCACCCACGACCACCAGGGGCAAGCAGTCGTGGTCGTCCGGGTGCATCACTGCCTGGCCGATGGCATGGCACTGGCTTACGCGCTGCTCGGGCTCGCGGATAACCCGATCCCCACCCATCCGCGCCCTCAGGTGCGGCGACGACGGCCGCTGGCACGTTACGGGCAGGTCGTGCGGGCTGTGCTGGGGGTGGCGCCCACGGTGCTCCGACTGACCATGTCGGCAGCTGAACCGCGGACCTCGCTGCGGCGGCTTCCGACAGTGCGCAAGGTCGTCTCCTGGACCCAGCCGCACCCTCTGGACTCGGTCAAACAGACCGCCCGCTGGCACGGCGTCTCGCTCAACGATCTCTTGCTCGCGGCGACCGCCGGCGGCCTGCGCCGGTGCCTGCTGTCCCAGGGTCAGCGGCCGACCGCGGTGCGGGTGGTGGTGCCCACGGACCTGCGGGACGGCGCGCCGCCGACGTCCTTGGGAAACCTGTTCGGACTGGTGTTCGTGCGGCTGCCAGTGGATGTCGCGGACCCAGCAGAGCGCATGCGGCAGGTCGCGGCCCAAACCCGGCGGATCAAGCGGTCCGCGCAGGCCGGGTCGACATGGGTGGTGCTGTCCGCGATCGGGTTGCTGCCGGCCGTGTTCGCACCGCTGGGCCTGGCCATCCTCAACCGGTCGACCACCGCGGTGGTGACGAACGTGCCCGGGCCGCGCGAACGGCTGTGGCTGGGCGACGTATCGCTGCGCTCGGTGGTCTTCTGGGTGCCTCAGGTGGGCCGGATGGCGTTGGGGCTCGGCATCTTCAGCTACGCCGGGACGGTGACGGTCGGGGTGGCGTGCGATGCCTCCTTGAAGGTGGATCCGGCGGCGCTGGCTGCCGCCATCGACGACGAGGTCACGGTCCTGTCCGACCTGCTGAACCACCCGTGATACTCCTGGCTGGGCGGCGGTGCCAGCAGGGGATCGCGCAGCATGTCGATGAGTGCCTAAGCTCCGGTCATGGCAGCTGCTGAACCGGATCGACCCATGACCACACGACGCCCACGGTGGTCTCCCCGAGCGGTCGCCGCACGGGCACTGAAAAGGCTGCCTCCCCCACGCGACGGCGCGGCCGTCGACCTGATCCGGGCCGCCACGACCGTGCTGACCGGGAGGCAGGCACCCAGGGCCGGTTCACCAGGCGGCGGCGCGGTCGCCTACAGCCACACTGGTATCGACTCCCACCGGTGGATGAGATCAGCTCCGACGGGAGACGATGCGCCGCCACCAGACGGGCACGTCGCCCTGGAGGTGTCGGACCCGGCACGGGCAGCCGCGGTCCGCGCCGGGTGGCAGCTAGTGGGTGCGTATGAGCGGTTGAGCACGGCCGGCGCCGATCTGGTGTTCGGCCCGCAGATCGACACGTGGAAACGGCACGCCGAAAAGACGATGGCGCCTCCGCTGAGCCCGGACGGCAAGCCGTTTCGCTGGGTGGGCAACGACCGGCTTCGCTTTCGTCGTATCAGTGATGTCGTGTTGCCCGGGGACCGGGTTTTCGACATCGGAGCCGGCGGCGGGTATCTGGCCAGCGTCCTGGCGCGCGATCGCCGGATCGCTGGGTACTCAGGTATCGAGCTGAAGACGCACAAGGCCGAGCTGGCCTCACGGGTGCTTGCCGCCCAAGGGCTCGACACCTCGTCCTATCGCGTCCACCAAGGCGACCTGTACGACCTCACCGCGGAGCAGGTGTCGGCCGCGGGCGCTGAGCTGCTGATCTGTTGCGAGGTCTTGGAGCACGTACCCGATGCGGCCAAGGCGTTGCGGGTTCTGGCCGACGCTCTCCCAGAAGGCGCCGACGTGCTGTTCTCGGTGCCGCTGCACGGCCGTCTCGAGCACGTCTGGGGTCACCGTTCGGTGTTCGACGTCAACCGGCTGCACACGATGCTCGCCGGTGCCTCGTTGTACGTGCATCACGTCGAGCCCGTGGCGAACACCTGGACGCTGGTGCTGGCCTCGCGCAGCTCAGCACCATCCCGTCGAGTACCCGACGCGTCCGAGCGACCAGTTCACCTGGCCGTCGCCCCGATGAGCAAGCACCACGATTTCGTCGACGTCCGGTCAGCGCACTTCACCGGCAAGCCGATTGGGCAGCAGCCAGGTTCTGACCCGCTGATGACCGTCACGGGCTCGTACCAGGTCGCGGTCACCATGGGTCAGCCCGGCGGGGTGTCGTTCCCGGTAGATGGCCTGGAGGCGCTGCGCCTGCGGTTCGGCCTGCAGCATCCTGGCGACCTGCACCGTGTCGAGATCACCCTGCACCGCGGCTCGAAGAAGGTCGGCGGGTGGGACTGGTCGCCGTCGAAACACAACCCCCGCACGAACCTTCGGATCTCGCTGCGGCCTGGAGAGTGGGGAGCAGGGGTGACGGCTCAGCCCCTCACCCGATCGTCGACGGACGCCACGGCCGTACTGGTCTCGGCTGCTTCGGCACCGGGCCGCGTGGGTCGCTTCACACTGTCCGCCGCCTACCTCCCGTGAACTGAGCGCGAGACAGCCCTGCACTCTTTACCCCGGCGTGCACTCTTCACCCCGGCGTGAGCGAGATGGCGTGGACCTCTACGACGCGACGCGGATGTGTGACTGACCCTGCGCGTGCTCACTCGCCTGCGCCGTCCTCCGCAGCCCGGGCTGGGTGGAGCGGCGCCTCATCCCGACACGCTACCGTTGGCCTGAGCCACGTCCAGCTCGTCGGAGTTCGACCTGGCGCTTACCGGGCCTCTAGCTCAATGGGCAGAGCAGCGGACTTTTAATCCGCGGGTTGTGGGTTCGAGTCCCACGGGGCCCACCCATCATCGCCCCAGGTCAGCAGCGTTGGCCTGCTGGCCGTCCGTGATCCCGGAGCGGCCGTTCTCGTCTTCGTGGCACATCTGTGGCACACCCCGCAGCGCGTCG
>JBOFLF010000104.1:0-5343 GCA_051657715.1 Angustibacter sp. | reverse complement strand
CCATCGCCACCACGAGCAGGAGCACCGGCAGCGCCGCTGCCACCGGCGCCGCGACCCGAGGAATCAGACCGCCACGGACGACGCGCACCGCGACCCCGACACCGACCGCGACCAGGGCGGTCATGATGGCGTGCCCGGCGTAGGGAGGGTCGCCGGCCGCGCTGCCGCCGAACGGCCAGATACCGAAGAGCGCCACGTCATGACACTCGAGCCGCTCGAGTCCGGAGCGGTACTGGCAGAAGTCGAGCAGGCCGCCGCGCGTGGTCATCAGGTAGACCCGGCGAACCGACTCCTCGACGACCTCGAAACCGGCCCCCGACGCCAGCCCGACCAGCGCCCAGTCCGCCACGGCGAATCGCCGGACCCGCCCCGGAGCGAACGCGGCCATCGCCGCCAACGGCCCGAGCTTGAGGATCTCCTCGGCGATGCTCGCGACGACAATCTGGCCGCCGTCGGTCTGGGGTGAACCGAGGCCGGCCGCGGATGTCGTGACCCACCAGCTGAGTGCCCCGACCGCGACCGACCACGGGATCGCGGCTCCGAAGATGCGGATGACGGTGGCGACCCGCAGGGTTCGGGTGCGGGCGAGCAGGGCCCAGCACAGCACCACCCACACCACGGCGAACCAGACCCGCACCCCCCACGAGACGCTGGGCCAGAAGAGCACCAGGCCAACGAGATAGACCAGCGAGGCCCAGAGCACGACAGCGGACGCGCGCCGCAGGACCGGGGCAAAACGCGACCGAGCCGCCCGCCGACGCAGTGACTCAGCGGCAGCCTCCCACCATTCGGCACCCGGTTCGGCTCGGCTGGCGGGCGGGTCGACTCGGCTCGGGGTCCCCATGACGAGGCACGCTACGGGGTCGGACCGTCATCCCGCGCTCGGCATCCACACCCCTCGTCGCGGACGCCGAGGTTTCGCACAGCGCATCCACACCTTCGCCCTGTGTGCTGGGGGCATGTCAACGACCACTGTGCTCGAGCGGGACCCCGGAGCCGGCGCACCCGCGTTGCCCGCGCATCCGCCGGGGCGGCGGGCGCGCGGCCTCATCCTGGCGTCGGCCGGGCTGTCGCTGGTGGTGCTGCTCGGCCTGTGGGTCGCCGGCGGCGGGGTCGAGTCGGTCCGCACGTCGCCGGAGTCACTCCTCACCGAGGCGGGCCGCCTCACCGGCCTCGTGGGCGCCCAACTGGTGCTGGTCCAGGTGCTGCTGATGGCGCGGATCCCGTTCGTGGAGAGGGCCTTCGGCCAGGACCAGCTGGCCCGGCTGCATCGGTGGGTGGGCTTCACGTCGTTCTGGTGCATGGTCGCCCACATCGCCTTCATCCTCGTCGGATACTCGATCGAGGTCGGCGCCAACCTCGTGTCCACGACCTGGGAGGTCGTCGTCTACTACCCGGGCATGCTGCTCGCCGTGGCGGGGACCGCTGCCCTGGTCATGGTCGCGGTGACGTCGATCCGCCGGGCCCGGGCCAGATTGCGGTACGAGTCGTGGCACCTGCTGCACCTCTACGCCTACCTCGGTGCGGGTCTGGCCGTGCCGCATATGGTGTGGGCCGGCCGGGACCTCATGGCACCCGCTGCCGAGGTCTACTGGTGGACCCTGTGGGCGGCCGCTCTCGGTGCGGTGCTGATCTTCCGGGTCGGCGGGCCGTTGGCCAGGTCGTGGCGCCACCGAGTGCGGGTCGAGGCCGTCGTCGAGGACGCGCCTGGCGTGGTGTCGTTCCACCTAGGTGGCGACCGCCTGGACCGACTCGGGGCGCGCGCCGGGCAGTTCTTCCAGTGGCGGTTCCTGGACCGACCCGGCTGGACTCGCGCACAACCGTATTCGCTCTCGGCCGCGCCCACCCGGGACGGGATGAGGATCACGGTCAAGGGCTCCGGGGACGGCAGTTCTCGGGTCGCCGGGCTGCGCCCCGGGACGCGGGTGTGGTTCGAAGGTCCGTACGGGCGGTTGACGTCACAGGTCCGCACCCGCCCGAAGGTCACCTTGATCGCGTCGGGTGTGGGGATCACCCCGCTGCGCGCCCTGCTCGATGAACTGCCCGGTGAACCCGGCGACGTCACGCTGGTCTACCGGACTCGCGGCGTCGCGGACGTGATCTTCGCCGCGGAGTTGGGTGACCTGGCCGAGCGCACCGGCCTGCGCGTCATCCACCTGCCGGGCTCCCGGCGGCCCGGCGGCCCGGCGGCCCGACCTGGCTACCTGGCAGTGCCGGAGATCTGTCCGAGTCCGACGCGCTGCGCCGCCTCGTGCCGGATGTCGCCGCGCACGACGTCTTCATCTGTGGGCCGGCCGCCTGGGCGGATGCCGCGGTCGCGGCGGCGACGGGCGCGGGTGTCGCACGCGATCGCATCCACCTCGAACGGTTCTCCTGGTGAAGGAAAGGAACTGACATGCGCCGCATCGTTTTTGCTGTTGTCGGGACAGTCACCTCGCTCGTCCTGCTGTTCAGTTACTCCACCAGCACCAACCAGGCGGGAGTCGCGGCCGAGTCGGCGGTCCGGCCCGCCGAGACCTCGGCGCCCACGGCATCCGAGGAACCCATGGCATCCGACGAGGCCGCCGAGCAGACCTTCGAGGGTGAGGTCGTGCAGACCCGCTGGGGCCCGGTGCAGGTGCAGATCACGGTGCGCGGGTCGGAGATCATCGCCGCGGATGCCGTGGTCACGCCGACCGAGCACCTCAAGAGCGTCGAGATCGCCGACGACGCCGTGCCCGTGTTGAACCAGGAGGCGGTGGAGGTGCAGTCCGCAGACATCGAGACGGTCACTGGTGCTACGGTCACCACGGAGGGGTACACCGAGTCGCTGCAGTCGGCGATCGACGCCGCTGCCGCCGCCGGCGTGACAGTCGGCGCGTGAAGAAGGTGGCACGGTGAGCACGGCGACGGCCGGCGTGCGCACCGCCTGGGTCGAGCAGATCATGGGGATGCCGGTCAGCATCACTAGGCGTCGCGAGAGCGGCGAGAGCGGCGAGCACCTGGCGGACGCGGCCGTGCGCGCGGTGTTCGCGGAGCTGCGTCGCGTGGACGCCACGTTCAGCCGGTGGCGCCCGGACAGCGAGGTGAGCCGGGTCGCCGCCGGTGAGCTGGCGCTGAGCGACTGCTCCCCTGAGGTTCGCGAGGTGCACGAACTGGCCGAGGCCGCCACCCGCTTGACCAGCGGGTGGTTCGACCCCTGGCTCCCCACCCCGGACGGAACCCGACGGTGGGACCCGACCGGCCTGGTCAAGGGATGGGCCGTCGAGCGGGCGGCCGGCCACCTGGCCGGGACGGCCGCCGACTGGTGCATCAACGCGGGTGGCGACGTGGTGCTGGTTCCGTCCGCCGGGCGGGAGGCCGCTGTCGGGCCGGAGCGGGCGTGGCTGGTCGGGATCGAGAACCCGCGGGACCGCGGCCGCCTGGTCGGTGCGCTCTCGCTGACCTGCGGAGGGGCCGCCACGTCCGGTTCCGCGGCCCGCGGCGCGCACGTCATCAACCCGCACGTGGGGACACCCGCCGACCACCACGGCTCGGTGACGGTGCACGGGCCATCCCTGATGTGGGCCGACGTGTGGGCCACCGCCGCCTACGCCGCAGGCCCTCAGGCTGCTGAGGTGCTGCTCGCGGCGCCGGGCTACGCCGCCGTGATCGTGACTGCCGACGGCACGGTCACGGCGGCGTAGCCCCGAGGTGGCCAAGTTCGAGGTATGGCTCGACCAGCCCGCCGGCTGAGCTACCCCGGTGCTTCGTCGTTCCGGGTGCCGCGCTGGGCCACGGCGATGTGCGCCAGCACGATGCCGGTGAGCATCGCCGCCGACCCGGCCCACTGGGCCGCGGTGAGGTGCTCCCGGAGCACGACGGTTGCCAGGACCGCACCGACGATGATCTCGATCGCGGCGACCAGGCTCGCGGAGGTCGACGGCAGGGTGCGCTGCGCGATCGCGTTGAGCAGGATCGCGCCGGCCATCCCGACCAACCCGACGTAGAGCACCAGCGCCCACACCGGGGCCGAGGCCCCGTTCAGGGATGCGGTCCGGCCGAGCACGGCGAACGGGAACGGTGCGACGGGCCCGGCCACGACCAGGGCGACCGCGCCGAGGCAGGCGCCCCAGGTGGCCATGACCAGCGGGTCGTGGGTGCGTAGTCCGTGCTCGACGAGCAGGAACCGGCCGGCGAGGGTCAGCGCGGCGAGCAGCCCGAACAGCACACCGAGCCCGTCCAGACCCCTGGCGCCGGTGCCGACCTGGCTGACCAGGGCGAGCCCGACGAGCAGCACCACGATGCCCACCCACAGCAGCCCGGGCACGGTGCGGCGCTGGACGAACCGGACCCACAGCGCGACCAGCACCGGGGCGAGGTACTCCAGCAGCAGGGCCACCCCTACCGGCAACCGGCCGAGCGCGACCACGTACACCACCTGGTTGACCGCGATGGTCACCACGCCGTACGCGGCGACCAGCCACCAGTGCCGGCGCGGGATCGTCATCCGCCCGCGTCGCAGGAGCAGCGTGGCACCGAGCAGCGCCAGCGCCCCGACCACCATCCGGGCTTGGATGACGTTGACTGCGGTGAACTCGGTGGCCGCGAGCAGCTTCAGCCCTGGTGCGGCGCTGCCCATCGCCACCGCCCCCGACACCCCGACCGCGAGGCCGCCGGCCAGCCCGGTTCGCGTCATCGCGACACCGGGGTCGCGGTCGGTGGTGTGCCCTCGGTGGGTTCGGCGAGCGTCATCATGCGACCAGGTTCGCTGACCGCGGGGCCGGCGCGGAGGCCGGGTCGGAGCGTGTGCTCTGCGACCGGGAGCCGACCTGCGGGGGGTCCCCTACCCTTCGATGGTCGTGCGGGTCAGGACGGTGTTGTCGACCTTGAGATCGGTGCCCCAGATCAGTTCGGCCGCGTCGTCCCAGGTGACTTCCTCGTAGCCGTCGCGCGGGGAGACGTCGGCCTCGGACCACACCGTCGCGGGTGTCCAGGTGTTGTCGTCGAAGTCCGTCGTGGCCCAGTTCGCGGGGTTGTCGGCGGACTCGAACTCGCAGGTCGCGTCGGGGTCGGGGTCGTCCTCGCAGTCGGTGTTCAGGGGTGCTCGGTGCGTCACGAGGGCGACCCAGTCGTCTCCGGTGGTCGCGACGACCTCGCCGGTGGCACCGTCCGTGATCTGGGCGATGAGCCCGCCGTCGCCCATCTGCTGCCCGGACTCGCCGATGTACTCCAGGCCGGAGTCCGTCTCCGTGTAGTCCTTGGCCTCGATCGCGAGGGTGAACGGGTAGGAGGCGGTGAACGTGACGGTCTCGGCGTTGAACGAGCGTTCCGTGGTGATCGGCACCGAGTCCTCGCCGACGAGTTCCCCGTTCACGTAGAGGG
>JBOFLF010000103.1:0-31193 GCA_051657715.1 Angustibacter sp. | reverse complement strand
GGGGTGGCAGGCGGTCAGGGTCATCAACCGCCTCGTGGGCTTGACGCCCGGCCGCTGCGGCACCGGAGCCACCACGTCGATCCGGTCCGGGGTGACGATGGTGCGCCCGGTCACCCGATAGACGAACCACCGGGTTCGGGTCTCGATGACGATCGGGTCACCGTCGCGCAGCTCGTCGATCCGGTTGAACGGTTTGCCGTAGGTGACTCGGTGCCCCGCGATCGCGAAGTTGCCGACCCTGCCGGGCTCCGCGGTCTGCGGGTAGTACCCCACCCCGTCTTTCAGGATGTCGAGCTCAATGCCGCGCAACACCGGCCGCACGTAGTCCCGGCCGAATCGCGGGATCCGGATGAGGGCGAAGGCGTCCCCGAGCGGGACGTTCCGGATGCCGCGCTCCTGGCCCGACGTCAGGTCGTCGAAGGACTGTTCCAAGTTCTGGGTGATCCGGTTCTGCTGACGGCCGGACGCCAGATCGGTCCACCACAACTGCCAGGCCACCAGCAGCAACAGCACCAGCCCGAGGGTGATCAACAGCTCACCCACGGCGTGCGTGACCACCCGGAACGTCTTCATCGCGGACCGGTGCCGGTCTCGCTGGTGCCGTCACGCAGGACCCGGACGTGCGGCAACAGCAGCGACCCGCCGTACGCCGGCAGGACCACCTGGCTGGAGTCCTGGACCTGGTAGCCCAGGCCATACAGGTCCGCGTACCCCCGGTAGGTGCGCACCGCCGCGGACTCCTCCAACGCCCGGCGCATCGCGGCGACATCGCCGATCGCCGTGATCCGGTAGGGCGGGGAGTACACCCGGTCCTGGAGGATCAGGACGTTCCCCACGCACCGCACCGCGCTGGTGGCGATCACCCGCTGATCCATCAGCATCATCGCGTCCGCCCCAGCTGACCACAGGGCGTTGACCACGGCCTGCACGTCCTGCTGGTGGACGACGAGGTCGTCGGCGGAGACGTCGTGCGGAACTCGCGCTCCGCGAGGTGCGTCGTCGAGCTCCACCCGCAGGGCGGGACCTCGCACAGCAGTGGTGCCGGCGGCCTCGGCGAGCCGGCTGGTCTCGCGTTGGATGCGCTGCAGCTCGGACCCGGCCGGCGCGGCGCGTCGCGCCTGGTCCTGCACGTCCTGGCGTAGCTCGGCGACCCGCCGCTCCTGCTGCTCGGCCCGGTGTTGCTGCTGGCGGATCAGGTCAGCGGTCGAGGTGCGGCCGTCGGAACGCAGGTCGGTGCCGCGGGCGGTCCGGGAGCTGGTGACAGCGATGAACCCGGCGAGCGCGAAAACCAGCGGGACGACAACAGCCCACGCCCCCGACGTCCTGCCGGGTGCGGTGGCGGTTCGCGGTTCGCTCAGCACGCGCCTGGCACCGGCGACCTCACCGCACCCTCCTCCGTTCACCTGGAGCGGCCTTCTCCACCGGGAGCGGTGTCCGCTCGTGCTCGGCGTCCCCACTACGCTAGTCGACGTCCCGAGTCGAGGAGCGAAGGTGCCGGAATCGAGGAACCGCAAGAAGGCCGACTACACCCCGCCGCCGGTCCGCTCGTCGGGGCCGAGGCAGAGCCCGGTCTGGTATGCGCCGTTAATGGTCGTGATGTTCGTGATCGGCCTGGCGTACATCGTGGTCTTCTACCTCACCAGCGGAGAGCTGCCGGTCGAGGCGATCGGGTCGTGGAACGTGGTGATCGGCTTCGGCATCATCATGGTTGGCTTCGTCCTGGCCACCCGGTGGCGCTGACGCCGCCTCGAGGTCAGCTGTTCGGTGGTGCCAAAAGCCTGATGTAGTCAGTGCGCTCGAGCTCCCGCGTGGTCAGCTCGCCGCCCACCAGCGGCACCTGACGCGGCCGATCATCGCTGACGAAGCGCACCAGATCGATGCCCGGCGTCGTGGTGGCGGTCAGGACAATCTGGCCGACCAGGACCGGCAGCCGGTTGGCGGGCGGGTTGCTGTCGATCCGCAGGTCCAGCACGGCTACCCGTCGATCGATCTCCACCACCCGAAGCTCCGTGCCAGGCCCGAGAGCGCTGCTCAACCCGAGGTCGCGTTGCTGAGGTGCCGGCCCGGCACTCAGCAGGGTGAGGAGCTCGGTGAGCTGAGCTGCCTGGCCGGTGGCGCTCAACGTCACCGCCTCGCGTGCCAGCAGACCGTCGGAGTTCACCCAGGTCAGCTGGGCGTCGCCCGGCTCCGTGCCCCCTCCGTTGCCAGTGGCCCCTGGTGGGGTGGACGTTGCTGACGGGTTGGTCAGTTCGTAGGGCACGTCGGTCGGGTCAATCCGGCGGGGCGGCCCGCCATCGGGCAGACCGCACGAGATCAACGCGCTGAGCACCACGGCGGCGGACGTCGTCCTGGCGATTGACCTCATCGCGGTCGCCTTCCGGCCACGGGCAGTCGCAGCACGAACCGGGCGCCGCCACCTGGTTTGTTGGTGCACCAGACGCTGCCCCCATGGGCGTGCGCGGTCTCCGCGACCAGGCTCAACCCCAACCCGGTGCCCTGCCGGGAGCCTCGGGAACCAGCCCGGTAGAAGCGCTCGAAGATCCGCTCTCGGTCCTGGTCGTCAACCCCGGGACCGGCGTCGTCCACGGCGACCAGGATCGACCCACCAGCGGGCTCGACCCTGATGGCGACCGGCCCACCAGCGTGCCGCACGGCGTTGTCCAGCAGATTCCACAGCGCGCGGCGCACCTGCTGCTTCTCCACGCGGACCCGGGCGGACCCACCGGCCTGCGGGTCGGCGGCCGGGTGGACGCTGATCAGCTCCAGGCGGTGGTGCGCCGTGTCCACCGCCTCCCGCACCAGCTCGGCGACCTCGATCTCACTGCGACTAGCTGCACCCACCCCAGCGTCCAGGCGCCCGAGCTCCAGCATGTTCTCGAGGGACTGCCGGAGCCGCTCTAGCTCGGTATGAACCAGGTCGAGGGCTTGCCGAGAACGTTCGGGCAGTTCCTCCCGGCGACGGCGCAGCACCTCCACGCTGGTCATCAGCGTGGTCAACGGCGAACGCAACTCGTGGCTGAGGTCCGCAGCGAACCGGGTGTCCCGGCGGATCCGTTCGTCCAGCGTTTCGACCATCGCGTTGAAGGACTCGACGATCTTGGCCAGCTCAGGGTCGTCGGTGTCGGGTAGCCGGGTGCTGAGATCGCCACCGGCGATCTTGGTGACCGCGTCGCCGACGTCGTCCAACGGTGCCACCACCCGTCGGGCCGCGGCCCGGCCGAGCACGCCACCACCGACGAAGGTGAGCACGGCAAAACCGAGCAGCACCGCCCGCAGCGTGCTGAGCGTCCCCGCCAGCTCTGGGGTGGTGGCGATCTCGAAGTACTCCGCGTCGACGTCGGTCAGCGGGACCCCCACCACGACGGCGGGGCTGCCGCGGACCCGGGTCCACAGCACTCCCGCTGACCCATCCGACACGCTGTCCTGCAGCGCCCCCGGGACCTCCTCGGCCCCGACCTGCAGCGAGGAGGAGAACCAGCGTCCGCCGCGATTCACCAAGATCGTGCTGCCTGCCGGCGCGGACGCTGCGGCCAGCACCTCGCTGACCGGCACCCCTGTGGTGCGCAGGCCGTCGCGGACGGTCGAGGCGGCCGCGAACGCCTGCACGGTCGCCGATCGCTCCCGTTGGTTGACCAGCGAACCCCGGGCGACCAGGTAGGTGCCCAGCGCGAGGACCGTCGACGCGAGTAGCGCGCCGGTCGCGAACCACAGGGTGACCGAGGCGCGCAGGCCGATCCGGTGCTGGTGGTGTCGGCCGGGGCTCACCGCAGGTCCAGGCGGTAGCCCAGGCCGCGCACCGTCACCACCAATCGGGGGGCGCTCGGATCCTGTTCGATCTTCGTCCGTAGCCGGCGCACGTGGACGTCCACGATGCGCTCGTCACCGAAGAACCCGCGGTCCCACACCCGGTGCAACAGCGTGCGTCTGCTCAGCACCCGGCCTGGCGGGGAGGCCAACTCGACCAGCAGGCGGTACTCGGTGACGGTGAGGTGCACCGGGTCGGGGCCTCGCCACACCGTGCCAGCGCCGACGTCCAGCACCAACGGCCCGTCCGCGCCGTCCAGCACGACGATCTGTGGCCGCGGTGCGGCAGACGCCGCGTCGACCACTGGCGTGCCGGGTTGGCCCGCGTACGACGTGCCGGGCGGTGCTGGCGGCGGGGTGGTCGAGACTGGTGTGGCCCCGGTCCGCCCGACACCGGTGGACAGCGTCGAGCTTGGTGGCGAGGAGCCGGTGAGCTGGTCTTCCGGGGTGGTCACTGCCGCCGGGCGGCGCAGGAGTGCGCGCAGGCGGGCGCTGATCTCCGTCACCACGAATGGCTTGGTGACGTAGTCGTCCGCGCCGGCCTCGAGGGCCTCGACGATGTCAGCGGTGCCGCCTCGGGCGCTGACCACGATGATCGGGGCGCCGCTGATCGGCCGCACCTGCCGGATGAACGTGAAGCCGTCGAGACCGCCGAGCATGATGTCGACCAGCATCAGGTCGACCCCGCGAGCACGGACCGCGTCCAGGGCGCTCTCCGCGTCGGCGCACTCCACGACGTCGTAGCCCTCGTCGTCCAGAGCCAAGGCGAGAGACGTCCGGATCCCGTCATCGTCCTCGAGTACGAGCAGCCGCGGCATGTCGTCATGCTGCCATCGTGGTGCTGTAACGCGCTGGTCCTGTCGCCGTCTTGCCACAGAGGTTGACCCTCAGTTGTCATCCGATCGCAAAGAAACGGGGGATGCGGTCGCAAACGGTCGCTAGCGAGGATGACCGACGTCTGGCTGGCCCGCAGCAGCAAACCTGAGCAGGAGGTGGGCGGATGACTGCCCTGGCGACACGCCGATCGCGCAGTCGTCCACCTCGTGGTTCATCGCGCGGTGACCATCGTGGCTGGTTTACCGGACCTGGCGCACGTGACGTCCATGAGCCCAGCGCCACGCGCAGTGGGCCGGACCGCAGGAGTCTGAGGTGATCAGGACCCGCCTGCGGTCCAAGCCCGCCGCCGCGTCCGCGGTGCCGGCCCAGCACCGGCGCTCAGTCGGGCCGGATGCACCAGTGCGCGACGTGATGGCGGACGCGACGGTCATCACCGACATCGTGGCCGGTGCGTCCGGCCAGGCCCCCGGTACCCGCACCCGTGGCACCTGTACCGCGGGTGGGTGGACCGTCACCTGGGTGCAGTCGTCGTCGGGTTCGGTACGGGTCACCGACGACATCCCGGGGCTGGTCGTCGTGGTGGGGGATGACGCCACGTCCGACGTCCTGAGCACCACGGTGCTGCTCGGGTCCGGCGGATCGGCCATGGTGCGGGCCGAGTCCGCCCCGCCAGCCCTGATGATCACCGGGGAGCGAGCTCGTACCGTGCCCCGGATCCCCGGGCTTGACGATGTCGTTCGACTTGCCGGCGACGACCGGCTGCTGGTGCTATCGGCGGACGCCCTGGACGCGTTGCCCGGGTTACTCCCGCAACACCGGCCGTGGGCCGAGGACGCTGGCGCCCGTTCTCCCGCAGGGCTGTTGGATCACCTCTTCCGCAAGCTTGCGGTCGGCAGCGGAGCGGTGATCGTCCCGAGTGGGCGGCCCAGTCCGGCAGCGGTGTGGCCCTGAGCGCGGGTGGCGTGACCGAGCAGTGATGATGTCGAGGCAGCGGACGGCGACGGAACAGCGGCGAAGAGGCCAGCACCAAGGAGGAACCATGGGGATCATCACGGGGATCAGTGGGGCCTTCCTTGAGGAGATCGTCGCCCAGCGACGCCGAGCCGAGGAACAACTGCGCGAAGCCGGCTCTCACGGTGATCCGTCCGCCGCAGTCGATGCCCGGAACAGGTTGGCGGATCTCGACGACCTGCTGTCCCGCAACGCGGTGGAGATGCCGGGTGGCTGGACGTTCGGTCTCACCGGCTGAGCCAGGTGTCACCGGCCGGGCCTCGGTATCATTGGCCAGGCTTTGGTGTCATCAGCCGGCCCAGGCCTCACCAGGCTCACCGGTTGAGCTAGGTGTTCTCACCGGGAGGGCTCGGTGTCATGGGCTGAGCTGGGCGGCAGCGGTGCTGTCGGTGGCATGTTATGCCGCAACTGCACCGGGGCTCGCCAGCCGAGGATCGCCTCGGTCATCCGCGCGGCCCGCACCGCAGCTGGGACGTCGTGCACCCGCAGGATCCGAGCCCCGCGCAGCATGCAGATCACGTGCGTCGCGGTGGTCCCGGCCAGGACGGCATCCTTCGCCAGGCCCAGCGACTCCTGGATGAAGTCCTTGGTGGACACGGCGGCCAGGAGCGGATAGCCGAGGCTGGCGAACTCGTCGAGCCGACGGGTGAGCTCCAGCGAATGCCAGGTGTTCTTATGCAGGTCATGGCCGGGGTCGACGACGATCCGCTCTGGCGGCACCCCCAATCCGATGGCGTCCGCGGCCCGTTGCACCAGCACGTCACGGACGACGCGCACCACGTCCTGGTAGGTCGGGTGGCCGTCGCGGGTGGTCGCACTGTCCTCGGGCGACCGCCCGCCGCGGCTGTGGCACACCACCAGCGTCCCGTCGTGCTCGGCAACCTCGCGAGCGAGCTGCGGGTCGGACAGCGCAGAGGTGTCGTTGATGACGTCTGCGCCGGCTCGCAGCGACTCGCGAGCTACCGTCGCTCGTGAGGTGTCGACCGACAGCACGACATCGCTGCGGGAGCGGGCCGCGGCGACCAGCGGGACCACGAGGTCCACCTCCTCCTGCTCACTGACCGGGTGGGCGAGCGAGGAGAACGGGACACCGCCGATGTCGACCCAGTCAGCGCCGTCCGCCACCGCGCGGTCGACGGCCCGCAAGGCGGCGTCCCAGGCGAACGTGGCGCCCTGGTCGACGAAGGAGTCCCGAGTGCGGTTGACGATGGCCATGACCAGGGTGCGGTAGGTCAGGTCCACGGATCGGGAACCGAAGTGGCGCAACGGGTTTGGGCCGAGATCCGGTGTCACTACCCACGCGGGCGCTGCCTGCACGGATGCGGTCGGGCGCTTGGTGGGCACCTCAGGCCCGTTGGTGGCGCTATCTGGACTGGTCATGCGTCGAAGTCGGCCAGCAGCTGCGCCGAGGTGGGGACCGATTGGCAGGCGAGGGCGAAACCGGCGTCCAGTTCATCCGACTCCAACGCGTAGGTGCGGTCCATCGTCACCGCGCCGTCGAGGATCCGAATGCGGCAGGTACCGCACACCCCACCGCGGCAGGCGTACGGAGCGTCTGCCCGCACGGCCAGTGTCGCGTCCAGCAACGAGCGTTCGTTCGACATCGTGAAGGTGCTGGATCGGCCATCCAGCCGAATGGTGACCTGACATCTAGCTCCAGGAGGCGCGGCCGTCCGGGCGAGCTGCCTGGGCGCAGCTCCTGCCGCGCGGACTCGGGCGGGTTCGTCGACGTAGAACAGCTCGGTGTGCACCTGGGTGGGCGGAACACCGTGGTCGGCCAGCATCGCCTGGACGCGCTGGATCAGGTCGTAGGGGCCGCACAACAACCACTCGTCGACCGTGGCCGGGCGCACCACGTCGGCGAACAGCACGGCGAGCGTGGCTCGATCGATCCGACCGGACAGCAGATCGCTGGCTCGTGGTTCGCGGGACAGCACGTGCAGCACCTGCAGGCGTCCGAGGTGCTGGTCCTTCACGTCGGCGAGGTGGTCCGCGAACATCACCGAACCGCTGTCCCGGTTGGCGTAGACCAGGCTGACTGACGCCGCCGGGTCGGTCTCCAGTATGTGCGTGGCGATCGAGAGTACGGGGGTGATCCCGCTGCCGGCGACGATCGCGGCGTACTGGCGACCGCGGGCACTGACGGCCTGCGGGGCGTTGAACAGGGAGGCGCCGAAGCGGCCGACCGGGGTCATGACGTCCACCTCGTCGCCGGGTGCCAGGCCGTCCCGGACGTACTCGGAGAACAAGCCGCCGGGCAACGTCCTGACCGCCACCCGCAGGACCCCGGCGGACGGCGGCACGCAGATCGAGTAGCTGCGCCGGATGTGCCGGCCACCCAGCTCGACGCGCAGGGTGAGGTGCTGCCCAGGGACGAACCGGTAGGCGGCGGCCAGGTGGTCCGGAACGGTCAGGGTGATCGTGCGGGAGTCGTCGGTCAACGGGTCGACGGCGGCGACCCGCAGGCGGTGGAACGGCATCAGATGGCCTTGAAGTGATCGAAGGGCTCCTGGCAGTCGTCGCAGCGCCACAGCGCCTTGCAGGCGGTGGACCCGAACCGGGACAGCTCGCGGGTCGCCGACGACCCGCACTGGGGGCAGCGGACGTCCAGGCGCGTGCTGATGGCCAGCGGGACCGGGCCGTGACGCCTGGTGCTGCCGTGAGACCTGGTGCTGCAGTGAGACCCGGTGGGGTGGTGAGGCCCGGTGGGGTGGTCCGAGCAGGGGCCGGGCGGTGCGATGCCGGCGGCGGCCAACGCCTGCCGGCCGGTCTCGCTCATCCAGTCGGAGGTCCACGCCGGGGTCAGTGATGTGCGTACCCGGACGTGCGGGTACCCCAGCGCCGCGACCACCCGCACCACGTCCTGCTCGATGGCGTGCAGAGCTGGGCATCCGGAGTAGGTCGGGGTCAGGACCACTTCGACGAGGGTGCCGCCGGGCGCCTCGCCGGTGCCCACCTCGACGCTCTCGACCCCGCGTCCGCTGCGATCGTCAGCGGTCTTAGGACAGTCGTCCACCCAGGAGACCGACCGCAGGATCCCGAGATCGGCGATGGTCAGCACTGGCAGCTCTGGGTCCGGGATTGTGGCGACAGCTGATCGGATCCGTTGCAGCGCAGGCGATGTGGCCCGAGAGATGTCCGCCACACCGCTACTCGCGGGGTCCGTCGTCCAGTTCACCAGGTCGCGCCCGGGTGCGCGCGGTGCAGCTGCTGCATCTCCTCCAGCATCGTCGCCAGGTGGTCGGTGTGCTCGCCGCGTCGACCGCCCCCCGGATCGGGTGCCACCTGGGGCCAGCGCAGCGTGGCGTGGCGTACGACGTCCCGCATCCGCTGCTCCCACCGCTGCCGTAGGGCTGGCGGGTCGATCGCGACCCCGGCGTCCAGCAGGCGCGGTGCATCGGGCAGCCACGAGCCATCGAACAGCCACGAGCCATCGAACAGCTCGGGGACGAATGGCCAGGCGGCGTCCAGACCGGCTTGCATCCGGCGGTGGCTCAGCTGCGTCCCGTCCCCGAGCCGCACCACCCACGTACTCGCATGGTCCAGGTGGTACGCCACCTCCTTGACCGCCTTGGCGGCGACCCCGGCGAGCGCCGGGTCGGTGCTGTGCCGCAGGGCGCCGTAGAGATCCAGCTGGTAGGCGGAGAACGCCAGCAGTCGGGCCATCGAGAACGCGAAGTCGCCGTTCGGCAGCTCGACCAGCCGGACGTTGGTGAACTGGGAGGCACCGCGTAGGTAGGCGAGGTCGTCCTCGGTCCGGCCGTCGCCCAGCTCGCCGGATCGGGTCAACAACGACCGGGCCTGGCCGAGCAGGTCCAGCCCGATGTTGGCGACCGCGACGTCCTCCTCCAGCTGGGGCGCCCGGGTCACCCACTGACCGCAACGGTGGGCCAGCACCAGTGCGTCGTCGGCGAGCCCCAGCGCGTACCGGCTGGTCGCGGCGCGCAGGGCCGGATCAGCTGGGGGCGATGTGGTCCCCAAGGGCGGCGCGAAGCCGGGTTGCCCTTGGGAAGGGCTCGTCACAGGTGCTGCACTCCCTCCGGGACGGTGTAGAACGTCGGGTGCCGGTACACCTTGTCGGCCGCTGGGTCGAAGAACGCGTCCTGCTCGTCCGGGTTGGACGCGGTGATCGATCCGCTCGGCACCACCCAGATGCTGATGCCCTCGCCGCGCCGGGTGTAGAGGTCACGAGCATGGCGTACCGCCAGCACGGCGTCCGGGGCGTGCACCGAGCCGACATGGCCGTGCGACAAGCCACGCCGGGGTCGGATGAACACCTCCCACAGCGGCCAGTCCCGTTCGGGCGCGGGGCTCTCGTCCCGTGCTGGCGGGTTCCCGCCGGGTGGTGTCGGGCTGTGGCCGCGGTTGTCGTGCTCGGCGGTGGTCACGCCACCGCCCGTGGTGATGTGCCGGAATGCTTGGCGGCATAGGCGCTGGCCGCCTCGCGGACCCAGGCACCGTCGTCGTGCGCGGCTACCCGGTGGGCGATTCGCTGCGCGTGCAACGGGCCGTCGCCGCGGACCACGGCGTGGAACTCGTCCCAGTCGATCGCGCCGAACAGCCAATGCCCGGACTGCTCGTCATACCTCAGGTCGGGATCCGGCACGGTGAGACCCAGGACGTGGGCCTGCGGGACGGTGATGTCCACGAACCGTTGGCGCAGCTCGTCATTGCGGTGCCGCTTGATACCCCAGGCCATCGAACGTGCGGTGTGCCCACGAGTCGCGTCGATGCCGCTGTCGGGAGGGCCGAACATCATCAGGCTCGGCCACCACCACCGGTCCACCGCGTCCTGCGCCATCGCCCGCTGCCCACAGGTGCCCCGCGCCAAGGTGTGCAGGATCTCGAAGCCCTGCCGCTGGTGGAACGACTCCTCCTTGCAGATCCGTACCATCGCCCGGGCGTACGGGCCGTACGAGCAGCGGCAGATCGGCACCTGGTTGACGATCGCCGCGCCGTCGACCAGCCAGCCGATCGCACCGACGTCCGCCCAGGACAGCGTCGGGTAGGTGAAGATTGAGGAGTACTTCTGCCGGCCGGTGTGCAGCAGGTCCAGCAGCTCGGCTCGCTCGACGCCCAAGGTCTCAGCAGCGGCGTACAGGTACAGCCCGTGGCCGGCCTCGTCCTGCACCTTGGCTAGCAGGATCGCCTTGCGCCGCAGGCTCGGCGCCCGCGCGATCCACTCGCCCTCCGGCTGCATGCCGATGATCTCCGAATGTGCGTGCTGGGCGATCTGCCGGATGAGGGTCGCGCGGTAGCCGTCCGGCATCCAGTCCCGCGGCTCGATCCGCTGGTCCTGCGCGATCAGGGTGTCGAACCGGCGCTGCCGGTCAGCCTCGTCCTCGTCTTCGTGCGGTTGCGGGGTCATGGACCCTCCAAATGAACCGACCGATCGGTCGGTTCCAGTGTGGCATGGTCACAGGGCTTCATTGCCGGGTGCTGCACTGGCAGTAGCCGGGGCGAGCAGGGTGGTCAGGTCGAGCGGGACGGTGCCGAGGCCGCCCAACTCGACGACGCCGGTCGGGTGCTTCTCGGTCAGGTGGGCCACGGTCTGCCAGCCGGACGAGGAGCGGGCGAATGCCTCCAGCTCGCCGTCGCGCGGGTCCACGATCCAGTACCGCTCCAGGCCGGCTTCCAGGTACTCGGTGGCCTTGCGGACCACGTCGTTGCGGCGGTTCTGCGAGACCACTTCGACGGCCAGCACAGGTGGGTCGGTGACCCAGTCCCCGGCGGGCGGCTCGCGGAGCACCATGATGTCCGGGATGCGGGTGCGGCGGACCGTGCCGGGCAGGATCCACCCCGCGGCTGGCACCACGGCGCCCCGGGAGCCGACGATCGGGACCAGGATGAGCATGAGTTGCAGGCAGATCGCTTGGTGCTGGTAGCTGGGTGGCGGGTTCACGGTCGCCGTACCGTCGGAGTACTCGGCGCGCAGCTCGGCGGGCAGCTCCCAGTACTCCTCGAACGACATCGGCCGGGACTCGGCGACCTGTGGCCAGGGCACGACGGCACCTCCGGTGCGGACCATCTCACGGGCACCTCCAGTGTGGACGGCGATCCTGGCGTGCCGCCAGTGCTGGGCGACTCGCTCGGTGAGCGTCTGCTTCTGGTGCACCCTGCCACCGAGCACTGACACTGACCACTTGCCGAGTTGACACGAGCGACCGCAACAGGACCGGGTTCAGGCGGTGCTGTTCGACTCCCGGCACGGCACGCGCGCTGGACTCCGTCGCAGGGGCGGCCGGGAGTGCGTGCGGACGAGATCGTCGGGAGGCAGGTTGGCGCCCGGTCGTCGGTTCATCGAGACCCGTCCCGGCTAGGGGCGCAGCAGCGCCTTGATCACGGTCCGCTCGTCCATCGCCCGGTACGCCTCGGCGACCTGCGCCAGCGGGAACTCCCGGTCGAACACCGCGCCGGGGGTGATCGTGCCGGCTAGCACGTCGTCGAGCAGCTCCCGCAGATAGGCGCGGACCGGGGCGACCCCGCCGCCCACGGACACGTTGCGGGAGAACAGGTCCCGGATCGGCAGCTCCGGGCCGCCAGCCGGCACGCCGACGTACCCGACCCGCCCGCCGGGGCGGGTGGCGCCGATCGCCTGCGCCATCGACTCCCGGGTGCCCACGCACTCCAGGGCAGCGTCCGCGCCGACCCCGTCGGTGAGGTCCAGGACGCTATCGACGCCGTCCTGGCCGCGCTCGGTGATGACGTCGGTGGCGCCGAACCGCCGGGCCAGCCGCTGCCGGTCCGGGTGCCGGGACATCACGACGATCCGCCCGGCGCCCAACCGTCTCGACGCGAGGACCGCGCACTGCCCGACCGCGCCGTCCCCGACCACTACCACGGTGCTGCCCGGCCCGACCCCGCCGGCCAGCGCGGCGTGGTGCCCGGTACCCATCACGTCGGACAGCGTGAGCAGCGACGGGACCAGGGCGTCGTCCGGCGGCTCCGGCGTGGCCACCAGGGTGCCGTCTGCGGCCGGCACCCGGACGTAGTCGCTCTGGCCGCCGTCCACCAACAGGCCGTCCGCGTCCTCCTCGCCCCACCAGCCGCCGCTGCGGCAGGACGTGGTGATCCCGTTGCGGCAGTGCACGCAGACGCCGTCGCTGCGGGCGAACGGGGCGATCACGAAGTCCCCAGGACGCAGCGTGCGCACCTGCGGGCCGACGTCCTCGACGACGCCGACGAACTCGTGGCCGATCCGGCTGGGCTCGCGATTCTCCTGCACGCCGCGGTAGGGCCACAGGTCGGACCCGCAGACGCAGCTGGCCACCACCCGCACCAGGGCATCGCTGGCCAGCCGCACGTGCGGGTCCGGGACGTCCTCGAGCCGGACGTCCCGAGGACCGTGGATGACAGCTGCTCGCACGGCGCCACCCTGCCACGCCACACCTGGTGCCCGCCGCGGTGCCGCTAGGTCGGACCTCCCGAGCGGGGCCGGGCAGCCCTGCTGGCGGTGCTCTGCCTCAGGCAGTACTTCGCTGCCTGGCGAGAGTGACGATGTCCCGCACGATGTAAATGGCGCATGGTGTAAATGGGCTATGGTTACACCATGGCGATGAACATCAAGGATCCCGAGGCGGAGAGCCTCGCTGCCGAGGTGGCGGCCTTGGCTGGAGAGAACAAGACTCAAGCCGTTCGCACCGCATTGCGTGAACGGCGCGCCCGGCTGAAGCTGACGGCCGGCCAGCCGCACGATCGGACGCGGCTGCGCGACGTGCTGGAGAAGGAGATCTGGCCGTTGGTGCCGGAACACGAGGTGGGCCGACGCCTGGACCGCGAGGAGGAGGACCAGATCCTCGGGTTCGGCCCTGAAGGTGTGTGATTCTCGATAGCTCAGCGGTCGTCGCCGTCGTTCTTCGTGAGCCTGGTTGGAATGAGATGGCGTTGGCGATCGAGATGGCTGACGCGGTCGGCATGGGTGCACCGACGGCGGTAGAGACCGGCATTGTGCTCACCGCCAGGATGGGTCCCGCCGGCGGCGGGGTGCTCGAACGATTCCTCGCGGTGGCCGAAGTCGTCGTCGTCCCCTTCGGGGATGGTCATTGGCGCGAGGCGCTCGGCGCATTTGTCCGGTACGGCCGCGGTAGACATCCTGCACGGCTGAACCTCGGCGACTGTTTCAGCTATGCCACGGCCCGACTGGCTGCGCAGCCGTTGCTGTGCATCGGCGACGACTTTCCGCGGACCGACCTCGACCTCGTCCAACCGGCGGCGCAGTGATCGTTGTACGCGCAGAGCGGGCTGTGCGTCGTGCCGGCGCCAGCGGTCAGCCGGCCACGACCGGTGCGTCGGTGGCGGCTGCTACCTGGTGAGAGCTGATCCCTGGCGCCGTCTCCACCAGGCGGAAGTGGTCCCCGGCGACGTCCAGCACCGCGAGGTCGGTGATCA
The DNA here is from genome assembly GCA_051657715.1 of Angustibacter sp. Taxonomy (GTDB): domain Bacteria; phylum Actinomycetota; class Actinomycetes; order Actinomycetales; family Angustibacteraceae; genus JBOFBH01. Next base: position 17,153 of record JBOFLF010000103.1, on the reverse strand, counting down.
CCCGGTCGACGACGCCCTGGCCGGTGAGCGGCAGCGTGCACCGGCGCAGCAGCTTGGCGCTGCCGTCCTTCGCGACGTGCTCCATCAGCACCACCACCCGCTTCGCGCCGTGCACCAGGTCCATCGCCCCGCCCATGCCCTTGACCACCTTGCCGGGGATCATCCAGTTGGCGATGTCCCCCGCCGCCGAGACCTGCATCGCGCCGAGCACCGCGACGTCGATCTTGCCGCCGCGGATCATCCCGAAGCTGGTGGCCGAGTCGAAGTAGGCGGCGCCGGCCTGGACGGTCACCGTCTCCTTGCCCGCGTTGATCAGGTCCGGGTCGACCGCGTCCGGAGTCGGGTACGGGCCGACGCCGAGGATGCCGTTTTCGGACTGCAGGACGACGTGCACCCCGTCGGGCAAGAAGTTCGGGATCAGCGTGGGCAGGCCGATGCCGAGGTTCACGTACGAGCCGTCCACCAGCTCTTGGGCGGCTCGGACGGCCATCTGATCGCGGGATAATCCTTGCGGGGCAACGGATTCTGGCATCTCACACGCTCCCGATCCTGACTGGGCCAGTGCCATGGTCCTGGGTGGCGGGCTCGCCGGTCGCGTGTCGATCGTTCGCGGGTTCCGCTGCGGTGGCCCGTCCGGCGTCGGCTCGACCGGTGGCGGGTCCATCGGTGGTGGCTCGCGCGGCCTGGGGTGCGGTGGCGCGGACGGTGCGGCGCTCGATCCGCTTGTCCGCGGCCTGCTCGGCGGTGAGCGGCAGCACCCGGTGGACGTAGACGCCCGGCAGGTGCACTGAGTCCGGGTCCAGCTCGCCTGGTTCGACGAGCCGTTCCACCTCGGCCACGGTGATCCGGCCGGCCATCGCGGCCAGCGGGTTGAAATTGCGCGCCGAGGAGTGGAAGGCCAGGTTGCCGTGCCGGTCCCCGACCGCGGCCCGGACCAGGCCGAAGTCGGTGGTGATGGCCTCCTCCAGCACGCACCGCTGCCCGCCCAGCTCGCGGACCTCCTTGGCCGGCGAGGCGACCGCGACCGTGCCGTCCGGGTGGTACCGCCAGGGCAGGCCACCCTCGGCGATCTGGGTGCCGACGCCGGTGGGGGTGTAGAACGCCGGGATGCCCGCGCCCCCGGCCCGCAGCTTCTCCGCGAGGGTGCCCTGGGGAGTCAGCTCGACCTCCAGCTCGCCGGCCAGGTACTGCCGGGCGAACTCCTTGTTCTCCCCGACGTAGGACGCGGTCATCCGGGCGATCCGACGCCCGGTCAGCAGCAGACCGAGGCCGACGCCGTCCACGCCTGCGTTGTTCGACACCACCCGCAGGCCGCGGGTTCCCTTCTGCAGCAACGCATCGATCAGCACCGACGGGATGCCGCACAGACCGAAACCCCCGACCGCGAGCGACGCGCCGTCCGGCACGTCCGCCACCGCGTCCGCCGCGCGGGCCACCACCTTGTCCACGCCGTCCTCCTCGTCGAGGAATGAGCCGACCGGTCCCGTCACCCTATCCCCGGCGCAGCTCTCTGCTGCCCAGCTGGGAGTGCTGGCCGGTCCAGGTCTAGATTCGCTGGGTCGCCCGACCGGCCGCGGCGCGCTCGGTCAGCCACGGTGGTGCCAGGTCAGCCACGGTGGCGCCAGGCCTAGCTGTGATCGACTCGGCGGCCCCCTACGGTGGGGCGGTGCGCGTGGTGGTGACCGGTGGCAGTGGGTTCATCGGGACGGCGGTCGTGAAGCAAGCCCTGGCCGCCGGCCACGACATGGTGGTGCTCGACATCGCCGAGCCCCGGGAGGCCGGTGCCCGGCATGTGGCCGCAGACGTCCGGGACGCCGACGCCGTACGGCGCGCGCTACGGGATACGGACGTCGTGGTGCACCTGGCGGCCGTGGTGGGGGTTGAGCAGTCGGTCGCCGACCTGCCGACGTACGCCGCCACCAACGATGTCGGCACCGCCGTCCTGCTGGCCGCCATGGCCGACGCCGACGTGCCCCGGCTGGTGCTGGGCAGCTCGATGGTCGTCTACGGCGAGGGCCTGGCGACGTGCGCCGAGCACGGCACGGTCCGGCCCGGCCCGCGTCGCCCGGACGACCTGGCAGCTGGTCGCTACGAGCCGCCCTGCCCGCGCTGCGGCGCCCCGCTCGCGCCCGCGTTGGTCGGTGAGGACGCCCCGCTCGACCCGCGCAGCGGCTACGCCGCCAGCAAGGTCGCCCAGGAGCACCTGGCGGCGGTCTGGGCTCGGCACACCGGTGGAACCGGTGCGGCGCTGCGGTTCCACAACGTGTACGGCCCCGGCCTGCCCGTCGACACGCTGTACGCCGGGGTGGCCGCGATCTTCCGCACCGAAGTACTCGCCGGGCGTCCGCCCCAGGTCACCGAGGACGGTGCCCAACGCCGCGACCTGGTGCACGTCCGCGACGTTGCCCGAGCCTGCCTCGCCGTTGCCGGCACCCTCATCGATGGCACCTTGGGCAACGGCGACCCCAGCCCGGGTGACGACGGTCTCATCAACAGCGACTCGAACGACGGTGGCTCGAACGACGGTGGTCTGCCCGCTGGCACGCTGCGGGCGTTCAACGTCGGCAGCGGCACCGTGCGCACCATCCTCGACCTGGCCAGCGCCCTGTCCCGGGCTGCCGGCGCGCCCGACCCGGTGGTCACCGGGCAGGCGCGGCTCGCCGACGTCCGGCACATCACCGCGGACAGCTCGCGAGCCCGGGCCGAGCTGTGCTGGAGCGCGATCGAGGACTTCGATTCAGGGATGCGCGAACTGCTGGCGGACGTTCCCATGCCGAGTCCGGTGCGCCCGAGCGCGGCGCCCGACGCCTGAATGCGGTCCGGTACCTGAAGGGTGCTGAGGGTCTGAATGGTGCTGAGGGCAGGTGCAGCCTCCCGATGCGGAAGCTCGGTGATCTGCGCTCGGTGGCGACGGTGGACCAGAGCACGGCGCCAGCCCGCAGACGCAGTGAGGGGTCGAGATCCGCGTGCGCGAACCTCGACCCCTCACCGGAACTGCCAGCAGGCCGGAGCCTACGAGCAGCTCAGACCTGCGAGCAGTTCGGACCTACAAGCAGCTGGGGATCACACGATCCCGCGGGCTGTGAATGCGTCCCGCACCGCGCGGGCCGCCGAGTACCCGTACAGCGTCCGCGCCACCCGGATCATCTCGGTGGCGGCGGCCGTGAACGAGGTGTTCGGCGCGTAGGAGAACTGGGACTCCACGATCACCGTGTCGGCCCGCTCCCGACCCAGGCTGTTGTGGATGTCCCACAGCGCCCGGGACCAGATCTCGCCGTCGGCGTGCACCTGGCCGACGATGTCCGCGACCGTCTTGGTGCCGTCGACCCGGCGCAGGCAGTGCGGCTTGGGGGTGTACGACGTCGCGTCCCAGTCGGCGACGCACGGCAGGTCGTACCCGTTGCTGACCGGGACCGACATGGTGACCGCCAGGTAGTCCCCGAAGCCCTCGCCGATCGCACCGGCCTGCATGCTGGTGCCGAAACCGGGCACCTGGTCGTCCTGGACGGCGTGCCCCAGCTCGTGCCAGATCACCTCGGCGTCCTCGGCATCGTCGACACCGCCGCGTCCGAACACCATCCGGTCGGTGAACGGGTCGTAGAACGAGTTGTCGTCCGGGATGGTGTTCGTGTAGATGTCCTGCGACTCGTTGTTGACGTCGGTGAAGCCGAGTGACTGCAGGTACCGCTGCGCGACCGTGGTGTGGTGGTAGGCCATCACCTGCTCGAAGAACGGGTCGCTGCGGGAGTAGCTGAACGCGCCACCGGACGGGACCGCCGCCACCTGGTTGCGGACCCGGGCGTACCACCCGTTCAGCCGGTCGCCCTGCCGCAGGTCGGTCAGCTGAACGGTGCGGTACGTCGGGTTGAACACGGCCTGGTCGGAGTCGGCGCGGTCGCGCAGATCCTGGGTCTGGAGGGTGACCGAGGGGCTGGGCTCGAAGACCCGCCCCGGCACGGTGCCCCCCCGCCCTTCCTGGCTCGCCGACCAGTTCTTGCTTAACGACCGCTGGTCGAGGACGACGGCAGAACGGGCATCGACCAAGGTCTGCACGGTGCCGGCCGCCCCGACGCCATGGACCTGCCAGACCAGCCGCGCGGCAGATCCGCCGCGCACCGCCAAGGTGGCGCGGGTACTGGCCGGCTTGCTGAGGGTGGTCTGTTGCTTGCTCCCGGCCGAGGTCCGGCGGGCCAGTGCGGCGTCCGCTCGGCGGATCGCGGCGCTTGCGGCGACCGTTGGCCGGGTCTGCAGGGACGCGGGGACGGCCTGGCGGCCGTCGTCCACCCGGGAGGTGCCGCGCTTGTCGGTGTGCACCGCGTAGTAGCCGCCGATCACCGGCAAGCCCCGGAACGTCTGCTGATACCACGTGTGGGTGCCGAGCAGGGAGCTGCGCGTTCGTACCCGCACCAGGCCGGCCGGGACGTCCGTGACCGTCGCTCGAGGTGCTGAGCCGGCCGACGCCAGCGGTGGCGAGGCGGTCGGCGGGCTGGTCGCGGCCGGTGCCGCTGTCGGGACGGCGAGGGCGACCGCGAGGGCGGTGCAGCCGACGCCGAGAGCGAGAAGTCGAGGACGATGCATGGTGACCTCCAGGTCTGACGACCGATGGGCTGAGCTTCGCGTTACGCACGGTAGTGCTTTGTGCCCATGTGGTGGTGGGTCGACCGTCTGCCTGATCAGGAGTCGCCGGACTGGTCGGGAGCCGCCGTCCGCACCCGCGGCGGCCGTCTACCGGATCTGGGTCTCGCTGGTCCCCGATGCGGCTCAGCTCGGCAGGTGGATCTCGAACCGGCAGCCTGGGCCGGTGTTGACCACCGCGACCGACCCGCCGTGGGCCAGGGCGATCCCCCGGGTCACCGCGAGGCCGAGGCCACCACCGCCGTCCGGGCCGCTGCTGCGCGCCGACCGGCCACGCCACGCGACGTCGAACACCCGGGGCAGCTCGTCGTCCGGGATGCCGCCGCAGCCGTCCTGGACGGTGAGCCGAATGCCATCGGCCACCCGGCGGGCGGTCACCTCGACCCGGCCGCCAGGGGGTGTGTGCCGGACTCCGTTGACCAGCAGGTTGAGCAGGGCGCGGGTGATCTGCCCGGGGTCCACCGGCGCCAGCAGATGACCGCCGCAGCTGCCCTGTACGGCGACGTCACCCACCCGGGCGGTCGGCGCCACCGAGGCCACGGCATCGGAGACCAGGTCACCCAGGTCTACCTGCTCCCGCGCCGGCGACAGCGCCCCGGTGTGCAGCCGGGAGAGCAGGAACAGGCTGTCCACCATGGTCGCCAGCCGCTCGGCCTCGACCCGCAGCTGCCGGTGGTACTCGTGCGGATCGTCCACCACGCCGTCCTCGAGCGCCTCGGCCATCGCCCGGATGCCGGCCAGGGGAGTGCGCAGGTCGTGGGAGATCCACGCCACCAGCTCGCGCCGCGACGCCTCCAGGGCGCGCTCGGTGTCCCGGGAGTGGCGCAGTGCCCGCCCGGCGGCCACCAGCTCTTGCTGGACGACGGTGAGCTCGCGGGAGATCAACGGCGGTTCCGATGACCGCACCGGCTGGGCCGGCTGCTGCCGGGGGTGCGTCTGGGACCCGGGTGGATCGGCGGCCGCGGCGTCGACGCTGATCGCCCGGGCGGTCGCGGCGAGGGTGCGTGCCGACCGGCGCACCTGGCGCGCCAGCCACAGCGCGAGCACGACCGCCAGCGGGGTGGCGGCGGACAGTGTCAGGCCGACCACCACGGTGTCGTGGGCCGACAGGAACATCGCCCGGGACGACACCGCGACCGCGAGCGCCACGGCCAGCAGCGCCGTGCAGCTGATCAGCGAGAGCAGCGTGGCCAGGCCTCGGCCGCGCAGCAGGCGCAGCGCCAGGTGCGCCACCACCCCCGCGACCAGGACGCTGCCGGCCGCGATGGTCAGCACGGTGAGGTCGTCGCCGCTCACCGTGCCACCCCGTCGTCACCGGGTGTGCGATCGGGCTGATGCTCAGGGAGGCCATCGGGGGGGTCCTGAGGTGGGTCATCGGGTGCGTGCCAGCGATACCCCGCCCCCCACACCGTCACCAACCTGGCCGGAGCCGACGGGTCCGCCTCGACCTTCTCGCGCAGCCGCCGCACGTGCACGGTCACCGTCGACGCGTCGCCGAACGACCACCCCCAGACCCGGTGCATCAGCACCTCCCGGGAGAACACGTGACCGGGGTGCTGCACCAAGAACGCCAGCAGGTCGTACTCGCGCGTGGTCAGGGACAGCAGGGTGCCGGCCCGGGTCGCCGCACGCGCGGCCAGGTCGACGATCAGGTCGCCCGACCTGATCCGCGGTCTGGCCAGCCCGCCGGAGGCGCCAGCGAGCCCGCCGGAGGCGCCAGCGAGCCCGCCGGAGGCGGGTGATCCGGCGTCCAGGACGGCGGCGGCGCGTCGGCGCAGCAGCGCTTGCACCCGCAGCAGCACCTCCCGCGGGCTAAACGGCTTGGTCACGTAGTCGTCCGCGCCGGTCTCGAACCCGGCGATCCGATCCAGCTCCTCGCCGAGAGCGGTCAGCAGCATGATCGGCATCGCGGCGGTCAGCGGGTCGGCGCGCAGCAGCCGGCACACCTGCAGGCCGTCCGGTGGCCCCATCATGACGTCGAGGACGGCGGCGTCGATGACTCGTTCCCGGACGATGGCCAGTGCGGCGGCTCCGTCGGCGGCGGCCACCGGCGTGATCCCGGCCTGCCGCAGGTAGTCCCGCAGCACCCGGGAGACCGTCGGGTCGTCGTCGGCGACCAGGACCGTGGGCATCGCAGCGGGCACCTGTTCACCCTAGGGACGACCTCGCTGCCGCGGGCTGTGGTCCGCGGCACCGCAAGGGTTCGGTAAGGCGGCTCGGGACGTGACACCACGGCTCGGGTGGCGAGGCGTGGCGGCGGGGGCTGGTCAGGCGCAAGGGTTCGGTAAGGCGTCGGAGGCCTCGCAAGCCGGTCGACGACGCGATCGATGCCCTACTGTCCTGCCGGTGCGCACGCGTAGCTCGCAGGAGCTGACCCTGCTGGTGCTGGCGAAGGCACCGGTCGCCGGTCGGGTGAAGACCCGCCTGGTCCCGGCTCTCACCCCGCAGCAGGCCGCGCAGATCGCGGCCGCCGCCCTCGCCGACACCCTCGACGTGGTGGCCCGGGCGGACGCCGACCGCCGGGTGCTGGTCCTGGAGGGGGACCCGGGGCCGTGGCTGCCACCAGGGTTCGAGGTCGTCCCTCAGGTGCCTGGCGGTCTGGACCTGCGGCTGGCGGCCGCCTTCGAGGCCGCCCGGGGTCCGGCGTTGCTGGTCGGGATGGACACCCCTCAGCTGACCGGGGCGGACCTGGCCGTCCGGTTCACCGGTTCGCGGGACGCCGTGCTGGGGATGGCGCAGGACGGCGGGTTCTGGGCGATCGGGATGGCGCGGCCGTGCCCCCAGGTCTTCCCCGGCGTCCCGATGAGCGTTCCGACCACTGGGCGGGTGCAGCGAGAACGGCTGCGGCAGCAGGGTTTTCAGGTCCGGGACCTCGCGGTGCGCCGGGATGTCGACACGATCGGCGACGTGCGCGCCGTCGCCGCCCAGGCACCTGGCACCCGCTTCGCCCGGCTGGCCCGGCAGCTCCTCGACACCGGCCGGGTCGCGTCCTGATGGCGACGATTCCCTCCGCCGGCCCTGCCGTTAGCTCCGCCGGCCCTGCCGTTAGCTCCGCCGGCCCTGCCGTTAGCTCCGCCGGCCCTGCCGTTAGCTCCGCCGGCCCTGCCAGTTCCGCCGTGACGCCGGTTCTCGACCTGGTGCTCCCGTGCCTCGACGAGGCCGCGGCGCTGCCCGTCGTGCTGGGGCAGCTGCCGGACGGCGTCCGGGCGATCGTGGTGGACAACGGGTCCCGGGACGGCTCGCCGCAGGCGGCGGCCCGGTGCGGGGCGACCGTGGTACACGAGCCGGTCCGGGGTTATGGGGCCGCGTGCCACCGGGGGCTGACCGAGGCCACCGCCGAGCTGGTCGGGTTCTGCGACGCAGACGCGTCGTTCGACCTGGCCGACCTGGTGCCGCTGCGGGACCTGGTCGTGTCGGGTGCCGCCGACCTGGCGCTGGGGCGACGGATGGCCGGTCCCGGCGCGTGGCCGCTGCACGCCCGGTGGGCGAACCGGGCGCTGTCGGTGCCGATCAGCCTCGCCGCCCGGCATCGGTTGCACGACCTGGGGCCGATGCGGGTCGCCCGCCGGGAGGCGTTGCTGGGACTGGGGATAGCTGACCGACGGTCGGGCTACCCGCTGGAGACGGTGCTGCGTGCCGCGCGGGCCGGTTGGAGGCTGCGCGAGGTGCCGGTCCGGTACACCCCGAGGATCGGACGCTCCAAGGTGACCGGCACGGTCCGGGGGACCGCACGAGCGGTCGGTGACATGTCCCGCGTCCTGCTGAGCAGCCGGTGACCGGTCCAGTGTCGGCCGGGGTGCCGGCCCCAGTGACGGGTCCGGTGCCGGCCGGGGCGCTGGCCCGTCCGGTGGGCTTCTACGAGATGGCGCTCGGTGGGTCCCGGGTTCAGCTGGTCGCGCGCGGGGATGGCCGGGTGCCGCTGCAGGTGCCGCTGCCGGCGACCCGGTGGACGTCGCCGGCCGACGCGGTGGACCTGGCCGTGCTGGACCGCTGCGAGGACCCGGTGCTGGACGTCGGATGCGGTCCGGGTCGGATGTCCGCGGCGTTGGCCACCGCTGGCCGGGAGGCGTTGGGGGTGGACGTGGCCGCGGACGCGGTGGCCGTCGCCAGGGCCGGCGGCGCCGATGCCGTCCGGGCCTCGGTGTTCGACCCGCTGCCGGGTGCCGGCCAGTGGGGCACGGTGCTGCTGGTCGACGGCAACGTCGGGATCGGCGGCGACCCCCAGGCGCTGCTGGCCCGGGTGCGGCAGTTGCTGCGACCGGGCGGCCTGGTGGTCGTCGAACCTGAGCCGGTGGCGGTGGACGAGCGGGTGCACCTGTGTCTGAGCACCGGCGAGGGCCAGCTCAGCAGCGGGTTCGACTGGGCACGGCTCGGGGTGGCGGCGGCGCGGGAGCAGCTGCGGGCGGCCGGCTTCACGGTCGCGGAGCAGTGGTGGGACGGCGCCCGGCCGTTCCTCGCGGCTCGGGCACCGGGTGCCGGGCTCAGGCCGAACGCGGTGCCCGACGGGCTCGGCGGCGGCGCGTCGTGCGCACCATGAGCAGGGCCGTGACGCAGATCGCCCAGGCCAGCGCGGCAATCCCGATCGTGACGGCCAGGTTCCGCGGGTAGTCCAGGGGCTCGGCGGAGGGGTTGGCCCCGGCTTGGGCAGGCCCGGCGCGTAGCTGACGGACGACGAGTGGCGCAGCCACCAGCACCAGGCATGCCGACACCAGACTCCAGGCCTGTACTGCCGCGCGGACACCAGCCGGGACCACCCGGGTCGCCGCCCACCCGGCGGCGAGCGTCAGCGGTGCCAGCACCGCGTCGTGGGCGACCAGGACGGCAACCAGCCACGGTGCTACCGCTCGCGGCGCGGCGCCGGCCCCGCCGTCCAGCACCAACCGGACCGCGATCACCAGGCACGCCACTCCGATGCCCCCACACGTCCACCGCGCTATCGCCGCCCGCCTGCCGACCACCTGCTGGTCGGGAGGCTGAATCGGTCGGGTCAGCTGCTGGTCGGGTGTCCGGGTCGGGCGAGCTATGGGATCGCCGGACAGGTGCGGCGCTGGACCCGTACCGGGGTCCGGGGCGTCCGTCATGTCGTCTCTACCCGGGCCAGCCACTTGGTTTGCAACACCCCAGGCCGGTTCGGCGCGATCAACCGGACCGGGTAGCCGTGGTCCAAGGCGAGGTCAGACCCATTGAGCCGCAACGCCAGCAGGGTGGTGGGGTGCCCAGCCTGGGCGGTGGTGAGCGTGCTGCTGGAGTAGAGGCCGCGTCGCTCCAGCGAGCGCACCCGGACCCGGGAGCCGGGAGGGAACCCGGCGAGCGTGAGCACCTCCGTCAGGCGGACGCCGCCCCACCGGCCCTGGGCGCTCCATCCCTCCACGCACGCGATGGGCAGCGTGACCTCGACCTGGGGGAGCGCCAGCAGCGCGGCCCGGCTCAGTCGCAGGGGTGTGGGTCCGGCGATCTCGAGCACCCAGTCGGGGTCGGTGGCCGCCTCCCGGACCCCGGCAGCCTGGGCGGTCCGGTTGACCGGGACGCCCTGGGGTCCGATCCCAGGACGTCGCGGTGCCAGCACGGCCAACCCGTCGAGGCCGGGCAGGGTCTGTCCGACGGTGGTGATGGTGACGGCGCCGGTGGCCAGCGCGGTGGTGCGCAGCAGTCCCCGGCGGGTCAGGCCGACACCCTCCCGATCGTCGTCCACCGGCCTGCGCAGCGCCGCGACGATCACCGGTGCCTTGATGGCCAGGTGGATCAGCAGCGCGCCGACCAACGCCCAGGCCACCGCGTAGTGCGCCTGCGGGAAGAAGAACGACCACGGGTACCACTGCGCGATGTTCAGCAACCCGGTGGTCACCTCGAACAGCGTCGAGGCGACCAGGACGGCGATCGCGGCCCGCTCCAGCGCATGCGGCACCGAACGGACCGGCGGCCACTGCACCAGCTTGGGGTAGACGCTGAACAGCTTGACCAGCACCAGCGGCACGCAGGCGATGCCGGTGGCCACGTGCAGGCCTTGGCTGAGCCGGTACCCCCACGCTGGTGTCGGCGGGATCGACAGCCACATCGGCGGGTGCTGGTGCAGGTGGCTCAGCAGACCGGTGGCGAAGCAGATGCCGACCGCGACGCCGAGCGCGCGCCCGACCCGTGCGGTGACGCGGACGTCCCGCAGCGGGCTGCCGATCGTGGGTGGCCGGATCACCTCACGACCGTAGTCCCGCGGGTCTGCCGGCCAGGCAGGTCGCCAGCTGACGATCTGGTGACGTCGCCGGTGGCGCGGCACCGCCTGTCCGTGGGCGGCGTCCGCCCGTGGCACCGTGGTGCCGTGCTTGTCGACCGGGTCCGGCGTCGGCGTCGCCTCGTCGCGGTGGCGGCGATCCCTCCCCTGGTGCTCGCGGGTCTGGTGGTCGGCGTCCAGGAGCTGTCGGTCGAGGGGCGCCAGGTGCCGGCGCTGGTCCTGACCGGGGTGGCGTGGGCGGTGTTCGCCGGTGGCGTGTTCCTGGTCCACCGGCTGCCGGAGCGGCCGGCGTTGCGGCTGGCGGTGTGGGGCGGTGCCGCCCTGCAGGTGGTCGCCGCCCGGGTGGTCCCGTTCACCACCAACGACCACCTGCGCTACGTCTGGGACGCCCGGGTGCAGGCGTCCGGCACCAGTCCGTACCGGTACCCCCCGGGCGCTGGCGAGCTGGCCGGGCTGCGGGACTCCTGGCTGTTCCCGGACGGCGTCACGCCCGCGCTCAACCACCCGGACGACCGGACCATCTACCCCCCGGTGGCGCAAGCGTGGTTCTGGTTCGTGCACGTGCTGCCCGGCGGAGACGGTCGAGGTCGGGCATTGCAGCTGGCAGCGGCGGTGCTGGCGGTGATCACGTCCGTGGCCGTGGTGCGGCTGCTGCGGCGCACCGGCGGGGACCCGCGGCGGGTGGTCTGGTGGGCGTGGTGTCCCACGGTGGTGCTGGAGGCGGGCGGGAACGCCCACGTGGACGCCCTGGCCGCGCTGCTCGTCGTGCTGGTGATGTCGGCGGTCGCCGGGCGGCGCTGGTCCTGGGCCGGCGTCCTGCTGGGGCTCGCGGTCGCGGTGAAGTTCCTGCCCGCGTTGGTCGCGGTCGCCGTGGCGCCCCGCCGGTCGCTGCGGGTCGGGCTGGTCGTGGTCGCCACGGTCGCGGCCGGGTACGTGCCGCACGTGGCGGTGCTGGGCCTGGACGTCACCGGGTTCCTCGGTGGCTATCTCGCGGAGGAGTCCCGGGACCGGTTCGCCGTACCGCGCTTCGTCCTGGTCGACGGCCTGGGACGTCCCGAGCTGGTGGCGCCGGCCGGTTTCGCGGTGCTGGGCGCCGCGGTGCTGACGGCCTGGTGGTGGGCCGGTCGCGAGCACCGGCAGGCCGAGTCCGCGGGGCGCCCGGCCCGCCCGTGGCTGGCGGCCGCGCCCGTGGTCGGGATCACGTTCGCGATGGTGGCGCCGTCCTACCCGTGGTACGGGCTGCTGCTGGTGCCGCTGGTCGCGCTCGGGGCCAGGGCGGTGTGGCTGTTCGTGCCGGCGGCGACCTACCTGGTGTACGCGGCGGTCCCGCTGGGCCTGGCGTACGGCGGGACCCGGGTGATCGGGTACGGCGCGGCGCTCGTCGTAGTGGGCCTGAGCTACGCGGTGATCGCGATCCGACGGCGACGCTCCGCCGGTGCCAACCCTGACCGGCCGGGCGCGGACCGTGACGATCGGACAGCCGCGGACCGCGGCGCCCGACAGGTCGCCGCCGGTGACGATCGGACAGCCGCGGCTGGTGACGATCGGGATCCGACCGGCTCAGCTCAGCCGGGCGGGTCGGTCGCCGCGCCGTCGTGATCCCCCGAGGCGGGCAGGTTTTGCAGCCGCACCTGCCCCCGGGCGATCAGCCGGTCGTCGGCGTCCCGCGTCTGCACCACCCACACCTGCTGGGACCGGCCGCGGTGCACCGGCGCGGCGACCGAGGTGAGCTGCCCGTCGCGCACCGCGCGGAAGAAGTCGGTCTGGTTACTGACCCCGACCACCTGCCCGCGGTCGCCGTACCAGTGGGACGCCGGCACGCTGGCGACCGTCTCGTGGACCCAGGCGTGCATGCCGCCGTGCAGGATCCCGGCTGGCTGGTGCACCTGCGGGGTGACCGTCCAGCGCACCCGCATCCGGTCTGCGTCGACCTCGTCGACGACCAGGTCGATGAGGTCGCCCACCGCCGCGAACATCGGGGTGGCCGGGGTGGCCGGGGTGGCCGGGGCCGGCGTGGCTGGCTCGCCGCCGGCCTGCCCAGGCGTCTCGGTTGTCGACGACACCCCGACACCGCCGCGGGTGGCCGCGCCGTAGCGCCGCTTGTCCGCTGCCAGGTCGAGCGCCGCGGTGCGCATGGTCGCGTCCGGGGTGAGCAGAGCGGCCGGCACCAGCCAGGACACCTCGAGCTCCAGGCCGTCGAGGTCCTTGGCGTAGAACGCCTTGGTGCCGCCGTGATCCGCCGCGCCGGTCAACGCCCCCAGCGCGTCCAGCCGTCGACCGATGCGGTCCAGCTCGTCCAGGGTGTCGACCTCCCACGCCAGGTGGTAGAGGCCGACGGCGTCCCGCCCGGCGCGTGAGGGCCCAGCCTGCCCGCCCACCTGGAACAGCCCGAGGTCGTGGTCGTTGCGGCTGCCCTCGGCCTGCAGGAACATCGCTCCCGGCAGCTCGTGCACCACTCGGAAACCCAGCGCTTCCCGGTAGAAGTCCGCGCTCGCCCCGACGTCCCGCACATACAGCACCGCGTGGTTGAGTCGGGTGATCGGCATGGCTCCTCCTCGTGCGGGTCCGGTGCTCGACGGCTCCCGGTGGTCAGGGTGTCAGGCCGGTGGGTGCACCTGGAGTTCGACGGCCGGTACGTCTGAGCCGCCGAGCACCTCAGCAGACGGCGTCGACGTCCTGGGCTTGCGTGGAGTCGGTCGCGTTGCCCGGGCCGCTGCCGCCACCGGTGGGTGACGACGACGTCGGGGGAGCCGCCGCGGGATCCGAGGGTGAGCGTGAGGCCCCAGGTGCGGTGGACGACGTGGCCGGCCCCCCCGACGGGTTGGTCGGTCCGGCCGTCGAGGCGGGCTGCGGGGCGACGGCCTGCTGGATGTAGCTGCGGATGGCCTCGAAGTCGGGTACGACGGTGTTGATCACCGTGCCGGTCAGCGGGAGGCTGGTGATACGACCCTGTTGCATCCGCTGCACCAGGATCACCCACGCCTTCAAGGCGTCCGTGGAGACGTCGGTGCTGACGTTGTTCTCCAGCACCGACGCCAGCGCGGGGAACCGGCGCAGCAGCGTCACCGGGTTCACCTGGTCGACGAGGTTGCCGACCATGCATCGTTGTCGCAGCATCCGGTCGTAGTCGTCGGTCCCGGAACGAGACCGGGAGAACCACAACGCCTGGTAGCCGGTGAGCTTCTGCTGTCCCGGTTCGATGAAGTTGGACGGTGCGTTCTTGTCGCCGATCGGCACCCGCTGCTGCACGTTGACCTGGACGCCGCCCATCGCGTCCACCAGCTCGGTGAAGCCCTTGAGGTCGATGATGGAGTAGTTGTCGATCCGCAGCCCGGTGATCTCGCCGACCACGTCCCGCAGGGTGGTCAGCCCGGGGTTCGAGTCGCCGGGGAACAGGGCCTGGTGGGTGGTCGCGGCCTCTTCCCAGACGGCGTTGAGCAGGCAGGCATCCCCGCAGTTGTACCCGTTCGGCCACACCTGGTAGAGCGGGTTGGACTCGGGGAAGGGAGCGTTCTGCAGGCTCCTCGGCAACCCGATGAGCAGGGTGTTGCCGGTCCGGGTGTCGATGCTGGCGACGATCATCGAGTCGGTGCGCACCCCGGTGCGGTCGGCGCCGGCGTCTGATCCGATCAGCAGCAGGTTGACCCGGGGCACGTCCTTCCACGGGTCGCCGTCGCTGCCCGGGCGCGCGGCGCCGTCGACTCCCGTGGACTCGTCGCTGAGGACGTTGCCGACCAGGTCACGGGTGATCAGCGCGTAGCGCGCCCCCACCGCGCTCGGTGCGGCGATCGTGGTGCAGACCAGGGCGACCAGGGACAGGCCGAGGACGCTCTGCAGTCGGGTCGGGCGTTCGGGTCGTGCTCGCCAGGCCGAGAACAGCACCGTCAGGCACCACACCGTGCCGACCAGCGCCAGCCCGACCGCGAGGACGAGCAGTCGGTTCCGGCTGACCGCGAGGTCGATGAGCCGGTCCAGCAGACCGCCGGAGACCAGCACCGCGATCCCCACTGCTGCCACCACTGCGGTCAGGGCCAGCAGGATGGCGCCGAACCTGCGGCGACCGACGGCGACCAGCCCGGCTCCCGGGACGAGCGAGGACAGGGTTACGCCCGCGAACCGTCCGAAACCCTCCCCACGGCTGCTGACGTGGCGGCCACGCGGGCGGTTCCGGAGGGCGAGGCGACCGCTGTCCTGCGATGCGGACTGCGCGCGGTGTCGCACGGGCACAACCTCGGTGACCATCGGTCTTGCTGACTCCTGCCTCTGTCGCGGCCCCCCGGCGACCACCTCATGCCGAGCGTGGTGGTCGGCTCACGGTAGGCGCGTGATCGCCCTCTATTCCACCATCTCGCATCGCCGCTATCGGCCGCCTCGGCGCGAACGCTGCCGAGGTCCTGTGCAGAACGTGTGAAGGGCGCTCGGCAGAACGTGTGAAGGGCGCTCGCTCAGGCGTCTGCGGACGTGCCGGTCGGGTCCGCGGGCAGCTCGCGATCGAGCAGCCGAGGTCGCTCTGTGGAATGGGTCGCTCGCCGCCCGGTAAGGTGAACGCGACCGGTCGGTGTCTCGGTCGTCCATCACCCTCGTGTCGTGGCTTCCACGTCATGAGTGATGCTCGATGACGAGTGCTTGCCAGTCAGCGCTAGGAGGCGTCGCATAGTGGCCTAGTGCGCCCGCCTGCTAAGCGGGTTGAGGATGAAACCTCTCGCGGGTTCAAATCCCGCCGCCTCCGCCATCGAAGTTGACGGCAGGTTCTCGACCGCTGCAGCCGTGTCGGGCGCCGCGGCGTGCGTACCACTCGCGCCGCGAGTCACACGTGCGATGTGCGGTGGTTCATCTGAGGCTGAAGGCCAGCTATACGGTGCGGTCGTCTGGAGCACTGGCCAGGAGGGTGCCGCTGGCGTCGTCGAGCAGAGTGCGGATCGCTGACGTCCGCGTCCGGTAGCGCACGGTGCCGCCCTCGCGGGTGGTGGCCAGCAGGCCGGCGTCCCTCAGCTGGCGGACGTGCACCGAGGCGGTCGGCTGGGCCACACCGACCGCGCGAGCGATGTCACCGACGGTGCTCGGCGTCCGGTCGAGCTCGGTGAGGATCAGCAGCCGGGTGGGGTCGGACAGCAGCTTCAGCCGTCCCGCTACCTGCTCGGCCTGGTTGCGGCGGGCCGCGTTGCTAGGTGACAGGCCGGTGCCGACGGCGACCGAGAAGCCGTGCGGCAGGTCGACCACGTGGCCGTGGTCACCGGCGAAGTACGTCGGGGTGAGCAGCAGGGCGCCCGAGGCGATCGCGGACCGGGTGAGCGGCAGGAACTCCTCCTTGCGAGCCACGTGCCGGGTGGGGATGAGGTCGAGCGGGTCTAGCCCGTGGTTGATCGACGAGCGCTGTTTCGCCACCGCACGGTCCACCGCGGACCGGCCTACCGCCGCCCAGTCCCCGGACGCGGCCTGCCAGATGTCGCTGAGCAACGCCGAGTAGGCCCGTCGCAGGGACTTACTGCGCCTCAGCCGGGTCAACCGAGAGGCCACCGCGGCCTGGACCGGGGGAGGCTCGGTGGCCAATGGCGGCGGGGGTGCAGGGGGGAGCGGTCGGTGGTCGAGCTCGAACAAGGGTCTGACGCTCTGCCCGGTGAGGCAGCCGAGTTGGCCCGCGAGTACGAGCAGTTCGGGCTGCAGGCCCAGCTCGTCGTCCCAGAACGTGTCAGCTCGCGTGATGAGGTCGCCGGAGATGTCGAGGACGGCGGTTCGCTTGCTGAGGGCGTCCGCGCTCTGGCAGGCGATGACCAACCAGGACAGCTCGATCGCCACCGACGGTTCGACGCGGATCTGGGGCCGCCGTGTCGGAGAGAGGGGGAATCCTTCAAACGGCGTCATAGTCGTTCGACTATATACCTATACAGCGATTACTCTCTCACTATGTTCATCGCAGAACCGCGGATCGCACTGGACCAGGCCCGCTTGCAGGCAGCCGACCGCGCTCGGCAGGCCCGCCTGGCCGGGCTCGCCGCGAGTGTCAGGCGGGTGTCGTCGTCCGCAGGGCGGGCGGGGCGCTGGCCGGCTCTGGGCGCGATCGCTGCCGGGTGGCGACGCGGCTCGCGCTGGCGGCTGAGCTCGACCGGCACCAAGCGGCAGTGCGAATGCTGATCCGCCCTGCCGCATCGCCCAGGTGAGACTGCACGTCCATCCGGCTCCACGCGGCCATCCGGTTCCGCACGGACAGCACCGGGTGAGATCGGACCTAGACGGGTGATGGCCCTGAGCTGAGCCGTCTGGGTGATGGGCCAGGGCCGTCCGGGTGACGGGG
>JBOFLF010000102.1:0-14573 GCA_051657715.1 Angustibacter sp. | reverse complement strand
GCCATCAGCGTGGTGACCACCGGGATGGACGTCAGGTCGACCAGCTGCCGCAGCTGCTCGCTCGCGCCGGCCCGGATCACCCCGCCGCCGACGTACAGCACCGGTCGCTTCGCCTCGACGATCAGCCGGGCCGCCTCGCGGACCTGCTTGCCGTGCGGTCGGGTCACCGGGTGGTAGCCGGCCAGGTCCAGGCGTTCCGGCCAGATGAACTCGGCGCTGGCCTGCAGCGCGTCCTTGCTGATGTCGACCAGCACCGGGCCCGGTCGTCCGGTGCCAGCGATGTGGAACGCCTCGGCGATCGCCTGGGGGATGTCCGCCGCCCGGGTCACCAGGTAGTTGTGCTTGGTGATCGGCATGGTGATGCCGCGGATGTCGGCCTCTTGGAACGCGTCCGTCCCGATCGCGGACGAGGGAACCTGGCCGGTGATCGCGACCAGCGGCACCGAATCCATGTGCGCGTCCGCGATCGGCGTGACCAGATTGGTCGCCCCCGGTCCGGAGGTCGCCATGCACACGCCGACCCGGCCGGTCGCCGCGGCGTAACCCTGCGCGGCGTGGCCAGCACCCTGCTCGTGCCGGACCAGCACGTGCCGGACGGACGTCGAGTCCAGCAGCGGGTCGTACGCCGGCAGGATCGCGCCACCGGGGATCCCGAACACCACCTCGACATCCAACCGTTCCAGCGACCGGACCAGGCTTTGCGCGCCGGTGAGGGTGGTCCGACCGCGGCGGGCGGCGTCCGCGACGTTCGCCGGGCTGGGCGCCGATGGCGGCGACACCGGCCCCGACGCCACCGAGGTCGGTGCCGGTGGCGATGGGGCTGGTGGCGTCGAAGCCGGTGGTGGTGACGTTGGTGGCGAAGTCATGATGGTCACCTGTCCGCTCGTTGTCAGGCGTTCCTTCTCATCGGGCTGGCCTTTCACGCTGGCCCCTCATTCACCTGCTGATCTAGCTGTCTCACGGCTCTGTCCGCTCGTTGCTCACTCGTCATGGTGCTGGATCAATCACCGGGCCACGAAAAAACCCCTCGGCCGATATGGCTCAGCGAGGGGTTCGCGCACGATCTGAGATCGATATCCGATCAGATCGCACGCCGTTCAACTACGACGACAGGATGCACATGACCACCCTGGTCCGTGGTCGACAGCTCGTCAACCGATCACGGACGTCGTCTCATCATCCGGACAGCACGGTCGCGCGGCGCTAATCCCGCGCGACCGAAACTAGAAGTTTGACAACGCTGAGGCGTACACCTTGGGGATGTCTTCCGGGGTTGCCGCTACGTAAGACGCCCCCCGGGAGGCTGCGGCGATCTTGGCGAGGGCCTCCTGGTCCGCGTCCGGACCGTAGGCGATGGTGATGATCCGCGCCGACCGCCCACCGGACTGCTTGCCCACCAGATCGAGGACGTCCTCCAGCGAGAGCCCGCTCTGGGCGTCGTTGCGTCCGTCGGTCAGGACCACCACTGCGTTGATCCGGTCGTCGCGATACCGATCGAGAACGGCTTGGTAAGCGGCTGCGGTGCTGTTGTATAACCCGGTGTCGCCCCTGGCTCGCAGGCCCTTGAGCGCGACCGCCAGCGCTTGACGGCGCGGCTGACCGTCGAGCGCCTGGCTCATCGGGCCGATCGGCACGAGCTCCTGGTAGTCCTGCACACCACGCCGGCCCCCGGAGAACGACCACAGTCCCACCTCATCCTGATCGGTGAACAGATCGAGGGAGCTGATCGCCGCCGCCTGGGCGGCGGCGAGCCTGGTGGTCGGCGAACCGGGCAGCCGCTCGGCCATCGAGCCGGAGACGTCGACCAGGCTCAGCACGTTGGCCGTCTTGCGCAGCTGGTTCCAGCTGGCCAGGACGGCATCCACCACCCGCGGTTCCGGGTGCTCCAGCACCCGGGCCGGCTGGTCCGGCAGGGCACCCGCCTCAGGCTTGATGCCAGGCCCCGGTGCACGCTCGAACGTGCGGAAGTTGGAGTCGAGGAACCTCTGCTGAACCTCCGGCCGCCGTAGGTAGTCGAGGAACGCCCGGGCCGCCGCCCGCTTGTCCGCCGTCACCCAGTCGCCGCTGAGCACCGCGTACGGGTGGTCGGCGATGAAGGTGCCGTCCCGGGGGTAGAGCGCGACCAGCGGCACCCTGGGCTTCGGCCCCGGGGTGGACTGGCTGGGATCGCCGGAGGCGTAACCCTGGTTGTACGACAGCACCAGCGACTCCTGGGTCACCAGTGCCGACAGGTACGACAGCGCTCGATCCTGCTGGTCGGCCCGCTGCCAAGCGCTGAGGAAGGCACCCGAGGTGTCGCCGTAGCGCAGGATCGACTGCTCCACCCCGGCGACGAACCGGCGGTTGCGCGCGTCCTGGACGTCGGCGACCGTGAGGTTTGATGTCTTGCCCGATGCCGCGTAGTAGGTGGCGACCGTCGCCGCCAAGCCCGGGTGGGCGTTCAGCGGATTGGTCTTGCCGAGCACGAACCGGCCCCACTCGGGGTGCCCGTACTTCGCCCAGCCGTCCTTGCTCTGGGCCAGCTGCAGCAGGTCCCGCCACCCGATCTGGCGGGAGGGCCACCCCAGCGCCTGCGCCATCGGGCGGGGCATGGCGACCACCTCGACGGACGTCGCGATCGCTGGAGAGTTGTCCGGTTCGGCGACCAGGCTCGACTTCTGGTCGGCGGCGAGCTGGTTCTCCAAGCGAGGCAGCCACACCGACGACGTCGGCGACCAGACGTCCGGCCGTGGACCGTCGCTGTCCTTCCACCCCGCCGCGAGCGCCTTCTGCGCCGCCCCTGAGGCTTTGGGCACGACCGTCACCTGGACGCAGCGGTTCCTCGGGTCGGTGCCTACCGAAACAGGGTCCCGGCGGGAGAAGTCCGCGGCCATCTGGGTCAGCAACGCGGACTTGTCCACCGACGATGCAACGACGAGCTGCACCGGAGCACCGGTGCAGGCGGTCGCCTCGCTCGCGCCGGTGAACTTGCCCACCAGGAACACCACGAGCAGCACCGGAAGAAGCACGAAAAGCACCAAGAGCCACCGGGTCGCGCCGCGCTGCGACACCCGGTGCGCGCCTGTGGACGTCGAGGGCTCGCTCACGTCGTCACCTCGACCACGCCACCATCCACTAGATCTCCATACCGGCGCGCCTACGGTTCGGGCGCTCACCGCATCATGAGCGGTAGGTCAAGAGTCTGCCAGGAGAATGAACAGTTTGTTGCCTGACATTCACATGGCTCTGGTTCGACAGCAGAGGGTCACCGGAGCAGACGAGCTAGTCGCAGACAGCTCCACCGGCCGCGGATCCAACCAGCCGGGCGTACTTCGCCAAGACCCCACGCTGGTGCTTCGGCAGCGGGGGTGCCCAGCCGCGCCGCCGTTCGGCCAGGTCGGCGTCGGGCACCTCCAGGTCCAGACGGCCGGTGGCGACGTCCAGGCGGATCCGATCACCGTCCCGGACGAATGCGATGGGGCCGCCGTCCACGGCCTCCGGGGCGACGTGACCGACGCACAGGCCGGTGGTGCCGCCGCTGAACCGGCCGTCGGTGAGCAGCAGCACGTCCTTGCCGAGCCCGGCGCCCTTGATCGCCCCGGTGACCGCGAGCATTTCGCGCATCCCAGGGCCGCCCTTGGGACCTTCGTACCGGATGACCACCACGTCACCCGGGCGGAGCGTGCCGTCCTCGACCGCGTCCATCGCGGGCCGCTCGCCATCGAAGACCCGGGCCGTGCCGGTGAACACGTCGGAGTCGAAACCGGCGGACTTCACCACCGCCCCCTCAGGGGCCAGGCTGCCGTGCAGGATGGTCAGCCCGCCGGTGCGGTGGATCGGCTCGGACATCGCGCGGACCACCGTGCCGTCCGGGTCCGGCGGCGCGATGTCGGCGAGGTTTTGCGCCATCGTGCGACCGGTCACGGTCAGGGCGTCCCCGTGCAGCAGGCCGGCGTCCAGCAGCGCCCGCAGCACCACCGGGATGCCACCGATCCGGTCCACGTCGGTCATCACGTGCCGCCCGAACGGCTTGACGTCCGCCAGGTGCGGGACGCGGCGACCGATCCGGGTGAAGTCGTCCAGGGTCAGCTCGACGTGCGCCTCGTGTGCGATCGCCAGCAGGTGCAGCACCGCATTGGTGGACCCGCCGAGCGCCATCACCACCGCGATCGCGTTCTCGAACGCCTCCCGGGTGAGCACCTGCCGAGCGGTGATACCGCGGCGCAACAAGTCGACAGCGGCCTGGCCGCTGCGCCGGGCGTAGCCGTCCCGGCGCCGGTCGGTGGCCGGCGGCGCGGCGCTGCCCGGCAACGACATGCCGAGCGCCTCCGCCGCACTGGCCATGGTGTTCGCGGTGTACATGCCACCGCAGGCGCCCTCGCCTGGGCAGATCGCGCGCTCGATGGCGTCCACGTCCGCGCGCGGCATCAGCCCGCGGGCGCACGCCCCGACCGCCTCGAACGCGTCGATGATGGTGACCTCGCGCTCGGTCCCGTCGGACAGCTTCGCGACGCCGGGCAGGATCGACCCGGCGTACAGGAACACCGCCGCCAGGTCGAGCCGGGCGGCGGCCATCAACATGCCGGGCAGGGACTTGTCGCAGCCGGCGAGCAGCACGGTGCCATCCAGCCGCTCGGCCTGGACGACGGTCTCCACACTGTCCGCGATCACCTCCCGGGACACCAGCGAGTAGTGCATGCCCTCGTGGCCCATGGAGATGCCGTCCGAGACCGAGATGGTGCCGAACTCCAACGGGTAGCCGCCGGCGCTGTGCACGCCCTCCTTGACCGCCTGGCCCAGGCGCTGCAGGGACAGGTTGCACGGGGTGATCTCGTTCCACGAGCTGGCGACGCCCACCTGCGGCTTCGCGAAGTCCTCGTCGTCCATGCCGACCGCACGGAGCATGCCGCGGGCGGCCGCCCGCTCCAGCCCGTCGGTGACGTCCCGGCTGCGCGGCTTGATGTCCGGCCCGACAGCGCCTGGCGCAACCGGATCGGGGCCACTGGTAGACGCGGGTGGCCGGGATGGCGAGGTCGTGGTCATGGCCGGAGTCTAGGCCCGGCTACCGCGTCCCCGCTGGCACCGAAAAGCCTTCGCGCACACTGAAGGGGTGCGCACACCACGGGTCACCCTCGCACTCGCCTTGATCTTGCTGGTCGCCGGTTGCATAGCCGAACCGGACAACGAGGACCGGACGGACCCATCGGTGTCGGCAATCCCGTCCAGGTCGTCGAGCAGTGCCAGCAGCCCGTCTGGAGCCGGCGGCACGACACAGGTCGACGAGGCGACGACAGTCACGTCGGCCCGGGACCTGGCCACGGACCTGGAGACGCCGTGGGGCACCGCCCGGCTGGGTGACGGATCGCTCCTGGTGTCGCTGCGGGACCAGGCTCGAGTGGTCCAGGTGCCCAGCACCGGTGGCGGCGCGCGCGCCGTGCCTGCGACCGGACCGGACGGGCGCGTAGGCGGGGTGGTGCCAGGCGGCGAGGGCGGCCTGCTCGGCGTCGCGTTCGCGCCGGGCGACACCACCCGGCTGTTCGCCTACCTGACCTCGGCCACCGACAACCGGGTGGTCGCCATGCCGTATCGGGACGGTCGCCTCGGCGCTCCGGTCGCCCTGCTCACCGGGATCCCCAAAGCGGCCATCCACAACGGCGGGCAGCTGGCCTTCGGCCCCGACCGCATGCTGTACGTCACCACCGGCGACGCCGGCGACACCGCGACGTCCCAGGACCGGACGTCCCTCGGCGGCAAGATCCTGCGGATCACCACCACCGGTCGAGCGGCACCGGGCAACCCGACCCCCGGCTCGCCGGTGTGGTCGTGGGGGCACCGGAACGTCCAGGGCATCGGGTGGGACGCACAGGGCCGGATGTACGCCAGCGAGTTCGGCCAGAACACCTGGGACGAGCTGAACCGCATCCTGCCCGGCCGCAACTACGGCTGGCCCCAGGTCGAGGGCCGGGGCACCGCGACCGACGTCCGCCAGGGCTTCACCCCGCCGCTGGCCCAGTGGCAGCCGGCGCAGGCCTCGCCCAGCGGCATCGCGGTCGGTCGTGGCGCGGTGTGGGTGGCCGCGCTACGCGGCGAACGGCTGTGGCGGATTCCCTTGCGGGACGACGGATCCATCGGCGAACCTGAAAGCCTGCTGCGGGGCCGGTATGGCCGGCTGCGCACCGTGTCGCTGGGCCAGGACGGCTCGATGGTGGTGGCCACCGACAACGTGGCCCGCGGCCGGAACCGGCCCGGTGACGACCGGGTGGTCCGCCTCACCCCCGGCCGGTGACCACCCGGCCGGCACCGTCCCTGCGGACGCTGCGCCGCTCACCCAGGGCGTTGTCGCGATCCGCCTGGTCGAAAGCGGCTTGCCGCGGCGACAGCAGCCCGCCGCCGATCCGGTCCTGCAGCTCGGCAGCCACCCGGGGGATCCGGTTGATCGGCACGGCAGCGCTGTAGTGCCAGCCCTGACCCAGGCAACCGGTCAGGCCACGGACCACCTCGTGCATCGGACCGGTCTCGATGCCCTCGACCACCACGTCCAGCGGCAACGAGTGCGCGAGATCGACGATCGCTCGTAGCACGGACAACGAGCGGGCGTCCCCCACCACCCGGGACAGCAGCGTCTGGTCCAGCTTCAGCCCGGTGGCCGGCAACCGGCTGAGATAGGCCAACGAGGAGTAACCCCGGCCGAAGTCGTCGATCGACACCTGGACGCCGTGGTTGCGCAGCAGCGCCAGGTGCCGGATCCCGATGTCCCCCTCGTCCATGAAGATCGACTCGGTGACCTCCACCACCAGCCGGGACGCCGAGACCCCAGCCCTGCGCAGGCTGCTCAGCAGGTCGTCGGTGAAGGTCGTCGATCGCAGCTGGACCGCGGAGACGTTCACCGAGACTCGCAGGTCGGACGGCAGCCCGGGGACGCCAGCGGCGTCCAGCTCGCACAGGTCCTCGAGCGCCCGATCCACGACGTACCGCCCGAGCGCGGAGATCAGCCCGGTCCGCTCGGCCACCGGGACGAACTCGTCCGGCCACACCCGCCCCAGCTCGACGTCGCTCCACCGCGCCAACGCCTCAAGCGCACAGATCCGCCCCGTGCGGACGTCGACGATCGGCTGGTACGCCACCCGCAGACCGGCTGCCGCCGGAGAGCGGGCACTCATCAGCGCCACCCGCAGCCGCCGCTCCACCAACGCGTCCCGGCGGTGCTTGGCGGCCACTGAGCCGTCGTAGCTCTCCGTGCGATCCCGCCCGGCTCCCTTGGCCGCGCGCAGCGCGGCACCGCTGCGCACCAGCAGGTCCAACGGATCGTCCGGGACATCGCGCTGATTCGCCTGCCAGGAGGCGACGCCCACGCTGGCCGACACCGCGACCGCGCGGGTGGCCGGGATCGCGTCACCTGCGTGCCGGACGGCGTCCAGCACCCGCTCGGCCACGCGCTCACCCCGGTTCGCCGGCCCTGGCACCACCACCACGAACTCGTCGCCACCCACCCGGTAGCACGAGCTGTCCGACGGCCGCACCCGGGTCAGCTGCCTGGCCACGGCAATCAGCAGCCGGTCGCCGACCGAGTGGCCGAGGAGGTCGTTGACCTCCTTGAAACCGTCCAGGTCGAGCGTGAGCACCGACCCACCGCGCGTGTCGACCGCAGCCGTGAGATCACGGATCAGCGCGCGCCGGTTACCCAGCTCGGTGAGCGGGTCGGTGAGCGCCTGGGTGGTCAAGCTGCGCAGTAGACGTCCTCGCCACCACCCGCTCCAGCCCTCCCGGGCGCCGTACGTGACGATCAGGATCGCAGTCAGCACGAGAGTCACCTCGTCCAGCTCCGAGCGGACGCCGAAGGAGGCCACCACCGCAGCCAGCATCACCTGGTTGGCCACCAGGACGACCATGGTCACCCGGGACTCGGCCTGGTGGTCGTCGCCGGAGACGATCCGGGCACCGCGGAAGCGAAGCAGGCTGATCCCCATGATCGGCCACATGAGGCACTGCACCAGCGAGGTCTGCCACGGCCACGGCTGCCCCGTCACGGTCGACCACAGAGCCAGCTGGTCCGCGACGATGGCCAGCGACACCGTGCCCGCGATCACGAGCAGCAGCCGGTCGGCAGTGCTCAAACCTGCCACGAACAACAGGGCCGCCATCACCATGGGCAGCACGCCCAGACCCACAGCCGTGACCTCGCCGACGTCGAAACCACCCCGGCCCAGCGGCTCGAGGTAGAGCACCCGCCACAACAGCAAAGCCGCGCAGACCGCAGTCAGCGCGGCGTCCAGCCCAAGCCGCAGCCACTGCCCGCCAGGCGCGGCGGATCGCAGGATCACCATGAACCCGGCGATTGCCAGGGTCGATGTCAGCCAACCGAACTGATTGACATCAGCGGGTGATCGACCGACCAGCACCGCACCACTGAGCGCCAGCTGCCCGGCGGCCCACATCAGGATCGAAACACCACACAACCGCAGTGCCACCCGAAGTCGATGATCGTCGCGCCGTGCACGCATCACCACGATCCCGCCGGTGATCAGCGCCAGCACACCAGAGGACGCCGAACCGACCACAAACACCCGATCCGCGTGGTGCTGCAACCAGACAACGGCGGCGCTCAGCGCGCCACAGCTCAAAAGCGCGACGTCACGAGCGACACCTGAGCGCGAACGAGCCCAGCGGATCACCCACCGATTATCGGCACATGGCCGCCGTCCTGGATCGCCCGGTCTGAGCAGACGGCCGCTAGTCGTGCTGACCGGGCCGTGCTGACACCTCAATGAGCAACCTCAACCGGCCAAGCGCTGCAGGATCAGCTCGCGCACCCGAGCGGCGTCGGCCTGACCTCGCATCTCCTTCATCACCACGCCGATCACGGCGCCCGCCGCGGCTACCTTGCCACCGCGGATCTTGTCTGCGACATCGGGATTCGCGGCGATCGCCCGGTCGACCGCCGCCCCCAGGGCGGTGTCGTCCGAGACCACCTCCAGCCCGCGGGCGCTCAGCACCTGCTCGGGGGCGCCCTCACCGGCCAGCACACCGTCCAGCACCTGCCGGGCAACCGCGTTGGTCACCCGCCCGGCGACGACCAGACCAGCCAGCTCAGCCACCTGCTCCGGGGTGACCGCGAGCGCGGCCAGCTCCACCCCGGCGGCGTTCGCGCGTCGGGCCAGCTCGCCGGACCACCAGGCGCGGGCCGCGGTCGCGGTGGCGCCGGCCGCCACCGTCCGCTCGACCAGCTCGGTGGCGCCGGCGTTGACCAGGTCGCGCATCTGCAGGTCCGTGATGCCCCACTCCCCCTGCAGCCGCCGACGGCGCTGGGCCGGTGGTTCCGGCATGGTCGCGCGCAGCTGCTCGACCCAGTCAGGGTCCGGGGCGACCGGGACCAGGTCCGGTTCCGGGAAGTACCGGTAGTCCTCGGCGTCGGACTTCTCCCGCCCCGACGTGGTCAGGCCGGAGCCTTCGTGCCAGTGCCGGGTCTCCTGCACCACCCGTTGACCGGCGACGAGCCGGGCCGCCTGCCGCTGGATCTCGTAGCGCACCGCTCGCTCGACGCTCCGCAGCGAGTTCACGTTCTTGGTCTCGGTACGCGTGCCGAGCGGGACGGCGTCCTGGCTCTCGCCGGCAGCGGCGCGGGGCCGCAACGACACGTTGGCGTCGCAGCGCAGCGACCCCTGCTCCATCCGGACATCGGAGACGTCCAACGCCCGCAACAGATCGCGCAACGTGGCGACGTAGGCGCGGGCCACCTCGGGAGTGCGCGCCCCGGAGCCCAGGACCGGACGGCTGACGATCTCGATCAACGGGATCCCCGCCCGGTTGTAGTCCACCAACGAGTAGTCGGCGCCATGGATGCGGCCGGTGGCACCGCCGACGTGCAGCGACTTGCCGGTGTCCTCCTCCATGTGCGCCCGTTCGATCTCGACCCGGCACACCGTGCCGTCCTCCACCTCGACGTCCAGGTACCCGCGGGCGGCGATCGGCTCGTCGTACTGGGAAGTCTGGAAGTTCTTCGGCATGTCCGGGTAGAAGTAGTTCTTGCGCGCGAACCGGCCCCACGGGCGGATGTCGCAGTGCAGCGCCAGGCCGATCCGCACCGCGGCCTCGACCGCGGCGGCGTTCACCACCGGCAGCGAGCCCGGCAGCCCCAGGCACACCGGGCACACCTGGGTGTTCGGCTCGGCACCGAATGACGTCGCACACCCGCAGAACATCTTGGTCCGGGTGGACAGCTCGACGTGGACCTCTAGGCCGAGCGCCGGGTCGAACTGGGTGACGGCGTCGTCGTAGCCCATCACCGGCTCCAGCGTCGGCTTGCCCAGCACCGGGTTGCTCGTCAGTGGTCGGCCGGTCGGCAGCTCACCCGTCAACGGGTCGTGTGTGGTGGGCAGGTCTGCGGTCATGCCGACACCCCCGTGGTCGCGTTGCCCATCCGGTCGAGCAGCTGGCCGCCCCAGCGCTCAGCTAGGAGAACCTCCAACGCGGCCCCGACCTGATACGCCCGCTCGTCCTTCATCGCCGGGGCGAGCACCTGCACGCCGACCGGCAGACCGTCCTCGTCAGCCAGCCCGGCCGGGACCGACAACCCAGGAACGCCGGCCAGGTTGGCCGGGATGGTGGCGATGTCGTTGAGGTACATGGCCAACGGGTCGTCGAGCTTGTCACCGAACCGGAACGCGGTCGTCGGTGTGGTGGGCGAGATCAGCACGTCGACCTGGCTGAACGCCGCCTCGAAGTCCCGCGCCACCAGGGTTCGGACCTTCTGCGCCTGGCCGTAGTAGGCGTCGTAGTAGCCGCTGGACAGCGCATACGTCCCGAGGATGATCCGACGCTTGACCTCGTCGCCGAAGCCGGCGTCCCGGGTGGCC
This sequence comes from Angustibacter sp., assembly GCA_051657715.1. Lineage (GTDB taxonomy): Bacteria > Actinomycetota > Actinomycetes > Actinomycetales > Angustibacteraceae > JBOFBH01. The sequence continues at coordinate 3,741 of JBOFLF010000102.1, read as the reverse complement.
GCCATCACCTGCTCGGCGGTCGGCGCGGGCGTTCCGCTCGGCTCCACCCGCAGCCCGTACCGCATGGCGTCGAACCGGGCCAGGTTGCTGCTCGCCTCGCTCGGCAGGATGAGGTAGTACGCGGCCAACGCGTACTCGAAGTGCGGGCAGGACACCTCGACGACCTGCGCGCCGGCGGCGGTGAGCAGCTGCACCGCCTCCTCGAACCGCGCCCGCACCCCGGCCTGATACCCCTCGCCGCCGAGCTCGCGGACCACGCCGATCCGCATGCCGGCGACATCCGCGCGGCGAGCAGCAGCCACCACCGGCGGCGCCGGCGCGGCGATGCTCGTCGAGTCCCGAGGGTCGTGCCCGCCGATCACCTCGTGCAGCAACGCCGCGTCCAGCACCGTACGAGCGCACGGACCGGCCTGGTCGAGGCTGCTGGCGAGCGCGATCAATCCGTACCGGGACACCCCGCCGTAGGTGGGCTTGACCCCGACGGTCCCGGTGACCGCGGCCGGCTGGCGGATCGATCCGCCGGTGTCGGTGCCGATGGCCAGCGGAGCCTCGAACGCGGCCACCGCGGCGGCCGAGCCACCACCGGACCCGCCGGGGATGCGGCCCAGGTCCCACGGATTGCGGGTCGGGCCGTACGCCGAGTGCTCGGTGGAGCTACCCATCGCGAACTCGTCCATGTTGGTCTTGCCGAGCACGACCAGACCAGCACCGTGTAGTCGCTCGACCACGGTGGCGTCGTATGGCGGAACCCAGCCCCGCAACATCCGGGAACCGGCCGTGGTCGGCAGACCGGCGGTGGTGACGACGTCCTTCACCGCGACCGGAATCCCGGCCAGCAGGCCGAGACGCTCGCCAGCAGCTCGTCGCCGGTCGATCTCGCGGGCGGAGGAGAGCGCGTGCTCGGCCGCCACGTGCAGGAAGGCGTGCACGCCGCCTCCATCATTGGCAGCATCACCGCTTTCGGCGCCGTCGACGGCACCGATCCGATCGAGGTGGGCTCGGGTCACCTCCTCGGCGCTGACCTGTCGCTGCTGCAGCAGCGACGCCAACTCCGACGCGGTACGGCGGGTGAGGTCACCCGACGCGGGAGGCGTGAGGCACTGCCCACGATCGCGGTGCGGCACGTCAGCCCTCTTCCAGGATGCGCGGGACGGCGAATCGCTGCTGCTCAGCGGCCGGCGCACCGATCAGCGCCTGCTCAGCGGACAACCCTGGTGTCGGCTCGTCCGGGCGGGTGATGTTGATCAGGGGCAGCGGGTGGGACATCGGTGGCACGTCGTCCGCGGCCACCTCGCCTACCCGAGCAACCGATTCCAAGATGACGCCGAGCTCGCCGACGAGACGGTCCAACTCGCCGTCGGTGGCCTCAATCCTGGCCAGGCGACACAGGTGCGCGACGTCGTCGCGGCTCACAGCAGGCATGGCGCCGAGTCTAGGGCGACCCACTCGTGCCCCCGCCGTCCACATCGCCAGCCGCATCACCGGCAGGGCCACCAGTCGTGCCAGACGGCCCGCCCGCCGTCGGACCCTCGGCCAGCAGCGTCCGGAACCCGGCCTCGTCAAGCACCGGAACCCCCAGCTGGACGGCCTTCTCGTACTTGCTCCCCGGGTTGTCCCCCACCACGACGAACGCCGTCTTCTTCGACACCGACGTCGAGGCCTTGCCACCCCGGGCCAGGATCGCCTCCCTGGCCTCGTCTCGGCTGAACCCCTCCAACGACCCGGTGACCACGATGCTCAACCCCTCGAGCACCCGCGGCACCGAGTCGTCGGCGTCCTCGACCATCCGAACCCCGGCACGCGCCCACGCGTCCACCACGTCACGGTGCCAGCCCACCTCGAACCAGTCCCGCACCGCCTCGGCGATCACCGGCCCGACGCCGTCGACGGCGGCCAGCTCCTGCTGGGACGCGGTTCGGATCCGCTCGATGCTGCCCAGGTCTCGGGCCAAGGCGCGGGCCGCAGTGGGTCCGACGTGCCGGATGGACAGCGCCACCAGCACCCGCCACAGCGGACGTCGCTTGACCTCCTCCAGGTTGGCCAGCAACGTGGCACCGTTGGCCGACAGCTCGCCGTCCTTGCGGGTGAACAACGGCACCCGCAGCAGAGCGTCCCGGTCGAGGGCGAACAGGTCGCCCTCGTCGACGACCACCGCGGCGTCCAGCAACGCCGCAGCCGCCTCCCACCCCATCGCCTCGATGTCCAGGGCGCCGCGTGAGGCGATGTGGAACAACCGCTCCCGCAGCTGAGATGGGCACGAGCGGGCGTTGGGGCAGCGCAGGTCGACGTCGCCGGGCCGTTCCTGGCGCACCTGAGTCCCGCAGGAGGGGCAGTGGGTGGGCATCTCAAACGCCCGGGCGTCGGCGGGACGCAGCTGCACCACCGGGCCGAGGATCTCGGGGATGACGTCGCCGGCCTTGCGCAGCACCACCGTGTCGCCGATCAGCACGCCCTTGCGGCGCACCTCGTCCGCGTTGTGCAACGTGGCCATCTCGACGGTGGACCCGGAGACCAGCACCGGCTCCATCACCCCGTACGGCGTGACCCGGCCGGTGCGCCCGACGTTCACCCGGATGTCCAGCAGGGTGGTCGTCACCTCCTCCGGCGGGAACTTGAACGCGATCGCCCACCGCGGCGCACGGCTGGTCGCGCCGAGCCGCCGCTGGACGGACAGCTCGTCCACCTTCACCACCACGCCGTCGATCTCGTGCTCGGCGTCGTGCCGGTCGGTGCCCTCGATGAAGGCCAGCACCTCGTCGGCGGTGTCGAACACCCGGGTGTACCGACTGGTCGGCAGCCCCCACTCGGCCAGCACGGCGTACGCCTGGGACTGGCGGGTCAGCTCGATGCCCAGCGCGTCCAACCCGCGCCGCGCGCCGATGCCGTGCACCACCAGTCGCAGCGGGCGGCTCGCGGTGACCTTGGGGTCCTTCTGCCGCAACGATCCGGCCGCGGCGTTGCGCGGATTGGCGAAGGGCGCCCGACCGGCCTCGACCAGTCCCGCGTTGAGCTCGGCAAACGCCGCCACCGGGAAGTACACCTCGCCGCGCACCTCCACCAGCTCCGGAGTCGCACCGGTCAGCTGGGACGGAACTCCCCGAACGGTGCGCACGTTGAGCGTGACGTCCTCACCCGTGCGTCCGTCGCCCCTCGTCGCAGCCCGGACCAGCCGGCCGTGTTCATAGACCAGGTCGATGGCCAGCCCATCCACCTTCAGCTCACACAACCAGTGCACCGCCGCCGCGCCGCCGTCCCGGCTGACTCGGTCGACTCGGTCGACTCGGTCGAACCAGCTACGCAGCTCCTCGACGCTGAAGACGTTGTCCAGGCTGAGCATCCGTTCCAGGTGATCGACCGCGGTGAAGTCGGTGGAGAACGTTCCCCCGACGACCTGGGTGGGGCTGTCCGGTGTGCGCAACCCCGGGTACGCCTCCTCCAGTGCCTCCAGCTCGCGCATCAGCTGGTCGAACTCGCCGTCGCTGATCGTCGGCGCGTCACGCACGTAGTAGGCGAATCGATGCGCCCGCACCTGCTCGGCCAACTCCTGCCACCGATGCCGGACCTGCACCGGCGCGGGCGCCTGGCTGGCCGCCGCGGATTCCGGGACACCGCTGGGCTGCAGGACACCGCTGGGCTCCGGGACGTCGCTCACCGCCTCATCATGCCGCTGAGCTCCGACGCTCACCGGACGGGTCCGATGGTGAGGAGCCACCACGGCAGCGGCACCTGCCGTGACCCGTC
>JBOFLF010000101.1:0-16662 GCA_051657715.1 Angustibacter sp. | reverse complement strand
TTCGACAACCTCACCCCCAACCAAACCCAAAACCTCGACTGGCTCAAAGACCTCGTCAAAACCGCCGTCGACACCCACTGGAACAAACTCGGCCGCCAACCCCGCACCGACCCCCTCGACCCCACCTCACCCAACTATGGTCGGTACGGCGGTTCAGCAACGCAGAACTCATCCGACTGGCCGGCCTTCGTCGCAGCGCTGGGTCTCGGTGTTGAAGCACTGCGACGCCGCGGGCAGAGCGGCACCCAACAAGACGACGACCAAGGCGGCTCACCATCGTCTGCTGACCCGCAACCCCCGAATGAACTGAAGGATTTCCCTGCCAATCTGAGGGGGCAGGAAACACCACAGACGGCTAAGGAGGGGCAGCTCGCCGCTCTCGGATCCATATTCCAGGCGCAGGGCCTTGCTGAGGCGATAGCGTCGGATCTGGCGCAGGCTGCGGCTGAGCTGGCCGCGCTGCAGCAAAAGGCGGACGAAGCGGGGTGGAAGCCGGTCACGTTGCCCGCAGCACCGCCAGCTGACGACATCAACCTGGTGACGTTGTGCCGGACGTACCGCAGCCTCTCGGTAGCGGGCCGCCTCATCCAGGACGCGGACGGGCAGGCTACGGTTGAGCAGCTCACCCTGGGCAGCCTCGCCGATCACCTGCTCGACCTCGCGCGAGCTCAGACGACGCCGGTCCGCGGCATCGTCCTGATCCACGAGTCGCCCACCAACATGCGGGCGGTGAATGCCTACGTCACCCAGGCGGCGTCGGGCATCGCGGTGGTGTTCCGCGACCCGGCCACCGGCGAGCAGCTCACCATCGCCGACGCCGCGGGCCAACGAGTGTGGTGGCTGCCCACCGGTGACGTCCGGGCCTGGTCCACGGTGCCCGCCGCGATCGGCCTGGCGACCGCCACGGTCTCCGCGGATGGCGAGCACGTCGAGCTGACCGAGCCGTTCACCGGGATCACCCAGACCATCCCCACCGCGAGCCTCGCCGGCACCTTCTACGAGGGCCTCGTCCGCGCCGGCACGGTGCCCGCCCACGACCCGGTGCACGTGGTGATCACCGCCACCGACACCGCCACCCAGGTCACGCTGATCCCCCAGCACGACCCCGGCCTCGGATACGTCGCACCGCCGTCCATGACCCCGCCGTCGATGACCCCGCCGTCGATGACCCCGGCTCACCCCACGACGCCGGCTCAGCCGCCCGAGTCCGTCTCGCACCCGACCAACGCTGGCCTCGCCAACGAGGCCCATGGCACGGGTCAGGCCGCGGCAGGTGGCGCCCGGGCCGGCCAGCTGCTGTCCACCAGGCTGGCCGAGCAGATCCCGGAGCTGGTCGTTCCCCCGTCCGGGAACCCGGTAGCCGCCGCGTACCGGTTGCTGGAGCAGCGCCGGGCGGGTGTGTGGTCCGTGGCGGCCCACTACCCGGTCGTCGACTCGTCGGGGCAGGCGGCGGAGCTGACGCAGCTGCCCGACCTGTGGCGCCTGACCGGCCGGATCCCCGGGCAGTACGAGCAGCCCGAGCCGCAGTCCGCCCAGCCCGGGGATGGTCAGCCCGCCGCCCCGCGGCCGTTCACCCTGTCAACGGCGCTGGACCACATCGCGTCCTGGGGGGACGGTGCCCGCGGCCTGCTGCTCGTCCACTACCCGGGCCCGGGCTTGAAGGGACGAGGCCGCGCGGGCCTGCTGGTGGTGGAAGTCGTCGACGGCCAGGTGCTGCTGATCGACCCGGAGACCGGCCTGCTGGTCGACCCGACGCTGGTGTCCACCGGCCTCATCGTCGACACCACGCCGCTGGCAGACCGCACCGCGGACCAGGTGCCGGACCAGACCGGCGTCCGCTACGCCACGCTGCGCGTCGACGAAGCCCCCGGCCAGCACGCGGGGGACGACATCGACGTGGTGGTCATCGAGCCCCCAACCGCCGACGGCTACGTCTGGGTCGCCCACGCCCACGGGACGCAGCAGAAGGTCGACGTCTCCGGCCTCCAGCCCGCACCACGTATCGGTCAGAACCTGCGACTGACCCGCGGCGTCGAGCCAGAACCAGTTCCGACCGCGAAGGGCCTGCCGCCCGCCGTCGGAGCCGCCCAACCCGCGGCCGGGCCGCTGCTGCCCCCCGGCCACCGACCCCAGTTCAGCTACCGCCCCGGCGACCCCATCACGGCCGGCGCCGCCACCCCCGCGCCCGAGCTGCCGGACGACGACGTCCGCCAGCTCCTCGGCCCCTGGCACGGCCCTCTCGTCCTCGGCCCGACGGACGGTGCCACGACTCGAACTGGCGGAACCGGCGAAGGTGCGCACAGCACGACCGCTACGCCGACCCAGAATCATTCACCCGATGGCGACGTGACCGCTCCCATCACCTCGTTGGCTGCTCCGCTGGCTCTTCACGCGGTCGACCCGTCCCCGATCACCAGCGGCGATGGACCGTCGAGGCCGGACATCCGCCTCGTCCTGGAGACCCTCTACCGGCCAGCGCAGGACGGTGGCGGCATCTCGGCGGCCAAGGCGCTGGTGCAGCAGTTCCCCGACTACGACGTCGAGAACCTCGCGAACCGCGCATTCGACTGGACCCCAAGTGATGGCGAAAACATTCCGCGCCTGCGAAGCGATTCCGGTCAACTTCTCACGCCGCAAGAAGCTGTCAACAAGGGCTTCAACAAGATCACCTCGATGTACCAGGGCAGTGCTGAGGCGTCCAACCAGTCAGGAAGTCAAAACGAGGTCCAGGCGTCAGCAGGTCAAGAGTCCCTGGCCGCCGTTCAGGCCGCGAAGACTGCTCAGCTGGCCGCGGTCCGGGAAGCCCAGGCGGCTCAGCTGGCTGCTGTCCGTGATGGTGAAGCTGCTCAGCTGGCTGCTGTCCGTGATGGTGAAGCTGCTCAGCTGGCTGCTGTCCGGGCCGCTCAGGTCGCTTACGTCGCTCGGGTCGCTTTGGGCCAGTTCGCTGCCGCCCAGGCTGCGGAGACAGCGTTTGAGCAGGCCGTCCAGGCCGCTTTGGCTGCTTCGCGAGCGGTTGATGGGATTGGCCAAGCCGCTCAGGCCGCGATCGCCCAGGCCGCTCGGCACGCGGTCGATGAGACTGGCCGGGTCGTTCAGCGAGCGGTCGATGAAGCTGACCGGGCCGTTCAGCGAGCGGTCGATCAGGCTGTCGAACGTGCTATCCCGCAGGACGCGAAGCAGGCGGTCGAAGAGGCCGCTCAGGACGCGAGGCGGGCGGTCGATGAGGCTGCCCGGGACGCGAGGGGGGCGGTCGACGGGGCTGCCCGGGACGCGAGGCGGGCTGTCGCTCGGATCGCTGGAGACGCTTGGCTTGACATCACCAGGGCTATCGAGGCTGCTCAGCGGGAGATCGCTCAAGCGGCCCAGGCCGCTCACTTCGCCCAGCCGCCCACCATCGCGACCGGCGAGGCCCCTGTCAGCGGCCAAGCCCCTGCGCTAGGCAAGGCCGCTGCGACGACTCAGCCCGAGCAGGACGGCGACCAGCCCGAGGGTGTTGACGGCCAAGACGCCGACCCACGCCTCGCGATCACACCCATCGAGGCGGCTGGCTCTGGTATCACCTCGATCACCGAATCCCCGGGCACTGAGATGTCCGGGGACTACGACATCACTTCCGGCGCTGACGGCATCCCGGCGCGGCCTGGCATGGCGAGTTCGGTGGTCCGGGACGAGGAGCCGTATTCGGCGCAGGACCGGGAGCGGATCGTCGCGGGGGTCGTCGATGGGGGCCAGCCGTTGGTTGAGGCGATCCGTCAGCTCCAGGAGTCGAACCCGACGACCCCGCACGCCGTCCTGCTGGGGTGGGCGTGGCGGTACGCCCTGGAGCAGGGGCGGGCCGAGTGGCTCTCGGACTTGCGGGTGGCGCCGCAGCCCAAGAGCAGGGCCGTGGCCGACGCCAAGGGCACGTTCGAGGACCGGTTCGGTGTGGAGCCTGAGACGGTTCGCTTAGCGGGTATCTACGCGATGGCGACGGCGGGCGGCCTCTCCCACGTCGACGTCGCCCGGCGGTTCGGGGTGTTGCCGCAGATCGTCGGGGTGATCGTGGATCTGGTCGACCGGGGCCGTGACCTCACTCTGGACGGGCTCAAACCGGAGGAGCAGCGGGCCATCGTCGCCCTGGTGGGTCCGCGGCACGGTCTGCCGCTGGACGAGGTGTCCCGGCGCACCCTGCTGAGATCCCACCAGCTCACGCACCTGGCCGGGCTGCACGGCAACAACGGGCCTTGGCCGAAATACGCCGCTGGATCCGCATGGTCCTCGGAGCACAAGCTGTGCTTCGCCCGGTCCCTGTGGGACGGCTGGTCGCCGGAGGTCGCCTACGCCCTGGTTGGCCGGGTCCAGTCCGGGTCCGGGTCCGGTCAGCCCAAGGGCGAGCAGGACTGGGCACCCGACGTCTTCCCTCTCGGCCTGGACGGGGTCCGCGAGGCCGTTCAACGCAGCGTGGAGGACGACCAGGGCCGCGTTGGAGAGCTTGCGAGCTTCGACGACCTGACACGGGTGGTGCGGCGCTCCTTGCTCGCGCAGGTCCAGCGAGCGTCACTCACCGAGGAGCAGTACGCGCTGTTGCCCGAAGCGGAGGTGGTGCGGCTGACCGAGGAGCAGCAGCAGGTGGTGACTGCGCTCGGCGAGCGGTCGCAGCTGCCCCGCTGGGTGGTGGAGGGCCCCGGTGACGCTGACGCGCCCGCCTCGACTGGCTGGGCTAGGTTCCTCGCCAACCGGTCCGTCGTGCTCGCCGACCCCGCGCTCGCCGCCCTGCTGAGGCCGGTACTGGAACACGCGGGTCGGATCGTGGCCGCCACCGGCCAGGGCGAGCTGTCCGCGCTGACCGTACGGGACGTGCTGTGGCTGGCGTCCCGCTACGCCGGAGCAAAGGTCACGGTCGTCCGCACCGGGGATGCGGTCGACTGGGAAAAATCTAAGGTCACGTTCACGAAGGCGGCACCGGAGTTCGCGGCAGCCATGTTCACGCTCGTCCACAGCGCGCTACCCGCCAGCATCTACGGCCCGGAAGCGCAGAAGACCGCAGCGAAAGCGGCGCTCGAGGGCCCCAAGCAGGCGGCACGCAAGATCGACCCCACCCCAGAAGAGAGCGGTCAGGGCCGGGTCAAGCGCGCCCTCCTCGTCCTGCACCAGCTCCTGGAGAACTCGACCAGAGCGGCGTCGACCACCGCGCAAGACTGGGAGCCTCCGATCACCGAGGCGTCCGGCTACGCCCTCTACTCCGGGGGTGACCCGAAAGCGTCACCGAACGGCCATAGCGCGCTCCGAACCCAGGAGCGCGGGTTCAGCGGTACCCCCCGAGCTGAGGTCGACACCCACAGCGGCGCGTCGATCGCAGTTCCCGACGTGCGGATTCTGAAGGATACCGAGGAGATCGACGGCCGGGGACGGGTGTGGGTGCGGATCGATCCCCGTCTGGTCGATGAGGTCGGCGACCGGGCGGCGTTGCGGATGCTCATCCGTGACTACCGGGCCAAGAACCCGGTCAGCGGCATCCGATTCTTCGGCGAGCTGCGTGACCTCGATCTGCGCGGCCTCAATCTGCGTGGCGCGCACTTCGCCAGCAGCCACCTCATCGACGCTGACCTGTCCGGCGCGAATCTCGACGGCGCGGTGCTGCGGGGCGCCAGGCTGGAGCGGGTCGATCTCTCCGGTGCATCGCTGAGCTGGAAGCAGCTGATCCACGCGCAGTTCGCACCAGGCGCGATCACCGGTGCGGTCCTGCTGGAGATCGTGGCCTACCTCGGCGTTCGGGCAGCGGTCGTCAACCCGGACACGCCGCACCAGCCGGTGGCAGTGCCCTACGGCGATCTGCGCATCGAGTTCGCCGACGCTCCTGCGGTCACCGTCCAGTACCGCGGCGAGCTGCTGCCGCCGCTGCTGCGTAGCGAGGGGGCCGGCAAGGTCGTCCTGGCGACCCGCGAGGCATGGGATCGCCTCTGGCCGACGACTTCGGATGAGACGCCGTCGACCGACTGGCCACGTTCCCACGAGACGTCCTGGACGAACGCCGACCAGGCCGACTCACCCACCGCTGACCGCCCGTGGCTGACCCGGTTCCTCACCCACCACAACGGGATGAGGAAGATCGACCTGTCCGCCGTCACCGGTGACCTGTCCGCCGCCCTGCACCCCGACTACGCCGACCCGGCCATCCTCGACGCCGACCTGCGGGCGTTGGCCGCCGAGGGCGCCGCTGGCGGCGGGAAGTCCGGTCGCGCGACCCTGCAGGTACTCCTACCTGGCACCGAAACCGTCGACCTCACCCGCCTCGCCGGTGCGTACCGGCCCCTCACCGAGGCAGCGGCTGCGCTCATGGCGGCCCAGCTTCGCGCTCTTCTTGCCCACGAGGGTTCGCTCACCATCATCGGAACGCGGGACGCGGTCGCTACCTACCGACCTGACGGCGCAGCCGCTTTTCTTCGGGATAGTCAGCTGCCGGCGATCGTGGTGGTCTCCCAGCCCATTCCGATCAGCGACGTCAGCCCGGACGAAGCGGGCGTGTTCCTCAACAACGTCCGCGTCCTCCGCGAGGCAGTGGACGAAGCGTCGCGCATCGACCCCGCGGTTCCCGCGATCCTGATCGACACCGCGGACGGCGACCCGGACGCCCGCCCGGTCGTGGACATCGCGAGGTTGCTCGGGCGGCAGGTGCGGTTCCCGGTGTTCGGCCTGGAACCCGGGTCGACCAGCCTGACGGCAGGCGAAGGGCCGACGGGGGACCGCTGGTGGCTCGTCGTCGACGAGGACGGCCAGGTCACCACCGTCGACCCGGACGGCACCACACCCTCGCGCGAGGAGTTCGCCCAGCGAGCCCGAGAGCAGTCGACGATCGACGTCGTCGATGTCGAGAACGGATCCAGCCGGACGTTTGGCCTGGAGCTGGAGTTCACCGGCCAGAGCTGGATCGACGGTGTCGCCCTCGCCGGCATCCTGCACCGCCTGGGGCTGTCCCAGGACAACCGCGTCCTCACCAAGCACGAACTCAGTGCCCGGGGTTACACCACGGCCTCCGACGGGTGGGTGGTCGTCGCCGAAGAACACCCACACCAGTTCGAGGTGGTCTCCCCTGTCCTGCTCGGGGATACGTCGAAGGTCTGGGACGCGGTAGCCGCGGTCCTCGGTGCCATCCGCTCGTTCAGCAGCACTCAGCCCGACTCCAACAGCGGGATGCACATCAGCACGGGAGCAGCCGAGTTCGCGCAGGACCGGATGCTCCAGGAGCTGCTGGTCGCCGTCGTCGCCGCATTTGAGGATGCGTTGTTCCGCCTCGCCACCGCCGGCACCTGGCACCGGCCATTCGGCCAAGCCGAGCCGATCAAGAGGCCGGGCACCTGGAGTCCGCTGCCGAGCCTCGACAAGCTCCGGTCCGGCGACCGCAAGCGCTCGGTCAACCTGAAACCTCTGCCGCTCGAAGCGACGGCCGCGGACCTGGCACGCGCCGGCACCGTCACCTGGCCGTCCCAATCGGTGGTGTTGAGGGCGTTGCCGGTTGATGAGCCGTGGTGGGCGCTGTTGCGGTCCTGGCTGCGGCACCGGATCGAGTGGCGGTTGGACGACGCGTCGAACGACCTCGGCGTGATCCAGGCCCAGACGCGGATCAAGCTCGGCAAGATGGACCAGACCGTCGCGCTGGCCGCGGAGGCGGACGACAACCCGTCCGCGATCCAGGACGTCATCGACCTGCTGCGCGCCGCCTACGCCTCGGGCGGGGTGGGCTTCGGCCGTCGGTACCAGAACGGCGCTGCGTCCCAACAGGCGTCGAGCAGCTACGACCAGGAGCAGCTGGGCGGGTTGCTGAACTTCCTCCGCCACCTCCCCGAGGTGGTCAAGGGCCAGATCGGCGACCTGTTCCACTCTCGGCAGTCGCCGCACGAGCCGCCGCGCCGGATGGCCAGTATCAACGTCCGCGGCGCCCCTGACCTAGACGCGAGCAGCGAACGCGGCGTGCTGTCGGCGCTGGAGCAACGCCTCGCGGAGCTCACCGGAGCACCGGTGTATGGCATCGGCGGGGTCGTCGAGGGGTTGGCCGAAGCGGTCCGGGCGGACCTGAAGCAGGCCGCGAAGATGCTCAAGGGCCTGAACGCGACGCGACCAGAACCGATCGTGCTGCCGCAGCCCCCGACGCTCGCCGACACCACCACCGCGACGGTGTCGCAGCTGTACCGCCGCCTCCCGGTCGGACGCGGCGACCAGCCGTTCGACGCCGCGAACCTCACCGACCACGTGCTGGAGCTGGCGGGCACACAGGAGACTCCCGTCACCGGGATCGTCCTAATCGGCACGCCGGGTCGGCCAGTCGAGCGGGCCGTGCTGGTGCGGACCGGCGCAGCCCTCGGGCAGGTCGAGGTGACGTTCCGGGACCCGATCTCCGGAGATCCGATCGACCCGATAGACGAACTGGACGCTGAGCTCACCTGGTGGCGGACCGACGACGTCACGACCTGGGCCGCAACCCTCGAGGGCTCGGTGTCAGCCCAGCAACCGGCAGATGATCGGTGGGAGGAGATCGTCGAGAACTTCCTGGTGTTGGTGCGGCAGGGCCGAAACGGGAAGTTCGGGATCGATGTTCCTCGGGAGATTCTCGCCGGCACGCCGCCGCAGGTGATCGCGGACGCCCTCACCGCAGCCCAGCGGTCGTACGGCTCCCCGTTGGAGTTCCGCGGTGTCACCCCGCAGATCCAGCTGGGTATCCACCTCGACTACCCAGGGCCGAATGGCCCGTGGGTGAGCACTCGCGAACTCGGCGACCTGGTGCACACGATCGCGGCGCTGCACGCCGCGCACGGCCCCGGCTACCCCGGCACGATCACCGTCCTCGCGGACGCTCCGACCCGCAGGGACCACGATCCCCGCCGCGAGGACCAGTCCAAGGACCAGGCTGGCGACCAACCCGTGGATGTGCCGACGCTCGTCGCCAGGCGAGTGGAGGGCTTGTTGGCGCGGCTCTTCCCGCACGCGACCGTCACCATCTACCAGCCCACCGCCGATGACGATCCGAAGAAATTCTTCGACGCGATCAAGGCGGGACGCCGAGGCGACCTCGTCGAGGCCGGAAAGGAGCTGGGGCACCCCTTCGACGCCACCCGCACGTTCGGCCAGCAGGTTCACCACGATCCGGAGAAGCTGACCGCCCTGCGCGACTACCTCACGCAGCTCGGCGCGCAGCTGCAATCGACGAACGACGATCCGTACCTCAATGTCGACGCCTACCTGGCCGCCAAGGACGCCGAAAGCAACGGGCAACTGCTCGATACGAACGTGCCCAAGGCGATCGTGGTGCTGCGGCACACCACCGACGGGTACGGCGCGGACCGCGACTCCACCCTCGAGAGCACCGCCCAGCTCGTCCAGGCGATTCAGGGCGCCGGGCTGGCCGTCGTGCTCATGGGCACCCACCCGAAGGAGGGCTACCCCCTCCCGGACGGCGTCATCGACCTCACCAACCATTGGCGACGTATCACAGATGTCGCCGTGCAGGCGGCCATGCTGCGCCAGCTGGCGGACGCTGGAGTCAAGCTCGCGGTTGGCCCGGTCACCGGCCTCGCCGACCTCATCGCGATCGCCGCCGGCATCCCCGTCCTGCAAGTTGGTCCCGGTTTCCGGATCAGCATCCTGCAGCAGGCCCTCGGCGCGGACCGCTACCAGGTCGTCGAAACCACCGAGCGCACCGCCACCGGGGAGGTACAGCGCACCTACAACGCGGGCAGCGCCAACCGTGACGAACGCTGCTACGCCGACCACGTCATGACCAAGGTCACCGAGGCGGCTGCTGCTTTCCCGCCCTCGCCCGTAGCTGAAAATGCGGCAACCAAACATGTGCCGGTCGATGAGCAGGGCCGGCCGCTGTTCGTCGACCTGAACGAGCTGGAGCAGGGTGCCATTTTTGGCGGTGGCTCGGCGGCTCGCCGACCCAGCGACGACGAGAACAAATCGTATGCCAAGGATGACGTTGAGCGAAACGTCATCGGTGCCGGGCAAGCGGCGCGGCGTCTGGGCGGGCCTGCTGAGTCGGCCATGCCGGCGTCGGGGGTGGCTTTCAGTCACGCGGAGCAGCTGCGCATCCTGCGGGACTGGTTCGACGGGAAGACGTTCGATGACGACACGGACGGCGCGCGTATTCACCAGAACCGGTTGATCGCCACCTGCTTCGGGGTGAACGCGGTCACCGGGCTGCACCACACCGTCTACGCGCAGAAGCTAAAGCGGGCCTACGGCGTCATTACCTTCGAGGAATTGGTGTCGGCCGTCGAAGGCCAGGCGCCTGTCAAGGTGATCGGCGACGACCGGTCACTCACCAGGCAGTTCCTGCACGTCGTCGGCGGCCAACCGTTGCCGCCGTGGGACCCAGGCCTATACACCCACGCCAAGGACGTTTACACGCAGGCGACCATCTGCGCCGACCTGCGTGCCGTCGAGCTCTTGCTGGCTGCGGTGGTGCGGGTCTGGGCGAACGACAACGGTCCGGGGGTGTCGGCCGTTGATGCCCGATGGGCTGCGGATTGCCTGCGTGGCAGCGGTTTGAGCGACGAGCAGCTGGACGAGCTGGGCCTGGCCGCGTTCGCCGATCGGGACGAGCAGGCCCGCCGGTGGGTGCGGAACGAGCACAGCTCTCCGTGGATCTGGCTGGCCGCCGCCTTGGCGAGGATCGTTGACCGGCCCGGCAGCGCCGTTGCCCAGAACTCCCACAAGGTCAACGAGCTGGTGCACGCGTCTCGGGCGTCGAGGGCGTTCCTCAACGCGATCGCCCGGCACGGCCCGGTCGTCATTCAGGCGTTGCTACCCCCATCGCAAGCCACGCCTTGGCCGGAACTGAACGAGCCGGAGCGGGATGAGACCGAACTGGCTGAAGCTCAACCGGCTCACCCGGAACTGGTCCAGTACGCGCAGGCCGTCGAAGCGTTGTACGACGGGCGGCCCGTCGACGGCATCGCCGCGTGGTTGGGTGTCCCGCAGGAGACGGTGCAGGGCTGGGCGCAGGAGTTCTACGGCGTTCCTGTCGACTCGCCGTTCGATACGGCCCGGGTCGTGCTCACCCTCAGGTCCGCCTACCAGCGGTACCCCACCATCGGCGCGGTCGCCGCTGAAGTCCGCCGCCGGTACGCGGCCGGGGCGCGCAGCAGCGACCAGCTCGCCGCAGGCCTGCCGATCCGTTCCTCCGCGATCCGTCTGATCACCGATCACGGCCTGCTGGCGACGCCGGACAGGCCCAGCCCGTCGCTGTCGCCGACCGATTCGAGCCGCGACATCGCACGACGTTTGGCCGAGGCCGCGGAAAAGTCCATGACGACGTCGACCGTGGGAAAGAATGCCGCTGGAGGAGACGCAACGGCATTCTTGGATGTTTTCGCCGTGTGGTTGTGCGCTGCCGTCACCTCAGCCTTGCACGGGAAGACAGTCGCAACGTCGCGAACAGGTCTGGACGAGAGCGTGGTCGAGGAGTTGCAAAGACTCTTTGGCTGGACTCGTGCCACGGGAGCTAAGGGCGGAAAATCCCTTGCCACGGTTAGGAAAGATTTCCGATACGGGGCGGTGCTCTGCAGCGAGCTGGAAAGCATCGTCGATCGAGTGCGCGAAGAAATCACGACTACTGGTAAATCTCTGGCGGATCTTACGACGGTCGATCGAGATCAGGATTCTCCCGTAGGCAGTGTCCTGCGGAAAACGATGCACACCATCCTCCGCAAGACAGGTCTCACCTTGCCGGCAGCCGAAGCAGTGATCAAGGCAATAGCAAGAGGAATTTCCCTCGACGAATTGATGATGAAGGTGACGCCTGAGTTCACCGCGGAGGCAATGGCCGGTCAATTTGGTGGCCAGTTTGATCCCGCGCGCACCCGCCAGATCACCACCACCCACATCACCTCGAGTCAGGGAGATCCTGCCGCGGATCGCAACGACGGGTCCGCCAGCTCTCTGAGCGTGGTGGCAGGTGATGTGCAGGCGGAGGGGCTATTGGCTGATCAGTTGCGGGAGTTGGTGGCGTCCAGGCCGAAGATTGCAGGTCAGGATGGGGTGCCGCAGTGGTGGGAGTTCGACGCCACGGTCACCAAGGACGGCGACCTCATCAATGGCGATCTGACCGCTGGGCCTGGTGCGGTGCGAGTGACGATCGGGTTCCAGGAGACCGGTGACGGTGACTTCTTCGTCCGGGTTGCGACAGGCCAGGGCATCACCCCGTCGGTCACGCACCGGTTGAGCGCCCCGGGTCTGGTCGGTTTGTTCCCGGCGGGCACCACGATGCTGACCTTCACTGGCACCGTCACCAGCCAGGCACCGTCCACCATCGACCCCACCGGCGCTGATCCATCCGACCCGTACATCTCCTACGGCGGCATCGACGAAAACTGGGACGGCCGTCTCCACCTCGACCCGCCCGACCCCCCCGGCTTGACCCCCACGTCAGATTCGGACGTCCCGGAGGTCGTCGTCCGGAGCAACGTACCGGCGTTCGCCGACGACATCGCCCGCTTGGTCACTGATCCAACGACCATGACTGATGACGGCAGCGGTGCTGTTTCGCCGGTCACGATGAACACCTCGGCCGAGGCGGACGCGCTCGTCCTGGCGATTACATCCGCTCGCCGTTCTGCCGCTGTCGCGACCGTCCAGGGCCAGCTGCTCGGTGTCGCGGTCGCCACAGCCGTTCCTGGCCAGCAGCGCCATGTCGAGACCGTTCAGATGTGGCTGTCACCTGCGGTGACCGGTGAAGCCAGACAGCAGCTGCTGCTCGCTGTCGCGCGACAGGCCGACCAGGCCGGCGTGCAGGTAGACCACCCAGAAGTCGTTCACTGGAAACAGGCTCGTCAAATGACCACCCATGTGCTGGATGGGATCCGGAGCGGATATGCAGCATCGATGAAGTCGATCGGTCAAGGGCCAAGCCAGCAAGAAACTGCGGGATGGACTTCCGAACACTTACTAGACGTTTTGTCGAATGAGCCGCTGCGACCTCGTCGACGACTCGCCATCGTCCTCGACGCGATCGCTCACTCACCCGGTGACGCCGAGTTGAAAGCTCTCTACGGGCCGAGCCTGAATGCGCTGCTCCTTGCGGGTTACGGGCTTCACCTGTCGGGAGACGTTGACCCTGCCCGGCGTGACCTGGGCGAGGACGAGGAACTGTTAAGACCTGTCAACGACGTTACCCAGCTGCTCTTGCGCTGCCTCGATCGCAGGTTCTCCAGCTACCTCGCACCTCTCATCGACGCCCGGCTACGGGACGCCCTTTTTGACCCACGACCGGATCGTCATATTCTGGACCAGGCTGTGGCGGAGTTGGCGCGGACAGCCGCCGAGGACCCACTGATTCACGCTCTGAACCGGGTTGTTGCGTGTGAGCAACGGCTCTTCGAAGACCTCATTCTAGATGAAATTCGGGTCTTGCTCGCATTGCGGGCCGCTGCTGCCGGCCGAGAGTCAGAGGAAACTCAATGGCTGGACGATATTCGGTGGTCCAGCGACGCAGATCATTCCTCCCTCTACGCCGAGCTCGCCCTAAGGCCGCTTACCCTCTTCCAGCGTCGAGCGCTGGTACACGGTCTCCTTCGCCTCACAGTTCTGCCGTCGACATTTTTGTCCACCTCGGTCACCGATGCAGCACATGCTGAAGTGTTGGCTGAATTGGCCGACATCGAGCGTCAGTTCTTCTTTGACCAGAGCCTTCTGTCGCCCCAGCTAAGAGAGGCACTGTTTGGGACCAGCGCCTTGAACCGGCCGGCGATATCGGACGCCCTGTTCCCGGTTTCGCGGCTCTACCCGACTCAGTCTCACCGGCTGCGCCGCATCCGCATGTCGTCCTCTGCTGCGGTGTTGACGACTGGATCCTTGGCGAAGCTGGACAGGCTGATTCGATTGATAGCCGCGGCCTACCCTGCGCGCACAGGGCAGTCCGGGTGGCGGCTCACCTTCACCGCGCAGGCTGATCCAACCACCGGCGTGGCCGCGTCCGCCACGGTGGTAGCCCAGCTGAGTCCAAATGGCCAGGTGTTGATCGATGGATTACCGCTGCCGGACGACATCGCGTCGATTCTTCCTCGTCTCGCGGCGGCTGAGGCGGCGACGGTCGTCCTCACGGACGTCGCTCCCGAAACGGCCAGCGTGGCTCTTGACTCATCAGCACGACAAGACGAATCTCACGATCGATCGACACTTGTCGCGGACAACGGCGGAAGCAGTCAGCTGCAGGTACTGCGTGCCGCGGAGCTGAGGCATGAGTGGTGGTTCGACGAAAACCGGCAGCGGCCGAGTTTCGCCCGGCTCGTCGACTTCTTCGTAGACGGCGGTGTGCTACTCCCCGGTTGGCACGCGGACGACCTCCCAAGAATGGCTTGGTACTCGTTTGAGCTCACCCCTGAGCAGTTTGAAAGCCTCCTCAAGGCCGAAGGGCACGTAGCCCTCCCCGCTTCCGAGGAGTACGTGGAGCTGCCGGGGATCAGCGTCAGAAAAGGTCGGTCGATGTCCGTAGTGGCCGACGACACAGGTCGCGTGGTGGGTGTGGCCGTCACGGCCAGGTCTTTCGAAGAGGAGCGGATACTCAGGCTCTGGGTTCTCCCAGACTTCCCCGATCAGGACGCCGTCGTCGCGGCTTTGGCAGCGGAGATCGCACTGGCCGGCCAGGGGAAATTCGTGGACCCGGCGTCGCTGGAGCTGTGGCACCCGAAGCATCAGCTGGCTGGGCTGCTGAGCGGTTTGGTCCGGAACGAAGGCGACGGTCCTCCCTCTCTCGTGGTGAACACCCATCTGATCGACCAGGTAGCCGAGCTCTTCCCCGATCCCGCCCAGGTCACGCAGGCGTTGGACATCCTGGAACGCCGCTTCCCGGGCCTGGTCCTGATGTACGACGGAATGTTCCGCGCCAAACCTCGACCAGGCGCCGCCGTGGTCGACATCAAACTCACCGGACGGCGAACGGTCCTGCGGGCGGCGCTCACCGCGGCTGCCGGGCTCGCGGGCGACACTTCTTCTTCCGCTGCCGGGCGCGACGTCTGGCACGTGCAGCGGACCACCCAAGGGACGTTGTTGGCGCCCCAGATTCGTGAGTTCGACGACACCGTGGTGCCCTCGGTGCACGTGCAGCTCGTCGACGCCGATGGTGAGGTGTGGGCCAGCGCGGACGCGGTCCAGCACCCGGGCACCTGGGCGGCGCCCGTCGAGCCCTGGGTATCGCCTGAGGTCGCCGGTGCCGTCGAGGAGGATCTCTTCGCCGCTTTAATCACCGAGGCCAACCGGAAACACATCCAGCTGTGGCACCCACGGGTCAACTCGATAACTCGAATAGTACTGGAGGCAATCAGCGAACACCCTGAAAGGCTTGGACTTTACCGGGGTAGTCACCTCATCGGTCCTCGGGGCCCAATAGCAGTGACGAAACCGACGGACGACCTGTCTGACATCGCGCATCTGGAGATTGTCGTCCCGACCTTCCATCCGTCAGCAACGAATTACGCCCCTGATAACAAAAACCAAAACGTGTTCAGGAACATTTGCTTTGAGGCCGGAGTGGATCACCTTTCGGGCCACATAGATAACTTGATCCTGGCGGGTGACATAGACACGGCTATCGCCCAGATAGAGGAAGCGATCGTCGCTCTGGGTGACCCTTTCCTGCAAGACTTCCAGGTCACCCCTCCGCAGGTCATGGCGTTCATCAGGCAGACCAATCCGATCCGCGCCCTCCTGTTGCTCAAGCTGAGCCGGGCATTGTGGGAACGGGGCGGCGCGAAGGGCGCGGGTTTCGAGTCGCTGACTCAGCTGCGTGTTGTCGAGGAGCTGACCAGGCAGCCGCTGGAGCCGTTGCCGCGGCTCGTCGCCGCGCTGGAGTCAGCCAGCGGGCTGCCGGAGAACCAGCTGCCCTGGGTGCCGGCATGGCAGGTCCTCCACGGCACCACCTCCAGCTGGTTGTCCCGGCCGGAGGAGGTGGTGTCCCTGGCGCTGCACTGCTTGCGACCGCTGCTATCACCCGCTCTGGGCCGACCACACCTAGGGGAGTTCACCACCGAGCTGCGGGACGTCGTGTTCGGTCGCGTCGCTACCAACCGCAACATCGACGTAGACACCAGAGCCGATATCGATCCCACAGCCGAGGTGTCGCGGCGGATCGCCGCGGCCAGCGTCGAGGTGTTCAGCCAGCTGCACCTCATGCTGGCAGGCCGGATCGCTACGGATGAGGTGCTTCCCCGACGGCTGGCGACCTGGCTCGCCGATCCAGATGAGGTCTACGCCGAGTTGGCCAAAGCCCCGCTGACCCTCCAGCAGCGCCTGGCGCTGCTGGACCTCCTGGTGCGCCTGGCCCGATTGGGTGATCAGTCCGTCTCTGAGCTTCCTCCTGCGATCCAGCCCGACGAGAACCTGGACGATCTGACCGCGCAGTCACGGCTGGACGCCTTGCGGGAACAGTTCCTGCCCGGCATCAACCTGCCGTCCGCGCAGTTGCACTCAGTGCTGTTCGGGCCGGGCGAAGCTCGCGGCCAAGGGGACGCAACCGCTGAATTATCGACGGCCGAGCCGTCTAGTGACACTTCGGATCTGGAAGCGAAACGCCTAGCCGCGCAGCCGCTCGTGGACTTGTTTTTGAACCACGTGGATTCTGGCAAGCCTGTCCCAGAGCTGAAGATGACTCAGGAGCTGATGGGTGATGTGGCAGTGTTGGCCGAGGAGCTC
>JBOFLF010000100.1:0-30441 GCA_051657715.1 Angustibacter sp. | reverse complement strand
GTGACCCGGCGGTGGCTTGTGGAAGCGCCGTCGCTCAACGGATAAAAGGTACCCCGGGGATAACAGGCTGATCTTGCCCAAGAGTCCATATCGACGGCATGGTTTGGCACCTCGATGTCGGCTCGTCGCATCCTGGGGCTGGAGTTGGTCCCAAGGGTTGGGCTGTTCGCCCATTAAAGCGGTACGCGAGCTGGGTTTAGAACGTCGTGAGACAGTTCGGTCCCTATCCGCTGTGCGCGCAGGAGACTTGAGAAGGGCTGTCCCTAGTACGCAAGGACCGGGATGGACGAACCTCTGGTGTGTCAGTTGTTCCGCCAGGAGCACGGCTGATTGGCTACGTTCGGAAGCGATAACCGCTGAAAGCATCTAAGCGGGAAGCGCGCTTCAAGATGAGGTCTCCATGAGGTGTTCCTCGAGAGGCCCCCAGCTAGACTACTGGGTTGATAGGCCGGACGTGGGAGTGCAGAAATGCATGAAGCTGACCGGTACTAATAGGCCGATAACTTGACACCATATTCTTATGCTACGCATCCACTGTGCGGTTCTTGAGGTGCGGTCGATAATCGGCCATACCTTCATAGAGTTACGGCGGTCATAGCGTCAGGGAAACGCCCGGCTCCATTCCGAACCCGGAAGCTAAGCCTGATTGCGCCGATGGTACTGCGAGTGGGAACTCGTGGGAGAGTAGGTCGCCGCCGGACATCTTCAGACGCCCACCCTCTTCTTGAGGGTGGGCGTCTTTTTTTTTCATCTACGATTGGTGACCGATGATCTTTGTTTGTTTGACGCTGCGCAATAAGCTGCTGAGCGTGGGCGGCGGCAAGCTAAGGTGCGGTGCGTCCAGCTGACATGACCAGATGCGTCAAAGATTCAAGGAGCTGAAATGAGCCAGGCTCCCGTCGAGCTCTTTGAGGCATTCCTTCTTGACCTGGATGGCGTGGTGTACCGCGGCCGACAGGCGGTCTCAGGGGCGATGGATGTGCTGAACCAGCTCGACTCTGACGGTTCCACGGTGGTCTACATCACCAATAACGCTTTGCGCACGCCAGCTGGGGTAGCGGAGCACCTAGAGGATCTGGGCGTGACGGCCCGCCCGGATCAGGTGGTCACGAGTGCCTTGGCTGCGGCGCGAGTAGTCGCGCAGCAAGTTCCGCCGGGATCATCAGTTCTTGTGACGGGTGGAGAAGGTCTGCGGGAGGCGATAGAAGGGATGGGACTGCAACCAGCCGAGCGTTTCGACAGCACGGTTGCTGCGGTAGTGCAGGGTTTCTCTCCCGATATTGGTTGGTCTCAGCTGACTGAGGCGTGCTTGGCGATTACATCTGGAGCGTTATGGGTGGCGGCCAATCCAGATCTCACATTGCCGATCGAACGGGGACTGGCGCCGGGGAACGGAGCATTCGTGCAGGCGCTAAGAAGCGCCACTCGTGCGGAGCCTCAGGTGGCAGGAAAGCCCTGCCGTCCCATCTTCGATGAGGCGGTTCAACGGGCTGGTCGTGATCAGGTTCTTGTTGTGGGTGATCGCTTGGATACGGATATTGCAGGAGCTCATGCTGCAGGTCTCCCGGCCGCCTTCGTCCTCACCGGTGTCCATGGTGTGGACGACGTGCTACGAGCACCGGCGACGCAGCGACCAGACATTCTTGGCGGAAGCCTGACGGACCTCTTGATCCCTTGTCCAACTCCGCGGCTCACCGACGACGGATGGGCAGGACGTGTGGTGCCAGCGGTTCGCTGGCGACGAAGAGGTCCAGACTGGCAGCTGGAAAAGCCTGCTGCGGTGAACGATGACGATCAGCGACAGATAGCCCTTGAAGCTGTTCGCACTGCATGTGCTGTCGTCTGGGAGCAGGTCGACGCCATTGCCGCACAGCTGCCGGCCAGCTCGTCCTCTGACGACCAGGACACGAGTACTGAGCAGGTGCTTGATGGCGTGATTTCTCAGCTCGAGCCGATAGCCGCTCCATGGGGATGGATGCGGGAGCGAGCCAGGTAGTGTTCGGTTGTCAGGGGTCATCACGTGGATGGTGATCCTGCCAATGCGATGTCAGCGATCACCATCGGAACATACGAACCCAGTGGTTGTTCTGGTCCAGGGCCGGCGAGGAGAGGCTACATGGCTGCGGAACCCACCGCCCTAAGTGGTGCCGACAGCATCGGTGACGATGAGCCAGCGACTGCTGACAGTCAGGCGGCTGGCGCCGGAAACGACGGCTTGGTGTTGCCGCTGACTCGCGACCAGGTCGTGGACCAGGCACTGGCCACCGTGGTGCACATCCACAATCAGCCACTGTCAGCACAGGTCCAGGTGTACGCCGACGTTCACCAGACGCTGCAAGGGCGCCTGGCCGATTTGGACGGCTGAGCCACGAATCACCTCGACAGTGGCCAGGTCGCGTCGGCCGCACCGGAGTCAGGCAGAGTCCGACTTGACGTCCTCCTCGTCCAGCGAGGTCTGGCTCGCTCTCGGGCAGGTGCGGTCGCGGTAATTCGTCGTGGGTTGGTCACAGTGGCGGGAACCGCTGTCAGACAACCCTCTCGACAGGCGTCGGTCGACGCCGCCGTGGTTGTAGGCGCGGATCCAGGTGCCGATGATGTCGGGCGCGGAGCTCGCAAGCTCGACGATGTCCTCACGGAGCTGGCCTCCCGTGGGGCGGTACCGGTGGTCGCCGGGCGGCGTTGTCTAGATGCCGGCGCCAGCACCGGTGGGTTCACCCAGGTGTTGCTGGCGCGGGGGGCGCGCCAGGTGATCGCGGTGGACGTCGGACATCACCAGCTCGTCGATCGGGTTCGACAAGACGCACGAGTAGTGGATCTGTCCGGTACGACTATTCGCGGGCTGCGTCCCCGGGACGTATCAGGTCCGGTTGACCTGCTCGTGGCAGATCTGTCCTTCATCTCCTTGACCTTGGTCATGGGTGACCTGGTGCGGCTCGTCCGGCCGGCTGGGGAGCTGCTGCTGCTGGTGAAACCGCAGTTCGAGGTGGGCCGAGCTCGACTCAGGCGCGGCGGTGTCGTACGCGAGCCCACCGATCGGATCGCGGCGGTCCAGGCGGTGATGCGGGCCGGGCAGATGCATGGGCTGCTCCCGCGAGCTGTCCGCCCGAGCCGGTACCCGGGGGCGCGGGGTAACGTTGAGTACTTCGTCTGGTGCGGCGTTCCTGGTGACGGCGGCGTGCCGCATGACATGACACCTGATGGGTCCGGCGAGGCATCCAACGATGCTTACCAACCGGTTTCGCGACCGTGCGTCGAATCCGGGGTGCTGCGGGCAGCGGCGCTGGAAGATGCGATCCAGGCCGCGGTGCGGGAGGGTCCGACGTGAGCCGTCGGATGCTGCTGGTCGCGCACACCGGCCGGCCGGAAGCGCTGGCGGCTGCTGTCGAGGTGACCGCCGGGCTGCGAGCGGCGGGCGTCACAGCGGTCATGCTCGCTGACGAGGCCGACGAGCTAGTGCTCGCGGCACAAGACCAGGACGTCCAGGTCGCCGACCCGGGGGATCCGTACGCGGGGTGCGAACTGGCCATCGTCCTCGGGGGTGATGGCACGATCCTGCGCGGGGCCGAGCTGGTCCGTGGCAGCGAGGTGCCGATCCTCGGTGTCAACCTCGGGCACGTCGGCTTCTTGGCTGAGAGCGAGCGCGATGACCTGGCGGACACCGTGCGTCGTGCGGTGGCGCGGGACTACAGCGTCGAAGAGCGGCTGTGCCTGGACATCACCGTGTCCGTCGACGGTCGGCAGGTGCACCGTTGCTGGGCGCTCAACGAAGCGTCGGTCGAGAAGGCCGCTCGGGAGCGGATGCTGCAGGTGGTGATCGAGGTGGACGCTCGCCCGCTGTCCACGGTGGGGTGTGACGGGGTGGTCATGGCGACCCCGACCGGCTCCACGGCGTACTCGTTCTCCGCCGGTGGCCCAGTGGTCTGGCCGACCGTGGACGCACTCCTGCTGGTCCCGATCTCCGCGCATGCGTTGTTCGCCAGGCCACTGGTCGTCGCTCCGACGTCGGTACTGGCCCTCAACGTGATCTCCGATACCGAGGGCAGCGGCGTGCTGTGGTGTGACGGTCGCCGCCGGTACGAGCTCATGCCCGGTGCTCGGATCGAGGCTCGCCGCTCGACCGTGCCGGTTCGGCTCGCCCGGTTGACTCGTGCGCCGTTCACCGACCGGCTGGTCGCCAAGTTCCGCCTCCCCGTCACCGGCTGGCGCGGGACCGCGACCGCACACCCGGCTGTTCTACCACCGGAGGATGCCCGTCGCGGTGCCGTCCCGCCTGAGCAGGACGTCGCCGGAGAGGTCCCAGCGTCCAGTTAGGGTGCGAACGTGCTGCAAGAGATGCGGATCCGGGGGCTAGGTGTCATCACGGACGCCGTGCTGGAACTCGATCCTGGGTTGACCGTCGTCACGGGGGAGACCGGAGCCGGCAAGACCATGGTGGTGACCGGCCTGTCACTGCTCCTCGGCGGACGCGGCGACGCTGGCATCGTGCGTGCCGGGCAGGACACGGCAGTGGTCGAAGGTCGGGTGGCGGTGGGCGTCGACGGCCCGGTCGCCCAGGCAGCTCTGGATGCCGGAGCCCGGCTGGATGACGACGGCACCTTGCTGCTTGCCCGCGCTCTGTCCGCGGGTGGCCGGTCGCGGGCTCACCTGGGTGGGCGGGCCGTGCCGGTCGGGCTGCTCGGCGAGCTGGCCACCGAGCTCGTGGTCGTGCACGGGCAGTCGGACCAGCTCCGGCTGACGCAGCCGGCGAGGCAGCGGGACCTGCTCGACCGGTTCGCCGGGCACGACGAGCTGGTGGTGGCGACCCGGGACGCGCACCGCGCCCTGGAGGAGGTCAAGCGGGAACTGGACCTGGTGCGGGCCGGCGCCCGGGAGCGGTCGGATCAGGTCGATCTACTCCGCCGCGGTCTCGCTGAGATCGCTGCTGTGCAGCCCCAGCCCGGCGAGGACCAGGCGTTGCGCGACGAGGACGCTCGGCTCGGGCATGCGGACGCCCTGCGTGCGGCCGCCGAGCAGGCGCACCAAGCACTCACCGACGCCTCGAACGAAGCTGCCGGTGGACCTGGGACCGACGTGGCGACCTTGCTGGAGACTGCCAGGCGAGCTCTGGACCCGGTCCGCCAGCATGACCCGGTGCTGGCCCAGATCACCGATCGGCTGACCGAGATCAGCCACCTGGTCGGCGACTTGGCCGTCGATGTGGCCACCTACGCGGCTGACGTGGAGGCCGACCCGGTGCGTCTTGCCGCGGTCCAGGAACGGCGAGCGGCGTTGGCAGTGCTCACCCGTACCTACGGCTCGGACGTCGACGCGGTGCTCGCCTGGGCACGCGATGCGGCAGTTCGGCTGCCAGAGCTGGAGGACGACGACTCCCGGATCGAGCGGCTGACCGCCGAACGCGACCGGCGGAGTGCCCGGCTGGCCGACCTGGCCGCGCGGTTGTCGGCGTCCCGTGCCCGGGCCGCGGCTCATCTTGGTGAGCTTGTCACCGCTGAACTGAGCCAGCTGGCCATGCCCAACGCCACGATGACGGTCGCGCTCGCCCAGCGCGACGACCCCGATGGGCTGAAGCTGGAGCTGCCTGGCGGACGGCGTCCCGTCACGGTGACCCGGTATGGCGCGGACGAGATCGAGCTGCTCCTGGTGCCACACGCCGGCGCCCCGGCGCGACCGGTCGCCAAGGGTGCGTCCGGCGGCGAGCTGTCCCGGGTCATGTTGGCGCTGCAGGTGGTGCTGGCCGACGCCGACCCGGTGCCGACCTTCGTCTTCGACGAGGTGGACGCTGGTGTCGGCGGTCGTGCCGCGGTGGAGATTGGCCGCCGACTAGCGGCGCTGGCTCGGTCCGCGCAGGTGATCGTGGTGACCCACCTGCCGCAAGTTGCCGCGTACGCCGACCGGCACCTGGTGGTCGCCAAGTCCGATGACGGGCAGGTCACCGAGAGCGGGGTGCGGGCCTTGGACGAGACGGCCCGCACCGTCGAGCTGGCCCGGATGCTCGCCGGCCAGGACGACTCGCAGCTAGCTCTGGCCCACGCGCAGGAGCTGCGGTCCACTGCACGCGCTGACCGACCGAGTTGATCGGCCGCCATGTTGGAGCGGGCGGACATGTGTCGGTTTTGTGGGTGCGGTGACCGGTGCTGGCTCCGCCCGCGGGTCCAGATCTACGCACGACTCCTGCCCTGATCGGCGGCACTCGGTGCATCTGCAACGACATGGGAGGATGCAGGCGATGCGCCGTCCTGTCCTGCGATCCTTGAATCGCCCTGCTGTCCGCACCGATGCCCCAGCTGGTGCTCTGGGCGTCGCTCGGGTGGACGCACGCACGAAGAACCTCACCACCCGGTTGCAGCCCGGAGACGTCGCGGTGATCGATCACCTGGACCTCGACCGGGTGGCCGCGGAGACGCTGGTGATGCGTCGTCCGGCGGCGGTGGTCAACGCGGCGGCCAGCACGAGTGGTCGGTACCCCAATCTCGGGCCGGAGATCCTCGTGGCGGCCGGGGTGCCCTTGGTGGACAACGTCGGCCCGCACCTGATGACCGCCGTGGTCGAGGGCGACCAGGTACGGCTGGTGGGCGGCGAGCTATGGCGGGCCGGGGAGCTGGTGGCGACCGGAACCGTGCAGACCGCGCAGACGGTGGCCGAAGCACTCGACCACGCCCGGCTCGGTCTCGCGGCGCAGCTGGAGGCGTTCGCCGCCAACACCATGGAGTACCTGCGCCGCGAGCGTGAGCTGCTCCTGG
Organism: Angustibacter sp.; assembly: GCA_051657715.1. GTDB lineage: Bacteria > Actinomycetota > Actinomycetes > Actinomycetales > Angustibacteraceae > JBOFBH01. The sequence goes on along the minus strand of JBOFLF010000100.1, from coordinate 23,701 downwards.
AGGGCGTTGGCGTCCCGGCACTTCGCACCCAGCTGGCCGGGCGGCACGTGTTGGTGGTGGTACGCGGCTACCACTACCGGGAGGACTTGCTGACCCTGCGGCCGTACGTCCGGGAGTACCGACCGGTGATCATCGGGGTGGACGGCGGAGCGGACGCGGTGCTGGAGGCAGGGATGCCACTGCACCTGGTGGTGGGGGACATGGACTCGGTGTCAGACCGGGCGCTGTCCAGCGGTGCGGAGGTCGTCGTTCATGCGTACCGCGACGGTCGGGCGCCCGGGTTGGAACGGGTTCGCACGCTCGGCGTCGAACCGCTGGTCTTTCCGGCGGCCGGCACCAGCGAAGACGTCGCGATGCTGCTCGCCGACGACCAAGGGGCAGAGCTGATCGTGGCCGTCGGCACCCATGCGACGCTGGTCGAGTTTTTGGACAAGGGCAGGTCCGGGATGGCCAGCACGTTCCTCACGCGGCTGCGGGTCGGCAGCAAGCTGGTGGACGCCAAAGGGGTCAGCAGGTTGTACCGGTCCCGGATCTCCACCTGGCAGGTACTGCTGCTGGTCGCCTGCGGGCTGCTCGCCCTGGTGGTGGCGTTGGCCGCGACACCGTCCGGCCAGGCGTTCCTCGGCCTGGTCGGCGCCCGGTGGGACAACCTGGTGTCGTGGGTGGGGAACCTGTGGTGACCGCAGTGCGCGCGAGGCTGACGTTCGCGGCCTGGTTGGGCGGACATGACAGGGGACTGAGCTGACGTGATCGACTTCCGATACCACCTGGTCTCCATCGTCTCGGTGTTCTTGGCGCTGGCGGTCGGCATCGTGCTGGGCGCGGGTCCGTTGCGCGGTCAGATCGGCCAGCAGCTGACCTCCCAGGTGGCGCAGCTGCGGCAGGAGAAGGACGACCTGCGCTCGGAGCTGGAGGTGGCCCAGCGGGAACGTCAGGCCGACGACGACGTCGCGACGGCGATGACGGCCGACGCGGTTCGCGACCGGCTCGCCGGGCAAGCGGTGGTGCTGGTGTTGCTTCCCGGGGTCGACACGTCCGTCGCGGACGATCTCACCGAGACGCTCACCGCGGCCGGTGCGCGGATCAGCGGACAGGTGCGTTTGGAGTCGTCGTGGGTGGAGCGAGGAGAAGCCGAGACGCGGGAACGTGTCGTGGCCGATCTCGCTGATCGCGCAGGGCCGCTGGATCCCGCAGACCCGCTGGATCAGCGGATCGCGGTCCTGCTGGCCAGAGCATTGGTCACACCGATACCTGCTGGTGCGGATCGCCCACCGCCCGCGGCCGGCGCCCAGGCGCTGAGCGCGTTGCGGGACGCCGGCTTGCTGTCCTACGGGCAGGCTCCGACACTGGCGACCCTTGCCGTTGTCCTCGCCGGAGCACCGGACGCTGGGGCGTCCGAGGGCGATCGGTCTGCGGCGCTGACCGGCTGGCGGCAGGTCGCACGTACCCTCGACGCGGCAGATGCCGGCACGGTGGTCGCCGGACCGGTGGATGCCGCCGAGCCGGCCGGGGTGGTGGGCACGGTCCGGGACGACGACGCGCTCACCGACCAGGTGTCCACGGTGGACGGCGTCGACCGGGCACGTGGACGGGTGGCAGTGGTGCTGGCGCTGGGCGAGCAGCTCGGCGGTGACGCCGGGCAGTACGGCGCTGGTGCCGGCGCGCGCGACGCGCTCCCGCCCCCGGCCCCGGACGGCTCGTGACCCGCGGCACGCCCACCGCTGCGGAGCGTCGCGGCCTCGGCGGTCGCCTGTGGCGAGTGGCGAGGACGGCGAGCGCGGCGGCGGCCGGGGTCAGGCTCGCCGCGACCGTGCTCGCCGTCGCTCCGCCAGGCGGCGTCGCCCGGTGGTCTCGCATCAACCACCGGGGCGAGACCGTCACGTTGCTGGAGGGTCCAGCGTTCGTCGTTGGTGCCGCGGTGGGTCTCGGTGCGACGTCGACCCTGACCGCCCGGCAACGAAACGCGGCGCTGGTAGCCACGGTGGCCGCCGGCCTGGTGGGTGCCTATGACGACTTTGCCGACGGGCAGCAGGCCAAGGGGCTGAGCGGGCACCTGGGGGCGCTCAAGGACGGCGTGATCACCTCGGGTGCGGTGAAGGTGGTCGGCCTGGCGGCGTCCGGGGTGCTCGCTGCCGCGGTCGCCGGGCCATCGCGCCGGGTGGCTGCGAAGCCGGTTGCCCCAGCCAGCCGGCGGGTGCGTGGCTCGGTGGTCGACTCGGTGCTCGGCGGAGCCGTGGTGGCCGGCACTGCGAACCTGGTGAACCTGCTGGACCTGCGCCCCGGGCGCGCCCTCAAGGTGGTCGTGGCGACGGCTCCTGCGGCTTTCGGCGCCGGTCCGGCCGCCGTGGTCCTGCCCGCCGCGGTGGGTGCTGCCGCCGCGTCGCTGCCCGATGACCTGGCGGAGCGCACGATGCTCGGCGACACCGGAGCGAACTGCGCCGGTGCGTTGCTGGGAACAGCCGCCGTCCTGCGGTGGGGGCGCGGTGGGCAGGTGGTCGCGCTGGCTGCCGTGGTCGCCCTGACCTTGGTCAGCGAGCGGGTCAGCTTCACGACGGTCATCGAGCGCACAGCGATCCTGCGCGACCTCGACCGCCTCGGCCGGCGGCCCTAGCGGTGAGGTCGACGAGGGTGAATCTGATGGGGGCCTGCTCGACGGGCCTGGCGTTCAGGGAAGGTATGGCCGTCAGGGAAGGCACGGCGTTCAGGGTGGATCGATGAGGATCCCCCTTGCCGTAGCGCGCCTGGTCGGGGCGGCTGGTGTCGTCGCGGGGCTCACCCTGCTGGCCAGGGTGGCCGGGTTCGGCAGGTGGATGGCGTTCTCCGGGACGGTGGGTGCCTCCTGCGTGGGTTCGGCGTACTCGACGGCCAACCAGCTGCCGACCGTCCTGTTCGAGGTGGCCGCCGGTGGCGCGCTCGCGGCTGGGGTGGTGCCGGTGCTGGCGGGATCGCTGGCTCGGGGTGACGCTGCTGGTCGGCTGGCTGCGGATCGAGCTGCCAGCGCACTGCTGACCTGGACGCTGCTGGTGCTCGCGCCGCTGGCGGTGCTGCTCGCGGTGCTCGCCGATCCGGTCAGCCGGCTGCTGCTGGACGGTGATGACTGCCCGGGGCAGGTTGGCGTGACGAGCCGGATGCTGGTGGTCTTCGCCCCCCAGGTGGTGCTGTACGGCATCGGCGTGGTGCTGATCGGGGTGCTGCAGTCACGGAACCGGTTCTTCTGGCCAGCGTGTGCGCCGCTGCTGTCCAGCGTGACGGTCATCGTGGTGTACCTGGTCTACGGCGTCCTCGACGGCAGTACCGCTGCGACGGCCGGTGAGTTGCCCGGAGCGGGCGCGCAGGCGTGGTTGGCCTGGGGGACGACGGCCGGCGTGGCCGCACTCAGCCTCCCGCTGCTGGTTCCGGTGCTGCGAGCCGGTGTCCGGTTGCGGCCACAGCTGCGCTTCGATCCGGGTGTGGTGGCCCAGGTGCGGTCGCTCGCTGGCGCCGGCATCGCTGGACTGCTGGCGCAGCAGCTGCTGGTGCTGGTCACTTTCCGGCTGGCCAACCAGGCGGGCGCCGGCACGGTCAACGTCTACCAGTACGCGCAGGCCGTGTACCTGCTGCCGTACGCGGTGGTGGTGGTGCCACTGGCGACTGTGACGTTTCCTGCGCTGGTCGCGCGCGCCCGGTCCGGCGACCAGGCCGGCTTCGCCCGGCTGCTGGAGGGCAGCACCCGGGCGGTAGCGGTGGCGGCGTGTTGCGGTGCGGCCGTCGTGGCCGCGACGGCGCCCGCGGTCGGCGGGATGTTCACGGCGCTGGACGTCGGCGGCGTCGGTGTGGCGTCGTTGTCGGACACGCTCGTCGCCTACGCCCCCGGCCTGGTGGGTGTGGCCCTCATCGCGCATCTCGGTCGAGCCCTGCTCGCCGCGGGTGCACCGTGGTGGGCTGGCGCGGCTACGGCAACCGGGTGGGTGCTGGCAGCGGCCGGGTCGCTCGTGCTTGCGGAGCGCCTCATCGGGTCTGGCTCACCGGCGGGCGCCGAGGGTCCGAGGCCTCGGGACGTCTTGGTGGCTTTGGGCCTCGCCAGCTCCGCGGGGATGACCATCGCCGGGCTGCTGCTGCTCGTCGCGATCGCCCGGGTCCAGATCGGTGGCCGGCGCCTGGCTGGGCTGCGTCGGACGCTGCTGGTGCCGATGGTTCGAGCGGCGGCGATCGCGACACTCGCCGCGGTGGCTGGACGGTGGGTGACCGACGCGGTGCTCGATCTGATGGTGCCGGTCGAGTCCGCCGCGGGTTGGGAGTCGGTGCTGGCGGGTTCGATCGGTGCTCTCGTCGTGGTGGCGGCCGTGGCGGTGGTGCTGCGGATCATCGACCCCCGGTCGGTGCGTCTGCTGGTCGACCGGACCGCTGCCGGCGGGCCGAGCTCGACGCCGATTCGTGCCAGAACCGGAGAGGACCGTGATGACGACCGCTGACCCCGCGTCCGACGCGACGCCTCACCCGCCGCCCCTCCTGGCGCGGCGGGTGCCTGACCCGGCAGCTGGCTCGGCGTCCGGCCCTGGTCCGCTCCGGGTGCTGCTGCTGCTCGGGACGAGCGCCGGCGGCACCGTCCGGCACGTCCGCTCGGTGGCGGCCGGCCTGGTGGCGGCCGGTCATCGGGTGGTGGTCGCGGGACCGACGGATCTGGCAGACCACTTGCGGGGCACCGGCAGCCGGCACGTGCCGGTGCCGATCGCCGAGCGACCTAGGCCGGTGCGGGACCTGCGGACTGCGACCACCATTCGCCGGTTGGCCCGCGACGCCGACGTAGTGCACGCCCACGGTGTGCGTGCGGGTGGCCTGACGGTCCTGGCGCTGTGTGGTGTGCGGGGTGCCGGTGTGCGGGGTGCCGGCAGCGAGCGGCGAGGGCGTCCGCCGCTCGTGGTCACGATGCACAACGCCCCCCCGGCCGGCGGCGGTCGCGGCGCCCGGTTGATGTACGGCTTCCTGGAGCGGCTGGTGGTCCACGGCGCGGACGTCATCGCCGGGGTGTCCGCCGATCTGCGGCGCCGAGTCAGCAGGTTGGGCGCCTCGGACGTCAGGTCCGCGGTGATCGCCGCGCCGGCACCGCGGGCGTCTGGAGCGGAGCCCGACCAGCTGCGCCGGTCCCTCGGGGTCGTCGGCAAGGTCGTCGTCCTGTGTGTCGCTCGGCTCACCGAGCAGAAGGCGCTGCCGCTGCTACTGGACGCGGTCGAGCTGATGGCGCCGATGCCCGGATCTGGTGCCGGGTCGTCCGCTCCACCACCTGCCCGGGCCGCGTTGAAGCAGGTTCCTGAGCTGGTGGTGCTGGTGGCCGGGGACGGCCCGCTGCGGGAGCCGCTCGCCGCCCAGATCGACGCGCGGTCGCTACCGGTGCGGCTGCTCGGCTGGCGGGACGACGTCGGTGACCTGCTGGCGGTGGCCGACGTCGTGGTCTCCCCGGCGGCCTGGGAGGGGCAGCCGATCGCCGTCCAGCAGGCGTTGCACGCGGGCGCGGCGATCGTCGCGACCGACGTCGGAGGCACCCGAGAGGTCACCGGCGAGGCGGCGCTGCTCGTGCCACCGTGCGATGCCGTGGCTCTCGCGGCCGCGCTGAGTCAGATGGCACACGAGAAGGGACTGCGCGACGAGCTGCGCCGCCGTGCCCGCCAGCGGGCGTACCAGCTGCCGGACGACCGGACCGCGCTGAGTGCCGTGCTGGTGATGTACGCCGACCTGCTTGGCAGGGCGTGAGGACCTGACCTGCTCAGCAGGCGGTGAGGACGTGAGCGGCGAACGATCCTCTTGGTGCAGCATCGGCTGCTGGTCGGCAACCGCGGACCGACCCACTACAGTGGAAGTCCGTGGAGCAGACCAGACATGTCTTCGTGACCGGCGGGGTCGCATCGTCGCTTGGCAAGGGACTCACCGCCTCCAGCCTTGGGTTGCTGCTCCGGTCCCGGGGGATCCGGGTCACCATGCAGAAGCTCGATCCCTACTTGAACGTCGACCCGGGCACGATGAACCCGTTCCAGCACGGCGAGGTGTTCGTCACCGACGACGGCGCTGAGACCGACCTGGACATCGGCCACTACGAGCGGTTCCTGGACGCCGCGCTCACCACCGGGGCGAACGTCACCACCGGCCAGGTGTATAGCACGGTGATCGCCCAGGAGCGGCGCGGCGAATATCTGGGCGACACCGTCCAGGTGATCCCGCACATCACCAACGAGATCAAGCGCCGCGTCCGGGCGATGGCCGGACCGGACGTGGACGTGGTGATCACCGAGATCGGTGGCACGGTCGGGGACATCGAGTCGCTGCCCTTCCTGGAGGCGGCTCGACAGGTGCGGCACGACGTCGGTCGCGACCGGGTGTTCTTCCTGCACGTGTCGCTGGTGCCGTACCTGGCTCCCTCGGGGGAGCTGAAGACCAAGCCGACCCAGCACTCGGTGGCCGCGCTGCGCCAGGTCGGCATCCAGCCGGACGCGTTGGTGGTGCGCAGCGACCGTCCGGTCCCGCCGGAGGTGAAGCGCAAGATCTCCCTGATGTGCGACGTGGACGCCGACGCCGTGGCGAACGCGGTGGACGCGCCGTCCATCTACGACATCCCGAAGGTGCTGCACACCGAGGGGCTGGACGCGTTCGTGGTGCGGCGGTTGGGGCTGGCGTTCCGGGACGTCGACTGGACCGGGTGGGACGAGCTGCTGCGCCGGGTGCACGAGCCGGAGCACGACATTGAGGTGGCCCTGGTCGGCAAGTACGTCAACCTGCCGGACGCCTACCTGTCGGTGACCGAGGCGCTGCGTGCGGGCGGTTTCGCCCAGGACGCCCGGGTGCAGCTGCGGTGGGTCGCCTCGGACGAGTGCGATACCCCCGACGGCGCCCAGAAGGCGCTCGCCGGGGTGGACGCGGTCTGCGTCCCAGGCGGTTTCGGGGTGCGTGGGATCGAGGGCAAGGTCGGGGCGTTGCGCTGGGCGCGGGAACGCGGCGTCCCGGCGCTCGGGTTGTGCCTCGGCCTGCAGTGCCTGGTCGTGGAGTACGCCCGGCACGTGGCCGGCCTGGCTGGCGCGTCGTCCACTGAGTTCGACTCCGACACCCCGCACCCGGTGATCGCCACCATGGAGGAGCAGAAGGCGTACGTGGACGGCGCCGGCGACCTCGGCGGCACCATGCGGCTGGGCAGCTACCCGGCGCAGCTGGTGGCCGGCTCGGTGGTGGCGACCGCCTACGGCAGCACCCGGGTGGACGAGCGGCACCGGCACCGGTACGAGGTGAACAACGCCTACCGGGAGCGGCTGGAGGCTTCCGGGCTGGTCTTCTCCGGCACCTCCCCGGACGGTGCGCTGGTCGAGTTCGTGGAGCTGCCCCGCGAGGTGCACCCCTATTTCGTGGCGACCCAGGCGCACCCGGAGTTCACGTCTCGACCGACTCGCGCGCATCCGTTGTTCGTCGGGCTGGTCGCGGCCGCTGTGGACGCGCAGCGGGCGGCCCGGCTGGTGGAGGTGAACCGTCCTGACCGCCCGGCCCGGCAGCTGGCCGAGCCGGCCACGTCGCCATCCGAGCCATCGCCCGACGGTCCCTCGCCTGCTGGCCCGTCGTCCGGCGGTCCGTCGTCCGGCGGTCCGTCCTCGGGCGGTCCGTCCTCGGGCGGCACACCGCCGACGGTCACTCCGTCTGGCGCGGCCACCGCGTGAACGTCGACCTGACCCGCGGCGCCCGCTCCGGCCCGCCCCTCGCGCTGGTGGACGTCTGCGAGGACCTCCCGGTGATCTCGTCCGAGGTGGTGCTCGACGGTGCGGTTTGGGACGTGCGCCGCGACGACGTCGACCTGGGCTCGGCCGGTGTGGTGACCCGTGAGGTGATCGACCACCCGGGTGCGGTCGGCGTCCTGGCCCTGGACGACCAGGGCCGGGTGCCGCTGGTGTGCCAGTACCGGCATCCGGTGCGGATGCGGATGTGGGAGCTGCCCGCCGGCCTGCTGGATGTGGCTGGCGAGCAGCCGCACCGGGCCGCGGTCCGAGAGCTGGCCGAGGAGGCCGACCTGCGGGCGGGGATCTGGCACACCGTGATCGACTGGATGCTGTCCCCGGGCGGGTCGTCCGAGGCGTTTCGGGTGTATCTAGCCCGCGACCTGTCTCCGGTGCCCGAGGCGGAGCGCCATCAGCGCGAAGCCGAGGAGCTGGACATGCCGACCGGCTGGTTCGAGCTCGACGACATCCGGGCCGCTATCTTCGCCGGACGGCTGCACAGCCCATCGCTGATCGTCGGCGTGCTCACGGCTTGTGCTTTGCGGGAGACCGGCTGGGTCGGGTTGCGTCCGGCGGACGCCCCCTGGCCCGAGCACCCGCATCTGCGCACGACGGAGTGAGGTCACCGCGTGACGGCCCGGACGTCGTTGCCCAGGCCGCGCTTGGCGAGGTTCACCGCACGGTGAAGGCGTACCGGTCCTCCGGGCCGATGGCTCGCCCTTCGGCCCGCAGCGGGCGTCCGTTGAATGCTGCGACGAACAGGGTGTTCGCCTCGGAACGCAAGCTGAAGGTGGTGCTGGTTCCGGAGACCCAGCGGAACCGGGTAGCAGGCTGGTCGGTGTCGAAAGTGGCGAACAGCTCACCTTGGCTGGTGATACCCACGAGTTTGCCGGTGCCCCGCGATCGCAGCCCGATGACGCCGTTCCCGCGGTCGATCACGTCGTACAGATCCTCGTTGCCCACGGTCAGGCCCTCGGCGTAGAGCGCTCGTCCAGGCAGGGCCGCTACCAGACGCTTGCTGGTTTCGGAGGTCATCGTGATAGTGCGGCCAAGCGGCACGTTGCTCCCCGGCGTCGGGGTGGGAGCCGGGGTCGGGGTGGGCGCCGGGGTGGACGGCGGAGTGGGGTTCGTCGCGCCGCCGGTGGGGTCGGTGCCGTCAGGTGACACGTCTGACAACCTGGCGCTGGCATTCCCGATCCGGTACTCGTCGGTGTAGACGACGATCGGGTCCATCACCCGGACGGCCTTGTTGGGGTCGCCGGTGTAGATACCGGTCTTGAAGTACGGCCTGGCGCGCGCACTGTTCCACCACGTGGCGCCTTTGACGTCGACCAGCTGTCGCCAGCCCTGGCCCTGCGTCTTCGTCCACAGGCGCAGGAAGCCGTCTGCTTGGTCGGTGTGCTTGACCTCCATCACAAAGTCGACCCACTTGCCGCGGGCCTGCTTCATGTCCATCAAATTGGTGAACTTGCGGCAGTCGGATTCGTCCATGCGCTCGTTGAACGAGCCCGGTTGTTTCTGCCACTGGAAGGTGAAGGAGAGCTGGTCGCTGGCGCCGACGCTCAACTTGTGCCCGACGCCGCCGCACCGCAGGTTGCGCCCATCCACCGCTGGCCAGCCGGACATCTGCATCAGGATGGCGAATCCCTGGCCTGGTTTGTTGTTGGCGATCGTGAAGTTCGTCGGGAAGTAGGAGGACCACCCGTACACGTAGCGCTGCCGTGGCGTCAGCCGGTCGAAGGAGAACTCGGCGCGCTCGGCGCAGCTGCGGACCAGGTGCCGGAAGGAGCCGGACCCGGCGCGCGTCGGCGAGCCGACGAGGTCGAGTGAGTCGCCTGCGCTGCAGCCGATGCCGAACTCGCGGCGGACGCTCATGTCGTCGGTCATCGACAGGATCAGGTTGCTTCGCGGGGCGGTCGCGGCCGAAGCGCCGCCGGGGGTGGGTGGAACCATCGCGGTGAGCCCACCGGATGCGGCTGCACCGGTTGCGCCGAGCACCCCCACAGCAGCCAGTGATGCCACCACAAGCCAGGTCCGCCGCTTCATCCTGTGTCTCCTCTGAGCATCCCCTGACTGCGATGCCGAACGCTACGGGTGTTGGTCGACTGGAGCAATACCCGACTCGTCATCATGACGATCGGTGAGACCGGCTTTTCGTAGCGTCGCCGCCATCGGGTGTGACATGACTCTTCTCGCACGTCGCATGACTCAAGGTGGGCGCCGAGCGCGTCGATGTCCCGCCGTCACCGCCACCCGAATGGGGGAATCATGACGTCCTCGATCGGGACAGACCGGCCGCTCGTGGCTAGCCGGACCGTCCAACGCCCATCCGTGCTCTTGCGGTTTACTCCTCGGCTAGGGCGAGTGCCACTGCTGACAACGGGCCAGGTGGATATCTGGCTGACGGCGCTGCTGGCCGCATCTTCGACCGGGTTCAGGTCATCACGGTGCAAGCCGCCGCGGTTTCGGGCGCTGCGGGTCGGGGCGCTGGTGTTCGGGGTGCTTGCCGCGATGGTCAGTGGATGTTCCTCGGGTTCCCCGGCTCAGCCGCGGCCCGCATCCGTCGGCGCGTCGGGCATCAGCACGACCGCCACGGCCAGTGCTCCGACGCGGCCCGAGCCCACGGCAACGCCGTCCCGGACGCTGACCCGGATGCCGGCCACGTCTACAACCCCAACCAGCCGACCGGCCAGCACCGCCCGGACGACGCGGACCGCCAAGGCCACCATCACCCCGGCATGGCCGAAAGCTCTTGGGCAACCTACGCAAGGCGACGCAGCCTGGGCGGTCTACCTCACGGTGGGCCACAGTTCGTCCGAAGGCGCACTTCAGGACGCGGTGGCTGGCGCCGCGGCCGTCGGGTACCAAGCGGTGGTCGGTGACCTGGCGTGTGACCGGGGAGCCATCGAGGCGCTCGGAGTCGATCCGTACGACTATTGGGCGGCGGCCACGGTGTACTTCGACGCCGAGGCCAAGGCGCGGTCGTTCGCCGCGGCGTATCAGCGCGACGTCGCGGCGCCGCGCGGGGTGGCCAAGGTGACGCTGGGCTGCCTGGACTGACCGGCTGCACTCATCAGCTGGGCTGGTGCGGGAACAGCTCGGGTCACTGACCCAATCGGACCCGCAGCCGCAGTCCCGTGGCGGCCCCAGCCCGATCGACAATGGGAACCACCCCAAGCCAGGTGTGCGACCGCATCCGGCACCAGGCGGGCACATCCTGCTCTGCAGCGGGGTCCGTGGTCAGGACGTCGATGACGGTGCCGTCCGGCAGGCCCTTGGCCTGTGCTGCTAGGCGGATCACCGGCTGCGGGCAGCGCAGCCCACGGGCGTCCACGACGACGGGCCGCGCCGTCACAGCCCGTCCGCTCCGAGCACGGCCCGCACCTGGGCGACCACCTCCGGCAGCTGGGTGGCCAGCTGGCGGACATCGTCGGCGACCGGGTCGAGCGGCAGGGTGACCCGCAGGTTGCCCTGGGTCAGCACACCCATCGCCGCCAGGACGTGCGATGGCTCCAGAGCGCTGGAGGTGCAGGCCGAGCCGGACGCGACCGCGAACCCCCGTCGGTCCAGCTCGCTCACCAGCGCCTCCCCGTCCACGAACAGGTGCGACCAGGTCAGGACGTGCGGCAGCCGATCCACCGGATCGCCGACCACCTCGGTGTCCGGGATCGTGGCGACCGCCGCGCGCAGCTCGTCGATCAGCGCCCGGCACCGCTCGGCCCGATCGGTGCGGTGCATCTCGGCGTCCTGGAGCCCGGCGGCGGCGCCGAGGATCGCTGGCACGTCAGGTTCCCCCGGCGCTCGGTCGAGCCCGGCTTGGTCGTGGGGTCCGTCAGAACGCCAGCGCACTGCCGAGCGCACCGCGAGCACACCGACTCCAGGCGGACCTGCCCATGATCGGGCGTCGGCGACCAGCACGTCGCCGATCGGCGTCTGGGAAACTGACGCCGCCCCGGGGAGCGCCTCGACAGGTGCCCCCGCAGAGGACGGCGGCGCCGTGCCTTCTGCCCACGGCAGGTGATCTCGTCCGAGCCCCGAGCCGAGATCCACGAACAGCGGGACGCCTGCCTCCCGGCACACCTGTCCGACCTCGGCGAGCGGTTGCCGGGTGCCGACCTCTCCGTTCGCAGCTTGCAGGCTTGCTGCGGCGGTCCCGGGCCGGCGTACCGCTGCCGCGAACGCCTCGGTGTTGACACGGCCGAGCCGATCGACGCCCACCAGCTCGCTGTCGCCGTGCCACTGTGCGGTGAGCAGCAAGGCGGAGTGCTCCATGTGGCTGAGGACCAGCCGGGTCCCCGCCCGCCGCCGGCCGTGCAGCAGTCCACGCAGTCCGAGCTGGCGGGCCACCGTCCCCGACGAGGTGAAGGACACCTCGTCGGGTCGCAGCGAGAGCGCCTGGGCCACCACCTCGCGGGCGGCGTCCAGCAGGGCGCGAGCCCGCCGGGCCTCGGTGTAGAGCCGCCGCGGATCGGCCCAGCCGTCATCCAGCGCCGTCAGCCACGCCGTGCGCGCCGCCGGTGACAGGGGTGGTGCCGCGGCGTCCAGCAGCCGACGCGGCACCGGCTGACGGGCTGTGTTGGAGGTGACGGGCACCACGTCACGCTAGCCGCCCCCTGAACGGCCGGAATGACGGTGCTGCGGTACGTTGACGTGAGCGCTCCAGGGGTGGCTGACGGGTCTTAACAGGCTCGCCTTCTTGGCCGCGTTGCTTCGTCTTTGTCATGTTCAGAGGCCGCTGTCGGCCTCGGGTTCGAGAGGTTCTCGGTTGGTTTTACATACACCCAGGCGGGCGCCTCGGCAGCCGATCAGGCGCGCAGGCGTTGTCCGCGCAGCTTTCGCCGTCGTCGCCGCTGGATTGCCCAGCGGGTGCTCCGCCACCCTCCAGCGAGGGTGGCTTCCTGAGGGTGCCACCACGGACGCAGACCGCATCACCTCGTTGTGGAACGGGTCATGGATCGCCGCGCTGGCCGTCGGTGTCCTGGTCTGGGGTCTCACCTTGTGGTGCGTGGTCGCGTATCGAAAGCGCAAGAAGGACGTGGGGTTGCCGGTCCAGCTGCGCTACAACGTGCCCATCGAGATCCTGTACACCGTCGTCCCGTTGTTCATGGTGGGGGTGCTGTTCTTCTACACGGCTCGTGACGAGGCAGCGCTGATCAAGACGTCGGAGGGCGCTCAGCTCCAGGGTGTCAACGTCATCAACGTGGTCGGCAAGCGCTGGGCCTGGGACTTCAACTACCTGACCGGTGACGCCTTCGAGTCCACCGAGCAGGTGCCGGTCACCGGCTCCGATGTCAGCCAGGACGAGATCCCGACGCTCTACCTGCCGGTGAACGAACGCACCCAGTTCGTGCTCACCGCCCGGGACGTCATCCACTCGTTCTGGGTGCCGGCCTTTCTCCGCAAGACGGACATGATCCCTGGCCGGGTCAACAAGTTCGAGGTGACGCCCACCCGGGTCGGGACGTTTCGGGGGCGCTGCGCGGAGCTGTGTGGCGCCTACCACTCTCAAATGATCTTCCAGGTCAGGGTGGTGCCCCGGGCCGAATACGACCGACACCTAGCGGACCTTCGTGCTCGCGGCCAGGACGGCATCCTGCCTGACTCCCTCAACCAAGAGCAGCTCGCTCCCGGCGAGCGCGAAAAGATCCCAGCCGTGGGGAGCGCCCGATGACCACTGCCTACCGCGAGGCGGATTGGGCGCCGCCTACGCGCCAGAGCCTAGGCCGAACTGTCGTGCGATGGGTCACCAGCACCGACCATAAGGTGATCGGCAATCTCTACTTCATCACCTCCTTCATCTTCTTCCTTGTTGCCGGGGTCATGGCGTTAGTGATCCGCGCGGAGCTATTCGCTCCTGGGTTGCAGGTAGTCCGCAATCCGGAGGAGTACAACCAGCTGTTCACCATGCACGGCACTATCATGCTGCTGTTATTCGCGACCCCGCTCTTCGCGGGTTTCGCCAATGCTCTGATGCCCTTGCAGATCGGCGCTCCGGACGTCGCTTTTCCACGTCTCAACATGTTTGCGTACTGGCTTTACCTGTTTGGTGGCCTCATCGCCAGCGTCGGCTTCTTGACCCCCCAGGGAGCGGCGTCGTTTGGCTGGTTCGCCTACGCGCCACTGTCCAACGCCGCCTACTCGCCGGGTATCGGTGCCGACCTGTGGATCTTCGGTCTGGCGCTCGGCGGTTTCGGCACCATTCTGGGTGCGGTCAACTTCATCACCACGATCATCTGCATGCGAGCACCGGGAATGACGATGTTCCGCATGCCGATGTTCACCTGGACGGTATTGATCACCAGCGTGCTGGTGATCATGGCTTTCCCGGTATTGGCCGCGGCTCTGCTGGTGCTGGGCGCCGACCGGCAGTTGGGTTCGACGGTTTTCGAGCCGGAGAACGGCGGCGCCATCCTGTGGCAGCACCTGTTCTGGTTCTTCGGCCATCCTGAGGTGTACATCATCGCGCTGCCGTTCTTCGGCATCATCAGCGAGGTCATCCCCGCTTTCAGCCGTAAGCCGTTGTTCGGGTACAAGAGCATGGTGTTCGCGGTGATCGCGATCGCGGCGCTCTCGGTCGCGGTCTGGGCGCACCACATGTACGTGACCGGTCAGGTCCTGCTTCCATTCTTCGCCTTCACCACCATGCTCATCGCCGTCCCCACCGGTCTGAAGTTCTTCAACTGGATCGGCACCATGTGGCGTGGGCGCCTGACGTTCGAGACGCCCATGGTGTGGGCCATTGGGTTTTTGGTCACGTTCCTGTTCGGTGGTCTGACGGGCATCATCCTGGCAAGCCCGCCGCTGGACTTTCACCTGTCGGACTCCTATTTCGTAGTGGCGCACTTCCACTACGTGGTGTTCGGCACGGTGGTGTTCGCTATGTTCGCCGGGTTCTACTTCTGGTGGCCCAAGTTCACGGGTCGGATGCTCGACGAGCGCTTGGGAAAAATCCATTTCTGGATGTTGTTTATCGGCTTCCACACCACCTTTCTCATTCAGCACTGGTTGGGTGTCGAGGGTTTCCCTCGGCGTTACGCGAACTACCTGCCGGGGGAGGGCTTCACTTGGGAGAATCAGCTGTCCACCGTGGGCGCGTTCCTGCTGGGTGCCTCCACGTTGCCGTTCCTTTACAACGTATGGAAGACGTGGCAAACGGCTCCTCGGATCGAGGTCGACGACCCATGGGGGTACGGCGCCTCATTGGAGTGGGCAACGTCCTGCCCGCCACCGCGGCACAATTTTGTCACCATCCCGCGGATCCGCTCGGAGCGGCCGGCATTCGACCTGCACCACCCCGAGGTGCTGCGGGGCGACGGCCCGACATCCGATAAGAGCGTGCTGGATGAGCTGCTCGGCGAACCGGATCTCGACAACCAGGGAACCGGCACGTCCCGAGGTGGTTCTGGCAGTGGCGACGGCGCAGCGCAAAGCCCGCACCGCACCCAGGGCGGTGACCGGTGAAGGTAGAGAGCTGGCTGTTCGGCGCCGGGACCTTTTTCTTTGTCCCGACCGGCGTCATCTACGGCATCTTGACCGATTGGCAGGAGCCGGTCGGTTCGGTCGGACTGCTGCTGACCGGTGGCCTAGCGTTGATGATCGGGTGGTACCTCTGGTTCACCGCACGTCATATCGACCCCCGGCCCGAAGACGACCCGGCGGCTCCCATTGAAGCCGCTGCCGGTGACTACGGATTCTTCAGCCCGCACAGCTGGTGGCCACTTCCGTTAGCGGCATCGGGTGCGGTGGTGTTCCTCGGGATGGCGGTGGGGTGGTGGCTTTCGCTCATCGGCGTGGTCCTCGGTGCCTTCGCGCTCGTCGGGTGGGTCTTCGAGTACTGGCGGGGTGTGCACGCCCACTGACCCTTGCGCCCTCGACAGGAAGGGACGCCAGCGGGCGTACGTTTCGGCCGGGGCGATATCGGTCGGGTTATCCATCGCGTTTGCTTTCGGTGCCGTACGATCATAGGTGTGGGACGGACGTCGGGTTAGCTGGCCATGTCGACGCCGTTTGGTACGACAGGAGTGTCAGTCGATGCAGGTCTCCCCGATGCGACGCCGGGGTCGTGCAGCCCGTAGCGTTGTCGCGCTTCTGACCGCGATCGCTGTGACCGCTTGCCAGAGCCCCCGCGATGAGACTGTGGCTAACAGCACCACACCACAGGTGCCTACCTCCGCACCCGCGCCGGCGCAGATCGCTATCACTCCTGACGATGGAACCACTCGCGTCCGTCCAGATCGACCGGTCCGGGTGACTGTTATCGGGGGCTCGATCCGACGGGTGCGCCTGATCGGCGGCCAGGAGTCCATTCCTGGTGAACTCGACGCCGCCCGCGCAACCTGGACCAGCTCCCAGAACCTCAAGCCAGGCACCCGTTACCAAGTGCGTGCCGATGCGGTCAACCCGGCTGGGTTGACCGCCACCAGCGTCAGCACCCTGACCACCATGACCGCTCCGGACACCGCCACCTACGACCTCCTCCCCTCCGACGGCGGGACGGTCGGGGTGGGGATGCCGGTCGCGCTCCAGTTCGTCTCAGCGGTCGACGAAGACCGACAGGACGACATCGAACGGCGGGTGTCGATCACCACGTCACCCCGTGTTGATGGCGCGTGGGGGTGGTTGGACGGACGGCAGCTCGTGTGGCGCCCGTCATCGTTCTGGCAGCCCGGCACCAGGGTGTCGGTCCGAGCTGACATCGCTGGAGTCGAGACCCAGCCTGGGTTGTGGACCGACCGCAACGCCACGAGTTCTTTCACCATCGGCCCTGCCATGGTCAGCACCGTGGATGTGCAGCGGCACACGATGACCGTACGTCGCGACGGCGAGGTTCTCCGGACCATCCCGGTGACCACGGGGAAGGCCGGGTTTCTCACCCGGGAGGGCATCAAGGTGATCCTCAGCCGGGAGGAGAGCCGGCAGATGGATGCCGAGACCACCGGTATCGCGAAGGACGACCCCGAGTATTACAACATCGACGTGAAGTATGCGATGCGATTGACCTGGAGCGGGGAGTTCGTCCACGCGGCTCCGTGGTCGGTGGGGTCCCAGGGCCGAGACAACGTCAGCCACGGATGTACGGGCATGAGCACCGAGAACGCGCGCTGGCTGTTCGGCACCTCGCGCCAGGGCGACGTGGTCAGGTACATCAATTCGCCTCGGTCGCTCGAGAACTCCAACGGGTACACGATGTGGAACATGAGCCTCGCTGACTGGGCCGAGCGTTCCGCCTTGGTGTCCTGACGCGGCTGCGTCGCGCCGCCGGTTCCGCTCCGCCGTGGTCCCTGATCGCTGGGTTTGGATGGGGTGCGGCCAACGGTTGCCGGCTGCGCTCAAGGCGGATCAATGCGGAGCCGATGCTGAAGCGTCAACCAGCACCATCCGCTATCGCCGTCACCATCAGCGCACCGTCCGACGGTGGCTACCTCGGACGGCACGAGGGGAGCGCAGTGAGCACCGTCGGACAGCCGTATGTGCCGGAGCAGTTCGCGTATGCCTCAGGTGGCGGGCCGGCACCTGCGTCGCCCGTCCAGTCGCCCACCCCCACGCCGCCGTCTTCGTCCAAAAGGCCGTACCAGGCTGCGCCGACGGCCGCTCTGGTCGAACCGCCGCAGGCGGCGCCCGATGCGTACAAGCGGGCGAGCACCGAACAGGCCGGGGACGACGGGTACTCGATCAACGGGCTGTTGGCTGAGATGGTCGACAGTGGCGCATCCGACCTCCACCTCACGACCGGCGCGCCGCCGATGATCCGCATTCGGGGCGAGCTGCGACCGCTCGGCGAGCACGAGAAGCTGCAACCGGCCGGTCTGCAGCGGGCCATCTACGCGATGCTGTCCCAGAAACAGCGGGAGCGGTTCGAGACCGAGCTGGAGCTGGACTTCGCGTACTCGGTGCCAGCGAAGGCCCGTTTCCGGGTGAACGTCTACCGGCAGCGGGAGGCTCTGGGTGCCGCGTTCCGGCTGATCCCGTACGAGATCAAGCCGTTGGAGCAGCTGGGGATCCCGCCGGCGGTCAACAACTTCGCTGGGCTGGCGCGCGGGTTGGTGCTGGTGACCGGCCCGACCGGGTCCGGCAAGTCGACCACCCTGGCCGGCGTCGTCGACCTGGCGAACCGCAACCGGCGCGAGCACATCATGACGGTGGAGGACCCGATCGAGTTCCTGCACCGGCACAAGGGCTGCCTGGTGAACCAGCGCGAGGTGGGTGAGGACACCAAGTCCTTCGCGAACGCGCTCAAGCACGCGCTGCGGCAGGACCCGGACATCATCCTGGTCGGTGAGATGCGCGACCTGGAGACGATCTCGGTGGCGTTGACCGCGGCCGAGACCGGTCACCTGGTGTTCGCCACCCTGCACACCCAGGACGCCGCGCAGACCATGGACCGGGTCATCGACGTGTTCCCATCCGAGCAGCAGCAGCAGGTCCGGGTGCAGCTGGCCGGGGCGATCCAGGGTGTGGTCTGCCAGACCTTGTGCAAGACCCGGGACGGACGCGGACGGGTGGTGGCCACCGAGGTGATGGTGGCGACTCCGGCGATCCGCAACCTGGTCCGCGAGGGCAAGACCCATCAGATCTACTCGGCGATGCAGGCCGGCGCTCAGCACGGCATGCACACGATGGACCAGCACCTCGCGGAGCTGGTGCGCAGCAACCAGATCACCTACGAGCACGGTCTGGAGAAGTGCCATCACGTCGAGGACTTCAACCGCCTGCTCGGCCGAGTCTGAGCCACATCAACCCCGAGGACAGGAACCATGGCGACCACGACGTTCGAGTACGCCGTCCGCGACCGCGCGGGCAAGCTGGTCAAGGGCACCTTGGACGCGGAGAACCAGGGTCAGGTGGTGCAGAAGCTCAAGACCATGGGCTACGCGCCAGTCAGCATCAGCCAGGCCAACGCCGGGATGAAGAAGGAGATCAGCATCCCCGGCTTCGGCAACAAGGTGAAGCTCAAGGATCTGGCGGTGATGTCCCGCCAGTTCGCCACGATGATCAACTCGGGCCTGTCGCTGCTGCGATCGCTCACCATCCTGGCAGACCAGACCGAGTCGACGAAGCTGCGCGAGGTGCTCGCGGACGTCCGCGCGGACGTCGAGACCGGGCGGGCGCTGTCCACTTCGCTGGCCAAGCACCCGATGGTGTTCCCACCCATCATGATCAACATGTGCCGGGCCGGCGAGGTTGGCGGGTTCCTGGACAAGGTGCTGCTGCAGCTGGCGGAGAACTTCGAGGCCGAGGTCAAGCTCAAGTCGAAAGTGAAGAGCGCGATGACCTACCCGGTCGTGGTGTTCTGCATGGCGATCCTGTCGGTGATCGGCATGCTGCTGTTCATCGTGCCGATCTTCGCGAAGATGTTCGCCGACATGGGGGCGCCGCTGCCGGCGCCAACCCGGGCACTGATGTTCATGTCCACGGTGCTCAAGTGGGGCGGACCGTTCCTGCTGGTCGGGACCATCGTGGGAGTGGTCGTCTGGCGCCGGGTCAAGCACCAGGAGCGGGTCCGGGCGTTCGTGGACCCGTTGAAGCTCAAGGCCCCGGTCTTCGGTGGGCTGGTGCAGAAGATCGCGTTGTCCCGGTTCACCCGTAACTTCGGCACCATGCTGCGCTCCGGGGTGCCGATCCTGCAGGCGTTGGACATCGTCGCGGACACCAGCGGGAACAACGTGGTGGCGGTGGCGGTGCGCAACGTGCAGCAGAGCGTCCGGCAGGGCGACGCGTTGGCGGCCCCGCTGACCAACCACGCAGTTTTCCCGCCGATGGTCGTGCAGATGATGGCCGTCGGCGAGGACACCGGCGCGCTGGACGACATGCTGGTGAAGATCAGCGACTTCTACGACACCGAGGTGGAGGCCACCACCGAGGCGCTCACCTCGTTGATCGAGCCGCTGATGATCGCCTTCCTCGGCGGGATCATCGGCGCCATGATCGTGGCCCTCTACATGCCGATCTTCAGCGTCTTTGACCTGATCAGCTGATTCCGACAGATGTGAGGAGGACGGACGTGCGTGCTCGTTTAGGCATTAAGGCTGATCAGCAGGATGGGGGATTTTCCCTGATCGAATTGCTGGTTGTGATGATTGTCATTGGGGTTCTCGCGGCCATTGCGGTACCGGTATTCTTGAACCAGCGCCAGAAGGCGGTCAACGCGTCGATGAAGTCCGACCTGCGGTCTGTAGCTCAGGAGATGGAGAACTATTTCGTCGACAACGGACGTGAGTACCCGCCGGGCGCGACTGGCGCCGGGACGGTGAACGTCGGCGCCGAGCCGGTGCGGTTATCTCGGGGCACGACTGTCACTGTCATCACCTCCACCGGCGCCGGGGTGGTTGCGGGCACCTATTGCCTACGCGCCGAGAATGTGAAGGCTTCTGACGTCTGGTACTACGACAGCGACCAGGGAGGGTTGCGCGACAACGCCTGCGCTTAAAGCAATTCAGCGGGTGAGACACCTGACGAGCGGGGTCCGGTCAAGCAGACCAGGCCCCGCTCGGCTGTTCCGGTGAATCTCCTCGGCGACGCTTCAGGTGGACTGGGTCGGGCCGATATTCCTCTTGTCATCGGAGGTGGCCCAGCCGGGTTCGTCCCTCCACTCGTCGATCGTCTGAAGGGACGACGCACATGCTCGCTCGTATTCGCAAGGCGGCCGAGGACAAGGACAGCGGCTTCACGCTGATCGAGCTCCTGGTCGTCATGATCATCATCGGCATCCTGGCCGCGATCGCGATCCCGGTCTTCCTCAACCAGCGCAAGAAGGCCGTGGACTCCAGTGCCCGGTCCGACATCCGGTCGGTGGCCAACGAGATGGAGACCTACTTCACCGACACGCAGGTGTACGTGGCGCCAACCACCACCACGGCCAACAACGTCACCACCGTCACCGTTGGTAGCTCCCCGGTGAAACTGTCTGCCAACAACGCTGTGGCAGCTGTTTTGCTCACCGAGGCCGGGGCCGTCACCACAACCCCTGCCACGGTGGCTGGATTCTGCCTCACCGTCACCAACCCCAAGGGTGACAAGGCGGTTGCTGGTATCCGCTACAACAGCTTGACCGGTGGTCTCACCGAAACCGCGTGCCCAGCATGATGAGCTAATAGGCAGTATCAGTGGAGGACGGCCGGCCGAGCCCGCCGTCCTCCACTGCTTTTAGGACGGGTCGAGTCCTTGCTGTCAGCGGGTCTCATCGATCTGAGCATTCAGAGGTGAACCACCTCGCATGCTCAGCCGCCCGGCCATCCCGTTCGGCGCAATCAGCCGGCGATTGGCTCAGCCGAGCGGTCAGCCGTCCGAAACCAAGCAGGAGAGCCATTCCACCCGAGAGAGGACCACCGGTGGCACCGCAGTTGATCCCATCGCGACCAGGTGACTGCCTCGACCGCGGGTTCACCCTGATCGAGGTGGTCGTCGGTGTCGTGCTGATGGCGGTGGTGCTGCTGACCGCAGCCGGTTTCATGATCAGGTCCGCGTCCAGCGCGGACGCCCTGGACGCCCGGCAGGCCGCGGTCGGTGTCGCTCGCCAGCAGATGGAGAAGGTCCGCGCCGTCCCGGCGACCTTCCCGCGGAACGGAACCAGCGCACTGGTGGCCGGCCGGAGTCGAGACGACGTGGTCGCGCAGTGGCAGGCCTCCGGGTTCGACACCTCGCAGACCTACACCGGCGACGGCGCCACGAGGTACGACGAACGCACCTACACCCTGGCCAGTGGGTCCTCCGTGTCCCCGGTGGTGAAGCTGCGGGAGGTCGTCACGGTCAGCGGTCAGCCCTACACCGTGGACACCCTGATCGGCACCTGCACTCGGCAGCGGACCAGCGGAACCTGCGACAAGTCCGGGACGGGCGACCAGCTGTACCGGGTCGTCGTCACGGTCTCCTGGTCGCTCGGAGCCGGACGCACCTGCTCGGGTACCGCATGCTCGTACACACTCGCCACGCTGATCGACCCGACACAGCAGCCGACCTTCAACACCCAGCGCCGACCGATCGCCGTCGACGACCCCACCCCAGGGGATCCGCCGATCACCGCCGTCAGCGGGGATCCGACCGCGATCGCGGTGCTGGGCAACGACGACGGTGCCTTCCCGCCTGCCGACGCGGTGCTGGTCAGCGGCCAGCCGGCCCACGGCACCGTGGTGGCAGTCAGCGGCACCAACGCCGTCAGCTACACCTCCGACCCCACGTTCAGCGGCACCGACACCTTCAGCTACACCGTCACCGACACCAAGGGGCTGCGCTCGGACGCCGCCACGGTGACCGTCACCGTCCGCCCGACCAGCACGCTGACCTGCATCGGTCGGCTGCACGACGCCAGCACCAGCTACTCCTACACCCCGCCGGCCGGCGCGCTGGCCGGGACCGGGCCGTTCACGCTCACCTTCAGCGGACCGTCCTCACCCAGCTGGACGGGCACCCAGGTGACCTGGACCACTCCCAGCCGGTGGACCGGTTCGACCAACAGCGCCTTCACGTACACCGTGACCGACGCTGCCGGCATGGTGTCCGACCCGATCACCCTCGTCATGAGGAAGCAACCATGCTGAGACCTCATGCGCTGAAGCCTCGCGCGCACGGGCGAGCGATCGGCTCGGGGCCTAGCCGCGCAGCGGGTTTAGCACCGATCCCTGCCGACCATCACGACGCCGGAGGCAGGCCTGGCCGCGGCGACGCCGGCTTCACGCTGGTGGAGGCGATCGTCGCGATGAGCATCTTCTCGGTGATCATCGCCATCTTCGCTGTGGCCGTCACCGATTGGACCGGGAACGCCGTCCGCACCTCCCGGGTGTCGGACCAGACGACCACCTCCCGGGTGATCTACGACGCGCTGGACAAGCAGGTGCCGTCGGCGGCAGCGGTCAACCGGCCGGTCAAGGTCGGCCCGAACTGGTACCTGGAGTTCCGCACCGACGCCACCAACCCGCGCACCTGCACCCAATGGGTGCTGCGAACCGGCACCGGCGAGGTCGCCTACCGCACCTGGCCGACCGACGTCGCCGGCACCCCGACCCCGTCGCCGTGGAAGGTCATCGAGACCCGGGTGCAGGACCCGGGCTCCTTCACCCCGCCGCGCGTCCCCTTCCAGATGCTGCCGACATCCCCGTGGTCGTCTCGGCAGCAGGTGCTGGTCGACCTGACAGTCCGTCGCGGCAACGGCCCGCCCACCGACACCCGCGGGGTGTTCGTCGCCCGCAACAGCTCTCCCGCTACTGCCACCGACCGTGACGCCAACAGCGACGGGGTCAGCGACACCCAGGTATGCCAAGACATCTCAGGAGCTCGACCATGAGGGCCTACCAGAAGCGACTGAGGCGGACGCGGCACGGGCGGGACGACGGCGCCGCAAGCGTCCTGGTGCTGCTCGCCATCATCCTGGTCAGCGCCTTGGGAGTGCTCGCCCTCGGTGCCGTCCTCGCCCAGGTCAAGCCAACCCAGTTCCAGCGCAAGAACATTCAGACAGCCGTTGCCGCCGAGGCCGGGCTGGAGGCGGGCTTGGCCGCCATCCGCAACGCCACGTCGGCCAACCCGGACCCGACCGGTGACCCGCTGCTCGGCGACCTGGCCAAGCTGCCTTGCTGGATCGACTACCGCGGCCAGGTCGGCACCCCGACGGGGGCGGACCTCACCTGGGTCGCGACGATCCGGTACTTCAGCCAGGACCCAGCCCGTCAGCCGACGACCTGGCGGGATGCCAACGACGTGGACTGCCGGCCCGGCTCCGGCACCTCCCCGACGACCCCGAACTTTGCCCTGGTGACCGCACGCGGGGTCGGCGACCCGCTACCCGGGTACAGCAGCGATGTCGGCAACCGCACTTTGGAGACCGTCTACCGGTTCCGCCTCACCAATCGGAACACCCCCGGCGGGCTCATCGAGTTCAACAACCTGTGCATGGACGCCGGGAGCGGAGCACCCGCGGTGGGAACCGCGGTGCTGGCGCAGACCTGCGAGCCAGGGGCCGCACGCCAGCAGTGGTCGTACCGGGAGGA
>JBOFLF010000099.1:0-55200 GCA_051657715.1 Angustibacter sp. | reverse complement strand
CCCCCCCCCCCCCCCCCCCCCCCCCCCCCCCCCCCGACACCACTGGTCCACCACCCCCGACCGTCTCCTTCGCGGCCACCGCGGTACCCGACCCGGGCTTGCCACCGACCTGGACCCAGACCCCAGCACCGGGGGCGTTCACCGCGCCATCGCCGCCCGCCCCGCCATCGCCGCCCGCCACGCCCCCGCCTCCCACGCCGCACCCGGTACGACCACCACGGGAACGGTCGATCCTGGCCAGGCTGACGCTGTGCCTGGTCCTCGTCGCCTGGGGGGCACTGGCAGCGGCTGACCTCGCGGGCGCCGACGTCGCCGCCGGGGCTTACCCGGCTCTGGCGCTCGGTCTGTGCGGGGCCGGGTTGCTGGTCGGCACCCGGTACGGGCGGTCTCGCTGGCTGGTGGCCTGGGGATTGGCGTTCGCGCTCGCGACCGCCGTCATCAGCGGCGCGGAATCGGCTCGCGACTCCTGGCCCGGCCCGGTCGTCGATCGGACCATCCGGGTCACCTCGGTCAGTGAGCTCCCGGCTCGCGACCGTTTCGGCGCTGGCGCTGTGTCCTACGACCTGTCCGATCTCGACCTGGCCAACGCGGCTGCCGGCGGCTCCTTCGGGTCCGCTCGGATGGCGGCGCAGATCGGCGTCGGCGAGATCATCGTGACGGTACCCCGTGAGCTGGACGTCGCCGTACGCACGGAGCTGGACGGCGGTTCAGTGACCTACTTCGATGTCGAACAGGGCAGCCTCGACGACGCGGTCCTCACCCACACCGATCTCGGACCCGACGGCGTCGGCGGCGGCTCCCTGAACATCCATCTCATCGGCGGTTTCGCACACCTGGAGGTACGCCGTGCGACGGCATGACATCGATCCCACGTCACTGGTCTTCGGGGTGGTCTTCCTCACCCTGGCAACCCTGTGGGCATTACGCGAGACCGACATCGTCTCGACCTCCACCGCTGCCGCCAGCGTTCCGGTGCTGCTGGTGACAGCTGGGGTCCTAGGCTTGATCGGCACGGTGAGCAACGCTCGCCGACACCAGGCGACCAGCGCCGCCAACCGGCAGCCAGAGGATCCGTAGGCTGAGCTCGTGCCCAGCCCCCCGGTCCACTCGCGCCCGTTGTACCTGTTGGCGCTGCGGATCTTCCGCAGGCTGCCAGCACCGCTGCGTCGCGCTCTCGTCCGAGTAGGGACGCCGGACTTCACGGTGGGCGCGATCTGCCTGCTGCAGCGCGACGATCAGCTGCTGATGCTTCGACAGCCTCATCGGGTGGGGTGGAGCCTGCCCGGTGGCCTGCTGGACCGCGGCGAGTCGGCGGCGGAGGCGGTGGTCCGAGAGGTACGTGAGGAGCTGGGCGTCCGGATCGAGGTGGGACGCCCGATCACCGTGGTGGTGGACTCCCCGTTGCGTCGGGTCGATGTGATCTACCGGGTGCTCGTCGAGGGCGATCTCGGTGAGCGCATCGGCGGTGAGGCCACCACCGCCCGGTGGCTGCGGCCCACTGAGGTAGTCGAGATGGACGGGCCCACGGAACAGATCCTGGAGGCGGCGACCGCCGTGCACGACCCGGCCGGCTACGAGGGCCGGGTGCTGCCGCCCGTGCCCGGGTGAGCACTGCGGCTGCTGATCCGGCCGCCGGACGTTCCAGATGGCCGACGGGGCTGGCCGAAGGCGCGCTGGCCGAAGGCGCGCTGGCCGGGGTCGCGCTGGCCGCCGGCCGTGGCCAGCGGTTGCGACCGCTGACCGATCTGCGGCCCAAGGTGCTGTTCCCGGTCGCTGGCCGCACCCTGCTGGACATGGCCCTGGAACGGTTGTCTGGAGCGGTCGGCACCGGCGATGCCCGGCTCGCGGTCAACGCCCACCACCTGGCGACGCAGGTGGTGGAGGCGGTCGGTGAGCGGGCACACGTCGTCGTCGAGCAGCCGGACGCGCTGGGGACGGCGGGCGCGCTGGCGAACCTGCGGGACTGGCTGTCCGGGCGGTCGGCGTTGGTGTCGAACGCCGACATCGATCTTCCCGGGGGCATCGCACCCTTGCTGGACGGGTGGGACGGGCAGCGCTGCCGGCTGCTGTGCGCACCCGCGGATGAAGGTCGTACGGATTTCGTCCGCCGCGGTGTCCGGCTGCGTTACACCGGGGTCTGCCTCCTGCCGTGGCACCTGATCGCACCGCTACCCGTGATTCCCAGCGGGCTGTACGAGGTTCTGTGGCGAGACGAGGAGGCAGCCGGGCGGTTGGACGTCGCGATCACCACCGACCGCGCGATCGACTGTGGCACCCCGGACAGCTACCTGGCCGCGAACCTGGCCAGCAGCGGCGGGCACAGCGTGCTGGGCACCGGTGCCGTGGTCGAGGGGACGATCGACAGCTGCGTGATCTGGGACGGCGCGTGGGTCGGCCCGCACGAGCACCTGCGCCAGGTCATCAGAGCGGGCACCCGCGAGCGTCCCGTCACGGTGCTCACAAGGACGTGACGCAGAGTCGCCAAACGGTGGACCACACGTGGCGGAGCGGCCCGCATCCGCGCCAATTGAGGTGAGATCAGCCAGCGACCACTTACAGTACGTACGTTCATCTCGTCTCGTCGGATCGAGGGGTCAGACCCGATGGACAACGGAAGGAAGCAGCATGACCGCAGTGTTCGACGACGCACGCTGTTCCACCAGGGCACCCGATGCCGGCATCGGGTGGGGGCCAACCGCTGTGTCCGTCGCCGTGGTGGAGGATCACCCGCTCTACCGTGAAGCCGTCGCCCAGGTGGTGAAGCAGGCCGGGGACCTGACGCTGACCCTGACAGCCGGCTCGATCGAAGAATTCGAGGCCCGCTCCCGTCACGAGAGGTTGCCGGACGTCGTCGTCCTCGACCTCAACCTGCCAGGCCTGGACGGTCCGGCGGGGGTGGCGCAGGTGGCCTCCCACGGCCTGACCGTGCTCGTGCTGTCGGCCTCATGGGACCACCAGGCGGTCGTCGATGCGATCAAGGCGGGTGCTCGTGGGTATTTGACGAAGCAGGCCCAGGTCGAGGAGATCCTCACCGCGGTACGTGCGGTGGCGAGCGGCAAGCAGTACATCGCTCCCACCCTGATCGGCCGCCTGGCCCAGTCGGTCCGCCAGGAGACGTCCGGCGACCGGAGCCTGTTGAGCGAACGCGAGCAGCAGATCGTCCAGTTGGTGGCACGCGGCGAGACCGATCAGGAGATCGCCTCCCAACTGTGCATCAGCGTGAGCACCGTGCGCTCCCACCTGGACCGGATCCGGGACAAGACGGGGCACCGGCGTCGGGCGGACCTCACCCGGTACGCCATGGAGCTCGAGCTGATCGGTTAGCGCAGCAGTTCTGGGGGATGGGTCGTCGTCGACCGTTCCGAGATGTCGATCGAGGTCTCTGCTGGCTCCGCCCGCGGTACCCAAGCCCGGACCCGCACCCCGCACCCCGCAGCGGCATCCAGCTCCGCGCCGCCTCCGGCGTCCACCGCCCGGGCTTTGATGCTGTGGGGGATCCCAAATCTCATCGGGGTGTCGACGGGATCAAAACCCCGGCCGGCATCCTCCACCCGGACGCGCAAGGTCTGCGGTGAGGCGCTGAGGTGGACGATCGCTCGTTCCGTCCCAGCATGCTTGCGTACGTTGGCCAAGGCTTCGCGGACGATGTCAGCGATCACGTGCACTTGGGAGGCCGACTCGTGATGCTGGGCGCTCCCGGCGGGGGCCTGCTGAGCCGACTGCCCGACCAGCAGCCTGACCTGCAGCCCGTGGGCGGTAGCGGAACGAACCACCTCCCGAACCGGCGCCCACTGATCCCCTGGTGCTTCGTCGGGCCTCCCCGGTGACGTCCGGTGGTCATCCGCGAGCAAACGGCGGCGAAGGCCGCCCGCCTCGTCATGAGCGACTCGCCCGATCCGCGACAAGACTTGGTAGCTGTCCTGCGGCGGGCATGAGGTGGCCAGCAGGGCGATCCCCTCCAGGCTCTGCACGGCACGGTCGTGCATCAGCCGCAGGCTGCGGGTGCGCTCCCGGATCCTTCCGTCGTGGATCCCTTGCGCCCGTGAGCCGTTGATGCACAACCGGAACAACGCCTTGACGCCCATCACGACCAGGGCTGCGATCACCAGCTGGCCCAGGTATGGCAAGGCGAACACCATCGCGGACAACCAGCCCGCCCCTTCGGTGTGGAGCATCCACACCGGTACCGGCGTGGTGAGGAGAATCAGCGCGAACCCGGCGCGCCCACCTCGGCACCACATCCACAACGCGACGGTGGCCGGGACGGCGGACCACCCCTTGATCTCGGTGAGGTGGCCGGCTGGCAGTCCGGGCTCAGCGGCGGACGCGAGGACGGTGAGCGTGACGCACACGGAGATCGCCGCGATCATGTCCAGCACCACGAGCAGCGCGGACGGCGGTGGCAACGTCTCTCGCAGCCGGGTGACCACCACCACCACGGCGAGGTTTGCCACGGCCCACAACAGCAGCACCGCGACCACCGAAGGCCGGTGTACACCGGGCGTCAGGAGCAGTGGAAGGTTCAGCACCGTGGGGCTGAGCACCCGGAAGCTCAAACAGGTCAGCAGGAGGATCCGGGTGAACCGCCATCTCCACTCCGGACCCCCCAGCTGGGTCGGCCCATCCAGGACGTCCGCCACCGAGGACGCACCGGGACTGGTCGTCCGCGTCGTCACCGGCCCGCTGTGCATGGCGACGACTGTTCCACCGATGAGCGGTTGCCGATAGGGCATCACACCTGGTGACACGGTTCGTTCACTCCCACTCAATGGTGCCCGGGGGCTTGCTGGTGACGTCCAGGACCACGCGGTTCACCTCGGGCACTTCATTGGTGATCCGGGTGGAGATGCGGGCCAGCACGTCGTACGGCAGCCGCGCCCAATCCGCGGTCATCGCGTCCTCGCTGGACACCGGTCGCAGCACCACAGGGTGGCCATAGGTGCGGCCGTCGCCCTGCACGCCGACCGAGCGGACATCGGCCAGCAGCACCACCGGACACTGCCAGACGGCGTCGTCCAGGCCGGCCGCGGTCAGCTCGGCGCGGGCGATCGCGTCCGCGGCGCGCAGGATGGCGAGCCGATCCGCCGTCACCTCGCCGACCACCCGGATGCCCAGACCTGGACCGGGGAACGGCTGGCGGCGGACGATCACCTCCGGCACGCCGAGTTCGGCGCCGATCGCCCGCACCTCGTCCTTGAACAGCGAGCGCAACGGCTCGACCAACGCGAACCGCAGGTCATCCGGCAGGCCGCCGACGTTGTGGTGGCTCTTGATGGTGGCCGCCCCCTCGCCACCTCCGGACTCCACGACGTCCGGGTAGAGGGTGCCTTGGACCAGGAACCGCACCGGGTGGCGGTCCGCGTGGCCGTCGGGCACCTGCTCGGCACTCGTGGGCCGCGAGTCGCTGTGCTGCACGTCGCTGCGCCGCGAATCGTCGTACTCCGCGTGGTCACGCTCGACGTCGTCGCGCTCTGCTCGACGGACGACGTCCCGCGCGGCCTGCTCGAAGGTGCGGATGAACTCCCGGCCGATGGTCCGACGCTTCGCCTCGGGGTCGCTGACTCCGGCGAGCGCCGTGAGGAACCGGTTCGCGGCCTCCACCACCACCAGGTCCACCCCGGTGGCCGCGACGAAGTCCTTCTCCACCTGCTCGGCCTCGCCGGCCCGCAGCAGCCCGTGGTCGACGAACACGCAGGTGAGCTGATCCCCCACGGCACGTTGGACGATCGCCGCGGCAACCGCCGAATCCACCCCGCCGGACAGCCCGCACAGCACCCGGTCCTCGCCGACCTGCTCGCGCACCGAGCGCACCAGAGCGTCGGCGACGCCGGCCGTCGTCCAGTTGCGGTCCACCTGGGCGCCGTGACTGAGGAAGTTGTCGATGACCCGCTGACCGAACGTCGAGTGCACGACCTCCGGGTGCCACTGCAAACCGTAGAGCCGGCGATCGTCGTCCTCGAACGCGGCGACCGGCGTCCCGGTGGTGGACGCCGTCACGACGAAACCGCTCGGCGCCGCCTCGACGCTGTCGCCGTGGCTCATCCACACCGACTGCTCGGCGACCTGACCGCGGAACAGCGTCGAGGAGTCGACACGGACCTGGGCCAGGGTGCCGCCGTACTCGCGTTGGCCGGTCCGGGCGACCCGGCCGCCCAGCGCCTGCGCCATCGCCTGAAAGCCGTAGCAGATGCCGAGCACCGGCACGCCGGCCTCGAACAACGCCGGGTCGACGCTCGGCGCGTGCGCGGCGTACACGCTGCTCGGCCCACCGGACAGCACGATCGCGGACGGCTGTCGGGCGATCAGCTCGGCGACCGGCAGGTGATGCGGGACGATCTCGCTGTACCGCCCGGCCTCGCGGACCCGGCGGGCGATCAGCTGGGCGTACTGGGCTCCGAAGTCCACCACCAGCACCGGTCGTCGGGTGAGGTCTCCGACAGCGTCTGTCACCCGCCCAGCCTAGCCAGCACTCAGCCTAGCGAGCACGCGGTCACCCCTGAGCCGCGCCAGAAGACACTTCTCGCGTTATCCTTACTTGAAGCTGAGAGTAAGGATACCAATGGAGATCGCGGCGACAGTCTCGAGCAAAGGCCAGATCACGATCCCCAAGCAGGTTCGCGATGCGCTCGGGATCGGTCGTGGTGATCACGTGATCTTCCGCGTCGATGGAGAGCGTGCGACCCTCGCCCGTACGTCCAACCTGCTGGAGCTGGCCGGCTCGGTGAGCATCCCCGTCGGACGCCGAGGCGCCGGCTGGGACGAGGTCCGCCAGACCGCCCGACGCGTACGGCGGCGCCGGGCGATGGCCACCGACGCCGGTCAGGCAGGCACCGAGGGACGATGACGTTCATCGATACGAACGTCATCGTCCGGCACCTCACCGGCGACCCGCCTGCGCAGGCACGGCAGGCGACGACCCTGCTCTCCACCGCCGACGAACTGCTGCTGGTCGACCTGGTCGTCGCCGAGACCGTGGACGTCCTGGAGTCCTTCTACGAGGTTCCTCGTCGCCAGGTGGCTGAGCTGGTCCGTGCCGTGTTGGCGTTTCCACCGATCATGGTGATCGACGAGGCGCTGCTGCTGCGCGCGGTCGAGGTGTACGAGGTCCACCGTCTCGACTTCGCCGAGGCATACCTCGTCGCTTGCGCCGAAGCATCCGGCGTCGGATCGGTGACCTCGTTCGACCGCGCCCTGCGCCGGGTGCCCACGATTCGGCACGTCGTGCCCGGACGAGCCTGACCTGAGTCGGACTGACCTGCTCGGCGAGCAGTCAACCCGAGGACGACTTTCGTCTCACTGCCGGCTCGCCCTGGCCTGTCACTGCCGGCTCGCCCTGGCCTGCGGCCGTCATCAACCAGGCGATCCGGGGGTCGGATCCGTCACGGGTCAGCGCGACGGCACTGACAGCCGGGCAGCACCGGTGAGCTGGAGGACGACCCGGCGCTCCATGACGAAGGAGAACAACGGCACTACACCAGCGAGCATGACCAGCACCATCCGGCTCAGGGACCAGCGGGCCTTGAGCCCGAGGTCAGCGGTGACCACGAGGTAGCCCATGTAGAGGACGCCGTGCACCGGGCTCCACCAGGCGAGCACGTCGTTGTCGAAGCCGTAGTGCAGCACCACCTCCAGACACAGCACCAGCAGTCCGACCCCGACCACGAATGCGGCCACCCGGTACCGGCCGAGGGCCGCGCGCACCGACGGGACGTCGGCGGCTCCCCGCGAGCCAGACGCCTCGGTCGCGGTGGCAGCCGCCAAACCGGCAGCGGCTGGGACGTCATCGGGTGGCGTGCTGGCGTCGGTCACGGACAGGTCCTCTCCTTGTCGTCCTGGGCGGCTGTCGCCGCGGTGCCCTGGGCGGCTGTCGCCGCGGTGCCCTGGGCGGCTGTCGCCGCGGTGCCCTGGGCGGCCTGACGAACCATCCTCCACCACAGCAGGACGGCGAACCCGGCGAACACCCACCACTGGACGGCGTAGGCCGCGTTGCGCCAGTTGAGGCCGCTGGGCTGCGGGCCAGGCGGTGGCACCCGGACCGGTTGCGGCGCGCCAGCTCCCACCGCGGCACCGGTGTCGTCCAACTCGACGGTGGTGACCAAGAACCCGTTGTAAATCGGGGTGCCCCAGCGCCCGGCCAGCTCCGCGGCGTCCAGGCTGGCCACCTGATCACCCGTCAGCGTAACCGGGTCTGAGGGCGGCGCCTCGTCCGGCTGCAGCACGCCGGTCACGCGGACCGCCCCAGCCGGCGTCCGGCTCGCCGAGGCCGCCGGATCCTGCGGCGCCGGTACCCAGCCACGCACCACCGGCAGCCAGGCACCGGTGTCGGTGCGAAGCGCAGCGACCACCCACCACCCCGGCCGACCCTGCTGCAGCCGACCACCCACGAGTACCTGGCGGCTGGGGTCATAGCGCCCGCTGGCGACGACCGACCGGGCGTCAGCCTCGGTGGGGAAGCCCCGCTGCGGGCTCAGCACCTGGGCCAGCGGAGCCGTCGGGCTGCTCGCAGCGCGCTCACGTGCCTGCGCGGTCGCGCGGTCCTGAGCGACCCCGAGCTGCCACGCGCCCAGCCACCCGAACCCCACACACACGACGAAGACCAGGGCCAACAAGCTCAGCCATCGAGGTTGCAGAGCGGTACGCAGCACCCCCTGACGGTACGGTCGCCTGCCCGCCCGTCCCACCTCACCCACCTGGGTCGCCGACGCTCCTGAACCGGGCTGTCCGGGGCGCGGCGCGCTCACTGGGCGCTGGTGCCGCACCCTGGTCGTGCGATCACCTGCTCAGGCGTCGACGACGACGTCCTTCCAGAACGCGACCCGGTTGGTGATCTGCCTCGCCGCGTCCAGGGGCTGGGGGTAGTACCAGACCGCGTCCTCGCTGCGCTCGCCGTCGTGTTCCAGCGTGTAGTAGGACGCCTCGCCCTTCCACGGGCAGGTGGTCGTGGTCGCGCTGTCCCGCAGCACGTCATCCCGGAGGGACGCCCGGGGGAAGTAGAGGTTGCCCTCCACGACAACGGTGTCGTCGCTGTCCGCAATGGTGATGCCCCGCCAGATCGCCTTCGCCATCTCACGCTCCTGGATCCGTCGTCGAACTGCTCGTCGATCGGGCAACTCCCCTCGACCACCCGGCATTCCTCGGATGCGCTCCCAGCGCGAGCAGACGTTGGCGACGGTCATCAGACGGGGAACTGGACGTCGGTCAGCTCCAAGGAGCGCCACCAGAGGGCGGCGGCGGTGTCCACGTCATAGGCGGCGGGGGCCGCGGCGACCCGGGTGGGCCGACCCCGCCACCCGGCGAACCGGTCCGGGCCGAAGTACTCCCCGCCGCGCACGTCCGGCATGGTGGCGGCGTACAGCGTCGGCCAGGAGCCGGCCTCGGCGGACTGGGCGAGCACGTCAGTCGCCGCCTGGGCCGCCCACCCGATCAGCCCACCGCGCGAGTTCATCCCGTTCGCCACCAACCTGGTGGACGCCAATCCGGGATGGGCAGCCACCGACAGCACAGCGGCACCGGCCCGGTCGGCTCGACGCTGCAGCTCCAACGTGAACAGCAGATTGGCCAGCTTGCTCTGGCTGTAGGACCGCCACGGTTGATAGCCGCGCTCGGCGCTCAGGTCGGCGAGATCGATCCGGCCCTGGCGGTGCGCCTGGCTTGACACCGTCACCACCCGGGACGGTCGGCGCATCTCAGGTGAAGACGCGGCAGACGACGCCGAGGACGCGGACGCCGCTGAGGACGACGCCGCGGCGGTGAGAGCGGGCCACAACAGCGCGGTCAGCGCGAGGTGCCCCAGATGGTTGGTGGCCAACTGCAGCTCGTGACCGGCAACGCACACCCGACGTTCTGGCGGGGCCATCACCCCGGCGTTGTTAATCAGGAGATCGAGCCGTGGCACGTCGCCGTGACCGGCGCTAGAACCATCGCCGGGACCAGAACTGTCCCCAGGCCCGGAACCATCGCCTGCCGCAGGACCATCGTCGGACAGGCTGCCGGTCCGCCAGGACTCGGCGAAGGCACGCACCGAGGCCAGGTCGGCCAGGTCGAGCTGGCCGCACCGGACGTCCGCCCCTGGAGCCTGCTGCCGCACCTGCGCGACTGCCGCCTCGCCTCGCGCGGCGTCCCGGCAGGCCAGCACCACGTCGGCACCGTGGCGGGCCAGCTCGAGGGCGGTGTGCAGGCCGATCCCGCTGTTGGCGCCGGTCACCACGGCTCGCAGGCCGCTGAGGTCGGGAATCTGGTCGGTCGTCCAGGGCGGGGCGATCGTCGGGGAGCTCATCCCCCATGCTGCCCACACCGACAGCCTGCGACGCAACCGCCGGGCACATCACCGGTCGTGCGATTCACCGATCGTGCGATCGGCTGGTCGCATGCCGCCTCAGCCGTGCGGCCACCGAGGTCGTGCGGTCACCGAGGTCGTGCGGTCACCGAGGTCGCCGATTCGCGGGCGGTCCCCCGCTGAGTGGCCTGACCAGCAGCGGGCACCGTCGCCCAGCGCAGGGCTCCGGGTGCTGAGGCCGGCACCGCCGGCCGGCCCGGGCGCACCGGACACACCCGCCGGTACGCCTCGCCGGGAGCTGGGCGCGGATCGGGCTCATCGACGTTGGGCCACAACGACATCGCGCGTTCGCACTGCGCGGCGATGGTCAACGACGGGTTCACCCCGAGGTTCGCGGACACCGCCGCGCCGTCGACGACATGCAGCCCGGGGTACCCGAACAGCCGGTGGTACGGGTCGACGACACCGTGGTGGGCGTCCGAGCCGATCGGGCATCCGCCCAGGAAGTGCGCGGTCAACGGAATGTTCGCGAGGTCACCAACCGCACCTTGAGCATCCACGGCACGCCCGGTCCGCCGCTGCAGGGCAACGGCGATCCGACGGATTGCCTCATGCCCGACGGGGATCCACGTCGGGTTGGGCTCGCCGTGGCCTGGTCGGGAGGTCAGGCCGACCGAGGCGAACCCCAGCGCCCCGAGCAGCCGACGAGGGCGACCGCGGACCGTGATCGAGTTGTCCCGGGACTGCATCACCAGACCGATCACGGCCCGTTCGCTGAACCCGCGCACCGACAGCGTCCGCGCCCACTGGGCCGGGTGCCGCAGCGCCTGGCCGAGGAACCGGACGAGCCGCGGCACCCGGCCCCCGCCGTCCACCAGCAGGGTGCCCAGCAGGCCCATCACGTTGGACCCCTTGCCGTAGCGGACGTTCTCGACGTGGGTGTCGGCGTCCGGGTGGAAGGACGAGGTGATCGCCACACCGCGAGTCAGGTCGAGGCCGCGCGGTACCCGGGCCGCCTTGGCCCCGAGCAACGCCTCGGAGTTGGTCCGGGTCAGGTCCCCGAGCCGGTCGGACAGCAGGGGCAGCGAGCCCTGCGCCTTCATCCGGTGTAGCAGTCGCTGGGTGCCCCAGGTGCCGGCGGCGAGCACCACCTGCCGCGCGGTGACCGTGCGGCGGTCCTGACGCAGCCAGGCGCCGGTGCGCTCGGTGGTCACCGCATACCCCCAGGCAGGATCAGCGGGGTCCAGCGGTCGGACGTCCACCACGGTGCGCAACGGCTCGACCCGGGCACCGAGGCGCTCGGCGAGCGCGAGGTAGTTCTTCACCAAGGTGTTCTTCGCGCCCACCCGGCAGCCGACCATGCAGTTGCCGCACTCGGTGCACCCGGTGCGGTCCGGGCCCGCCCCGCCGAAGTACGGGTCCGCCGCGGTGACGCCAGGCTCGCGGCGCGGCTCGCCATCCGGGCCAGGGCGACCGAAGAACACCCCGACCGGGGCCTGCCGGAAGGTGTGCCCGACGCCCATCTCGTCCGCTACCGCGCGCATGACCTGCTCGACCGGTCCCTGGCACGGGTTGGTCACCACACCGAGCATCCGGGCGGCCTGGTCGTAGTGCGGGGTGAGCTCGTCTGCCCAGTCGGTGATCCCGGACCACTGCGGATCGTCGAAGAACGCCTTCGGCGGCACGTAGAGGGTGTTCGCGTAGTTCAGCGACCCCCCGCCGACACCGGCACCGGCCAGCACGGTGACGTCCGGCAACCGGTGGATCCGCTGCACCCCGAAGCACCCCAGCCGCGGCGCCCACAGGAATCGCCGCAGGTCCCACGAGGTGCGGGCGTGCTCGTGGTCGGCGAACCGGCGTCCCGACTCGACCACCAGGACCTGGTACCCCTTCTCCCGCAACCGGAGTGCGGCCACCGAACCACCGAAGCCGGACCCGACCACGAGCACATCGACGTCCACCTCAAGCAACGCGGTTGCCTCAGATGCCGCAGGCGCCTCGGGCAGTGTGGGCGCCTCGGGCAGTGTGGGCGCCACGGGCAGCGTGGTGGACGTCGCCGCAGCGGCGCTCGCCGGACTGGCGCCCGCCGCGGTGGCGCTCATCGCACGCCCACCCGTTTCAGCACCCGGACGGCGCGGGTGAGCAACCCGGCCCAGCGCTCGGCGCTCACCCCGGCCGGCGGGCCGAAGCCGAGCAGGTGCTGGGCGGTGACGTTCTGGACCTGGGTGAACGCGTGGATGCCGGGCGCGCCGTGCCGGCGACCGAGACCGCTGGACCGCATCCCGCCCATCGGCGCGCCGACGCTGCCCCAGGCGGCCGCGTACGCCTCGTTGAGGTTGACCGTGCCAGCGACCAGTCGGCTGGCGATCCGGCGTCCGCGGGCCACGTCGCGGGTCCACACGCTGGCGTTCAAGCCGTACTCGCCCTCGTTAGCCCGCGCCACCGCCTCGTCGTCGTCCCGGACCCGATGCACTACGACCACCGGGCCGAAGGTCTCCTCGGTGGCGCACACCGCGTCCGGCGGCACGTCGCCCAGGACGGTGGGTTCGAAGAACAACGGACCGACGTCCGGGCGCGGCTGACCACCGGCGAGCACCCGGGCGCCGCGGGCGATGGCGTCCTCGACGTGCCGGGTCACGGCAGCCAGCTGCCGCGCGGAGGTGAGCGAGCCGACGTCCGCTGAGAAGTCCAGGCCGGCGCCGAGCCGCAGGGCGCGCACCCGGGCCAGGAACCGATCCAGGAACGCGTCCCCGATGTCCCGGTGCAGCAGCAGTCGCTCGGTGGACACGCACAGCTGGCCGGTGCTGGCGAAACAGCCGCGCACGGCACCCTCGGCGGCCCGGTCCAGGTCCGCGTCGGCGGCGACGTACATCGCGTTCTTCCCGCCCAGTTCCAGGCTCGCGCCGATCAGGCGGCGCCCAGCACGTTCGGCGACCGTCCGTCCGGTCCGGGTGGAGCCGGTGAAGCACACGTAGTCGACGGCGTCTACCACCGCGGCACCAACCAGCGGGCCATCCCCGACCACCACCTGGACCACGCCCTCTGGAACACCGGACTCGGCGAGCAGCTCCAGGGCTCGCATCGCAGTGAGCACGGTCTGGCTGTCCGGCTTGAGCACGACGGCGTTGCCGGCGATCAGCGCCGGCACCAGGTCGCTGACGGCGAGGGTGAGCGGGTAGTTCCACGGCGCGATGACGCCGACCACGCCCACCGGCACCCGGTGCTCGACCGCCTGGGACAGCACCGGGAACGCTCCTTGCCGGCGCCGCGGTCGCAGGTACGCCGACGCCCGCCGGCCGTAGTGCCGGGCCACGGTGGCGACGTCCAGCACCTCCTCGACGGCGTGCGCCCGAGCCTTGCCGTTCTCGATCTGGATCAGGTCCAGCAGCTCGTCGCGAGCGGCCAGCACGAGGTCGTGGAACCGCAGGAACGGCGCCGCGCGACGAGCCGGGGGCAGCGTGGCCCAGGAGCGTTGCGCCGTGCGGGCCGCGGCCACCGCAGCCTCGACGTCCGCCAGCGTGGAGATCGGGACATCGGCGATCGGCACGCCGGTGAACGGAGCCTGTAGCACGAAGGTGCTGGGCTGGGGGCCGGCGACCACCCGTCGCACCAGCCGACGACTCACCACCGGGGGCACCGCCACCCCCGCGCCCTCGGCGGCGACCGGTTCGACGACGGTGTCGGCCATGGCGATCAGGGTAGGTCGCCCGCCAGCAGCTGACTACCTGATCAGGTCCGATGCCACCGATCTGGTCAGTCCCGATACGGGGCGACGACGACCTCGACCCGTTGGAACTCCTTGAGATCGGAGTAGCCGCAGGTGGCCATCGCCCGCCGCAACGCGCCCACCAGGTTGGTGGTGCCGTCCGCGGCGCGGCCCGGCCCGTCGAGGATCTCCGACAGCGGCGCGAGCGTCCCGACCTCGACCCGCTCACCCCGTGGCAGCTGCGGGTGGTGCGCCTCGGGACCCCAGTGGTGGCCGCGCCCCGGGGCCTCGACCGCCCGGGCCAGCGCGGCGCCCAGCATCACCGCGTCCGCGCCGCACGCGACCGCCTTGACCAGCTCACCGGACCGGCCCATCCCGCCGTCCGCGATCACGTGCACGTAGCGCCCGCCGGACTCGTCCAGGTAGTCCCGGCGGGCAGCCGCGACATCCGCGATCGCACTGGCCATCGGCACGTGCACGCCCAGGGTGATCCGGGTGGTGTGCGCCGCCCCGCCACCAAACCCGACCAGGACGCCGGCCGCGCCGGTGCGCATCAGGTGCAGCGCCGCGGTGTACGTCGCACAGCCGCCGACCACCACCGGGACGTCCAGCTCGTAGATGAACCGCTTGAGGTTCAACGGTTCCGCACGCCCAGACACGTGCTCGGCACTCACCGTCGTGCCCCGGATGAAGAACAGGTCCACCCCGGCGTCGACCACCGTCTTCCACAACTGCTGGGTGCGCTGCGGGGTGAGGGCGCCGGCGACCGTGACCCCGGCGTCCCGGACCTCGCGCAGACGCTGGGCGATCAGCTCCGGGACGATCTCGGCCGCGTAGATCTCCTGCATCCGGCGCGTTGCAGCCAGCGGGTCAAGTGCAGCGATCTCAGTGAGCAACGGCTGCGGGTCCTCGTACCGGGTCCACAGGCCCTCCAGGTCCAGGACCCCGAGCCCACCGGCCCGACCAAGGGCGATCGCGGTCGCCGGGGACATCACCGAGTCCATGGGCGCCGCGATCACCGGCAGCTCGAACCGGTAGGCGTCGATCTGCCACGCGACCGAGACCTCGTGCGGGTCCCGGGTACGGCGGCTGGGCACGACGGCGACGTCGTCGAAGGAGTAGGCGCGCCGACCACGCTTGGCCCGGCCGATCTCGATCTCGCTCACCGCTCGAGGCTACCGGTGGCCCCGGACGGCACGGCCTGCTGGCTCGTCAGCGGGCGGTGTAGTTGGGAGCCTCGACGGTCATCTGAATGTCGTGCGGGTGCGACTCCTTGAGCCCGGCGGCGGTGATCCGCACGAACCGGCCGTTCTCCTGCAGCTGCGGGATGGTGCGAGCGCCGCAGTACCACATCGACTGCCGAAGCCCGCCGATGAGTTGGTGCGCCACCCCGACCAGCGGCCCGCGGAACGGGACCTGTCCCTCAACTCCTTCAGGGATCAGCTGCTCGTCGGTGGCGAGGTCAGCCTGGGAGTAGCGGTCCCGGGAGTACGACATTGCCCGCCCGCGAGACTGCATCGCACCGAGCGACCCCATGCCGCGATACGTCTTGTACTGCTTGCCGTTGATGAAGACCGTCTCCCCCGGGCTCTCCTCGACGCCGGCCAGCAACGACCCGAGCATGACGGTGTCGGCCCCGGACACGATCGCCTTGGCGATGTCCCCGGAGTACTGCAGGCCACCATCACCGATCAGCGGAACACCTGCCGGCCGGCAGGCCTTCGCGGCCTCGTGGATCGCCGTTACCTGCGGGACGCCGACCCCGGACACGACCCGGGTGGTGCAGATCGACCCCGGCCCGACCCCGACCCGGACCCCGTCCGCGCCGGCGTCCACCAACGCCTGCGCGCCCTCCCTGGTCGCCACGCTGCCGCCGAGCACATCCACCCCCGCGACCGCGGGCTCCCGCTTGAGCTGGGCGATCATCTCCAGCACCCCACGAGAATGGCCGTGGGCGGTGTCCACCACCAGGACATCAACACCGGCATCCACCAGCGCCATGGCCCGTTTCCACGCCTCACCGTGGAATCCGACCGCGGCGGCGACCCGCAGCCGGCCCGCGTCGTCCTTGGTGGCGTGAGGGTACTGCTCGGACTTGGCGAAGTCCTTCACCGTGATGAGACCCCGCAAGTGCCCAGTGGAGTCGACCAGCGGCAGCTTCTCGACCTTGTGCCGGGCGAGCAGGCCCATCGCGTCGTCCGGGGTGATCCCCACCGGCCCGGTGACCAGCGGCATCGCCGTCATCACGTCCCGGACCCGACGGCGCAGATCGGTCTGGAATCGCAGGTCGCGGTTGGTGATGATGCCGACTAGCTGCCCGGCACCGTCCACCACCGGC
The DNA here is from genome assembly GCA_051657715.1 of Angustibacter sp. GTDB lineage: Bacteria > Actinomycetota > Actinomycetes > Actinomycetales > Angustibacteraceae > JBOFBH01. Next base: position 38,880 of record JBOFLF010000099.1, on the reverse strand, counting down.
AGGCCGGACACTCGATACCGGCCGCACAGCGCGTCCACCTCGGCGAGCGTGGCATCTGGGCCGGTGGTGACCGGGTGGGTAACCATGCCGGCTTCGGACCGCTTGACCAGGTCTACTTGCTGCGCCTGGTCATCGATGGACAGATTGCGATGCAGCACTCCGAGACCGCCCTGCCGGGCGATCGCGATCGCCATCCGGGCCTCGGTCACGGTGTCCATCGGGGAGGACACCAGCGGGATGCGCACACTGACCCGGCGGGACACCTGGGACGTGGTGTCGACCTCGGCAGGCAGCACGTCGCTCGGACGTGGCTGCAGCAGGACATCGTCAAACGTCAGGCCGAGGGCGGCGAAGGCCGGACCAGCGAGGGCGAGGTCGGCGTCGGTCGCGTCGTGGCTCATACCAGCCCTCTCTGCCGCACGCATCTGGTGCGTCACACCCTACCTGGGGACCGACGCCCCCCCACCGGGCGCGTCCGGAACAGCGAAATTGACGTCAGGCGCGGCGCCGGGCACCGCGGGGTCGCGCTGTGGGCCGGAGCTGGATGAGCTGGGACTCGAGGTCGCCGACCTGGTGGGCCGCACTGGCGTCGTGGTGGATGTCCTGCTCGTGCGGGAACTCGAGGACGGTCGCGGTCGCTGCATACCCTGCGCTGCTCCCGACTCAGAGCCGCCAGCAGCGGCCGAGGTCGGCGACGCATAGGCCAGCCCGGTATCGGTCGGGGGGACAGCCGTCGGGGTCAGCAACGGTTCAGCCCCACCGGCAAGAGCGGTCTGCGACCAGCTGGTGTCCGATGTCGATGACGACCGGCCGGCAGCTGAGGACGGGCCAGCGATCAACAGCGAATCCAGCCGCTTGCGCAGCTCCTGCGCCTCCTCAGCCGGCAGCTGGTCGGCCTCGGCACGCAGCTGCTCCAGCTCTTGCCTGCTCGCACCCCCCGGACGTTCGGCCGCAAGGTCGATCCGCTGCCGCAGCCACCTCGCCTTCTCGTCAACCAGCGAGCGAGCAGGCGACACGATGGCGACCAGGGAGCGCAATCCGAACGCGCCGACCGGATCACCGGTGACGGCGGCCGACACCCCAGCGCTGCCGAGCAGGACCCCGAAGGACGCGAGCGCCGCACTACCCCTGCTGAGCGAGAGCACCCGACGCCGCCGACGGGCCATGGCAGCGCCATCATCGTGGGCAGCCGACGCCGCATCCGGTCCGACCGGGAACACCGACTCGGCTTGTGGCACCCGACGCCGTACCGGATCAGCAACCGACCTACCGGCACCCTCCTGGTCGCCGCATGCACGAGAGTGACCGGCCACCTGGGCGAGCTGCGCGGCTAGCGCCGCGACGGCCACGTGGTCAATCCCCTGCGGCAGCCCGGTGTCGACGTCGCGGCTCAAGGCGTACAGCAGCTCTGCCACCGGTTCGCCGGCAACCGATCGGCGGGCGGCTATCCGGTCGAGCAGCTGATCGTCCTCGTGGACCGCTGCCAGCGAAGCCGGGGTGGACTCGACATTCGTCACGGCCTCCCCCTCACCAGGTCTCGGAGGCGGTTGAGCGCCCGGTGCTGAGCCACCCGAACGGCGCCCGCAGACATTCCGAGGGCACGGGCAGTCTCCTCCGTGGACCACCCGCCGGCCACTCGCAGGGTGAGGATCTCCCGCTGCGTGGTCGGGAGCTGGTCGAGCAGCCGACGTGCCTGCGCCGCAGCCACGTCCCTGATGGCCAGATCCTCCGGGCCAGGGGCCGGATCCGCGTCTTCGTCCAGCACGTCGATCACCAGCTCGCTGGGCTGCGGACGACGGATCGCGGCTCGTTGCACATCAGCAACCTTGCGCGCGGCGATGCGGTAGACGAACGCCTCGAAGGGCGCACCCGAGTCCTCGTAGCGCGGCAGGGCGGTCAACACGGCGATGCACGCCTCCTGCGCCGCATCATCCGCGGCGTCCTCAGCCCCGCGGTAGCGACCGAGCCGCGCCCTGGCGTACCGATGAGCCAGGACCCGAACGTCAGCCAACAGCTGCTCGGTGGCCTGGGCGTCCCCAGCGACCGCGCGCGCAGCCAGAGACCGCAGGTCGATGATGGTCTCCGCAGAGTTCATCGCGGGAGCCACCGACGGCGTTACGCCCCGCACCTCGTCCACTGCGCCGTCCCCGAGTAGCCGAACCAACTCGACCAGGGTAACCGGCAGCGATCGGACCGTGGTGACGGAGTACTGAGCAGTTCAGCCGACGACGCTCAGTGGACAAGACCCCAACGGAAACCCACGGCGACCGCTTGTGCGCGGTCTGCCGCACCCATCTTGCGGAACAACCGCCGGGCGTGCGTTTTGACGGTGTCCTCTGACAAGTAGAGCTCCCGACCGATCTCGGCGTTGGACCGGCCACGGCTCATGCCGGCCAGCACCTGGAGCTCACGGTCGGTCAGTGCCGGGGCCGCAGCCGGATTGCCCGGCAGCCCTTGCTCGGCCGGTCGCCGGCCAGCCACATCCGTCAGCGACTGCACCACCGTGGTGGCCAGCTCCTCTCGCGAGGCATCCTTGACCACGTATCCGCGCGCACCGGCGACGATCGCGCGCGCGACCCCGTCGGCGTCCTCGGCCATCGTCACCATGACCACGTTCGCTTCCGGGTGCAACCCCAGCAGACGACGGGTCGCCTCTGTGCCGCCGAGACCCGGCATCCGAACGTCCATCAGCACCAGCGCCGGCCGTTCAACAGCCCAACGCGCGAGAACCTCCTCACCGGTCGCCGCTGCCAGCACCCGGGTGACACCGGGGATCGTGGCCACCGCGCGACGCAATGTCTCCCGAGCCAGCGGCGAGTCGTCACACACCATGACGGTGGACATGTACGTCCTCCCTGCCGAGTACGACCGCGGCCAGCGGTCAAGCCGACCGGCAGTCGGCCCATGTGGACCATCGGCAGGACAGCAGGACACCCTGAGGCGGTCGCTTGCACGTTGCCCTGGGCAGACCAGAGGAGCACGTTCAGCCGACAACCAATTCACCCGACGGCGGCCAGGTCATAAGACGGTCAGGTCATAAGACGGGTCAGGTCATAAGACGGTGGCGAGGATGTCGTCGACCGCATGCGACAACGTCAGCACCCGGCTCATCGGAGCAGGTGGGGCAGCCGGCCACCCGGGACCGCCAAGCAGGATCCGGGGCGCCGGTCGCGATCTCCCCAGCGGGACGAGCGCGTCTATCGACGATGTCGCCATCGTCGCGTAGAGCAGGACGGCCCCTGGCCCGATCCGTCGGACGGCCGCATGCAACGCATATGGCGGGACCCGCATCCCGAGCTGGCGGGCCAGAACCCCCCGCTCCGCGAGTGCGGCCTGGGCGGCGTACAACGGCAGACTGTGCTGCTCCTCGTCCGGGCAAGCCAGCAGGACAGGGACCGTGTTGCGTGGGGTGGTCAGCTTGTCGGTGGCGGCTCGAAACACGCCGAGAAGGCACTCGGAGAACAGGTGCTCGACCTCGATCCCCTCTTTGGTCGTCACGAACCGCTCACCCAAGCCGGCCAGCACCGGCGTCGCCAACGTCTCCCACGCTGCCACCACCCCATCCACCCGCACGGCCCGCCGCAGCACCTCGCTCACGCCATAGGCGTCCAGCGCCATCGCCGCCCGAGCGAGGCCGCGGACTGCCGGGGAGGCGGCCGGCAGCGGAACCACCCGGCCACCACTGCCGTGGAAGGACGCCGGGGCCGCAGGTGTCCGGGCCTGACTTGCCGACGCCGCCACCAGCTCAGCGAGGCGGTAGTCACCCAGAGCCGCGGCTGTCGCACTCGTCGGACTCAAGGCGTCCTCGGCCAACGCCATGCGCGCTGCCTGCGCTGGCGACATGCCCTCGTGAGTCAGCCGACGCATCACGAGGAGCCGCGAGAGATCCTCTGGGTTGTACCGCCGGTGCGAACCTGCCGTGTGCTCCGACGGCCCGAGCCCATACCGACGCGCCCAGGTCCGCAGGGTTGCCGGCGCCACACCCAGCCGACGAGCCACCGCCGCCACTGTCAGCATGGGCACACGCGCGTCCACCGGCCGGTCACGTGCTAGTACCGGCCCCCGCTGAATGGCGGGTTGATCCACGCTCGTCATGTCCAGTCCCTGATCATCCCGCCAGCGTCACCATCCTGCTGGTGACGCTGAGCCAGCTCGGCGGCGAGCCGATGATCGATCCGCGGCTGGAGGGCCGCTCGAGATCACGAGTCTGCCGATCTTGAACAACGATTGACGCGGTTGTAGTTTAGGTAGTGGCGAGATAGCTCGACAACGTGTTCGGCCCTGACGGCGCTGAACCTCCTCTGTGGTGGGCCGGGAGAGCGAGATCTGTCATGAGCGAGGCATCCCTGTTCTCTGACTCCAGTGCCCGAACTTGGGTCTGGCAACTCGATGGGTCCTGCCGATGGGCCGATCCCTCCGTGTTTTTCCACCCCGATGGCGAACGAGGCCCCTCGAGGGTACGCCGAGATGCTGCGGCCAAGGCAATATGTGGTACCTGTCCGGTGCTCATCCAGTGCCGTGATCACGCGCTGAACGCCCGCGAACCGTACGGAACATGGGGCGGACTCACCGAGGACGAACGCCGCGCCGCCCTTGGGCAGCAGGCCGAGAGGCTGCGCAACGTGAGCTGATCGGGCTACTGCCGCCGCGACCACGTCTGCGCCACGTGCCCTGCGCGGTCGATCATGGCCGCTCATCGTCTCCGGGGATGGCACCTGCTCATGCCATCCCCGGATGATCCTTCAGCTAGTGACGTGTGGCCAGCGCCGCTGCAGCTGTGAATCAGACTGTCGGCAAGCGTCGCCGTGCCAACTCGACCACCTCAGTGACTGTGGCCATGACCGTGACTGTGGCCAGCCGACGGTTGCTCGGGCTCCTTCTTCTCCACGACCAGGGTGTCAGTGGTCAGCACCATGGAGGCGATCGAAGCGGCGTTGCGCAGGGCCGACCGGGTCACCTTGACCGGGTCGATGATTCCTGCACTCATCAGGTCGCCGTACTGCCCGGTAGCGGCGTCGAGCCCGTGCCCTGCCGGTAAACCGCGGACGCGATCGACAACGACGTAACCTTCAAGACCTGCGTTCTCGGCAATCCAGCGCAGTGGCTCGACAACCGCTCGGCCCACGAGCCGCACACCAGTCGCCTCGTCACCAGCCCGCCCAAGACCACCCTCCAGCACAGCACCAGCCTGCAACAGCGCGGATCCGCCGCCCGCCACGATGCCTTCCTCGATAGCAGCGCGAGTCGCGGATACGGCGTCCTCAATCCGATGCTTCTTCTCCTTCAGCTCGACCTCGGTGTGCGCGCCCACCTTGATCACGCACACTCCGCCGCCCAGTTTCGCAAGTCGCTCCTGGAGCTTCTCCCGGTCCCAATCACTGGTGGTGCGCTCGATCTCCAGCCGGATCTGGGCAATCCGAGCCTCGACCTCGGACGGCTCCCCGACGCCCTCCACGATCGTCGTGTCGTCCTTCGTGACGACCACGCGCCGAGCCCGACCCAGCTGCTCCAGCCCGACGCTGTCCAGCTTGAGGCCGACCTCCTCGCTGACCACCTGGCCGCCGGTGAGGGTGGCCAGGTCGCCCAGCATCGCCTTGCGCCGGTCGCCGAAGCCTGGCGCCTTGACCGCCGCCGCCGTGAACGTCCCGCGGATCTTGTTCACCACCAGGGTGGACAACGCCTCGCCGTCGACATCCTCCGCGATGACCAGCAACGGCTTGCCGGTCTGCGCGACCTTCTCCAGGACCGGCAGGAGCTCCTGGACGGAGGAGATCTTTGCCAGGTGGATGAGCACGTAGACGTCCTCTAGGACGGCCTCCATGCGCTCGGTGTCGGTGACGAAGTACGGCGACAAGTACCCCTTGTCGATCTGCATCCCCTCGGTGAAGGTGAGCTCCATCGCGGTGGCGGAGGACTCCTCGACGGTGATCACGCCGTCCTTGCCGACCTTGTCGAACGCCTCCGCGATCAGCTCCCCGATCGTCGTGTCCTGGGCCGAGATGGTGGCCACGTGGGCGATGTCGTCCTTGCCGTCGACGTCTCGGGCGGCCTTCAGCAATGCCTCGCCCAGCGCCTCCACCGCGGCGTCGATGCCGCGCTTGAGCTCGGCCGGGGCCGCACCGGCGGCCACGTTCCGCAGCCCCTCGCGTACCATCGCCTGGGCCAGCACGGTCGCGGTCGTGGTGCCGTCGCCGGCGACGTCGTTGGTCTTGGTGGCGACCTCCTTCGCGAGCTGTGCGCCCAGGTTCTCGTAGGCGTCCTCCAGCTCCACCTCGCGGGCGATGGTCACCCCGTCGTTGGTGATCGTCGGAGCACCCCACGACTTGGAGATCACAACGTTGCGACCTCGAGGGCCGAGCGTGACCTTGACGGCGTCAGCCAGAGCATCGACGCCACGCTGGAGAGCGTTACGGGCGGAGTCGTCGAACTGCAGGGTCTTGGCCATGGGTTCGCGGTGCCTTTCAGAGACGATGTGAGGACGTCAGACGATGTGAGGAAGTCGGACAACGAAACGGCCCCGACGGCCGACGGTCCGGCCGCCGGGGCGGTGTGAGCGAAAGCCCGCGAGGCGGGCCGCTCCTTAGCTCTCGGCGATCACTTCTCGACGACGGCGAGCACGTCGCGCGCCGACAAGATCAAGAACTCCTCACCGGAGTACTTGACCTCGGTGCCGCCGTACTTGCTGTAGATGACCTTGTCGCCGACCTGGACGTCCAGCGGCACCCGCTGGCCGTTGTCATCGACGCGACCTGGACCGATGGCGAGAACTTCACCCTCCTGGGGCTTCTCCTTCGCCGTGTCCGGGATGACCAGGCCGGATGCCGTGGTCTCCTCCGCCTCCAGAGCCCGGACCACGATACGGTCCTCGAGCGGCTTGATGCTGACCGACACTTGCTGACCTCCCCTTTGGGAATGTCACTGATGGACGATGGTCTGGTGGCTGCCGCCGCACCGCCGTCGCGGGGGTCGGGGCGAGGCTGCCGATGGCACCCTCTCTCGCCGGCGAGCCGACGGAAGAGGACCAGGAGAAATCTATGGGGCTGATTAGCACTCGGTCAACCTGAGTGCTAATCAGCCCGCATCCTGCCGATCACGGCCGGATGTCATGATGGCCAGCATCCAGCGCGAGCCGTCGAGCGACGCGGGCCGAGCCGCTCACCAGCTTGCAGACCAGGAGGACCGATGAAGCACCGGGTCGAGGCCGAGCTGGTCGCGAATGTCATCGAGGTGGCGGTCGCTCCCGGTGACGCAGTGCCCGAGGGGGCCATGCTCGTGCTGCTGGAGTCGATGAAGATGGAGATCCCGGTCGAGACCGAGTGGTCCGGAACCGTTGCTGAGATCGGGGTAACGGTGGGCGACGTGGTCAGCGAAGGCGATCTGATCGCGGTGGTGGACGACGGTGCCTAGCCCGGACGTTCCGAGTGCGGCGCAGCGGCGCGGCGCGGAGCTTGCCGGGATGCGGGCGCTGCTCACCCCGCCAGGATGGGCACTGTTGGAATCTTTGCCACCGTATGACGAAGCCCACGCGATGGCTCTGGGCGAGCGGCTACGGGCTGAGGGCCACGATCCGACAGCGGTGCTGGCGGCGTTGACCCAATCCCAGTTGCGCGTCCGCGCTCGCGCGAAGTTCGGGCCGTTCGCCGACGCGATGCTGCTCACCGAGGACGGCCTGGAGCAGGCCACCCGGTTGTCGGTGGCCGCGCACCACGCGCGGCGCTACGTCGACGCCGACCGGCGTCGGATCGCCGATCTGGGGTGTGGCCTCGGAGCGGACGCGATGGCGTTCGCCGGGTTGGACCGGGCCGTGCTCGCCATCGACTCGGACGAGCTGACCGCCGCGTTCGCGACGGTCAACCTGCGGCACTGGGCGGACGCGGAGGTGCGCTGCCACGACGTCACCACGCTGGACCTGCCGGCCATGCTCGAACCCGGAGACGGGGTGTGGCTGGACCCGGGCCTGCGACCGACCGGCACGGGCCGGCGGATCACCGATCCTGAGGCGGCGTCGCCGCCGTACTCGTTCGTGCTGGACATGGCTCGCCGCTTTCCCGCCACCGGGGTCAAGCTGGCACCGGGGATCGCCCGTCGGCTGCTGCCAGCCGATGCCGAGGCTCAATGGGTCTCGGTGGACGGCGAGGTGGTCGAGTGCGCCCTGTGGTTCGGACCGCTGGCCCGGGACGGCGTGCAGCGCAGCGCGTTGCTGCTGCGCTCCGGTGCCGCGCATGAGCTCGTCGGGGACGGGAACGGGCCACGCACCCCGGTTGGCGCCCTGGACGCCTACCTCCACGAGCCGGACGGGGCGGTGATCCGGGCCGGGCTGGTCGGTGCCGCGGCCGGGCGGCTCGGCGCACACCTGATCGACCCGGCCGTCGCCTACCTGACGTCCGCTCGCCCGGTTCGCTCGCCGTTCGTGCAGACGTACGCCGTGGAGGAGGCGATGCCTTACCACCTCAAGGCGTTGCGCGCCCTGCTGCGGGACCGCGGCGTCGGCAGCCTGACCATCAAGAAGCGCGGCGGCGCGATCGACCCAGCCCAGCTGCGCCGTCAGCTACGGCTGGACGGAGATCAGCACGCGACCATCGCGCTCACCCGGGTGGCCGGCACCCCGCACGTTCTGCTGCTCCGCCCGCTGCCAGGAGCCGCGTCGGCGGCAGGCTGACTGCACACACGGCACACGCAGCGGCAGCTGCGCCGAGAGTGCCAGTGAGCACAGCACCAGGATCTGCCGGATCGGCGGTGCCGTCAGTGGTCACGCGTCAGCTGGTGATGGCGTCGAGCCAGAGTCGGGCGTACCGCGGGCCGTCGACGGCGAGCGCGACGTCGACCGGCGGGCCGGCCACCTGGTCGTCGTGAGCGACGTCGCCGGCCCAGGGCCGGCGGTCGACGATGGTCTGGCCCCGGGCGTGCACTCCGGACAGCTCGACGTGCACCCGGTGCCGCTCGGTGCGCAGGCCATCCGGTTCGACGACAGCGCAGACAGCGCCGGCGTCGCCGAGGGTGACGTCCGGCTCGCCACGGATCGCCCGCTGCCCGCGCAGCAGCGCTCCGGCCAGCCGCGCGGCCGTGGAAGCCTCGCGGCTGGACGTGGGAGCGGTGCGACCCAGGTGTTCCACGTCATCCCTCGACACCCGGACGTCATAGAACACGTCCAGCCCGTACATGGTGACCGGGACGTCGAGCTGGTGCGCGGCAGCCAGCACGACGGCGGCGGCCTCCGGGTCGTTCCAGACGTTGAACTCCGCTGCCGCGGTGGCGTTGCCGGTGCCGGCGGCGCCACCCATGAGCACGATCCGCGCCAGGCCGCGGGCGGCGTCCGGGTAGGTCCGCAGCAGCAGGGCGACGTTGGTCAGCGGGGCCAGCGTGATCAAGGTGATGGGGGTCGCTGCCTGCGCGGCGGCGATCAACAGGTCCCGTTGGAGCTCCACAGCATGACGGGAGCCACCGGTGGAGGTGACGGCCGGGTCGGCCGGTGCCGGGAGCCCCAGGGCGAGACGGTCGAGGTCTCCGAGGCCGTCGGCGCCGTGCACGTGCCGGGCCGGACGCGGCGGCGCCAGGAGCGGTTGAGCCGCGCCGCGCGCGACCGGCACGTCGTCGCGACCAGCGGCGGCGAGCACCGCGCGGGTGTTGTCGACGACCTGGTCGACGTCGACGTTGCCGGCCACGCAGGTCACCGCGCGCAAGTCCAGCCTCGGGTGCCGGGCAGCGAGCAGCACCGCCAGCGCGTCGTCTACGCCGGTGTCGACGTCGAGGACCACTGGCGTGGGCCGCAAGGATCGCGGCAGGACCGATGAGGTCGGCGGTGCGGTGGAGATCGTCACGATGCCAGTGTCCCGTGCGACGATGCCGCCCGGACGAGAGGCGGACCGATGGCCAGGTGTGAGCAGTGCGGCAGCACGGTAGCCCGGGGTGCACCGCGCAGCGCGTCCGGGCGGGTGTTGTGCGCCCGTCACCTCCGGAGCCTTGGTCAGTGGTCCGTGACCGCCGCCGCCGTCGCCCAGAACCCCGGTGACCTGACGGCCGCCACCGGCCAGGCCATCGCGTCGTCCGGCTTCCTCGGTGCGGTGCAAGCGGACGCCGAGTACCAACGCCGGCTGTCGACCAAGGTCGCCGCCACGAAGGGCCGCTGGGCGAAGCTCCGCACCTGGTGGATCGGCTGAGCCGTCACCAGTCAGCTCGTTCGCCGAGCCCGCGGTCAGTACTCGGGTCTCTTCAGCAGCGAGGGGTGCCGGGCGATCTGCGGTTGGTACACCTGCTCGTCCCACACCTGCGCGGCGACCGGCTCCAACGCGATCGAGACGACCGCGGCGGCGCAGCCGAACGCGTCGACGACCGCCGAGGTCAGCGCCTCGGACAGAATCTGCGCCCGGTCAGGCGACAGGTCGGCGGGAAAGTGCTTGATCGTCACATGCGGCATGGCTGATCCCCTCCTCCGGTGCCAGCTCCGCTGGTGCGGAGCCGGTGCTGATCTGCTGGACGAGCTCGTCCACGAACGGGACGCGGAGCACCGCGTAGTGATCGACGGGTAGGTCGACGAACGACACGCAGGGCGCGGTGACCGCAGGCCGTTCGATGAAGGACGGCTGGTCTGCCTGCGCCCGCAAGACCGCGACCGGCGCGGTGACCGCGCGCCGTGCCAGGTCCGCGTCGGAGTAGTCCAGGCGGTACGTCCGGGCCACCACCTCGCTGATCCGACGGATGAGCCCGCGATCGAGGCCGAACCGGGCGTGGATGAACTCGGTGAACGTGCGCTGGTCGCGGGTGCACCGCAGGCACTCGTCCACCACATCACCGGAGACGGTGCCGGCGAAGACTGAGAACAAGATCGCCAAGTAGCTCCGGCTGCTCCAGCTCGGCGTCCGGTCGAGGCCCCCGGCCCGGGGGTTGCCGGGGGCGATCAGGACCACCTGCTCCACCCGCTCCCCCGCGCGCTCCAGCTGGTACGCCGCCTCGAAGGCCATCCGGGCGCCGAACGAGTAGCCCCACAGGGTGTACGGGCCGTGCGGTCGCTGACGGCGGATGAGCTCCAGGTCGTCGGCGGCCATCTCGGCGATCGAGGCGCCCACCGACTCCCCCTCGTTCACCCCCCACCCCTGGACGCCGTAGAACGGCCGGCCGGCACGGGTGGCGAGCATCCGCAAGCTCATCGGGTAGCCGCCAAGCCCTGGCCAGCAGAACACCGGGTCGACACCACCCGAGGTCGACAACCGGATCAGTCGGGACACCTCGTCCGCGGTGTCGCCGTCGACGACCTCGGCCAACGCCTCGACGGTCGGCGCTTCGAACACCACCTGCAGCGGCACGCCGACACCGAACTCGGCGTTGACGCGGTTCACCAGGGTCACCGCCAGCAGGGAGTTGCCGCCCGCGTCGAAGAAGTTGCTCCGCACCGAGACGGTCTCGGTCTTCATCACGTCCCGCCAGATCGCGGCGATCCGCCGTTCGGTGTCGGTGCGGGGCTCGATCAGCTGGTCCTCGTCCTGCGCCCCACCCGACCCGGCCACCTCGGCTGGGTCGGGGCTGCTCAGCGACCGGACGTCGATCTTGCCGTTCGCGGTGCGCGGCAACCGATCCAGCACCAGGACCGTGTTCGGCACCATGTAGTCGGGCAGGACCGCGCGCACGTCGTCACGGACCAGCTCCGCCGGACCCTTCATGTGCACCGAGTCCTCCTTCATGCCGCGGTGCCGCACCTGCTCCGGGCTGACCCGGCCACCGATCGCGAAGTACGACGGCCCGACCGGCAGGCCGGCGCGCGTCAGCAGCTCCGCCAACCGTTGGTGCGCCGGCAGATCGTGGCCGCTCGCGGAGCTGTAGCCGGAGGACATCAGGCCGATGCCCGCACCCGACCCGATGCCCGACCCGATACCGCTGCCCGTGGCTTGCAGGCGGTGCAGCACCCGGCCGAGCTCCAGGTAGGCGCGCCACTCGTGGCGGGTGCGGCTGACCAGCGCGATCCCGAAGCTCGCCCGGTCGTACGCCTGCTGGTTGATGGCGATCACGTGCTTGCGCTGGACCACCGCCTCGCCGACGGGCAGCAGGTCCTCGCCCACCAGGCGGTACAGCCCGGACGGCAACCCCGGCACCGCCTCACCGTGCGCTTGGAGGTAGACGTCCACCGGCTCCTCGACCGGCGCCGGGTGACACGGCCGGACGTCGAAGGCACCCAGGTAGTAGTCCTCGTCAGCGCACTCCAGCTGGGCGATGACGGTGGGCTCGTACGCCGCAGCACGGACGGTCAGCCCGTGCGCGGGCAGAACCTGCTCGAACAACCCGACCATGTGGCCGGCCTCGATCTCCAGGACCTCCCGGATGTTCGTCCGGTACACCGGCTCGATCGCGCGACGCCTGCCGACGAAGTGCACCCGTGCCCGCTGCGACCGGCCGTGCGCCTTGGGCCGGACGAGGTAGAGCCGGTGCTCGACCGGGTGGTAGTAGTAGAACCCCGGCGCCAGCCCGAACAGGCCGTCCACCTCGAGGTAGAGCTGGGTCGCGTACAACGAACCCGGCGACGCGTAGCCGTACTTCGGCAGCAACCTGGACACGCTGTGGAACTGGCCGAAGTACCGCAGGATCGCACCGAGCTCCGCCGGATCGACATCGGCGGGGTCGCGTGGCGCCGACCCAGCGGCCCGCTCACCGAACAGATCCAGGACGTCCTGGCGGGTCAGCTGACCGCCGTCGTAGAAGCGGTAGGTCTTGCGCGCGAACACCGTGCAGCGCTGCTGGACGGACGGTTCCCGGCCGGGCAGGTCGACGGGGCGCATCCCGCGCAGCTCGTGCTCCTGGCGGCAGCCGAGGTTCGACAGCTGCGCACGGACCTGCACCCGACTGGCCTTGGACTGGTGGTGGGCGCCGTGGCGGTCCTGGTCCATGAGCGCGGCTTCCCTCGGGTTGAGCTCGACGAACGCCACCAGCTTCTGGAACCCGGTCCGCGGGTCGTCGCGGACCACGACCGCCGCGTGCCGGACCCACTCGTGGGACTCCAGCGCCAGGCGTACCTCGTCCAGCTCCACCCGGTACCCCCGCAGCTTGACCTGGTTGTCCGCGCGCCCGACGAACACGGTGCTGCCGTCGGTGTCCCGGTACACCAGATCACCGGTTCGGTACATGACGGCGGTGTCTCCTCCCTCGTGGGACGAGGTGCCGCCACCTCCCTCGTGGGACGAGGTGACGCCACCGCCCTCGCGGTGGAGGTGGACGAACCGCTCCCGGGTGAGCTCCGGCTTGCCGAGGTAGCCACGCGCGACCTGGGCTCCGCCGATGTACAGCTCCCCGACCTGGCCGGCCGCGACGGGCCGGCGGTCGTCGTCCAGGATCTCGTACCGAGTGTTGTGCACCGGCTGACCGATCGGCACCGCGGCAGGCCCAGCGGCGAGCGAGGCCGGGTCGACGCGGTACGCCGAGGAGTTGATGGTGCACTCGGTGGGTCCGTAGAGGTTGACCAGCGCGCGATCGCCGAGGTCGGCGAAGAACCGCTGCGCCAGGGCGCGGGAGAGCGCCTCGCCGCCGCAGAACACCTGGGTCAGCGTGCCGCACTCGGTCATCCGACCGGTGTCCAGCAGGGCCTGCAGCAGGGTCGGGACGCACTGCAGCGTGGTGACGCCGTGGGCCCGGATGGTGTCCACCAACGCATCCGGATCGCGGTACACCCCACGCGGACCGATCACGATGGCGCTCCCGCAGGCCGACGCGAGGATCTCCCACTGGGCCGCGTCGAAGCTCATCGGCGTCTTCTGCAGGATGGTCCGGTGGTGATCGATGCCCTGGGTACCCGCCAACCAGCGCATCTGGTTGACGACCGCCCGGTGCTCGACCATGACGCCCTTGGGGGCACCGGTGCTCCCGGAGGTGTAGATGACGTAGGCCAGGTCGCTCGGCGCCGGTCGCGGCACACCGCCGTCGACGTCATGGATGCCACCGCCGTCAACCCGGCCGTCGACGACACAGGTGTCGGTGGCCATGCCGTCGATGGCCATGCCGTCGATGGCCATGCCGTCGACGGTGACGATCCGGGTGTGCGCGGGCACCAGCCCGCGCACCGTGTCGACCAGCTCGGGCTGGGTGAGGACGAGGCCGCCACCGAAGTCCTCGACCATGTATCGCAACCGGTCGTGCGGATACTCCGGTGCCAGCGGCAGGTAGGCCCCACCCGCGTGCAGGATGCCCCACGCGCCGACGACCAGGTCGACGGACGGGTGCGCGAACAGCCCCACGCAGCTGTCCGGACCAACTCCCAGCGAACGCAGGTGCCGACCCACCCGTCGCGCCGCGGCGGCGAGCCCGGCGAACGTCACCCGGTCCTCGCCGTGCGTGATCGCGACGTCGTCGCTGCGCGCCAGCACCTGCTCGTCGAGCAGGTCGACCAGCGTCCGGCCAGGCAGCGGTTGCGACGTCCCCCGTCGCGCCACGGGAGCACCCTGGAACGTGTGCATCACGGAAACCTCCTGTCTCGCAACGACACCTCGACACCCGACGGCACCTCGACGCGGGCGGTCCAGCGCCGCGGCACCGACCGCGCGCCGGACGACGTACCTCCACTCGGCCGCGGGTACACGGCCTCCCGCGGGAGGCGTCGCTCCAGGCGCAGCACCAGCAGCGCCGACCCGACGACGCCAGCCGCCAGCACGATCCACATCACCGTCGCCGAGATCGACATCAGCCAGGTGAGCGCCGCGGGCGCCGTCGCGGTCGGGACGGCCCAGGAGAACTGGTACACCGACAGGTATCGGCCACGGGTCGCGACCGGAGCCGCCGAGGACACCAACGCCGACGCCGACGCACCGTGCAGCAACTCCCCCAGGGTGAACAGCGCGGTCGCCCCGAAAGCGCCGACGAGCAGCACGGCGGTCGCCGACGACACCGATCCCGCAGCCGGACCGAGCACCGCGTCCAGCAACGCGAACCCCGCGAACGAGGCACCGATCACCACCGCGCCCGCGGCGACCGTCCTGGTGCGCCGGAACCGCACGAGCACCCGGGTCACCGGAACCTGGAGCACGGCGATCCCGATCGTGTTCACCGCGTACACGGTGCCGACCAGGCTGGGTGGCGCGTTCAGCTGGGTCGTGAGGTACACCGGCAGCGCCACCGCCAACACCATGTACCCGAAGGCGATCGGCACGTTCAGCGCGGTCAGCCCGAGGAACGGCAGATCGGCGAACACCGCCCGGTAGCCGCCCCGGGCAGCTGGCCCGATGGTGCTCGCGGCGACGGCTTGCCGGATCGACCCGATGATCGCCGCCGCGACCAGGTAGGCCACCGCGGTGCCCAGGACGATCACCGTGTACGCCGCGTCGCTGCCCAGGCCGAGCGCTCCGGCCGCGACCATCCCGCCGACCCCGAGACCGGCGTTGCGCAGGCTCCGCTGCGCGGCGAGCAGCCCGTCCCGCTCGGCTCCCCGGGCGATCTGCGCGACCAGGGACTGGATGGCCGGGGGGAACGACCCGTCGCCGATCGCCACCAGCGCGACGGCCAGGAACATCGTGGCCGCCGAGTCCACCAGGGGGTAGGAGGCGAAGCCCGCGGCCCGGACGAGGTACCCCCCGACGACCACCGCCCGCGGACCCAGCACGTCCACCAGCGACCCGGCGATCGGGTTGCCCACCAGGGCGAAGAGCGCGCCGCCGGTCAGCAGCAGCCCCACCCGCTCGAACGGCAGGCCGGTGACGTGGTGGAAGTAGAGCAGGGACAGCGGCAGGTACATGCCGGCCCCGGTGGCGTCGACCGCCATCCCGCACAGGTAGCGCTTCTTCATGACGGCTCCTCGAGGATCCGGGTCTGTTCCTCGAAGCGGGCGCCGAGCCCGCGCAACCGCGTCCGCGCCTGCGCCGGGTCGGCGGCGGTGGCTACCGCCGCGAGCAGGAAGTCCGCCGACCCGGCCGCCGGTGGGATGACGTCGCCGACCTCGGCGTAGCACCAGAACCGCGAGACCCAGTCCTGCGTCGGAGCGGGCGGCAGCGCCGCCACGTGCCCCGGCCGCTTCATCATCAGCACCTGTCCGCCCATCCGGGTCGGTGCCAGCGGTGGCCCGCCGGCCAACGGCCCGGCCAGCAGCGGCATAGGCAGGTCGAGCTGGGCGCGCGTCAGGTATTCGCCGTGGTTGACGCCGAGGGCGGCGGCACCGACCTCGCGGATCTTGGCCCCGCCGGTACGGGCGGCGATCTCGCACACCACGAGCCGGTCGTCCGGGGTGTGGAAGACCTCGGCGTGGAAGGCGTGGTCGAGGTGCCGGTCGGACACCCGCAGGGCGCGCACGCTGCGCTCGACGAGGTCCAGCAGGCGCACCGACAGCGGGTCGGACGGCTCCAGCGTGAGATCGACGCGCGCGCCGGGGTCGGACCCGAACGAGGCCAGCGAGTACTGGTACTGCGAGGCCCAGGCGAGCACCGTGCGCCCACCCACGACCAACCCGTCGACGTGGCACATCGGTCCCGGCACGAACGACTCCGCCAGGGCCGGGCCGGTGAGGTCGAGGTCGGCGTCGAGGTGCGCCGGGCTGTCCAGGATCTGCAGCCCGATCGCGTTGTACCCCGCGATGTCCTTCACCACCACGGGGAAGCCGTGCCTCGCGGCAAACGCTCGCACCTGATCAGCGCGGGACACCACCGCGTGGTCAGCCACCGGGACCCCGGCACCGGTGAGCACCCGTTTCATCACCGACTTGTCGCGGTACGGCACGACGTCCGCGGTCCAAGCGCCGACCAGGCCGAGCTGTTCGCGGACCCGGGCCGCCACGAGCAGGTCAGCCTCGTGGTGCGCGATGACGCGCGTGACCTGGAACTTCTCAGCCAGCATCAGCGCCTGCTGGAGCTGCAGCTGCTCGTCGTGGTAGTCCGGCACCACCTCCAGGTGGGTCAGCCCGGGCGCATCGTGCGGCACCCGCTCCCCGGCCGCCTCGATGCGGTCCCGGCTGGCCAGCACGACGACGTCGCCGGGGTAGCCGGTCAGCCAGTCGCGGTAAGGGAACGGCTCGAACGGGTTGCGGTGGATGATCAGCAGACTCACGCCGCCACCGCCTCGGCCAGCTCGGCGGCACCCGCGCGCGAGCGCATCCCGCCGGCCCCGGACACCTGGATGTCGATGACCTCGTTGATCAGCCGGGCACCGTTCGCGATCGCGGCGTCCGCGTCGACGCCGGTCACCGCGACCAGACCGAGCCGGTCCCAGTTGTCCCGCAGCGACCGCACCCGGTCGCCGGCCTTGGCGGTGATCCGCACCGTCAACGCCTCCGGGACAGCGGCAGCCGCGGCCGCCCCGGACACGGAGACGACCCGGCCCGGGGATCCGACCGCGAACCGGGTGCAGGCGCCCGCCACCGGCCGCGGCCGATCCGGCAGCTGCGGCAGCTGCGGCAGCATCCGGAACGGCCAGCCCACCGCCAACGACACCAGGTCGATCCCGAACGCGCCGTGCACCAGCTCGGGGATGGCGTCCCCGGCCACCCGGTTGTGGCTCTCGATCACGGCCACCCCACGGCTGCCCACCCGCACCTCGGTGTGCGCCACGCCGTCCCGCAGGCCCATGGTGGTGAGGAACCGGGGCACCGCGGCGCGGATCAGGTTCTCGTCGGTCGTGCTGATCCTCGCCGGGACGACGTGGCCGAGCTCGGCGAAGCACCGCGGGTCGACCCACTTCTCGGTCACCGCGACCACCACGTGCCGGCCGTCAAAGCTGAACGTCTCGACGCTGTACTCGGCACCGTCGAGGTAGGGCTCCATCAGAAACCCGCCCAGGACGAGCAGGGTCGAGACCCGGTCGGTCCGGGTGCCGCGCAGCCGCTCGACGTGCCGCCAGGCCGGCTCTAGATCGGCCGGTCCGTCGACCTTTAGCACGCCGATGCTCGCGGTGGCGTCGACGGGCTTGACCATGAACGGGTACCCGTTCCGCGCGGCGTACCCGTCCAGGTCCACGCGGTGCCGCAGCGGAACGGCGACGACCGCGTGCGGGTCGTGGCGGGCCAGGTGCGCTCGCATGGCCAGCTTGTCCCGGAACAGCCGGGCGACCGCGGCGCTCGTACCGCCGAGGCCGAAGCGGTCGTTGAGCCGGCCGGCGGTCTCCAGCCCGGGTTCGGTCAGGGACAGGGCGACCTCGAAGCGGTGGGCGTCCCACAGCTGCTCGGCCACCGGCTCGACGGCCGGCCAGCTGGTGAAGTCCACCACCCGCAGCTCGTCGGCCGCCGACCGCTGGACCGGCGAGACCTTGGTTGGGTGCTGCAGCAGCAGGACGGTCAGGCCGAGGCCCTTGGCCTTGAGCACGGTCTCGTCCGTCCCGCCGACCAGCAACAGGGTGCTCATCGGTCCACCCCGGCCTCGGTGCCGCCTGAGGTGGATGCGCCAGCACCGGACGCGAACATGCCGGCGTCCGACGCGAACATGCCGGCGTCCGACGCGAACATGCTCAGGTAGCGCTCGCCGGTGTCGGGCAGGATGACCACGATCGTCCGGTCGTGGTTCTCGGGGCGGTCGGCGATCCGCAGGGCGCCGCACACGGCGGCCCCGGACGACACACCGACGAGCACGCCGGCCGTCCGGGCCAACCAGATCGCGGTGTCCTTGGCCTCCGCGTCCTGGACGGTGAGCACCTCGTCGATCAACCCGACGTCGGTGGTCTCGGCGACGAAGCCGCCGTTGAGGCCGGGGATCGCGTGAGCGCCGGCGTAACCCTTGGACAGCAACGGAGAACCCTCGGGCTCGACGCCCACCGCCTCCAGCAACGGGTTCTGGGACTTCAGGTACGCGGCGGTGCCGCACAGCGTGCCACCGGTGCCGACGCCGGCCACCAGGACGTCGACCCGGCCGTCGGTGTCGGCCCAGATCTCCGGACCGGTGGACTCGAAGTGCGCCGCCGGGTTGTCCGGGTTGAAGTGCTGCCGGGCGTACCAGGAACCGGGGATCGCCTCGTGCAGCTGCTGGGCGCGGTCGGCGCACCCCTGGTACCGCAGCTCCGCCGGGCTCAGCTCGACCTGCGCGCCGAGTGCCTGGAGCAGGCCGATGCGCTCCGGGGTGGCGTTGTCCGGCAGCACGACGATGCAGCGGTACCCCCGCGTGGCGCTCAGCGCGGCCAGCGCGATCCCGGTGTTGCCCGACGTCGCCTCGACGACGGTCCCCGATCCCGGGGTGAGCAGGCCGTCCCGCTCAGCGCCCCGCAGCATCCACAGCGCCGCCCGGTCCTTCACGCTGGAGATCGGGTTGCTCGACTCCAGCTTGGCCAGCACCTGCGCGCCCGTGGCCGGCAGCCGTAGAAGCGGGGTGTTGCCGACCAGGTCGTCGATGCGATCAGCCACCCTCGAGCTGTTCACGGTCATGACCATGACGCGTTCTCCCGTCCGTCGGTGTGCCGATGCCCTCGGCTTCCTCAGAGTGGGGGACGGCCCTTTGGGTCGGCTTTCGACGATCCGGGCCTGGCGGATGGCGGATCGATAGCGCCTGCCGGCGGACCGCGAACGTTCGTCCCGAGTCCGGCGTATCACGCAGATGGCCCGGGGACTCAGGTCACCAGGCGCGGAGGCTGGCAGCGAGCCGACCTCGCAGGCCTGGCAGCGGTCCGCGTCCGGCGCTCGCCGACGGAGATCGTTGAACAAAAGAAGCGAGTGTACGCTTCAAACGGCTCAGCTGCTCGCGGACGCACCAAAGGGGGGCTCCCATCAATGCTGAGGCTCTTAGGTCCGATCGACGTCGTCGTCGACGGGCGATCGCTCGATCTGGGCGGGCCCCGGCAGCGGGTGGTGCTGGCCATGCTGGGTCTGAACGCGGGCCGCGTGGTGCCGCTCACGCAGCTGATCGACGCGGTGTGGGACGACGCACCGCCGTCGACCGCCCGGGGCCAGATCCAGATCTGCATCTCCGCGCTGCGCAAGCTGTTCAGCGACGCCGGTCGAGCCGATGCGATCCGCACCCAGTCACCGGGTTACGTCCTGGAGCTGACCGAGGCGGACGTCGACCTGCGCCAGTTCACCTCGCTGGTCGAGCGCGCCCACCAGGAGGGCGACGCCGGCCAGGTCGAGCACGCCACCGCTAGCCTGCGCACCGCGCTGGCGCTGTGGCGCGGCTCCGCCGTCTCGGGTGCCCCCAGCGCCGTCGTCCAGCGAGCCGCGCTGACGCTGGACGACCAGCGGTTGGCCGTCACCGAGGAACGCATCCGCCTGGACCTCACCCTCGGACGGCACCAGGAGGTCTGCGGCGACCTGCGCACCCTGGTCGACGCGAACCCGCTCCGTGAGCCGCTGCACGCGCTGCTGATGCTTGCGCTCTACCGGGCCGGCCGGCAGGCCGACGCGCTGGAGGTCGGCCGGGCGGCGCGCAAGGTCCTGATCGACGAGATCGGCGTCGAGCCGGGCCAGGAGCTGCAAGACCTGGAGCAGGCCATCCTCAACCACGACGCGTCACTCGAGGCCCCGCCGACGGCACCCGGCACCGCCACCACACCGGCGGCCCCGTCCACTCCGGCAGACGGCTCGGCGACCGGGCCGACCGGGCCGACGACCATCCCCCGGCAGCTGCCGGCCAGCATCACCGACTTCACCGGACGCGACGAGCTGATCGACGCGCTGCGCGCCGAGCTCCACGTCGGCGAGGACGAGGTCCGCTACGCCGTCCCCGTCATGGCCATCTCCGGCAAGGGCGGCGTCGGCAAGTCGAGCCTCGCGGTGCGGGTGGCCCACGAGGTGACCGACCGGTTCCCCGATGGCCAGCTCTACGCCGACCTGCGCACCCACAGCGGCGACGGCAGCACCGCCCGGCTGCTGGCCCGGTTCCTGCGGTCGCTGGGGGTGCCGGGAACCGCGATCCCGGATGATCTCGACGAGCGGGTGGAGTTGTACCGCAGCACGGTGTCGGGCAAGCGCCTGCTCGTGGTGCTCGACGACGTCACCAGCGAGACCCAGGCGCTGCCGCTGCTGCCGGGCAGCGCCTCGTGCGCGGTGATCATCACGAGCCGGGCCCGGCTATCCGGCCTGCCCGGTGCCCGGTGGTTTCACGTCGACGTGTTCGACGTCGACCAGTCCACCGAGCTGCTGATTCGGATCGTCGGCGACGAGCGGGTGGCCACGCAGCCGCAGGCCGTGGTCGAGCTCATCACGTTCTGCGGCGGCCTGCCGCTGGCGCTGCGCATCGCCGGTGCCCGGCTGGCGTCCAGGCCGCACCTGCGGATCGACGGGTTGGTGCGCCGGTTGCGCGACGAGGCGCGCCGGCTCGACGAGTTCGCCCACCACGGCCTGGAGCTGCGGTCCAACATCGGCCTGACGTACAACGCGCTCAAGCCCGACGCCCAGCGGTTGTTCGAGCTGTTCTCGCTCATCCAGGCTCCCGACTTCCCCGCGTGGACGGCCGCGGCGCTGCTCGACCGAGACCTGTACGAGGCGGAGGACATCCTCGAGGGCCTGGTGGAGGCGCAGCTGGTGGACACGGTGGAGTACGCCGACGCCAGCGCTCCGCGCTACCGGTTCCACGACCTGATCCAGGTATACGCCCGGGAAAAGCTGGCCCACACGACCACCGCCGACGAACGCGGCGGGGCGCTGGCGCGGCTGCTGGGGGCGTGGCTCGCGCTGGCCGAGGAGGCACACCGCCAGGAGCACGGCGGCGACTACACGATCGTGCACGGCACGGCGGCTCGCTGGACGGGGGTGACTTGGGCCGACGTGAACCCGGCTGCCCAACCGATCGACTGGCTGGACGGCGAGCGCCGGTCGCTGGTGACCGCGGTGCGGCAGGCGGCCCAGGCCAACTTGGACGAACTGTGCTGGGACCTGTCGCTCACCCTGGTGACGCTGTTCGAGTCCCGGGGGTACTTCGACGACTGGTCGCGGACCGCGACGATCGCGATGGATGTCACCGAGCGCGCGGGCAACCGCCTCGGGGCCGCGACGATGCGGTACTCGCTGGGCACCTGGCACATGGTCCAGACCAGGCTCACCGAGGCCGCGGCGCTCTTCGCAACAGCCGCGGAGGAGTTCCGGGAGCTAGGCAACGAGCACGGGCGCGCGCTGGTCCTGCGCAACGACGCGCAAGTCGACGGCCTGCGCGGCGCCGTGTCCTCGATGCTCGCCAAGTACGACGAGGCGCTGGTCGTCATGCGGGCCGTCGGTGATCCGATCGGGCAGGCGCACATCCTGCGCAGCCTGGCCAAGCACCGCCTGGAGGAGGGCGACACCGCTGCCGCGGGGGAGTTGCTGAGCGAGGCGGCTCAGATCGTCCGTGAGGTCAGCTGCTTGCGCGTAGAAGCTCAGATCGAGCACCGGACGGCCGAGCTGCACCTGGCGACCGGCCAGATCGAGCTGGCCCGCGCGTCGCTGCACCGGGTGCTGCACATCGTGCGCGACACCGGGGACCCGATCGGTGAGACGCACGCGCTCTACAGCCTGGGCGTCGTGCGGCACAAGGAAGGTCGCCTCGACAACGCCGAGGCGACCTTGGCGCACGCGCTGGACCTGTCCCGCAGAGCCGGCGAGCGGTTGATCGGGGCGAAGGCGTTGTACGCCCTGGGCCAGATCGCCCTGGCACGCGGCAACGGTGCGGCCGGCACACCGCACCTGGAGCAGGCCAGGCAGATCTTCGAGGAACTGGGGATGGTCCTCTGGCAAGCCAAGGCCCTGGTCGCGCTCGGCGAGGTCTACGACGAGGACGACGCCGCTCAGGCCGCGCTGGAACGGGCGACCACGCTGCTCACCCAGATCGAGTCGAAGGAATCCACCCAGCTGTTGGCCGAGCTGCAGGTCACGCGATCGGCTTTGGCCTCCGCGGCAACGACGGCGAAGCCGGTCGCGTGACCTGAGAATCGCGCCGCCGCCTGCGTACACGGGAATGCGCACCGGAGGCAGAAATGGCCTCGGTGCGCAGTTCCCGCACATATCTCAGGTCATCGAGCTGGTCACCGCCGTCGTCCTCCACTGAGTCTCAGCCATGACGTTCTTCCACTGAGTTTCCGCCATCGCGCTGTCCACCTGGAAACCAAGGAAAGCGGTGGTGGCGACCGCGACGGAGAACAACGAGGAAACGACTGACTTCCGGCTGAAAAACATGGTGACCTCCAGATCTTCGGGGCTTTTCCCCTGGGCTGGCTCCAGCTCACCGAATGCTGCTTTCGGTCGTCGTTCCATACGCCATCGGCCTCGAAAACCACCCTGATAGCACACCGAAAGCGCCTCGACAGGCACCCGCGCCACCGTCCTCGTACCCGATCCCGACCACACGAGGACTGGCCATGCACCACCATCCCGCGCTCCACCCGACCAGCGCCGACCTGCGACGCGTGGTCGCGGACGTCGGCGTGCTGTGCGCGGTCGAGTCCTTGGTCGCCGGTCGGCTCGGCTGCGACGGCGACCCGATCGACATCGCACCGCGTTCGGTCAGCGGGTGCGCGCAGCCGGGCGGTGCCGGTGCGCCCACCTCGCCCGACGGCTGGGCGTACGACCCGGCGGCAGCCGATCTGCACCAGTGCGGATTGAACATGCTCGCCGTCCTGGCGGCCCGTCACCTGCTGGCTCCCGGCGTGGTGACCGCCTCGGTCATCGGCAGCGGCACGGCGTTGGAGCTGCAGCTGGTGGCCATCCGGGCACACGTCCCGGACGTCAGCCACGTCGCCGTCGCCACGGTCGCCGGCCCACCGCCCGACCGCGTAGTGCTCGACCTGCTCGACCGCGACGGCATCGAGGTGTCGCTGGTCCCGACCTCGGCGGACGCGGTGTTCGGAGCCACCCTCGTCGTGCTGACCCAGCCGACCCGACCGGACGAGCTGGGCACATCGCGACTGGCCAAGGGGACGGTCCTGGTCAACGCGACCGGCGTCCCGCTGCCGACGGCCTTGCGCACGAACGCGCACGCGCTGTACGTCGACGACCCGGGGATGCTCACTGCGGACACCCGCGCGGACGATCAGGAGCTCGTCGACAGCCGCCCCTGCGAACACCGCCTCCGGGGTCACCGCCCGCCGCTCACCCCCGAGGATCTACGGCGGGTGGTGGCGGGTGCGCAGCGCGGCCGGACCGACTACGACCACGTCCTGCTCGCCGAGCTGACCGGACGCGTCCCCGGCCTCGCCCAGGCCATCGCCGAGCAGGTCCGGCGCGCCTCGGCCGTGCTCGGGCTCGGCGACCCGTCCGCCGCTAGGCACGCACCCGGACCCGACCACCCCGCACCCGGCAACCCGACCAGCCCGCACCCGACCAGCCCGCACCTGACCACCCCGTACCTGACCAGCCATGCCTGACCGACCAGCTCGACCACCACGTCGCCACACGCGGAAGGAGACGATCGTGCCCTCGTCCCACACCCAGGGGTCCCGCATCTCGGGACCGTCCCACCGGTGCGACCTGCGCATCACCTCGGCCTGCACCGGAACGGCACCACCCGATGCCCGAGGCTGCGGACCCTGTCGCCGGATCGTCCGCGACGAGCTGCGGGCGCTGCCCGGCCTCTACGAGCAGTGCGTGCAGTCGCTGACCGTAGGCCAGCGGCCGGCGGTCGTCCAGATCAGGAAGGGCCGGGCGCCCAGCGGGTTGAACCTGAACCTGACGGCCGTCTCGGTGCGGACCAGCGTGCTGGGCGTGCTGGCGTCCTGGGCAAGCCTGGTGATCGACGAGACCGGTGCAACGCAGCCCGGTTCGCGCCAGGTGGCCGTGCTGGCGGCGTTCCTGGACGGTCACCTTGACTGGGTCCTGGCGCACGAGGTGGCCGCCGACTTCGCCGAGGAGCTCACCGACCTGACGGACGCGGCCCGGGCGGTGCTGGACCCGGCGAGCAGCGAACGGATCGACCTGGGGCCGTGCGGCGAGCCCGGCTGCGGCCTCACGGTGTACGCGGCGATCGGCGCCGGCGCCGCGGTGAGCGGGCACGGCGTGTGCTGCGGAGCCGGACACCACCTCGCGGCCAGCCAGTGGCTGCTGCTGGACCAGGCGCCCGACGCGCCGGGCGTGCCGGGCGCGCCCGGCGCGCTCGACGTACTCGGCGCGCCCGGCACGCTTGGCGCGCCAGCTGCTGAGGAGTCGGTGGCATGAGAGGGTGCGACGCGCGGGTACGGCCGTCGGCCCGGACCGTGCCGACCGACCTCGCCGCGCTGGCCGCGGGGGTCTCACCGGCCACCATCCGGCAATGGGCCAGCCGAGGAAAACTCACCCGGTACGGCAGCCCCGGTCGAGCTGAGTACAGCCTCGACGAATTGCGCGGCCACGTACGCCGAAAATCGACCTCCCGTTGAGAATGGGGGCTCACCGACCTCGGTCGTTCGCGAAGCGGAAGTTTTCCACGAGGAGAAATTCCGCTTCGGCGCGTGCCCAAACATATTCAGGTCACCCGAGAGAAATATCCTCACGAATTATTTTCTTGAGCGTCTTGACAGCTGAAGACCACAAGTGTCACGCTTTTTTTGCGGCGCAGCTGTGCCCACACCACGGGCACCAATCATCGCTCCTTGACCGCACCTCTTCTCCCTCCAGTGGATCGACGTGGCCCGGCGCCGCGTCGATCCACTTCTCTTTCTTGGAGTGCCGTCATGTCTGATACACCGTCGTCCGACGCGCCGTTGCCCTCGGCGTTCGTCCTCGCCGGCTCCCTACTCGCGCTCTGCCGGGCCCCGCGCTACCTCGCCGACCTGCGCCAGCGCGGTCTTCGGATCCTGCTGATCACCTCGACGAGCTGGCGCGCCGAGGCGGAGCGCCTGCGTGGGGATCCGGAACACCCGCTGGCCGACGTCGAGGACATCGCGTTCGTCGACGGCGGTGTGCGGCACGAAGGATCGCTGCTCGCCGGCCCGGTCGCCGCTGCCCTCGCGTGGCGGGGCAGGTACGAGGTCGTCGGCGCGTACGCCATCGGCGAGACCATGGTCGAACCAGTCGGGCTGATCGCCGATGCGCTGGGCGTTCCGGGACCGGGCCTGCGGGCCACCCGGGTATGCCGGAGCAAGTACCTGCAGCGCTGGTACCTGCCGCGGTTCGGGCCACGGGTGACGTTCGTCGACGGCGATCTATCGCAGGTGCGGTTCCCCGCGGTGGTCAAGCCGTCCGGTCGGCACTCCAGCTCGGGCGTCGTCGCCGTGCGGGACGCTGACGCGCTGCGGACCGCGCTGGCCGGCTACGACGCCAACGAGACGGTGCTCGTCGAGGAGCGGGTCGACGGCCCGGAGTACTCGGTGGAGAGCCTGGTGCAGCACGGGAGGGTGATCTTCGCGTCGGTGACCCGCAAGGACACCACCGACCACGACGGCCAGTACTTCGTGGAGCTGGCGCACACCGTGCCGAACGACCACCCGCAGGTCACGCAGCTCGTCCTCGAGGCCAACCAGCAAATCCTGGATCGGCTCGCGGTGCGCGACGGTGTCACCCATGCCGAGTGGCGGGTCACCGCCGACCGGCGTGCGGTGCTGATGGAGATCGCGGCTCGGCCCCCGGGCGACGGCCTGTGCACGCTCTACGAGATGGCCACCGGCTGCTCGCTGGAGTCCGAGGTGCTCCGGATCGCGCTGGGCGAGCACGCCGACTACCCGTCCCCGCGCCGATTCGCCCGGCAGGTGTACGTGGAGCACCCGGTGGGCGTACTCGCCGACGTGACCGTGGACTGGCCGGGCGTCGACGTGGAGTGGGTCGGCGAGACCGGTGTCTGGGACCAACCCGCGCCGCTGCCCGCCGACGCTCCGGCAGCACTGCGGGCCGTGCACGTCAGCAAGGACCGCGGCACGGCGCTCGGGCCGATCACCTGCTCGCAGGACCGTGCGGTCACGGCGTTCCTCGACGCACCGACCGCGGCCGAGCTCGACGAACTCACCGGCCGGGTCCGGCGTGCCATCACCATCCGGGTCGCGCCGGCCGGCGCCACAGCTGGGTCAGCCGCAGCAGGCCCAGCTGCACCTGGATCGGCACCACCGAGTGGAGCCACACCGATTCGCGCGACACCGGTTCGCGTCGCGTCAGCTCGTGTTCCGTCAGCGTGTGCCCCTCCGGTCCTCGCCACACCGGACACAACCCTGGAGGTGTCCAGATGACCAGATTGCTGATGGTCATGCCCTACCGGGCATACCTGGGGAAGGCGAAGGCCGAGGGATTCCAGGTGGGCGCCATCTGGGACCCGACGGTCGCGGTCGGGATCTTCGGCGACCACGCCGAGGACTACCTCGCGGACGTGCGCGCCCAGGCGGACGCCTTCTGGGAGGCCGACTTCGACGACCCCGGTGGCTATGAACGGGTGCTGCGGGACGCGGCTCGCGACTTCGGCGCCGAGATCGTCTACCACGTGGGCCAGGAGGAGAGCATGGGCCTGGTGGGTCAGGTCGCCGAAGACCTCGGGCTCGCGGTGAACTCGGCCAAGGCCGTCCACCTGCTCAACGACAAGGTCGCCCTCCGGCGGTTGCTGTGCGATCGCGACCTCGGCCCGGTCCGCCACGTCGACGCACCGCACTGGCGCGCGGCCGCGGGCCTGCTGAACGGTCTCGAGCTGCCGGTCGTGGCAAAGCCAACGAGCCTGTCGGGCAGCCGCGGCGTGCGGCTGGTGCGCGGCCAGGACGACTTCGCCTCGTGGGGAACGATGTTGGACGACGCGGGTTACACCGGCCCGGTGCTGATCGAGGAGTACCTGTCCGGTCCGGAGTTCAGCGTCGAGACGATCAGTGTGCAGGGTCGCCACCACGTCATCGGGGTGACCGCCAAGCAGCTCGGACCGCCGCCGCTGTTCGTGGAGACCGGGCACACCCACCCGGCACCGGCCGGCGCCAGCCCGACCGACACCGGCCGACGAGATACCGGCCCGGCCAGCACCAACCGGGCCGGTATCGGCTCGTTCGAGATGACCTCGCTGGTCGAGGCGATGCTCGACGCGGTCGGCTATCGCACCGGGCCGGCGCACACCGAGCTGCGGGTCACCGTGTCCGGGCCGCGGATCATCGAGTCGCAGGCCCGCCTCGGCGGCGACCGGATCCCGCAGCTCGTGCGGCTGGCCACCGGAATTGACCTGGAGCGGTCGGTGTTCGCCGCCCTGGCCGGCCGCCCGCCCCAGCCACCGACTCGTCAGGACGTCGCACGGATCCACTACCTCGCCCTCCCGCCAGGGACGGTGCGCTCGGTCAGCGGTGTCGAGGCGGTCCGTGCGCTGCCGTTCGTCGACGAGGTGTCGTTCCCGTTCCGGCCGGGCGACCGGATCCCGGTCACCGTCGACTGGCGGTCCCGGCACGGCTACGTCGTGGTGTCCGCGGCCTCGCACGCCAAGGCCGACGAGCGGGCCGCCGAAGCCGAGTCGCTGCTCACGATCTCGGTGGACACAGCCCCGGTGGACACGACGTCGGTGGACACGATCCCGGTGGACACAGCCCCGGTGGACACGACGTCGGTGGACACGACGTCGGTGGCCAGGACGTCGGCGGTGTCGCCATGAGACTGTCCTCCCTGCACCCCACCTTGCGCGTCCGGATCGGCGTGGGCTTCGTCAACCGGCTCGTCGACTCGATGATCACCTCGTTCATCGCCATCCACCTCACCCTGACCTGGGGCGCCGCGACGGCCGGCGGCCTGCTGATCGTGGTCGTCGCGTTCGGCGTCATCGGGATGCTGGTCGGCGGGCACGTGGCGGACCTGCACGGCCGGCGGCCGACGTTGATCGCCGCCGAGACCGGTGCGGCGGTGACCTTCGCGGTCATGGCCGTCGCCGAGTCGCCGGCCCTGGACAGCCCGCTGCTGGTGTACGTGGGCTACCTGCTGAACAAGATCGCCGCCAGCGTGGCCCTGCCCGCGAACGACGCGATGATCGTCGACCTCACCACCCCGCAGACCCGCAAGGGCGTCTACACGATCGCGTTCTGGGCGACCAACGTGGCGCTGGCCGTCGGTGCCCTGGTCGGCGCGGCGCTCTACTCGTCCTTCGCCATCGTGCTCGCCATAGCCACGACCGCCACGGTGGGCGTGCTGGCCACGACGCTGCGCCTCATCACCGAGACCACCCCACCGACGGACGTCCAACCCAGCCGCTCACGAGGAGCCGTCGCGGTCCTGCGCGACCTGGTGGGGGGCTACCGGCTGGTGCTGCGCGACCGGGCGTTCCTGCGGCTGATGGTCGCCGGCACGCTGACCCTCGCCATCGAGTTCCAGCTGGTGAACCACATCGCGGTACGACTGGCCTCGGACTTCCCCGCCCAGCGGCTGGTCTCCTGGGCGCCGGTCGTCGACGGCGTCGACATGGTCGGCCTGCTCCGGGCGGAGAACACCATCCTGGTCGTGGTGCTGGCGCTGTTCTCCACGGTGCTGCTGCGGGGGGTCGGCGACCGGACCGGCCTGTACCTGGGCACGGCGCTGTTCGCCGGCGGGTACGCGGTGCTCGCGGTCAGCTCCACCGGATGGGTCCTGATGGTGGCGGGTCTGGTGCTGACCATCGGTGAGCTGATGAGCGTGCCGGTGAAGCAGGCGCTGCTGGCGGACCTGGTGCCGGAGCACAGCCGCACCCGGTACCTGGCCGTGTACAACCTCAACATCCGCGTCGCGCAGGGTCTGGCGGCCGCGTGCGTCACCCTCGGCGCGGTGCTGCCGGCGTGGGGCATGGCCGCGCTCTACCTCGCGCTCGGCGCGGTGATCATCCAGCAGTACCGGTCGGTGCTCGCTGCCGAGCTGGTGGGGAGACCGCGATGAGCCCGAGACTGCGCGCCGTCCTGGAGTCGGTGCCGACCTACACGCCCGGGCCGCCGGTCGCCTCGCCGCGGGGGGAGACGTTCCGGCTGGCGGCCAACGAGTCGCCGACCGGCCCGGTGCCCTCGGTGGCCGCCGCGATCGCCGCGTCCGCGAGTCAGGCCCACCGCTACCCGGACTACGCCGCCACCGACCTGGTCGACGCGATCGCGGCCAGGCTCGGCGTCCCGGCGGCGTGGGTCGCGGTCGGGTGCGGGTCGTCCGGCGTCATCGCCAGCCTGATCTCGGCGGTCGCCGAACCGGACGCCGAGGTGGTGTACGCCTGGCGGTCGTTCGAGGCGTACCCGACGATGACCCGGCTCGCGGGCATGCGACCGGTCCCGGTGCCGCTGCGCGACGAACGCCACGACCTGCCGGCGATGGCGGCCGCGGTCACCTCGCAGACCCGGGCGGTGATCGTGTGCAACCCCAACAACCCCACCGGGACGGTGGTGCACCGCGCGGAGCTGGAGGCCTTCCTCGACGACCTGCCGGCCGACGTGCTGGTGCTGCTCGACGAGGCGTACGTCGAGTACGTCCACGACCCGTGGTCGCCGGACGGCGTGGAGCTGCTGCCGGACCACCCGTCGATGGCCGTGGTGCGGACGTTCTCCAAGGCCCACGGCCTGGCCGGGCTGCGGGTCGGCTACGCGGTCGCCCACGAACCGGTGGCCCGGGCGGCCCGCACCACCAGGTTGCCGTTCGGCGTCAACGCGGTCGCCCAGGCCGCTGCCGTCGCCTCGTTACGGGCGACCCGCGAGCTCCAGGCCCGGGTCGAGGCCACCGTCAAGGAGGCCGCCCGGGTCCGCGGCGGCCTGCGTGACCTGGGCTGGGACGTCCCCGAGACCGAGGCCAACTTCGTGTGGTTGCGCCTGGGGGCGGGCACGGCCCCGTTCACCGAGACCTGCGCGACGTCCGGGGTGGCCCTGCGGGCGTTCCCCGGCGAAGGGGTCCGGGTCACCATCGGCGACCGGCGGAGCAACGACGTCTTCCTGGCGGCCGCGCGGGCGCACGCCACCCGCGCACGCACACGCCGTCGCGCCTGAGCGGCACCGCGCCTGACCGCCAC
The DNA here is from genome assembly GCA_051657715.1 of Angustibacter sp. Lineage (GTDB taxonomy): Bacteria > Actinomycetota > Actinomycetes > Actinomycetales > Angustibacteraceae > JBOFBH01. The sequence goes on along the minus strand of JBOFLF010000099.1, from coordinate 8,179 downwards.
CGGGTTCGACGACCGGCGCGCCTCGCCAGACCCACGCGCCTGACGACCAGCGCGCCTCGCCGCCCCACCCGCGCCTGACGACCGGCGCGCCTCGCCAGACCCACGCGCCCCGAGAGCCGGCGTACCGCAAGCCACCGCGCCTGACCACCGGCGCACGCAGACAGGAGGTGCCCGATGGAACCGTCGCCGAGACTCAGCCACCGCAGCAGCGACCTGCGACCCTCGCAGATCCGCGCCCTGTTCGCCGTGGCGAACCGGCCGGACGTGGTGTCGCTCGCCGGAGGCATGCCCGCTCCGGACGCCGTTCCGGCCCAGACGCTCGCACGGATCCTCGGCGAGGTCGCGGCCGAGCCGGGCGCCCTCCAGTACGCCGGTGGCCAAGGCGACGCCGTGCTGCGCGAGCAGATCTGCACGGTCATGGCGCAAGAGGGCATCCACGCCGACCCGGCGCAGGTCGTCGTCACCACCGGGTCGCAGCAGGCGCTCGACCTGGCCACCGCCGTGTTGGCGGATCCGGGGGACGTGGTGTTGGTGGACTCCCCGACCTACGTCGGCGCGCTCGCGGTCTTCTCCGCCCACGGCGTCCACGTCCGGCACGTGCCCGGCGACGGGACGGGGTTGCGCGCGGCGGCGCTCGCCCACGTGGTCGAGCGCGTCCGTCGGGCCGGTCGCCGGGTGGCGTTCCTCTACACCGTGCCGAACTTCTCCAACCCCTCCGGCGCGACCCTCAGCACCGCCCGCCGCACGGAGGTGCTGGACACCTGCGACCGCCTCGGGCTGACGGTGGTGGAGGACAACCCGTACGGCCTGCTGCGGTTCACCGGTGAGCGGGAGCCGGCGCTGCGCTCGATGCACCCGCAGGTGGTCTACCTCGGGTCGTTCTCCAAGATCCTGGCCCCGGGGCTACGGGTGGGCTGGGCGCTGGCGCCACCCCCGATCGCGGACAAGCTGGTGCTGGCCGCCGAGGCCGCGATGCTGTGCCACTCCGCGCTCGCCCAGACCGCGGTCGCCCGGTACCTGGCCCACGAGCCGTGGACGGACCACGTCAAGGGGCTGTGCGAGCTGTACTGGGAACGGCGGCAGGCGATGCTCGCGGCGCTGTCGGCGACGATGCCCGCCGGTACCCGCTGGCGGGTGCCGGACGGCGGGTTCTTCTTGTGGCTCACCCTGCCGGACGGGGTGAGCGCGCAGGCCATGCTGCCGCGGGCGATCCAGCTGGGCGTGGCCTACGTCCCGGGCACCGGTTTCTTCGCCGACGGCTCGGGCGACGACCACCTGCGGGTGTCGTACTCGTTCCCAGCACCGGCGGACATCGCGGTCGGTGTGCGCCGGCTGGCGCAGGCGGTCAGCGAGCTCAGCGGCAGCGGCAGCGGCAGCGGCAGCGGCAGCGGCAGCGGCAGCGGCAGCGGCAGCGGAGAAGACAACAACGAAGGATGGAGACACGCGTCATGACGACCCGCACACCTCACGTCACGTTCTACTTCGACCCGGCGTGCCCGTTCGCCTGGATCACCTCTCGCTGGATCCTCGAGGTGGAGCAGCACCGCGACATCGACCTGTCCTTCCACGTGATGAGCCTGTCCGTGCTCAACGAGCACCGAGAGCTCGAACCCTGGTACCGCGAGTTCTGCGACCGCGCCTGGGGCCCGGTGCGGGTCGCGATCGCAGCCGCCGAGCGGTACGGCGACGACGTGCTGCGCCAGCTCTACACCGAGCTCGGTACCCGCATCCACGGCACCGGCGGCGACGACCCCGGGACCAAGGACTACCCGGCAGTGGTCCAGCAGGCCCTGGCCGCGTTGGACCTGGACCCGTCGCTGGCCGACGCCGCGACCACCGACGAGCACGACGCCGCGCTGCGGGCCAGCCACCACCGCGGCATGGACCCGGTGGGCGAAGAGGTCGGGACGCCCACCCTGCACATCGACGGCGTCGCGTTCTTCGGACCGGTGCTGATGTCCATCCCTCGGGGCGAGCAGGCCGCCCGCCTCTTCGACGCGGCTCGCGAGCTGGCGTCGTACCCGAGGTTCTTCGAGCTGAAGCGCTCCCGCACCGGCGAGTTCGACTTCACCTGAGCCGTCCAGGCCGCCGGAACCAGACGGCGGCGGCTGCCCTCGTTCGCACCCGGAGGTTCCGATGACCACACCCCGCCTGTTCTGCGCCGTCACCGACACCACCGCCGACCCGGCCCTGGAAGCGTTGCGCGCCAAGCTCGACGCGGTCGACGCCGCCCTGCTGGACGCGCTGCGCCAGCGCGTCGGCGTGTGCGTCGACATCGCCGTGCACAAGCGTCGACACCGCATCCCGATGATGCAGCCCGGGCGCATCGGTGTCGTACACCGCCGGGCCGCCGACTACGGCGCCGAGCACGGCATCGACCAGGACTTCCTGCGCCACCTCTACGACCTGATCATCGCCGAGACCTGCCGGGTCGAAGACCTGGTCATCGGCGCCGCCGCCTGAGCCCGACCGGAAAGGGCACCATCATGCGCACCCTGCTGATCGACAACTACGACTCCTTCACCTACAACCTGTACCAGCTGCTCGGTGAGGTCACCGGGGCGACGCCCACCGTGATCCGCAACGACGCGGACTGGGCGGCGGTCGACGTCAGCCAGTTCGACGCGATCGTCATCTCCCCCGGCCCGGGGCGTCCCGACGTCGCCGGGGACTTCGGGGTGAGCGCGACCGCGATCCTCGACAGCGGCCTGCCGGTGCTCGGTGTCTGCCTCGGACACCAGGGGATCTGCCACCTGTTCGGCGGCGACGTCGGGCTGGCGCCGGAGCCGGTGCACGGGCGCGTGTTCGGCGTGCACCACACCGGGGTCGACATCTTCGCGGGCCTGCCCTCGCCGTACGACGCGGTGCGGTACCACTCGCTGGCGGCCACGTCGTTGCCCGACTGCCTGGAGCCGATCGCCTGGACGGACAGCGTCGTGATGGGCGTCCGGCACCGGACCCGACCGATCTGGGGGGTGCAGTTCCACCCGGAGTCCATCGCCAGCCGGTACGGCCGCGAGCTGCTCGCCAACTTCCGGGACCTCGCGCTCGCCGCCCAGCCGTCCCGCCGGGCGCCGACGCCGGCCCACCATCTGGCCCAGCAGGTGCCTCCCCAGCAGGTGCCGGCCCACCAGCAGCCGGCCGGACGTGCCCCGGTGTATGAGGTCCAGGTGCGCACGGTGGCGGCGGCGCCGGACACCGAGGTGCTGTTCCGCCGGCTCTTCGCCGGTGGCGAGCACCCGTTCTGGCTGGACAGCAGCACGGTGATCGACGGCCTGTCCCGGTTCTCGTTCATGGGCGACGCGTCCGGCCCGCTCGCCGAGTACCTCAGCTACCGCCTCGGGTCGGACGGGACCGCGGGCACCGTCACGATCGAACGGAACGGCGAGGTCGTCACCATCGAGTCGCCGTTCTTCGACTACCTCGAGGAGCAGCTCGCCAGCCGAGCCGTCCCCACGCCGGACGGCCTGCCGTTCGACTTCAACCTCGGCTACGTCGGGTACCTCGGCTACGAGCTGAAGGGCGAGACCGGTGCTCGGATGGCGCACCGGGCGCCGGAACCGGACGCGGCGATGGTGTTCGCCGACCGGCTGGTCGCGGTCGACCACGTCGCCGGCGAGACCTACCTGCTGGCGCTGAACGTCCCCGGCGCACAAGCCGACGCGCTGGCCTGGTTGAACGACACGGCCGACGTCGTCACCGCGGTCAGCACCGGCACGAACGCGGTCAGCAGGATCCGCGCCGCCACGAACAACGCCACCACGAACAGCGCCAGCGGGAACGGCACCGGTGAGGTCGGGGCGGTGGCGCCGGTCAGCCGGTGGCTGGACATGAACTCCCCGCAAGCTCACCGGATCGCGCAGCCGCGGCACGACCACGACGCCTACCTCAAGCGGATCCACGAGTGCTTCTACGAGATCGAGCACGGCGAGTCCTACGAGGTCTGCCTGACCAACGAGATCCGACTGGAGGCCGAGGTCGACCCGCTGACCACCTACTCCCACCTGCGCCGGATCAGCCCCGTCCCCTACGGCGCCTTCCTGGACTTCCCCGGGGTGTCGGTGCTCAGCGCCTCGCCGGAGCGGTTCTTGTCGATCGGGGTGGACCGCGTCGCCGAGGCCAAGCCGATCAAGGGCACCCGCCCCCGCGGCCGGACACCACGGGAGGACGCCGCGCTCAAGGCGGACCTGCTGTCCCACGAGAAGGACCAGGCCGAGAACCTGATGATCGTCGACCTGATCCGCAACGACCTCAACCTGGCCTGCCAGATCGGTTCGGTGCACGTGCCGAGGTTGTTCGACGTCGAGACGTACGCCCCGGTGCACCAGCTGGTGTCCACCATCCGGGGCACGTTGCGGCCGGAGCAGTCCCCGGTCGCGTGCGTCCGGGCAGCGTTCCCCGGCGGCTCGATGACCGGAGCGCCCAAGCTGCGCACGATGGAGATCATCGATCGGTTGGAGGACGGACCTCGCGGGGTCTACTCCGGGTCGATCGGCTGGTTCGGGCTCAGCGGCGCGGTCGACCTCAACATCGTGATCCGCACGCTCGTCGTCACCGAGGACACGGTCCGCTTCGGGGTCGGCGGGGCGATCATCGCGCTGTCCGACGCCGAGGAGGAGTTTGCCGAGACCGCCGTCAAGTCCCGCGCGATGGTCACGGCAGTCGTCGACACCCAGCTCGACGAGCTGGCCGGTTATCACCACCGGGACGCGGCATGAGCCGCCACGCCACCGCGGGCCAAGACCGCCGTGTCACCGCGGGCCAAGACCGCCGTGTCACCGCGGGCTGGGATCGCTGTGTGGTCGTGGGTGGCGGTGCGGTCGGCGCGCTGTTCGGCGACCTGCTCGCGCGGTCGTGGGACGTCGTCGTCGTGGACCGCACGCCCGGCCCGGGCCGCGTGGTCGGCGACCTCACCGCCATCGACGACGCGCTCGCCGCGCGGCTGGGCGCGGCCCACGCGGTCGTGCTCGCGGTCCCGGAGCCGGTGGCGGTGGCGGCGGTCCCCGCGCTCGCCGCGGCGATGCCGTCCGGTGCGCTGCTGGTCGACACCCTGTCGGTGAAGTCCCGGTACGCGCGGGCGATCGCCGCCACCCGACCGGACCTGGAGGTGCTGGGGGTCAACCCGATGTTCGCGCCCTCGCTGCCCGCGTCCGGTCGTCCGGTGGCCACGGTGGAGCTTCGCGGGGGACCACGCGGCTCCCGCTTTCTCGACCTGCTGACCGAGGCCGGGGTACGGCTGGTGCCGGTCACCGCCGACCGGCACGACCGGTTGACCTCGGCCGCGCAGGCCCTCACCCACGCGACGGTGCTGTCGTTCGGCTCAGCGCTGACGCAGCTCGACGTGACGGTCGAGGAGCTGGCCGCGGTGGCGCCGCCGCCGCACGCCACGCTGCTGGCGCTGCTCGCGCGGATCGCGGCCGGCACCCCGGAGGTGTACTGGGACGTGCAGGCCGCGAACCCGTTCGCCGAGCACGCTCGGGCCGCCCTGTGCGCGGGTGCGGCGACGGTGCACGCCGCGGTGGGCGAGGGCGAGGGCGAGTTCACCCGGCTGCTGGCGGCCATGCGATCCGTCCTCGGTCAGCAGCTGGACCCGCTCACCGACGACTGCGCGCGGGTCTTCGCGCACACCTGATCGCGCACACCTGATCCGCACACCCGGACGATTCACCGCCACCCGAACCCGAGAGGAACACTCATGCCTGACTTCGCTCCGACCGTCCTGACCCCGAGCCAACGGGCCGCGGTCGCCGCGGACGACACGATCGGCGGGGGCAACCTGCTGACGTCGGCGATCGCCGCGAGCCCCGCTCCGGACCAACCGTTCCTACGGTCCCTGCGACCGGTGCTGAACACCCGGGGCGAGCCGCAGCAGGAATTCAGCCTGCTGGAGCTCGACGACCTGGTGCAGAGCTGGTCGGTCTGGTACCGCGAGCAGGGCGTCGGCCCCCGTGACCGCGTGGTCGTGTGGATCGACGACTCCCTCGCCTACTCCGTGCACTTCTACGCCCTGGCCCAGATCGGCGCGATCGCGGTGCTGATCAACAGCAACGCGTCCCAGGAGATCGCGGAGTCCCTGACCCGCCAGACCACCCCGGTCGGCGTCTACGCCAGCCGGTCGCGGATGGACCAGCTGAGCGAGCTGGTCGCCACCCTGCCCGGCGTGCGGTGGACCCAGGTCGCCGAGGACCACCCGTACCCGGCACCGGCCACGCTGCCCGTCGAGGACAGGTTCCGGCACCACGCCGAGGACCCGGTGACGATCCTGCATTCCTCGGGCACCACCGGCATCCCGAAGCCGACCATCCACACCCACGGCTCGATCGTCGCGGGGCCGAAGTTCCGGCTGGTCGACCACCAGGAGGCGGCCGACGCGATGACCATGACCAGCCTGCCGCAGTCGCACCTGGGCTGCATCGCCTACACGGTCTACGCCGTCCTGAGCGGCGCGCGGACGACGGCCGGGTTCGACCGTCCCGGCGGCGAGCTCGCGGAGGCGGTGGCGACCCACCGCCCCACAGCGGTCATGTCGTTCGCCCACGCCTACTCCGAGATCCCGGCGCTGGAGCTGGTGCCCGGCGCGCTGGACTCGGTCAACGTGTGGGTGTCCATCGGGGACGCGGTCCACGAGGCGCACATCAAGGACATCCTCGGTCGCCGCGGCCCCGGGCTGCCGAAGGCGGCGTTCTTCGACCGGCTCGGCACCACCGAGCTCGGCTGGGGCGTCCTGCTGAAGGTCCGCACCCTGGACACCGCGCGCAACGACCGCTGCGCCGGCAAGCCGGTGGGGGTGGCCGAGGTGACGGTGCTGCGCCCGGACGGCACGGTCGCCGCCGACAACGAGGTCGGCCTGCTGGCCGCCCGCGGCCCGGCGATCACCCCCGGCTACTGGGGGAACCACGACCTCAACTACCGCGCCCGGCTGTCCGGCTTCTGGCTGACCGGCGACAACGGGTACCGGGACGCCCGCGGGGACCACTTCCTCGTCGACCGCACCGTCGACGCCCTGGTCACGCCGGACCGCACCGGCTACTCGGTGTTCATGGAGGAGGTGCTGCTGGCCGACGTGCCGGACGTCGTGGACTGCGCGGTCGTCGCCGGCAAGTCCGGCGGCCACCCGACGGCCTCCAGCGGCGGCGACCTGGACACCGGCGACGGCGCGACCACCAGCGGCGGCGCCGGCAGCGACGGCAGCGGCGGCGACGGCAGCGGCGGCAGCGGCGGCAGCGGCGGCGCCGGCAGCGCCGGCAGCGGCGGCGACATGGTCCCGGTCGCCGTGGTCGTCCCCCAGCCCGGCACCGATCCCGACCCGGAGAAGCTGCTCCGGCTGGCCAACGAGGAACTGGCCCGAGCGGGACACCTGACGCTGGGTGCGCTGGAGCTGGCCCGGACCGACCAGGACTTCCCGGTCGGGGTGACGGGCAAGGTCCTCAAGCGCACCCTCCGCGAGAAGTACGCCGACCTGGACGACTACACCCGGTCCGCCGATCCGCGGTCGTTCGCCACCGTGCTGGCTCAGGCGAGCTAACCGATCGGACTCGGCGGCGACCGCGGCCACCCGCTCGACGTGCCGGGGATCGAGCACCTCGGTGAGGATCGGCAGGCCGGTGCGCTCGCGGGCCTGGGCGAGCAGGTCCAGGCCGTCCCACTTGAGCCCCTGGAAGGAGTACGGCGAGGTGCGCGGTTTGAACGCCCCGCCCCGCAGGCCGACTGCCCCGTAGTGTGCGGCGACGTCGGCGCAGTCGAGCATCTGCTGGTGGTTTTCTACCGCGCACGGTCCCGCGAACACGTTCACCGAGCCGTCCCCGACCCGCGCGTCCCCGATCCGCACGACCGTGCCCTGCGGGCGCAGCTCCCGGCGGCCCAGGCGGACGTCCCCGGTGACCGCGATCGTCGCGGCCGGTTGCGCGGCGCCGTGCGGTCCGGTCGTCGGTGTGTCCGCGCCGTCGACCAGGATCACCGGGGTGTCCCCGAGGCGTTGCAGGACAGCGGTCGTGCTCCGGGTGTCGACGTGGTGCAGCCAGTCGTCCAGGGCGGTCGTCGGGACGTCGTCGGCGAAGGTGAGGATCGACAGGGTGGACATGGTGGTGCCTCCGTTGCCATATCGGGGTGCCGGGGATCGGCGGGGGACTGGGTGTCGGTGGGGGTCGTGGTGGGGGGGGGGGGGGGGGGGGGGGGGGGG
>JBOFLF010000098.1:0-3163 GCA_051657715.1 Angustibacter sp. | reverse complement strand
CGATGCGCAGCCGTGATGCGGCGACCAGCGTGCCGGCGCGTGACCCGACCGGGCTGACCCGCCAGAGATCCCATCCGTCGCGAGGAGCGATCCGGGTCAGCCCCGCGGTGGCGTCGAGCCGGCGCGCGACCTCGGGAACGGTTCCGGCTCGGATGGCGAGCAGGTCGGTGGCGGTCGCGGCGAACAGCCCCGCGCCGTCGGACGAGCCGCCCAGGAGCGCGGCGAGCGGTCCGGATGCCGCGGTGTCGGCATCCCCGACGGCCGGCAGCGGACGAACCACCGACGTCGCTTCCCGGCCGACGAACCGGTACCCGGTACCTGACGCGCTGGGCTGGACCAGCAGCGAGCGGGTTGCGAACGCGCCGGACGCCTGCTCGACGGCGACGACCGGGCGCGGATCCCGCGCCGGTACGAGCAGGGTGCCGAAGCCGGTCGATGCCGCCGCGCCGGCGACACCGCCGACCACGGCGACTGCGAGACCGCCGACCACCCACCTCGCGGCCCGGCCCTGGCGGGTCGCGCGCCAGGCCGAGATCCCGTCGAGACCGCGGACCAGGGCGAGCACCGCGACCAGCGCCACCGGGAGGGCGAAGGTCCCGGCCCAGAGAGTGACCGGCCCGCCGGAACCCATTGGCGAGGTGCCGAGCCGAACCGCCGGCGCGGCCACTGCCACCGCCAACAGGGCCGGGAGCAGCGCGGCCAAGACCCAGGGCGCGTGGTCGCCCCGGCGCCGACGCGCCAACCCGAGCGCACCAGCGGCAACGACGAGCGCCCCCGCCCAGGCGGTCGCGCCAGCGCCGCCGACATCGAGCGCGGCAACCCGCCACGGGTCCACCGCCGAGCCGCCCCAGTCGGCCAGCCCCGAGCCGGCCACCACCTCGGCCAAGGAGCGCCGGGCGGTCGGGACGAGCCAGGGACCCAGCACCAGCACCGGGACCACCGCGACAACCAGTGCGTGTAGCCGGGCGCCCCGGGCAACCGCGACCAGCACGGCCGCCACCCCGACCGCGGGCAGCAAAAGCACCGGCGCGAACGCGCCGAGCACCACCAGGGCCAGCGCCGTGGCGAACGCGCTGGTGGCGGTCGAGCGGCGTGCTGCCACCAGCCACAGGCCGGCGCCCGACATCGGGAGGAGCACCAGCGCGACCACGGCGCCGAGCCGCCCCCCGGCGACCGCGGCGACCGCGACACCATTCGTTGACCACGCCAGCGCACCGATGGCCCGCACCCGGCTTGACCGGGCCGTGACCCGGAACGCGAGGTACGCACTGGCTGCGGCCAGCGGCATCCCGAGAAACATCAGAAGCGCGACGACCAGGCCGGCCGGGGAGGCCGGGTCGGGAATCAGCGGCGCATGCTCGACGAGCCAGGCCGGACCGGCGAGGAAGAGCGCCTGGGGCCCGGCCGACCCGGGCTCGCCGAGCCCACCACCGGTCCAGCCGTCGAACCAGGAGTGCCAGAGCGCATCGGCGTCGGCCCGCGTACCGACAAGTTCACCGCCACTGAGGCCGGCACCCGCCCCGGTAAGCACCTGCGGACCGAGCGTCCGGGCGGCGAGCGCGCTGACCGCCGCCGCCGCGAGCGTGGCCAGCACGCCCGGATGCCGGATGACGTGCGCCAGCCAGGAACGCGGGCTGAGGTCGTGGGCCTGCTCGCCGATCGGCGGCCGAGGCGGCACCAAAGCGTCGTGCACAGCATCCGCCCACGACGCGAGTACGGCCCGCCGCGGCTCGAACAGAGAGCGCAAGTCGCGTCGGCTCACCGCACGCGCCTGCCGGGTGCGCCACCGCGCGACGACGGCGCCGAACGGGTCCAGCGCGGCCAGCCCGCTCACCTCGCGCCAGGCGGCCCGCGGGCGCTTGAGCAGCAGCAAACCCAGCCCGACCGCCATCGACGTCAGCGCTACCCAGACGGCGAGGGCGGGCGCGGCCCACCAGGACACCCGGGCCAGGGCGACCCGGCGCACGGCCCTACGCCGGGCGGGTGTGCCGGCGGTGGCCACAGCGACCCCGGCGACCGAGCGGAACCGGACCTGCGGCACGACGACGACCCGCCGGCCGGACGCCTGCGCTCGCCAGCCGAGGTCGAGGTCGGCCGCGACATCGCCGAACGAGCCGCCCCAACCACGCAGTGCAAGAAGGAGATTGCTTTCGACAAGGGACCCGGCGAATGGTACGGCGAGGACGTCGGCCACCTGGTCGTACTGGCCCTGGTCGGGCTCGCCGGGCACGGGCCGGGCGAGCAACCGCCCGCTGCGGGTTGAGCGCAGCGCCACGGCGCGGAGCCGGTCGGGGTGGTCGGCGTCGACGTGCTTGCCGCCGACGACCCCGGTGGACGGAGAGCGCCGCCAGGCATCGACCAGACCGGCCAGCGCCGCCGGGTCGGGCTCGGTGCCAACCGGGAGGAACCACATCAACGTGGCGGTGCCGAGCTGGTCATGGACAACCTGCCACGCGGCGGCCCGTAGCGGGACCCGTGGGTCGACGGTGAGTTCGCGCACCGGCACCCGGGATCGGGCCCGAGCCGCCCAAAGAATCGCGGGAACGTCGGCGCCATCAGGGCCCCTCGCGCCGCCGGTGCGGTCGAGGACGATGACGGCGTCAGGGAGGAGGCTTTGGCCAAGGACCTGGTCGAGCAACTCCGGCAGACCACGCGGGTCGGTGCGGGTCGCGATAATCGCGGTGACGGTCGGAGCGGCCTGTCCGGGCGGGCCGGCCGACGTCCTGGGCGGGTGAGCGGGTGCCAGGGTCATGCGAGGCGCGGGCGGTGGAGGCGAGCCCGCCTCAGACCGCACGCTTCTTCAACTTGCGGCGCTCGCGCTCGGACATCCCACCCCAGATGCCGAACCGCTCGTCGTTGGCGAGCGCGTACTCCAGGCACTCCGACCGCACCTCGCAGCCGACACAGACCTTCTTCGCATCCCGGGTCGATCCACCCTTCTCGGGAAAGAACGCCTCAGGATCGGTCTGGGCGCACAGCGAACGCTCTTGCCAGCCCAGTGCACCGCCCTCCGCGCTGTCGTCCTCGAGCAGACCATCGATCGCGAACAGTTCGTGCATCGTGCCCTCCTGACCCTCGACCCGACGCGTTCCGGCCGGGTCCACCGGAACACATGCTTGGAATTACACGCGTGTCATGCACCCGAGTCAAGCCGGTTGATGAT
>JBOFLF010000097.1:0-24841 GCA_051657715.1 Angustibacter sp. | reverse complement strand
TGCCCTGCCCAGAACTCGGGCAGTAATCAATCATGAATCTGCACGCCATATCCCCGAGCCGATCCACCTCCGGCTCATTCCCCGGACACGCCGGCACCAACACCGACCGAAACCGCGGACCCGACCCACCCGAACCCGACACTCCAAACCCGGACGCACTCGAACGCGAACCCGGCACCCGCCGATCCGCCGTGACTCGCAGGCCATCGCTCGTGCCCTCGCAGGGATTTAGGCCACACAGCACATGATCAGGCGAACTGTACGTTGCAGAAGGACTTGTTGTTGGAGAGGGAGTTTCAGCAACGGCCGTCGAGGCTTGAATCCAAGAGAGCGCCACCACCGGCAGCATCATCAATCCTCCAACTACAGCCCGTCTATTAAGAAAGGCCCAGATAGCTCTTGGTCTCATCATGCCTTCTTGATCTCGTGCACACGGGAGAGTAGCCAGCGATTTTCGGTCCAGACCATCTCGAACTCGAGAGCAACAGTTTTTCGCTCAAAACGTCTTACTATCTTACCGTCCACACCGACGATGTTCGTCGCATTTTCAACGAGATTAACCCCTACCACCGCCTTATCTTTCGTCGAACCTGGCAAATAGGCGACCGACGAAACCGAGCCAGGTTCACTCTCGTAGCGAAGTAGGTTTTCCTTAAGGTATTCAGCTGTGTCTAGGTAGTAGCGACAACCTCTGCACTCTGTCAGTGCGTACGGCCGGATCAGCTCTGGGTCGGGCTTCATCCACGCTCTGTTGACCTGAGCCTCGTAGAACTCGGCGAAGGCTTGGGCGCCTGCCAAAGTGTGCGCGCGGGCCTGCTTCGGGACCGCCTCCAACGCGTCCTCATCCCGAGTCGGAGTACCACCCGGGGCAGTCACCGACGCCGGCGGCGGCGACGGCGCGTTAGGAGCAGGCGCCCCCGACTGCGGCGGCGGACCATAATCCGAGGGATCCACCGCATTCACCGACCACACCCACCACCCGAAACCCGCCAACAGCAATCCGATCCCCGCCAACACCCCCGCCACCCACACCGCCCGCACCCACCCGACCCCCAACACCCAACCCTCACGAAGAACCCGACCGGACTCATCACGCAACCGACCCCGCGACACCCACCCAGACCGCACCCCAGAACCCCTGCTCATAGCCCACGACCCTAACCAGCCACCACCACCCACCGAAACCACCCGACCACCACCTGTGGAAAACCACCCGCCGAACCGGCCCGAGAGCGAGACCCGACCCCAGTACTCAGGCGCGGGTGTGCAACTGCCGGGCGGCCTCGGCGACCGAGCCGGACAGGGACGGGTACACCGTGAACGCGGCGGCCACGTGGTCAACGGTCAGCTTCGCCTGCACCGCCAAAGCCACCGGGAAGATCAGCTCGGACGCTCGGGGCGCGACCACCACCCCGCCCATCACGATGCCGGTCCCGCTGCGGGAGAACAGCTTCACGAAACCATCACGCACGTTCTGCATCTTGGCGCGCGGGTTCCCGGACAGCGGCAGCAGCACCCGCTCGTAACCGATCCCAGCCGACTCCATCGCGGCCGTCGACCAACCCACCGTGGCGATCTCCGGATCGGTGAAGATGTTCGCCGCGACCGCACGCAGGTTGAGCGGCGCGACCGCGTCACCGAGCGCGTGCGCGACGGCGATCCGGCCCTGCATCGCCGCCACCGACGCCAGCGGCAGCACCCCGGTGCAGTCGCCGGCCGCGTACACCCCGCGGGCGCTCGTCCGGGACACCCCGTCCACCACCACGTGCCCGGACGACGACAGCTGCACCCCGGACTCGACCAACCCGACGCCATCGGTGTTCGGCACCGAGCCGACCGCCATCAAGCAGTGCGACCCGGCCACCGCCCGCCCGTCGGCCAGCTGGACGACGACACCGTCGTCGGACCGGACGACGGACTGCGCACGGGAGCGGCCCAGCACGGTCATACCGCGACGCCGGAACACCTCCTCGATCACCGCGGCGGCGTCCGCGTCCTCACCGGGCAGCACCCGGTCCCGGGAGCTGATCAGGGTGACCTGGCAGCCCAGTCCGAGGTAGGCGTGGGCGAACTCGGCGCCGGTGACGCCCGACCCCACCACCACCAGGTGCTCGGGCAGCCCGGGCAGGTCGTACACCTGCTGCCAGGTCAGGATCCGCTCGCCGTCCGGCCGCGCCGTCGCCAGTTCCCGAGGCCGCGCCCCGGTCGCGACCAGCACCACGTCCGCGTCCAGCACCTGGCGACCACCGCTCGTCAGGTCGGCAACCACCCGCTGCGGGCCGTCCAGGCGACCGGACCCGGCGATCACCGTGACGTCCTCGCGCGCCAGCCGCGCGCCGACATCGGTGCTCTGCGCCCGGGCCAGCGCCAGCACCCGGCGATTCACCGCGGGCACATCGGCTGAGACGAGCGACTCGTCGGGTGCGGATCCGGCGCTGGGTAGGGACCACGCGGGTGAGCCGAATCGCACGCCGAGGCCAGGGGCCGCCTCGAACCGGCTCATGAAGTCGGCGGTGGAGATCAGGGTCTTGCTCGGCACGCAGTCGGTCAGCACCGCGGCGCCGCCGACCCCGTCCCGGTCGACCACTGTCACGCTGGCCCCTAAGTGCGCGGCGACCAGCGCGCTCTCGTAACCGCCCGGACCACCACCGACGATGACCACCCGTACCAGCTCTGCCGCCACCTACTCATCCAACCACCGTCCAGCCGGTCCTCGTCCACCCAGCAACCGCCCGGCAGCAGCCGTACCGTCCGGCAGTAGCCGTTTCGCCAACGACCATCCAGCAGGGTTCTGCCCTAGCGATCGTCCGCCGGCAGCCGCCAGTCAGCGTCGCCGAGGCGGCGTCCGCTGCACGTGCCTCGCGCTGCGGACAGGCCCATACCCCTACGCTGACCTCCTATGGCCTGGTACGCCGCGTACGGGAGCAATCTCGACTCCGCTCGCATGTTGCGACGAGCCCCACACTCTCCGTTGAGTGGCATGGGGTGGCTCAGCGGGTGGCGGCTCACCTTCGCCGGTGAGGATCTGAGCTGGCAGGGCGCGCTCGCCACCGTGGTCGAGGACGCCGCCAGCCAGGTCTATGTCGCGCTGTATGACGTGACGGCAGGTGACGAGGCGTTGCTGGACGAGTGGGAGGGCACCGCGCTCGGGGTCTACCGGAAGATCCGGGTCCGGGCACACACCCTGGACGGCGATGTGCTGGCCTGGGTGTACGTGGTGGACGGCTACGAAGGCGGCCTGCCGTCCGCCGCCTATCTCGGGGAGATCGCCGAGGCCGCCCAAGCCGCCGGGGCTCCTGACGACTACGTGCAAGACCTTCGTCGGCGCCCCTGCCGCTCGATCGGTTAGCCCAGCTCCGGCTGCCCACGGCGAGGTGCTGAGGCCGGCATGGCAGGGTCTTCCTGTGGAACCCAGCGACCTCACTGACCCGGACGCGGATCCGCATGCTGTCGCGCGGGAAGCGGCGCACCAGTTCGCCGCGTTGAGCGGCGTCGCCCGGCACGACATCGCCCTGGTTCTCGGGTCCGGATGGGCGGCGGCCGGCGATCTCCTGGGCGAAACAACGGCCGAGGTTCTCAGCACCCGGCTACCCGGGTTTGCGCCGCCCGGGGTGAGCGGGCATCGCGGCGTGGTGCGCTCGGTCCGCATCGCCCCACCAGCACCTTCATCGTCGTCTCTGCCGTCCAGTACGGCGCTCGAGCAGCCCTCGGCTGCGGGCGGCGGCCGGCACTCGCCCGCCGACACCACGCGGCAGGCATTGGTGTTCGGGACCCGGACGCACGTGTACGAGGGCCACGGCGTCCGAGCTGTGGTGCACGCCGTCCGGACGGCCGCCGCGGCCGGCTGTCGGACGGTCGTGCTGACGAACGGCTGCGGGGGACTGAACCCGGCATGGCCACCTGGCACACCTGTGCTGATCAGCGACCACATCAACCTGACCGGCGCCTCACCGATCGAGGGCGCGCGGTTCGTCGATCTCACCGACCTCTACAGCCCGCGGCTGCGGGCTCTGTGCCGCGAGGTCCAGCCCGACCTGCCCGAAGGGGTGTACGTCCAGTTCCGCGGCCCGCACTACGAGACACCCGCCGAGGTGCGGATGGCCGGCATCCTGGGCGGACACCTGGTGGGGATGTCCACCGCGCTGGAGGCGATCGCTGCCCGGGAGGCCGGCATGGAGGTGCTGGGCATCTCGCTGGTGACCAACCCGGCGGCCGGTCTCGGCGGGCCGCTGGACCACAGCGAGGTACTGGCCACTGGACAAACCGCGGCTCAGCGCTGCGGCCAGCTGCTCGCCGAGGCCGTGGGACGCCTGGGACCGGCCGATGGGTGACCCGCCGGCAGCAAGATCATCCGCGGCAGAACCGCCAGCAACAGGATCGGCTGAGTCAGCCGGCAGCCCGCAAACAGCGCCGCTTGCTGAGCTGGTAACCCGGGCCAATGCCTGGCGGGACGACGACCCGGACCCGTCCACCCGCGCTGAGCTGGACCTGCTGCTGCACCGGGCCGCGTCCGGCGACCGGGTAGCGGCGGCCGATCTCGCCGACCGGTTCCGCGGCGTCCTGGAGTTCGGGACGGCCGGGCTGCGCGGGCCCTTGGGCGCCGGCCCTCGCAGGATGAACCGCGCGGTGGTGATCCTCGCCGCCGCCGGCCTGACCGCATGGCTGCGAGCCCGACCCGACCGGCCGGCCCACGGCGGACCCGCGGGCAAGCCCGATCTCGGGTGGCCACGGGTGGTGATCGGGTACGACGCCCGGCATCGCAGCGCCGATTTCGCCCGGGACACGGCGGCGGTGATCACTGCGGCCGGGGGCGCCGCGCTGCTGCTACCCCGGCCACTGCCCACCCCCGTCCTCGCGTTCGCCGTCCGGCACCTGCGCGCGGACGCCGGCGTCATGGTCACCGCGAGCCACAACCCCGCGCCGGACAACGGGTACAAGGTCTTCCTCGACGATGGTGGCCAGCTGGCGGCGCCGTGGGACGCGCAGATCGCCGCACGGATCGCGGACGTCGCGGCGGTCGCCGACGTGCCCCGGGCCGAGGCCGGCTGGCAGGTTCTCGGTGACGCGGTGCTGGAGGCCTACCTCGACGCGGCAACCGGAGTCGTCAGCCCATGGCGCGGCGGTGCCGAACACCCCAGCAGCACCCCCGCGGACGGCACCACGCCTGCGACGGCCCAGGGGCCGGCATCAGCGCTGCGGGTGGTGCACACCCCTTTGCACGGTGTGGGTGGGCAGGTGCTGGGAGCCGCGTTCCGCCGGGCCGGTTTTCCCACGCCGCACGTGGTCCCCGAGCAGGCCGAGCCCGATCCGCGGTTTCCTACGATCACCTTCCCCAACCCCGAGGAACCCGGCGCACTGGACGGCGCGCTCGCCGAGGCGGAGCGGATCGGCGCGGACCTGGTGCTGGCCACCGACCCGGACGCCGACCGGTGCGCGGTCGCGGTTCCGCTGCCGCCGACCGCGGCCGGCGCCGGGGGGTGGCGGATGCTCACCGGCGACGAGGTCGGCGTCCTGCTCGGCGCGCACCTGATCGACCGCCTGGACGCCGGGCAGCGCGCCCGCGCGGTGCTGGCCAGCTCGATCGTGTCCAGTCGCCAGCTCGGTGTGCTGTGCGCGCAGGCCGGGGTCCGGCACGTGCAGACGCTCACCGGCTTCAAGTGGATCGCCCGGGTCCCCGACCTCAGCTACGGGTACGAGGAGGCGCTCGGCTACTGCGTCGCACCCGACGTGGTGCGGGACAAGGACGGGATCACCGCCGCGCTGCTGCTGTACCAGGTGGCCGCCGGTCTCGCGACGCACGGCGGCACGCTGCTCGACCGTCTGGACGAGCTGGCCCGACGTACGGGCGTCCACCTCACCAGCCAGTACGCGGTGCGGGTGGCCGAGCAGTCGCTGATCGCCGACACCATGGCCCGGTTGCGGGCCGCGCCACCGAGTGAGCTGGCCGGCATCGCCGTGACCGGCGTCGACGACCTGCTGCACCCGAACGAACGCACGGACCTGCTGCGGCCCGACGAACGTGTGGATCTGGCGCACCCGAACGAACGCGCTGAGGACCTGGCCACCGCTCCCCCCTCGCCGACGCTGCCGGCGACCGACGGGCTGCGCTGGGTCCGAGCGGACCACGCCCGTGTGCTGATCCGGCCGAGCGGCACCGAGCCGAAGCTCAAGTGCTACCTAGAGGTGGTCCGCCCGGTGGACAGCGACGACGTGCCGTCGGCTCGTGCCGCGGCGCGGACTGAGCTGGCCCGGTTACAGCGCGCGGTCCGCGCACTCGTGAACCTGGAGTGTTAAGCGCGGCGCACGGCAGTCGACGGCGTGCCGCGCTCGCGGGCATAGCCGGGCTTGATGACGCGATCGATGAGGTCGAGGCGCTCGTCGAACGGCAGGAACGCGCTCTTCATCGCGTTCACCGTGACCCAGCGCAGGTCGTCCAACGTCCACCCGAGCTCGTCGACCATCAACTGCATCTCCCGGGACAGGCTGGTCCCGCTCATCAACCGGTTGTCGGTGTTGAGCGTGACCCGGAACCGCAGCTGGGCCAGCAACCCGATCGGGTGGCTGGCGATCGAGGCCGCCGCCCCGGTCTGCACGTTGGACGACGGGCACAGCTCCAACGGCACCCGGCGATCCCGCACGTACGCCGCGAGCCGACCGAGCCGTACCGCGCCCGGCCCGGACTGGGCGAGCGGATCGGCGACGGTGGGCGACCCGGCGTTCACGCCCGCCGCCGCGTCGGCGTCGTAGCGCTGGCCGGCGACGGCGAGGTCGTCGACGATCCGCACCCCGTGACCGAGCCGGTCCGCGCCGCACCACTGGAGCGCCTCCCAGATGCTGGGCAGCCCGAACGCCTCACCCGCGTGGATGGTGAAGTGCGCGTTCTGGCGACGCAGGTACTCGAAGGCGTCCAGGTGCCGGGTGGGCGGGAACCCCGCCTCGGCCCCGGCGATGTCGAAGCCGACCACCCCGGCGTCCCGGTAGCGCACAACCAGCTCGGCGATCTCCCGGCTGTTCGCGGCGTGCCGCATGGCGGTGAGCAGGGTGCCGACCCGGATCGACCGGCCGGACGCCTCGGCTGCCCGCTCGCCGTCCGCGAACCCCTGCTGGACCGCCTCGACCACGTCGGTGAGGCTCAGACCGCGGGCGAGGTGCTGCTCGGGGGCGTACCGCACCTCCGCATAGACCACGCCGTCGGCGGCCAGATCCTGCGCGCACTCGGCGGCGACCCGACGCAATGCCTGCCTGGTCTGCAGCACCCCGACGGTGTGTGCGAACGTCTCCAGGTAACGCTCCAACGAACCGGAGTCCGCGGCCTGGCGGAACCAGGCACCCAGCTCGTCGGCGTCCCGGGCGGGCAGGTCGCGGTAGCCGTCCTGCTCGGCCAGCTCCACCACGGTGGCTGGACGCAGCCCGCCGTCCAGGTGGTCGTGCAGCAGCACCTTCGGGACCCGACGGACGACGCCGGACGGGACGGGCGCGAGAACGGGATCCGTCATCCTGCTAGATCACCACCAGACTGGCCTCAGTGACCCCGGCGACAGCGGACGGCGACAGCGCCTGGTCGAACGTGACGAACCGGCCGCCATGTCTCACCGCGAGAGCCAGGAGATAGGCATCGGTGACCTGCCGAGGACCGTGTAACCGGGCACTTTCCACGGTGGCCGCGTCTAGCAGGCTGACATCGCAAGGCCAGAACTCATGGTGTTGCCCAGCGGCGGCCGAGCGAAGCAGCGCGATGGCCTCATGAGGTGGGACCGGACTGGGATAGCGCGGCTGGCTGATGACGCGCACGAAGCCGTTCTGGGTGATGGCGCAGGAGGCCCACCCGCCGGTGATCTCCTGGTCCAACCAGGCGGATGCCCGGGAGTGGTCGACGTGATCACTGTCGAGGAGGGCTAGCAGCACGTTCACATCAAGCAATGCCCGGCTCACTCGGGACCTTCTTCGCGGAGCCGGTCGATCAACGCGTTCGACACGGCCGGACCGCGCGGCGGCAATGGCCGAAACCCGTGGCGCCCTTCGTCACCAGCCGAACGATGCTGCTGGGTGAGCGCTAGGCGGGCGAGCTCTGACAACACCGATCCGGCTGACCGCCGCTCCCGACGAGCCCGTTCTCGGACAGCCAGCAGCACATCGTCGTCCACGCTCAGTGTGGTGCGCATGCACCTGATGCTATCGCATCAGGTGGGCTCAGCCTTGGCGAGCGGACATGCCGAGGCGGACGTTCTGCAGCAGGCCGATCGCCAGCCAGGACGCGAACATCGACGACCCGCCGTAGGACACGAACGGCAGCGGCAGCCCGGTCACCGGCATGATCCCCAGGTTCATCCCGATGTTCTCGAAGACCTGGAAGGTGAACCAGCACACCACCCCGACGGCGACCAGCCGGCCGAAGCGCTCCTCCGCACGCCGGGCCACCACCAACCCCCGCCACAGCACGAACGTCTGCAACGCCAGCAGGGTGACCGCGCCCAGGAACCCCAGCTCCTCACCCGCCACCGAGAACACGAAGTCGGTCTGCTGGTACGGCACGAACCCACCCTGCGTCTGCTCCCCCTCAAACAAACCCTTCCCGGCCCACCCGCCCGAGCCGATGGCGATCCGCACCTGCCGGGTCTGGTACCCGATCCCACGCGGGTCGGCGCGCGGATCGGCGAACGCGGTGATCCGGTCCCGTTGGTACTCGTCGAGCAGGCCAGTGGTCAGCGCCACCGTCGCGGCCGCGATCGCCAGCAGCACCAGGCCGATCGGCCACCGGGCCGGCGCCGCGGACGCCGCGAGAACACCCACCACCAAGGCGCCCAGCACCAGCACTGATCCCAGGTCCGGCTGCAGCAGCACCAGGACCACCGGGATGGCGGCGACCACCAGCGCCAGCAGCACGTCGGTGTGCCGCGGCGCCTGCTCGGTGTCCCGCTGCTCCGCCAACAGCAGCGCCAAAGCCACGACCAGCGCGACCTTCGCCAGCTCGGACGGCTGCACCGACATCCCCGCGGGCAGCACGATCCACGACCGCGACCCGTTGATGGTCGATCCGAGCGGGGTGAGCACCGCCACCAACCCGAGCACCGCGACCAGGTACAGCACCGGGGAGTAGGCGCGCAGCCCCCGGTAGTCCACCAACGCGACGATGCTGCCGAGCGCCAATCCCACAGCGAGGTTGACCAAGTGCCGGACGAGGAACTCCTCACCCGCGGATCGCCTGGTCGCCGACCACACCAACACCGCGCCGAGCAATGACAGCGCCACCGCGGCGACCAGCAGACCCCAGTCCACCCGGATCCAGATGCTGCCGTACCGACGGGCTCGGCGCGCCCGCGTGCTGCGGTCTAGCAGGGACCACCCCGCCATGGTCACCGCCTCACCGTGGCCACCGCGTCACCGTGGTCATCGCTCCACCGTGGTCACCGCGTCGCCTTTGTGGCAGAGGGGTCGTCGGCTGGCCCCTCGGGCAGACCTTCGGTGGCCGGCACCGGGCCCTCGGGGGTGATGATCGTGCCGTCCGGGCGGATCGTCGGCAACCGTGACGGCGGACCGTCCGGCAGCACCGCCGCCCCGGGCTGGACGCTGTTCTCGCGCACGCCGTAGATCGCCGCGTAGATGTCTCGGACGATCGGCGCCGCGGTGCTGGCACCGGTGCCGCCCTGCCCCACCACCGCGACCACCGCGTACTGCGGCTCGTCCGCCGGCGCGTAGGAGCAGAACCAGGACGTCGACTGCTTGCCGTACACCTCGCCGGTACCGGTCTTGCCGGCGACCGGGATCGGGAACCCGCCGAACGCGCCCGCCGCCGTCCCGGACGTGACCACCCCCCGCAACGATCTGCGCAGGAGCGCCAGCACGTCCGGTCGCAGCGGGACGGTGCCGGCCCTGGACGGCTCGATCCGGTTCACCCGCCGACCGGACGGTGTCACGACCGCGGCGGCGACCCGCGGCTCCCAGATCGTGCCGCCGTTGGCGATCGCCGCGTAGACCCGGGCCATCTGCAGCGGGGTCGTCGTCACGTCGCCCTGACCGATCGAGAAGTTCGCCGCGTCCCCGCCGCGGAACAGGTAGCCGTCGACGCAGTTCTCCTTGGCCAGCTGCTGCAAGAACCGCGCCCGCTGCGGATCCTCCCGCTGCACTTGCGGGTACCCGGTGCGCGCGCGACGGCAGGAGTCCTGCTTGGTGGCCTCCCAGTACTCCTGCTTCCACTCCCGGCCAGGGATCCGACCGGACGAGTCGTCTGGCAGGTCGATACCGGTGACCTGGCCGAGCCCATAACCCCGAGCCATCCGGATGAACGGGTCGTCCCGGTCGCTGGTGGCCTTCATGCCGCCGAGCCGCAGCCAGGTCTCGTAGGCGAACTTGTAGAAGATCGTGTCGCAGGAGATGACGATCGCCTGGTAGAGATCGATGACCCCGAACGATGAGGACTCGAAGTTGCGGAAGTCCCGCTCCCCCACCCGGTAGGAGCTGCCGCACTGGTAGCGACCGCGCAGGTCGTAGCCGTTCTGCACCGCGGCCGGGAGCGAGACCACTTTGAACGTCGATGCCGGCGGGAACAACCCCTGGGTGGCACGGGACACCAGCGGCGTGCCGGCCTGCTCGTCGGTCAGCTGGGCGAACTCCTGGTCGGTGATCCCCCCGAGCCACACCCGCGGGTCGTACGTCGGGTAGCCGGCCATCGCGATGATCTGGCCGGTCCGCACGTTCATCACGACCGCGGCACCGGCGTCCGCCTTCAGCTGGCCGCGGCCGAACCGGTCCTGCTGGGTGCGGGCGCGGGCGATGCCGTCGGCGAGGGCCTTCTCGGTGGCGGCCTGCACGCGGGCGTCGATGCTGGTCACCAGGTGGTTGCCGGGCACCGGCTCGGAGCGCGACAGCTCACCGGTGATCCGGCCGCGGATGTCCACCCCGACCTTGGTGATGCCCGGGGTGCCGCGCAGCTGGCGGTCGTACTGCTTCTCCAGCCCGGCCCGGCCGACCCGGTCGGTGCGCTGCAGGCTGGTCCGGCCGTCCCGGGCGGCCTGCGAGCTGGCCTTCACCTCCTGGTCGGTGACCGGGCCGAGGTAGCCGAGCAGGTGAGCGGCCTTGGCCTCGGCCGGCTGTGGGATGGTCCGGACCGCCTGCAGCTCGGCGGTGACCCCGGGGAAGTCCTCGCTGCGCTCGACGATCTGCAGGGCGATCCGGGCGGGCACGTCCTGTGCCACCGGGACCGGTTGGTAGGGGGCTCCGTCGAAGCACACCGGCGCTCGCGGTGCGCCCCTGGTCCCGCACAGCTGGGTGCGACCCCACACCGTGCGGAACGGCTCACCCAGCACCGTCGCGAGCCGCGCGACCAACGCCCGACCCTCGTCCGGGCTGTTCAGCAGGGTCGTCCGGCTGACGGACACCACCAGCGAGGTCTGGTTGGAGATCAACGGACGCCCCTGAGCGTCCAGGACCAGCCCCCGGACGGCCGGCGTGACGATCTCCCGCTCCTGGTTCGTGGCGGCCGCCACCCGGTAGCCGTCCGCTCCCACCACTTGGACGGTGAACAGTCGAACGCCGAGGGTAATCATGAGTGCTAGCACCAGGACCCCGACCCCGAGCAGCCGCACACCCGGCCGAGCCGCACGCCCGGCGCCCTCCCGGGGCACCCGACGGGCGATCCGGATCCTGCCGCGCCGCACCATCGGCCGCACCACCCGTCTCACCACCGCACCAGCTCTACCGGGTCGCCGACGACCAGCCGGTGCAGCCTCAGCACCAGCGGCAGCACCACCAGCGCCCCGACGACGTCGGCCGCCGTCCCTCCCATGATGACCACCGGGGCGTGGGCGATGTCGAGCGCGCCTCGGACCACCGCCTCGCCGGCCCGGATCCCCCCGGCCACCAGCCCGGCCGTCACCACCGCACCCAGGCCCAGCACGATCACCCGTTCACCGCGCCGGTGCCACCGGCCCGCCGCCGCACCCGCCAACCCGTACGCCACCGCGGTGAGACCGAGCAAGCCAGAACCGGGCGGGCCGAGGTCGACGAGCAGCCCAGCGAGCAGCCCAGCGACCGCACCCGCCCGGGACCCGTCCAGCACCGCGATGGCGACCACGACGAGCAGGGTCAGGTCGGCCGGCGCACCCGGCCACGTCCACCACCCCCCGGGCCAAGACGACCGGCTCAGCACCGCCACGTCCAGCATCCTCGCCAGCAGCACCGCCGCTGCCAGCGCAGCCGCCCGGGTGCCGGTCACGGCGAGGCTGCCCGTCGGTCAGAGGCCACCGCCGAGGGGGACGCGGCGGATGGGCCGGCAGAAGGCGCGGATGACGGGGTGGACGACAAGGTGGGCGACGGGCCGGACGAGGCCGAGGTCGGCGCGGGCGTCGGCGTCGCGGCTGGCGCATCGGTGGGCTGGGGTGGCAGCACCGCGTCCCGCGGGTCCTGGCGGGGAGGCTGGACCACGACGCCGACCAGGTCCACTGTGGCCGGCCGCACGAACGGCGCGACGGATCCGAGCCGAGCCAACGTGCCGGCGGCGGTCTGCACCGTGCGCACCTCGCCGACCGGCACCCCGGGTACGAACGGCCGACCGCCCGCGCTGCCCAGGGTCACCAGCCGGGTGCCAGCGTCCACCTGGGTCTGTGCGTCCAGCAGCCGCAGGTCCATCGGCCGCTTGCCGGCACCGGACGCGACGCCGATCAGGCCGGTGCCCTCCAGCCGGACACCGACGGAGAACCCCGGATCGGTGATCAGCAGCACATCGCAGGTCGTGGGTCCGACGCGGAGCACCCGACCGACCAGACCCGCACCCGACAGCACGGTCTGGTCCGGACGGATCCCGTCCCGACTGCCGGCGTCCAGGGTGGCCAGGGCCTGCGGCGCGGCGGCGTCGGCGATCGCCACCACCCGGGCCGGCACCACCCGGTACTGGCCCAGCCCGGCGGTCCGCAGCAACGCGTCCAGCTCGGCCGCACGACGCCGGTCCTCGGCGTTCGCTCGGGCCGCCAGCCGTAAGGCGTCGTTCTCCCGACGCAGGCGATCCGTCTCCCGACGGCTGGCGCCGGTGAAGCCGCGGGCGGCGTCCGCCACCGCCCGGCCGGTGGCCGACGCCGCGCGGCTGATCGGACCGAGCACCGTCGAGGCACCGGAACGCAGCTGGTCTGCCGCGCCGCCCGGGCCGGTGACCAGATCGACCACCACGACCAGCGCCACGAAGACCACCAGCGGCATGAGGAACGTCCGAGACCGCCTGGGCCGGCGACTCACCACGTGCCCACCACCCGCACGCTGGCCCCAGGAACCCTCAGCGCACGCACCATCAGCACACGCGATAGCGGACGGCGACCCGTTCCCACGCCATGCCGTACGGGTTGGCGCTGCTCGTCCCGCGCCCTGCGGAGCGACTCGCGATCATGATCGATTCTCAGCGACCAACACCCGCTGCAGCGCGTCGAAGTCCTCGACGCACCGGCCGGCGCCGAGAGCCACCGACATCAACGGATCCTCGGCGACGTGGATCGGCATGCTCGTCTCGTGCCGGAGGCGATCGTCCAGACCGGCCAGTTGCGCACCACCACCGGTGAGCACGATGCCACGGTCCATGATGTCGCCGGACAGCTCGGGGGGGCACTTGTCCAAGGTGGTCTTGACCGCGTCGACGATGGCGCTGACCGTCTCCTCCAGAGCCCGCCGCACCTCCATCGCGGTGAGCGTGACCGTCTTCGGCAACCCGCTGACGAGGTCGCGCCCGCGGATCTCGGCGGTGACCGCGTCGTCGTCATCGCCACCGGCGGCCGGCTGCGTCGCCGACCCGATGGTGATCTTGATCTCCTCGGCCGAGCGCTCGCCGAGCAGCAGGGAGTACTCCTTCTTCACGTACTGGATGATCGCGTTGTCCATCTCGTCGCCGCCGACCCGGATGGACTGTGCGGTGACGATGCCCCCGAGGCTGACCACCGCGACCTCCGTGGTACCGCCGCCGACGTCCACCACCATGTTCCCGGTGGGCTCTTCGATCGGCAGCCCCGCACCGATCGCCGCGGCCATCGGCTCTTCGATGATGTAGACCCGCCGGGCGCCGGCGTGGCTGGCGGCGTCCTCGACCGCCCGCCGTTCCACCCCGGTGACCCCGCTCGGCACGCAGATCACGATCCGCGGCCTGGCGAACCGGGACCGCTTGTGCACCTTGTGGATGAAGTACCGCAGCATCCGCTCGGTCACGTCCGCGTCGCTGATCACGCCGTCCTTCAGCGGCCTGATCGCCCTGACGTAGCCCGGGGTGCGGCCGATCATCCGCTTCGCCTCGGCCCCGACCGCGACCAATCGGCCGGAGCGTTCCTCGACCGCCACCACGCTTGGCTCGTCGAGGACGACACCCCGGCCACGGACGTAGACGAGGGTGTTGGCGGTGCCGAGGTCGACGGCCATGTCGCGACCGATGAAGGACATGCTGTTCATGGGCGACCTGTCCAGGGGTACGTGCTGCTCATGGGTGTTGACGCTCCCCCGCTGGGTCCAGACGAGCACGGGCTGACTGCGAGGTCCAGCGAGATCGTGCTGGACGACGCGCGCTCATCGTACGCACGCCGGCCCGGGCTGGTTCAGCTGCCCGACTCCCGTAACCCGTTCAGCTCACGCCCCGAACCACAGCGCAATCTCGCGTACCGCGGACGGTGGCGAGTCGGACCCGTGGACGAGGTTCTGGGTGACCGAGGTGCCCCAGTCCCGGCCGAGGTCGCCACGGATCGTGCCCGGGACGGCGGCGGTGGGATCGGTGGCCCCGGCCAACGACCGGAACCCCTCGACGCACCGCTGGCCCTCGATGACCGCCGCCACCACCGGCCCGGACGACATGAAGTCCAGCAGCGGCTCGAAGAACGGTTTGCCCTCGTGCTCGGCGTAGTGCTGGGTGAGCAGGTCGCGATCGGCGGTCCGCAGCTGCAGCGCCACCACCGCATACCCCTTGGCCTCGATCCGGCGTAGCACCTCCCCGATCAGACCCCGGCGCACACCATCCGGTTTGACCAGGACCAGGCTGCGCTCGGTCATGACGATGGATCCTCTCGGGCGGGTCGGGTACCCGGCGCAACGCCGGGCGGGTGGCGCGTCACGCTACCCGCCAGCCGTCATAGTCCAGCCACTGGCTCGGACCGCCCGACATTGGCTCGGACCGCCCGACCCCACGGGCACCCGCAGTCTCGCACCCGCGGCACACCCGCAATGGCTGGCACGCAGCCGGACATGCGAGACCTGCCGAAGATGCAACCTTGCCGGGGCGGGTGGCCGGTAAAGACCGGGGCGGGTGGCCGGTAGAGATGTAGAGCACCATGGACGTATCCGCACACGACGGATACGTCCAATCGACAAGGAGAGCTCATGACCCTTTCGACCCTGCGCCGCCTGGCCGCGGTGGGCAGCGCCGCGGTGGGCGCTGTCGTGGTGGCCGTCGGCTTCGCCGCCGCGCCCGCTGCCGCCGTCCCGCGCGCCGCCGAACCGCGACCGGTGACGACGGTCGAGGCGCTCGACCTGCAGCGGTACTCCGGCACCTGGCTGCAGCTCGCCGCCATCCCGCAACCGTTCCAAGCCCAGTGCGTGCGCGACACCCGTGCGACGTACACCCCGCTGCCGGACGGTCTGGTGAAGGTCGAGAACAGCTGCGTCCAAGCCGACGGGAGCACCAGCGCCATCGAGGGCCGGGCTCGGGTGGCCGGGCCGGGTCCGGCGCGGCTCGAGGTGACGTTCGTCCAGTTCGCCGGGCAGTGGATCTTCGCCGCGTCCGGTCCCTACTGGGTCATCGGCCTGGACCGGGACTACCAGTGGGCGGTAGTCGGCAGCCCCGACCGTGCCAGCGGGTTCGTGCTGTCCCGGACGTCGACGCTGTCACCTCGTCAGATCAACGCGGTTCTTGGCACGGTGCTGCGCAACGGGTACGACCCGTGCGCCTTCCAGATCACCGCGACCACCGGAGGCATCGAGCAGAACCTCCCACTCTGCCGGGCCGCCGTAGCTGAGTTGTCGCTAGGACGACAGTCGGGCCGACAGGTGAGGGACGCGGAACCAGCTCGACCGTCAATCCGCTGACGGGTCCGCCCCGGCCGCGGCTCGCGCCGCGTCCGCCCGCGCACCGAGCCGCAGCCCGGCCAGCCACAACGCACCGAACAGCAGCCCGAGCGCCAGCATCGCGGGTACCCAGATCGACGAGAGCAGCAGCGCCCCCTGCACCAGCCAGCCGAGGACGAAGCCGACCGGGGACCGCAACGACCCGATCGCGGCTACGCACAGCCCCGCGAGCGCCGCGGTGATGAAGGCCAGGGAGCGGTCGGGCACCTCGGCCAGATCCTTCGCGACGAGGGCCGCGAAGCCGATCACCAAGAGTTCGCCGCTGAGCACGAGCGCGGCGAACGAGCGACGCAACGAGCGCGACGGACGTCCTTGCCGGTCGGGATACCGGGCGGGCCGCTCGCCGGCGGACTCGCTGTCCTCAATCATCTGTGCCTCGCCACCCTGTGCCTCGTCACCCAAGCCTCATTGAGGTCTCATTCGAGGTGCGGTCATCGGCGCACCCGGTCGTCGCGGCCCAGGAGTGCCCGGACGTCGGCCGCCATGGTCACCGACCCGGTGGCGAGCACACCGCCGCCGAGGTCCCCGCCTGCTTCGGTCAGGTCCACCGCGAGAGCCAGCGCTTGCGGCAGATCACTGCCCACGTGCACCTGATCGGCGTCGAACACATCGCGGGCGATCACCGCCAGCTCCTCCGGCTGGAGCGACCGCGGGGAGCTGGTACGCGTGACCACCAGATCATCGAGCACCGGTTCGAGCGCAGCGAGGATGCCCTCGGCGTCCTTGTCCGCCAGCACCCCGACGACACCGACCAGGCGGGTGAAGGCGAACGCCTCGTCGATCGTCGCGGCCAGCACGTGCGCACCAGCAGGGTTGTGCGCCGCATCGATGACCACGGTGGGGCTGCTGCGGACCACCTCGATCCGACCAGGCGAGTCCATCCCGGCCACCGCGGCACGCAGCAGGTCGAGGTCCAGCGGGTCACCGCCACCGCCGACGAACGCCTCGACCGCCGCGACGGCGAGCGTCAGGTTATGCGCCTGGTGTTCGCCGTACAGCGGGAGGAACAGGTCCGGGTAGTCGCTCCCGATGCCCCGCACGCTCACCAGCTGGCCGCCGACGGCGACCTGCCGGGACAGCACCCCCACGTGCTCCCCCTCCAGGACGACGTCCGCGCCGACGTCCGCGGCCCGGCGCAGCAGCGGGGCCGCGGCGTCCGGGTGCTGCTGCCCGATCACCGCGACCGCGCCGGGCTTGATGATTCCGGCCTTCTCGGTGGCGATCTGCTGGACGGTCGAGCCGAGCAGCCGCTCGTGGTCGACGGCCACCGGTGTGATCACCGCGACCTGACCGTCCGCGACGTTCGTGGAGTCCCAGGCGCCGCCGAGCCCCACCTCGACCACCGCCACGTCCACCGGGGCGTCGGCGAACGCCGCGAACGCCATCGCGGTGAGCACCTGGAAGTAGTTGATCAGCGGCTGCCCGGCGTCTTGACACCGCTGGTCGACGATCGCCAGGTACGGCGCGACCTCGTCCCAGGCGGCGACGAAGCGGGCCGGCTCGATCGGCTCGCCGTCGAACGCGATCCGCTCCCGGACGTCCGCCAGGTGCGGGCTGGTGAACCGGCCGGTCCGCAGGCCCAGCTCGCGCAGCAGCCGCTCGATCATCCGGGCGGTTGACGTTTTGCCGTTCGTGCCGGTGAGGTGCACGACGGGGAACGCCCGTTGCGGCTGCCCCATCAGGTCCATCAACGCGGCGATGGCGTCCAGCGACGGGTCGACCTGGTGCTCGGGGACGCGGGCCAGCACCGCCGCCTGCACCTCGGCCAGGCGCGAGCCCAGAGCCTGCTGCTCGACGGGGTCGACGGGCTGAGGGTCAGGGCGTCGGGTGTCGGGGTGTCCGCTGCTCACCAAGGGAACGCTACCGATCCGGGTCACGGGCACCGGGCTCCCCTGGCAATCGGCCTGCTTGGTGACCACCTCACTCGATGATCCGCGACCGCGCCGGCTCAGCAGGCATCAGCACGGCCAAGAGAAGCAGCTTGTGACGGATCCGAGGTCTGGCCAGCGAGGTCTTCTCGAGCCGGGGAGGATCCGGTTCCGCTGCGGTCGGCGGTGAATCTGGACTCGATCACAAGTGTCTGGATCGCCATCCTTGTTCACCGGCTGGGACGTCTGGCCGATGCCCGGATGCGACAGGTCTGTTCCGACCTGGCGATCGTGGTCGGCTCCAGCTGATGACGCCGCCACAGCGTGGATCGATCCTGATTGGTGGACCAGCTGTCTCTAGCCTCAAAGGCACGTACAATTTCTTGTACCGAGGGAGGTTCGATGAAGACTATGACGTACTCGCAGTCCCGGGCTAACTACGCGCGGACGCTCGACTCGGTGATCGACGACCGGGAGGAGGTCGTGATCACCCGCGCCGGCCGAGAGTCCGTGGTGATCGTCTCGCTCGCGGACTACCAGTCCCTCAAGGAGACCGCATACCTCCTGCAAAACCCGGCGAACGCCCGACGATTGCTGGCCTCGATCGAGCGCCTCGAAGCCGGCGGCGGCAAGCGGCACGACCTCGTCGAGTGAAGCTCGTCTGGGACGAGACCGCCTGGGAGGACTACGTGTGGTGGCAACGTGAGGACCGTCGGATCGCGAAGCGGATTAACGCGCTCGTGCACGACATCGTCCGGCACGCCCGGGACGGGGACGGCAACCAGGGCATCGGCAAACCGGAGGCGCTCAAGCACGGCCTGCACGGCTACTGGTCCCGCCGGATCACCGACGAGCACCGCTTGGTCTACAAGGTCGTCGACGACCAGCTGCGCATCGCCGCCTGCCGCTTTCACTACTCCGACTCAACCGCTCCACCGTTTGCGTTCTGACCACGGACCGGGGGAAGGCCGTACCAGTGGCGGAGCTCGACGTCATCGTCACTCGGGCGATCGACGCGCACCCTGATCGGCAGGTCGTCACCGACCACCGCCTCGGTCGTCCGGCGCTCGACCAGCACGTGGCCGAGCGATCCGACGGTCGTGACGTTCGCCGCCACCAGCGTTTCGGTCGTGATGTCACCGATCCAGGATTCGACGACCTGCTGGTGCGGTGGGTCGATGCCGATGGTGAGCCAGATGCGGTCGGAGACGTGCAGGCCGGCATCGCGGCGAGCCTGCTGAACCACGCGGATCACGTCGCGGATCAGGCCTTTGGCCTTCAGCTCAGGAGTGATCTCGGTGTCGAGGACGACGAAGCCGTCGCCGGGTAAGACACCGACCGCGCGGTGATCGGCGTCCTCGCCGCCGGTGACGACAGTGTCGACGGTGTACTCGCCACCGGCGAGGGCGATGCCGCCGGCGGTGACCGTGCCGTCGTCGCCGACCTGCCAGTCGCCGGACTTGCTGGCCCGGATCGCGGTCTGCACGTCCTTGCCGAGCCGTGGGCCGGCGGCTCGGGCGTTCACCGTCAACCGTTGCGAGACACCGAACCTGGCGTCCGCGGCTGCGGTCTCGTCCAGCAGCTCGACACCCTCGACGTTCACCTCGTCGGCGATCAGCGCGCGGAACCGGCCCAGGCCGCCGGCTCCGGACGAGACCACGGTGAGCGACGACAGCGGCTGACGCACCCGCAGGCTCTCGGCCTTGCGCAGGGCCAGGGCTGCCGAGCACACCTGGCGGGCGCGGTCCATGGCGGCGACCAGCTCGTCGTCCGCGGGTAGCCGGGCGACGTCCGGCCAGTCGACCAGGTGCACGCTGCGGCCCCCGGTCAGCCCCCGCCACACCTCCTCGGTGATCAGCGGCAGCAGCGGAGCGGCCACCCGGGTCGCCACCTCCAGCGCGGTGTAGAGGGTGTCGAACGCGCGCGGATCCTCCCCGGTGCCTTCGGAACCGTTGCCCCAGAAGCGTTCCCGGGACCGGCGGATGTACCAGTTGGTGAGCACGTCGACGAAGTCCCGGACGCTCGCGCAGGCCCCGCTCACGTCGTACCCGTCCAGCTGCTCCTGCACCGTGGCGACCAGGCCGTGCAGCTTGGCCAGCAGGTACCGGTCCAGCACGTGCTCAGACTCCGTGGACCAGCGGGCCTCGTACCCCGCACCGCCGCCGAAAGCGTTGGCGTACAAAGAGAAGAACGACCAGGCGTTCCACAGCGGGATCATCACCTGGCGGACGCCGTCCCGGATCGCGCGCTCGGTGACGACCAGGTTGCCGCCGCGCAGCACCGAGGACGACATCAGGAACCAGCGCATCGCGTCCGAGCCGTCCCGGTCGAAGACCTCGCGCACGTCCGGGTAGTTACGCAGGCTCTTCGACATCTTGCGGCCGTCGTCGCCGAGCAGGATGCCGTGCGCCATGCAGGTGCGGAACGCCGGCCGGTCGAACAGCGCGGTGGCCAGCACGTGCATGGTGTAGAACCAACCGCGGGTCTGCCCGATGTACTCGACGATGAAGTCGCCCGGGTAGTGGTGGTCGAACCAGTCGGCGTTCTCGAACGGGTAGTGCACCTGGGCGAACGGCATCGAACCGGACTCGAACCAGCAGTCCAGCACCTCCGGCACCCGGCGCATGGTGGAGCGCTCGCCCTCAGGGCGCGGGTCGTCCGGGTTGGGCCGGGTGAGCCGGTCGACGTGCGGGCGGTGCAGGTCGTCCGGGCGGACGCCGAAGTCCCGCTCCAGCTCGGCCAGCGAGCCGTAGACGTCGACCCGTGGGTACGCCGGGTCGTCGGAGGTCCACACCGGGATCGGGCTGCCCCAGTAGCGGTTCCGGCTGATCGACCAGTCCCGGGCGCCGGCCAGCCAGGCGCCCATCGCGCCGTCCCGCACGTGCCCCGGCACCCAGGTGATCTGCTGGTTCAGCTCGACCATCCGGTCCCGGACCGCGGTGACCTTCACGAACCAGCTGGACACTGCGCGGTAGATCAGCGGCTGGTCGCAGCGCCAGCAGTGCGGGTACGGGTGGTCGTAGGTCTCCAGCCGCAGCAGCAGCCCGGCCTCGCGCAGGTCCCGGGTGATCGCCTTGTTCGCCTCGAAGACGTGCTGCCCGGCGTACCGCGGCACCTCGGCGGTGAACTCCCCCCGGCCGTCCACGGGGATCACCGGCTCGATGTCGGCGGCGTCGGTGACGGCCTTGTCCTCCTCACCGAATGCGGGCGCGAGGTGCACGATGCCGGTGCCTTCGTCGGTGGTGACGTAGTCGGCGGCCAGCACCTGATGGGCGTTGGGCCGCCCGACGAAGACGTCGAACGGCGGGGTGTACCGGACGCCGACCAGCTCGGCGCCGCGCAGCTCGCGGACCAGTCGGCCCTGCTCGCGGGCGTCGACGACGTCGGCCAGACCCAGCTCGCGCTGGTAGTGCCCGAGCCGATCAGCGGCCAGCAGCAGCCGGCGGCCGGCGAACGGCCCGTCGTCCGGTCCGGCGACCACGACGTAGTCGATGTCCGGGTGCACGGCGGCGGCCAGGTTGCTGGGCAGGGTCCACGGGGTGGTGGTCCAGACCAGCGCGTCCTCTCCGGTCTCCAGCCGCAGCGCGACGGTGACCGCCGGATCCTGCCGCTGGCGGTAGACGTCGTCCATCCGGGTCTCGGTGGCCGACAACGGTGTCTCGCAGCGCCAGCAGTACGCCAGCACCCGGAACCCCTCGTACACCAACCCCTTGTCCCACAACGACTTGAACGCCCACATCACCGACTCCATATAGTCGGTGTCGAGGGTCTTGTAGTCGTTTTCGAAGTCCACCCAGCGGGCCTGCCGGTTGACGTACTCCTCCCAGTCCCGGGTGTAGCGCAGCACCGAGGACCGGCAGACGTCGTTGAACACCTCGATGCCCATGGCCTCGATCTGGGACTTGTGGTCGATGCCGAGCTGCTTCTCCGCCTCGACCTCCGCCGGCAGCCCGTGGCAGTCCCAGCCGAACCGGCGCTCGACCCGCCGCCCGCGCATGGTCTGGTACCGCGGCACCACGTCCTTGACGTAACCGGTGAGCAGGTGCCCGTAGTGCGGCAACCCGTTGGCGAACGGCGGCCCGTCGTAGAAGACGAACTCGCCCGCCCCGTCGACGCCTGGGTCACGCTGCTCGACGCTGGCGCGGAAGGTGCCGTCGACGTCCCAATACCGGCCGATGCGCTCCTCGATCGCCGGGAACCGCAGGCCGGACGGCACGCCCGCGTTGTCGATCTGTGCGTTGTCGATCTGCGCGTCGACGTGGTTGTCGGGGTGAGCAGTGGAGCTGGCCTTCGGGTACGTCATCGGTGCCTCTCGCGGGACGATCCGGTCTACCCGCGAGGACGACGACGCCCGGATATCCGGGCGGCACCGCGGTACCACCTCGCTTGCGACGCATGGTGCGCGCGCCGCCGCTTGTTCGCCGGCTGGATGCGGGCCGGTCCGCCCGGGTCTAGTGGGACCCGGCGTCGCCGGGTCTGTTCTTCCGGAGGCTTCCCGGTGATGGCCGGTTCCTCGCCTTGCCTTCCAGCCTACGGTCTTCCAGACCTACGCGTCATCTGCGGATGCCAGCGCACGCGCCCCACCCGTGTCCAGATCATTGTTCGAGGCGGCGGCGCCGGCTCAGTCCCACCACCAGCAGACCGGCCGCGACCAGGACGGTTCCGCCTAGACCAAGAGCGACGGTTTCGATGCCGGTGCGGGCCAGCAGACCCCGCGGAGCCGCTCCACCGTCCTGCCCGGGGCCAACCCCGTCCTGCCCAGGGCGAGGACGGCTCAGGATCACCCCGAGAACCTCGACGGTCGCCTGTGCGGTCGTGGACCGGCCCTGGACGTCCTCAACGTAGTACGTAACCGGTGCGGTTTCGCCCCTGAAGCCAGGTTCCGGGGTGAAGACGAGCACACCGCGAGTGAGGTCGACCGTCCAGACACCCTCGCCGGGCACCTCGATACGCAGGACCAGCTCACCGGTGCCCGGGACAACCAGGCGCAGAGTGCTCGGGTCCAAGGGGACGCCCGGCACGATGGTGTCGTTGCCCAGGACGTCGACCACGATCGGCTGTCCGGGACGACCGGTGACCTGGTCGTTCTGAGCGATCCGCGCCGCGTCCACGGTCACGGTCAGCGTGCTGTCGACCGCGCGGCCCTGAGCGTCCTCGACCACGTAGGTCACCGGGCTGGCTTTTCCAGTGAACAACGGGTCCGGGGTGAAGGTGACGCGACCATCGTCCTGGACGCGGTACGTCCCCTCACCGGCCACCGTCAACGTCGTCACCAGGTCACCGGTGGCCGGGTCGCGCAACTGCACGGTGGACGGATTAAGCGGTACGCCCGGCGACGGAGTGTCATTGCCGAGCACCGAGACCGTGACTGGCAGACCCTGGTCGGTACGGGCAGTGTCCGGTTGCGCGGTCGGGGGTTTCTCGGTGACCGTCACGGTGATCGAGGCGGTGGTCGGCAGGCCATCCTCGTCCTGGACCCGGTAGGTCAGCGGGGTGGCCGCACCGGTGAAGGTGGGCTCCGGGTCGAAGGTGACCGCACCGGTGGTGGGGTTCACCGTCCACGTTCCCTCCCCGGGAACCGTGACGGTGGTCTTGTACTGCCCGTCGACCGGGTCCTGGAGGCGGACCGTGGTCGGGTCTAGCGGGCTGGCACCCGGGTCGTCGTTGGCCAGCACATCGATCGAGACGCTCTCATCCTGGGCCGTGGTCGCGGTGTCCGGCTCGGCCACCGGCGGCTCGCCGGTGGTGACCGTCAGGGTCGCGATCGAGGTCGTGCCGTTCTCGTCGGCCACTCGGTAGGTCAACGGCGGCGCGACGCCGGAGAAACCGGCGACCGGCGTAAAGGTGACCGTCCCGGTTCCCGGGTCGAGCACGTAGCTGCCGACGTCAGGGACGTCCACCGACGTCTTGTACTGCCCATCCGCCGGATCGAGCAGCCGCACCGACGACGGATCCAACGGCGCGGACGGCGCACCAGGCCGGTCGTTGGCGAGCAGATCTACAGAGACCGGCGTCCCGTTGGGGGCGCTAGCCACGTCATCGGCCGCTAGCGGGACGATCGGCGTCACGGTCACGGTGATCGTCGACGTCGCCGTCACACCGTCCTGGTCGGCAACCCGGTAGGTCAGCGCTGTAGCCGCACCGGTGAAGGCCGGCACCGGGTCGAACGTGACGCTGCCGTCCGAGTTCACCGTGTACGTGCCCTCGTCAGGGATCGTGACCGAGGACTGGTACGTGCCGGTTACCGGGTCCAGCAACCGCAGGGACGACGGGTCGAGCGGCGCACCACCATTGCTGCCAGCCACGTCGTTGGTCAACGGCCGCAGGGTCACATCGACGTCCTGCGGTGTGCTGGCGACGTCCGGCCTGGCCGTCGGCGGCCCGGCGACCTGCACGGTGAGCGTGGCGGTGTCCGTCGTGCCGTTGTCATCAGCCACCCGATAAGTGATCGGGGTGGCGGCACCGGAGAATGTCGGCACCGGGTCGAACGTCACCGCACCGGTCGCCGGGTCCACTGTGTACGTGCCCTCACTCGGGATCGTCACGCTGGTCTTGAACACCCCGTCCGCTGGGTCACGCAGCCGGACCGATGTCGGGTCCAGCGGCGCCGATGCAGCGCCTGGCCGGTCGTCCGCAAGCACGTCCACGGTCACCGGGGTATCCGATGGCGTGGCTGCTTCGTCGTCACCAGCCACCGGCACGATCGGGGTGACCGTGATGGTGATGGTGGACGTTGCGGTGACCCCATCACCATCAGTGACCCGGTACGTCAGCGGCGTCGCCGCACCGGTAAACGCCGGCAACGGGTCGAACGTCACCACACCGGTCGCCGGGTCCACCGTGTAGGTGCCCTCACCAGGGATCGTCACCGACGTTCCGAAGGCGCCGGTCGCCGG
>JBOFLF010000096.1:0-7540 GCA_051657715.1 Angustibacter sp. | reverse complement strand
CGGTGTTGGAGGCGTTGGGTAAGGCGTTGGGGTCGTTGGGGTCGTTGTGGGTGCGGGTGGGGACGCCGGATCTGACGTCGGCGCCTGGTGGTGCTGCGCCGTCGGGCACGGTGGGTTTCATTCAGGATTCGTTGTGGTGGTACATGGCGGGTGCTGCGGTGTTGGCGGTGATCGTGGCGGGGGCGCGGATGGCGTGGGAGCAGCGGGCGCAGCCGGGCCGCGACTTGTTGCGGGGGCTGCTGACGTTGGCGGTGGTCTCGGGCGCGGGGCTCGCGGTGATTGGGCTGGGCGTGGCTGCTGCGGACCAGTTCTCGGTGTGGATTCTGGATCGCTCGATCGAGGGCACGGACTTCGGACAGAACGTCGGGGCGATGGTGGGTTTGACCCAGACCTTGCCGACGTTGGGTCCGTTGATCGTGATCATCGTGGGGTTGGTGGCGATCTTTGCATCGTTTGTGCAGATCATGTTGATGGTGGTGCGGGGCGGGATGCTGGTGATTCTGGCTGGGGTGTTTCCGCTGGCCGCGTCTTTCACCAGTACTGAGACGGGCAACGCGTGGTTCCGCAAGGCGGTGGGGTGGACGGTCGCGTTCATCTTGTATAAGCCGGCGGCGGCGATCATCTACGCGACGGCGTTCCGCCTGACTGGCACGGACGTGTTCGGCACTGACGGGCTGACTAGCGTGTTGACCGGTGTGGTGCTGATGATCGTCGCGCTGGTGGCGTTGCCGGCGTTGCTGCGGTTCGTGACCCCGCTGGTCGCGCAGACCGCCGGCGGTGGCGGTGGGGGCGGGGCAATGGCGGCGGCGGCGCTGCCGACGGGCGCGATCCCGTTGTCCAGGGCGACGTCCAGTGGTGGCGCGGGGCCGATCCCGCAGCAGAGCCAGTCAGGTCCGGGTCCGCGTGGGAGCGACGGTGCTGCCGGGTCGAACGGTCGTGGGTCCTCACCGTCCGGTGGTTCTGCCGCGGCCGGTGGACCGACTGGCGGGGCCGGTGGTGCCCCGGCTGGGGGTGCCGGTGGCGCGGCGTCGACGGCGGGTGCCGGGTCCGCAGCGGGTGGTGCAGCTGCCGGTGGTGCGGCTGCCGGTGGGGGAGCAGCGGTGGGCGCTGGTGCCGGGTCTGCTGGCGGACCGCCGGGGATGGCCGTGGGTGCGGCGGTGGGTGCCGCCGCGGATGGCGTACGGAAGGCCGGTCAGGCCGCGGCGAAGGGTGCGGCCGAGTCTTCGGGCGGGTCCGGTGAGCAGGAGGGTCCTCGTGGCAGCAGCTGAGACCGCGTCCACGGGCCGGTCGCCGACGTACGGGAACTGGCGCCGGCCGAGGTCGCCGGGGCTGGGGAACCTGGGGATGCTCGGAACCGGCCTGCTACTGGCTGGTCTGATCGCGGTGATCCTGACGATGATGCTCGCCGGGTTCATCGCGGCGATCGTCCTGACCCTGGTGCTGGGGGTGTTCTTGGGCCTGATGCTGTTGCGGGATCGGCATCACCGGTCAGGGGTTCAGCGGGTCACGACCCGCGTGGGGTGGAGCCGTGCCCGGCGGGCCGGGTCGCACCTGTACCGGTCGGGTCCGCTGGGGTTGACGCCGTGGGGGTCGTGCCAGCTGCCCGGGCTGGCGGCGGCGTCCCGCCTGTCGCAGGGCGTGGATTCCTACGGCCGGGCGTTCTCGGTGCTGCACGTGCCGGCGACGGGCCACTTCACGGTGGCGTTCGTGTCCGAGCCGGACGGCGACTCGCTGGTGGACCCGGAGCAGGTGGACTCGTGGGTCGCGCACTGGGGGCACTGGCTGGCGACGTTGGGCAACGAGCCGGGCGTGGTCGCGGCTGCGGCGACGATCGAGACCGCGCCGGACTCCGGGAGCCGGCTGCGTCGGGAGGTGGGCCAGCGCCTGGACGATTCGGCGCCGGCAGTGGCGCAGGCGATGCTGCGGGAGGTCACCGAGACCTACCCGCAGGGATCGGCGACCGTGAAGGCGTGGGTCACCATCACGTTCTCCGGGTCGGCCCGCGCCGGTGGCCGGCGCCGCAACGCCGATGAGGTGGCGCGGGACCTGGCGTCCCGGCTGCCGGGCCTGGGGGAGGGCCTGCACGCCACCGGGGCCGGGGCGGCGCGGCCGATGACCGCTCAGGAGCGGTGCGAGATCGTCCGGACCGCCTACGACCCGCCGGCGGCCCGGTTGATCGACGACGCGCACGCCGCCGGGCAGGTGCCGGACCTGCGGTGGTCCGACGTCGGACCCACTGCGGCGCAGGCGGCGTGGGACTCCTACCGGCATGACGGGGCGGTGTCGGTGTCCTGGTCGATGAGCCAGGCCCCCCGGGGCGAGGTGCCGTCCTCGGTGCTGCGCCGGTTGCTGGCCCCGCACCCGGACATCGACCGCAAGCGGGTGACGCTGCTGTTCCGGCCGGTCGACGCCGGGTTGTCCGCGCAGATCGTGGAGGCGGACAAGCGGTCCGCGGAGTTCCGGGTGAACTCCACCGTCCGGCCGACCGCGCGTGCCCTCACCGATCGGGCCGCCGCCGAGGCCACCGCACGGGAGGAGGCTCGCGGCGCCGGCCTGGTGAACTTCGGGATGGTCCTGACCGCCACCGTGGACGGCGGACCCGACGGCCGGGTCAGCGGCGAGCGGGTCGCGGACGCCCGGGCAGCGATCGACACTCTCGCCGGCACTGCCCGGCTGCTGCTGCGCCCGGTCTGGGGGTCGCAGGATTCCGCGTTCCTGGCCGGCCTCCCGCTCGGCCTGGTGCTGCCCCGGCACCTGAAGGTGCCGGCCGAGATCCGGGACGCCCTGTGACCGGGATCCGTAGCCGCCGGCGTTCGAACCGTGCGGAGCTGGCCGGCCGCTCGACGAGCTCGGCCGGCCAGGCGACGTCCGCGGCGCGGGGCCCGCGGCCGGGGCCGCGTGGGTGGTCCGGTCGTGCCCGGGGCGGGTCGATGGTGGTGCAGGCGGCGGATGAGTGGCGGGGCACCACGGT
Organism: Angustibacter sp.; assembly: GCA_051657715.1. GTDB lineage: Bacteria > Actinomycetota > Actinomycetes > Actinomycetales > Angustibacteraceae > JBOFBH01. The sequence goes on along the minus strand of JBOFLF010000096.1, from coordinate 4,569 downwards.
TCAGACGTGCGGGCTGTGGCCGTTCGCCACCGGCGCTGGCTCCCCGATGATCGGCGTTCCGCTCGGCCGGAACCTGCTCACCGGGTCCACCTTGTGCTGCGACCCGATCTCCTGGTTCCAACGCGCCCGTCTCATCTCCAACCCGTCCGCGTTCGTGCTGTCCAAGCCGGGGCTCGGGAAGGCGCTGGACCTGGACACGATCGTTCCAACGCCGGACGGGTGGAGCCGGATCGGTCGTCTGGCAGCGGGGGACCAGGTCCTCGGCGGTGACGGCCGCCCGGTCCAGGTGGTCGCGGTTTCCGAAGTCATGACCGATCGGGACTGCTGGGAGCTGGAGTTCTCCACCGGGGAGCGGATCGTGGCGGACGCTGAGCACCTGTGGGTGACGCGCACCGCAGCCGACCGCTACCGGGCCACGCCGACGGCTACCGCAGTCCGGGACACCTACCAGCCGGTGATGACTCAGGCCGACCGCGCTGCGCTGGTGACGGCCCGCGAGGAGCTGCCCGAGCGGGCCTCGCGAAGAGCAGTCGCGCACGCCCTCGACTGGGACGACGGCCGGCTGCATCGAGTTTACCAGTGGGCTCGTGATCTGGGTCTCGATGGCCACGGTCGTGTGTCGTCTGTCGCGGTCTTGGATCGGGTGGAGGAACGTCTGACGAGAAGTGCCCGCCGAGTGGTCAGTGACTCTTCTGCTCCGGTGACGACGGCGATGATCGCGAGTACGTTGCGGGCGCGCGGGAAGACGAACCACTCCGTCCCGGTGATCGGTTCGATCAGCTTCGGGGTGGACAAGCCGTTCGAGGTGTCGGTGTGCCGCTGGTGCGGCGATCAGTTGCCGGTCCATCGTGGCGGCAGGACGATGCTGTGGTGCGGCCAGAGCTGTAAGGACCGTGGTCGATATCAGCGCCGAACAGGCTACGGGAGGGCCGCCGCGCCTTCTGGGCGGGCAAAGTCCGCTGTGCCTCCGGTGCCGCCCTACACCTTGGGATACTGGTTGGGCGACGGCACTCGCGGGACGTCGCACATCACGACTGCCGACAAGCAGGTACCGCAGCTGATAGCGGCCGAAGGATGCGAGATCCGTTCGACGTCCGCCGCCCTGCGCTACAGCATCCGACTGCGCGATGCGACACCCCTGTCCATCGGCTTGCGGAGACTCGGGGTGCTTGAGGTCAAGCGAATCCCTCCGTCGTACCTACGCGCGTCGATCGAGCACCGGCGGTCGATGCTTGCGGGTTTACTGGACTCTGATGGCACCGTGAGCGCCTGTGGAGGGCAGATCCAGTTCACGACTACATCAGCAGAGTTGGCGCAGGACGTGGCCGAGTTGGTGGCCTCCCTAGGACACCGCCCGGCGGTGCACTCGAAGCCCGCCCGACTGCGTGGCCGTGCCTGCGGAACCGCGTGGCAGGTTGGCTTCTGCGCCGCGGAGTCGCCGTTCCGACTTGACCGGAAGTCGGTCAGCCACGCAGAACGCTCCTCCTATCGGCCGCGGCGGAACAGTGACCGCTACATCGTCGCTGCACGCCGGGTCCCGTCCCGGCCAGTGCGGTGCATTCAGGTCGCCAACCCGGATGGCATGTTTCTGATCGGCCGCACCTACATCGCCACCCACAACTCGACCCTGGTCCGGCGGATGGCCCTGGGCCTGGCCGGGTATGGCGTCTCGCCGCTGGTGCTGGGGGATCTGCGGCCGGACTACGTGGATCTGGTGGAGGCCCTGAGCGGTCAGGTGCTGCGGGTGGGTCGGGGCCGTGGGTACCTGAACGTGCTGGACCAGAGCGACGCCGCGGCCGCGGCCCGGCGGCTGACCGGGCAGGCCCGGCAGGACGTGCTGTCCGACGCGCACGGCCGGCGGGCCGCGATGGTGGCCTCGCTGCTGACCATCCTGCGCGCGGCGCCGCCGAGCGACCGGGAGGAGGCGATCGTCGACCGGTCGCTGCGGATCCTGGACGACCGGCACGACGGCGTGTACGACGTCCCGGTCGTCGCGGACCTGCTGCGGGTGGTCAAGGACGCCCCTCAGGACGTCCGTGACGTCGCCTTGGACCGCGGCGACATCAGCCGCTACCGGGACATCACCGAGGGCCTGGAGGCCACTCTCACCTCCCTGGCTGGCGGTAGCCGGTTCGGCGACACGTTCTCCCGCGCCACCTCCGCGCCGATGCACCGGGACCGGCCGGTGGTGTTCGACGTGTCGTCGATCGGGGACAACGAGATGGACTTCCAGGCCGCCGCGCTGCTGGCCTGCTGGTCCTACGGGTTCGGGGTGGTCAACACCGCGCACGCCCTGGCCGACGCCGGCCTCGAACCGCGACGGCACTACCTGGTGGTGATGGACGAGCTGTGGCGGGCGCTGCGCGCCGGGCACGGCATCGTGGACCGCGTCGATGTGCTCACCCGGCTCAACCGCGGCAAGGGCGTCGGGCAGGTGATGATCTCGCACACCATGAGCGACCTGCTCGCCCTGCCCGACGAGAGCGACCGGATGAAGGCCCGCGGGTTCGTCGAGCGCTCCGGCATGGTGATCTGCGGTGGCCTGCCGTCGGCCGAGATGCCCAAGCTGCGCGACGTCGTCCAGCTGTCCCGCGCCGAGGAGCAGATGCTCGTCGGGTGGCAGGACCCCCCGGCGTGGGACCCGGTCACCGGCGCCGAGGCCGCTCCACCTGGTCGCGGCCGGTTCCTGGTCAAGGTCGGCGGCCGCGCCGGCATCCCGGTCCAGGTCGAGCTGACCCAGGTCGAGGAGAGCCTGCGGATCAACGACACCAACCGCCTGTGGCACGACGTCTCCCGCCTCACCACCCAGACCGCCGAGACCGCTCGGGCCGGCTCGGCCCGAGCCGAGAGCAGGTCGTCGTGACGGCCACGTCACGACGCGCCGGCGTCGGGTGGGACGGCGAGACCGTGGCCCTGTGGGTGGGCATCGTCGTCGTCGTTACCGTCGTCGGGGCGGTGACCGCGGCGATGCACGTGGGGAACCGGCTCGCCGGTTCCCCACAACGCCTGCCGCGCAACCCGTTCGCCCTGGTCCTCGGCGTGACCACCGGCGACCTGGCCTGGCCTCGGCAGGCCACCGCCGCACTGGTCGGACTCGCGGTGGTCCTGGTGGTCCTCGGAGTCCTGGCTGCGGTCGCGGTGGTCCGCCGCCGCGGGCGCCGGACCCGGGTGGACAGCGCGGGCCCGCACCTGGGCCGTGGTCGGGACGTGGCGCCGCTGACCCGGCGACACGTGGAGGCCACCGCGCGCCGGCTCGGCGTCCCGGACTCGCTCGGAGTGCCGATCGGGCTGACGCTGACCGGTCAGCAGCTCTACGGCTCGTGGGAGGACATGCACGTCGACATCTCCGGTCCCCGGACCGGCAAAACCACCTCCCGGGCGGTGCCGGCGGTCCTGGCCGCGCCGGGCGCAGTGCTGGTGACCTCGAACAAGCGGGACATCGTGGATGCCACCCGGGACGTGCGTGCGCAGGACGGGCCGGTGTGGGTGTTCGACCCGCAGCAGCTGGCGATGGAACCGCCGACCTGGTGGTGGAACCCGCTGTCCTACGTGACCGACGAGGTCAAGGCCGCGCGGCTGGCCGAGCACTTCGCGGCCGGGTCCCGGGACCCCGGCGCCCGCACCGACGCCTACTTCGACCCCGCCGGCCAAGACCTGCTGACCGGGTTGCTGCTGGCCGCCGCGCTGGACCAGCGGCCGATCACCGACGTCTACCGCTGGCTCACCAGGCCCACCGACGAGACGGCCGTGGACGTCCTGCGGGACCACGGCTACGGGCTGACCGCCGACCTGGTCGCCGGCGTCGTGGGTGCCCCGGAGAAGCAACGCGGCGGGATCTACGGGACGGCCCAGCAGATGGCGACCTGCCTGACCAACCGGCAGGTCGCCGCGTGGATCACCCCCAGCAGCACGACCACCAGCACGACCACCGGCACGTCCGCTGACCTGCGGTCGCAGTTCGATCCGGCCGCGTTCGTCGCCGGGGCCGGCACGCTGTACTCGCTGTCGCGGGAGGGACGGGGCTCGGCGGGGCCGTTGGTCACCGCGTTGACCGTCGCCGTCGTCGAGGCTGCCGAGGAGACCGCGGCCCGCTCCGCCGGGGGCCGGCTGAGCACCCCGCTGCTCGGGGTGCTCGACGAGGCCGCGAACGTATGCCGCTGGCGTGAGCTGCCGAACCTCTACTCCCACTACGGTTCACGCGGGATCGTGCTGATGACGATCTTGCAGTCCTGGTCCCAGGGCGTCGAGGTGTGGGGCGAAGCAGGGATGCGGAAGCTGTGGTCGGCCGCGAACGTCAAGGTCTACGGCGGCGGGGTGTCCGAAGCGGGGTTCCTGGAGGATCTGTCCCGGCTGCTCGGCTCCTACGACCGGCCCACCGCCTCGGTCTCGACCGGACGCGGGCACCGCAGCGTGTCCCGCCAACTGCACCGGGAACGGATCCTGGACGTCGCCGAGCTGGCCGAGCTGCCCAAGGGCCGCGCGATAGTCCTGGCTTCGGGGTCCCGCTCCACCCTGATCCGCACTCAGCCGTGGATGACCGGCCCGCACGCCGAGCAGGTGCGCGCCTCG
>JBOFLF010000095.1:0-3302 GCA_051657715.1 Angustibacter sp. | reverse complement strand
GCGGCGATCCGCTCTCGGCGGTACCGGTAGTTGCCAATCCACTCGGTGTCGCTGCCGACGTACAACGTCGACGGGGTCGCCAAGATCGCGTACGCACCAGCACCACGCGGATTACGACCCGGATTCCACCGCAACGGCACACCCGAGACCGGATCCAACGCCGCAACCCCCGGCCGCGGCACCGCACCAGCACTGGCGTAGTTGATGGTGACGCCGTGGTCATTGTTCATCCACCGCTGGTGACCACCCACGTACACCGCAGCGCCGGTGACCGCGACCGACCACAGCGAGTCCCCACCGGTGTACCCCACCCAGGTCGGCCGCACGTTGCTCCCGACGCCCGCGCTCTCCCACCGCGCCGCCGCATCACACAACCCCTTGCTGCCATCGGTGTTCGTACCCCGCCCACCACCAGTGGTGACGATCACGAAATAGCTGCCATCCGGCGAATACTGCACATCCCGCACCGTCGAAGAAAAGGACCAGTTGTGGCACTGGGCGGTGTAGGCCAACGTGCGCCAATCCCGATCCACTAACACCGAAACACCCGGTGCCACGTCCAGCAGCATCACCTGATCACGATCCACCGTGCCAACCGAATCCGTCACCGAGGTGAAATTCCCAATCACCACCAACTGCCGACCATCCGGGGACACATCGACCCGCCGTACACCGGTGGCGCTAACCGCGCTGCCTGTGCCATGCCGGCCGGCCACCGACACGGCGAACCACGGCTGCACCGCACCCGTCCCGGCGTCCAACGCGACCAGCCCACCCCGGGCGAGGCCACCAACCGTGGTGAAGCTACCGCCGACGTACACCGTCGATCCGGACAACGTCACCGTGGACGTCGCCCCGTTCATCGACGCAGGCCGCCAACCGGGGACGATCGCCCCGGTCGCCGCGTTCAACCGCGCGACCCGGGTGCTCACCCCGTTGACTGTCCGGAAGTTACCGGCCACGTACACCGAGCCTGCCGGCCCCGGGATGATCTGCCGTACCTCGCCGTCCAACGCGGGAGCGAAGCCGGCGTCGATCACGCCCGTGGCCGCGTCGAACGCCAGGATCGACCGCCGCGCCACCGCCGTGGTCGACCCCCGGGACGTCGCACTGGTGAAATCACCACCCAAGAACACCCGAGATCCCACCTGCGCGATCGCCCGCACCGTCCCGTCCGCCACCCGCGGCGTCGCCGTCGTCGGCGTCTCCCCCACCACCACCGAGTGCTGAACACCGGCCGGAGCCGGCACCCCACCCACCACGACCGCCGCGACAACCGCCGCGGACACCACCATCGCACGCCGCGCACGAGACGGACCGCTCATCTCAGGCTCCCCGAGGTGAAGGAAAAGGCGTCGACGACAGACGCTCAGGGTTTCTATCTCAGAAGGTAGTCGGCCTCGCGGAGCACGAGAACCGTTCTGCCAGAAGACGATCGCTCTCTTTCGCCACCCCCGGAACTCACCGTTCAAATACGCTGACGTTCCGCTGTCGAAAGAGCGGCATCATTCGCCTACCAGTGCACTCATCGGAGGAATCCGACGGACATTCAATGCGGGAAGCGCATCGGAATTCCGGGGTATTAGCCGGTGACCTTCGGCTGTGCACCCTTTCCCGAACAAGCTTCGGTGAGTATGCATGAGCTCACTGAGAGCTTCGATGAGCCACCTCATCTAGGGGCGATGATCGAGGCTAGAGTGGGACGGGCACCGGCGCGGTGGCTGGAGCTTGATCACTGGCACCGGCTTTGACGGTGTATCACCTGCAGGTTGACCGTGATCTGGGAGAAACGCGTGGCCTGTGATCCATCAGCCGACACCCCAGCCAGCGACCGCTCGACGCTGCTGGCGCTCCGGTCACGACCCGCACTGCTGGTGACCGGCGTTCCCCGCTCCGGGACGACCTGGGTAGCCCGGCAGCTGTCGGCGGCGCCTGGGGCGGCCATGACCGGCCGGGAGCCGATGAACCCGCACGTCGGCCAGTTCGCGCTCGGCGGCACGATCTCGGCCTGGACCCGGCTGCGGCCACCAACCGCTCGCCAAGCGCGACTGCTCCGGCTGGCCTACCGCGGCCTGCTGCCCCGGGTTTACGGACGCTATGGGCACCGGCAATGGGCCGGGCCGCTACCCAGCTCCCGCGTCGTCGTCAAAGACCCGTTCGCCGTCCTGTCGGTGGCCGCGGTGCACCAGGTGACCGCCGCTCGTCCCATCCTGGTGTACCGGCACCCAGGCGCCGTACTGGCTAGCTACCGCCGGATGGGCTGGTCCCCCGACCTCGCGGAGGTGGCAGCCGCCGTGCCAGCCGGGGAGCGCCCGGACCACCTGCAGGACACCCCGACCCAGGCGGACGGCGATGCGCTGCTACCCGCCATGGCCTGGTTCTGGTCACTGCTCAACGAGGTGGCACTCGACGACCTGGCCACCGTCTCCGGGGCCGTGGTGGTCGCACACGAAGACCTAGCCGGCGGCGGCCTGGAGGCGATGCGCCAGCTGTTCACCGTGTGCGGGCTGCGCTGGACGGACCAGGTCGAGCGCAACCTGGCTCGCACCGGCACCAGTGATGGTCCTGCGCCTCGCGCCAGCAGCAACCCGACTAGGCAGACCCTGCACCGGCTCGACCGCCCTTCCCAACAGGTGGCGTCCTCGTGGCGGGCGCACGTCCCGCCGGACGAGGTGCTCGCTCTCGAGCGGCTGGCTGGGCACACCCTCGACCGGCTGGCTGGACGCCGGCTGCTGGTGCGGACATAGCGGGGGCCGAACCCTGCCTCAGCTGCTGCGGAGGAAGAGGCCGCGGGCGGCCCAGTTGGTGGTGGCGTTGACCACGCTGGACGGGCCGGTGGCCCGGCCTTCGACCCACGCGTACCGGCGCAGCACGCCGTCGGCGGCGGTGACGTAGTAGAGCGAGTCCGCGGTGGCGAACGCACCAGCCACCCCCGCCCAGTCCAGGCCGTCCGCGACCGGCGTCTCCAAGGCCCCGATGACCCCGGACTGCGGGCTGAAGGCCCGCCAGTACATCCCGGCCCGGCCGGTCATCGTGTAGTAGATCCGGTTGCCCGAGTAGAACATCGACGTCACCGACGACAACTGCCCGTACAGTCCGGGGACCGCGCCCCGGTACGTCTGGCCGGGCTTGCCGGTGCCCTTGTCGCTCCAGAACGAGTCGTTGTACGGATCGACGACGGAGTCCGCGCCGAGCGGCGTACCGAAGGTGCGCCGGTGGAACGTGCCGTCCGCCAGCCCGTAGAACAGGACACCATCGACCAGGAACGCGCCCCGCACCGCTGACCAGTCCACCGTGGCAAC
>JBOFLF010000094.1:0-3767 GCA_051657715.1 Angustibacter sp. | reverse complement strand
CGTCCTCGGCTCCGCTGCGCTCGCCGTCCCTGCCGCCTGGCGGTCGGTGCCGCCTGAACGCGATCGCCGTGCCGTCCTGCGGGGTGTTGTGGGGTGCCTCGACCCAGGGGCAGCAGGACGGCAAGCTGACCAGCGACGCGCCGCCGATGCGGGAGGTGCGGGAGCTGGAGCAGAACGTCGTGGGCCGCCCGCTCGACTTCGTCTACCGGTATCACGACTACGACGACCAGATCCCGGACGACGCCGAGCTGCAGACGGTCGCGGAGGGAAAGCTGCTGCACATCGCGATCGCCGCCCGGGACTACACCTCGCGCGCTCCAGGACTGCGCTGGGCCGATTACGCCGCCGGGCGGTACGACCAGCAGCTGACCGCTCAGGCGCGGGGCGTCGCGTCGTTGAAGGTTCCGGTGTTCATGACCTGGGAGCAGGAGGCCAGCCAGAACAAGAAGGTGGGCATCCGGGGCACGGCGCAGGACTTCGTCCGCGCCTGGCGGCACATCCACGAGGTGTTCGACCGGGCCGGCGCCACCAACGCGGTCTGGACGTGGGTCATGACCGGTGGGGAGGACCGGCTCGGCAACGTCGAGAAGCTGTGGCCCGGCAACGACGTCGTCGACTGGATCAGCTGGAACGTCTACAACCAGTCCGGTTGTCGGTCAGGCCGGATCGACCCGGCCGAATTCGTCTCGTTCCGGGACAAGGTGGCGGTGTTCTACGACTTCGTCAAGGAGAGGGGCCGGTCGATGGGCATGGACACCAGCAAGCCGATGATGATCAGCGAGACCGGCTCGGCCCAATACCCGGGCGACCCGCAGAAGACCGCGGACTGGTACGCGCAGATCCCGGACGCCCTGAAGGACTACCCCCAGATCAAGGCGGTCACGCTGTGGGACAGCGTGGACCGGACAGCGAAAGCCTGCTCGTACGAGTTGGACGCCGCGCCGCAGATCGCTCAGGCAGTCGCGCAGGCCAGCCGGGATCCGTACCTGGACATCGGCGGTGCGCTGCGACCCCAGGAGTCCGCCGGGTGAGCGTCGATCCGAGGACTGAGGACAACCGGCCACCTCGCGCTGTGAGCCCCCAGACGCGGGGTCCGGTGCCACACCCGACCATGGGTCAGGGTCGAGATGACGGCCGGGACCCTGCTCGCTTGGTGTTCGTCGCCGGTCTGCACCGCAGCGGGACGACGCCGCTGGCCCGGGTGATCAGCCAACACCCGCAGATCTCCGGGTTGACCGAGACCGGGGTGAAGGAGGACGAGGGCCAGCACCTGCAGCCGGTCTACCCGCCAGCCCGGGCCTACGGTGGCGCTGGTCGGTTCGCCCGTGATCCCCGTGCTCATCTGACCGAGGAGTCGCCCCTGGTCAGCCCGGGCAACGCCGCTCGGCTGTGGCAGGCGTGGGAACCGTATTGGGACGTCACCGACCGGTTCCTGGTGGAGAAGTCCCCGCCCAACCTGGTGATGGGGCGGTTCCTGCAGGCGTTGTTCCCGGGGTCGGCCTATGTGGCGGTGATGCGGCACCCGGTGGTCGTCGCGTTGTCCACGGAGAAGTGGCGCAGGTTGTGGTCCCGCCACTGGTGGAACCACACCTCGATCGAGGAGATGGTCCAGCACTGGGTGCTCGCCCACGAGATCCTCTGGGCGGACCTGCGGCACCTGAGCCGGGCGCGGGTGCTGCGCTACGAGGACGTGGTGGCCGACCCGGCGGGCCAGCTCGCCGTCGTCCAGCAGCTGCTCGGGCTGGCCACGCCGATCCCGGCCGTCGGCATCGAGGGCCGCAGCGATCGATACGAACAGCGTTGGCGGGAGATGGCCACGGGGCCTGTCTGGGAGCGCCGTCGCCGTCGACGCATCATCGACAGGTTCGGCCCGGCGTTGGAGCGCTTCGGCTACGACGTCGAGGACTTACGAGCCCGGTCTGATCGGGTGCCGGATCTTTCTGGTTGAGCGGATGCGCATCGGTCCCGTTTCCGTAGCGGAAAGTCAGCGTTCTTGCACCGTAGGTGTCAGGAGTGGCAAACGAGTCGATTGCGTTCCGAGAGAACGGTTCTCGACCCACCTGGTTGTCCGCTACTGTCGCGGTCAGGTCTGAACGTTCGGCGTCTGTGTGCGCCCGATGTCGGCATGTCTTCTGCGTCTGGGGAGCCCGTGATGAATCAGCTGTCTCGCTTGCCGCGCGCGGTGGTGGTGGCGGTCGCGGTGGTGGTGGCGGTGGTAGCGGGCGGGCTGCCGGCGCCGGCTGGCGTCCAGCACCCGGTGGTGGTGGGGGAGACGCCGACCATGGCCACCCCGAACGTCGCGGACGGGACGGTGCGGGCCATCGCGCAGGTCGGCTCCCGGGTGTACCTCGGCGGCGATTTCACCAGCGCGACGTCCCGGGGGTCCACCACGGCGGTGGCGCGCCGGTCGATCCTCGCCTTCGACGAGGCCACCGGCGTGATCGACGCGGGCTTCGCCCCCACGCTGGACGGCACGGTCAGCCAGATCATCCCTGGGCCGGCGAACTCGGTCTACGTCGCGGGGAACTTCCGGACGGTCAACGGGGTCCGGGCGAGGGTGGCCCGCTTGGATGCGGCGACCGGTGCGGTGGTGTCCGGTTGGCGTCCACCGGTGATCAATGGGGCGACGTCCACGGTGGCGTTGTCCGACTCGACGCTGTATGTCGGGGGCAGCTTCACCAAGGTCGGTGGCGTGGCCCGGGGCGGGATGGTCGCGTTGGACGCCGGGACCGGCGCCGCACAGTCGTGGCTGGCCGTCTCCGTCACCGGCAAGCACGGCACCGGCACCGCCACCGGGAGCACCGGGGTGCGGCGGCTGGATGTCTCACCCGACGGTCGCCAACTGGCGGTGATCGGGAACTTCACCTCGGTGACGGATCCGGCTGGCGCGGTGGACCGTGATCAGGTGCTGCTGCTGGACGTGGTGGCGGGTGTCTCGGCGTCGGTGGATCGGGATTGGCGCACGTTGGCCTACACCGCCCAGTGCTACAACTGGGCGTTCTCCTCCACGGTGCGGGATGTGCAGTACTCCCCGGACGGCAGCTACTTCGTGATCGTCACCACCGGCGGCGGGCGGGGCACGAATGTGGATGGCAGCAAGGGTTTGTGTGATGCGGCGGCGCGGTGGGAGAGCGCGGGTAGCGGCAGCAACGTGCGGCCGACCTGGGTGGGGTACACCGGTGGGGACTCGCTGTGGTCGGTCGCGGTCACCGGCGCTGCGGTGTACGTGGGTGGCCACCAGCGGTGGATGAACAACGACAACGGCGTGGACTACGCCGGCGCCGGTGCGGTGCCCCGGCCGGGGATCACCGCGTTGGACCCGGCCTCGGGGGTGCCGCTGAGCTGGAACCCGGGCCGTAACCCGCGTGGTGCTGGCGTGTTCGCGATCCTGGCGACCCCGTCGACGTTGTATGTCGGTAGTGACACCGAGTGGATTGGGAACTACCGGTACCGGCGGGAGCGGATCGCCGCTTTCCCGGTGGCCGGAGGCGCGGTGCCGCCGGCCGGGGCGGTCGGGTCGTTACCGGGCACGGTGTACGCGGCCGGGCCGCTGGCGCCCGGTGCGTCGGGGCTGGTCGGGCGTGCGCTGGACGCCGCTGGTGTCGCGGGCGGCGCCCAGCAGGTGGACGTTGCCACGGTGGACTGGTCAGCGGTGCGGGGCGCGTTCCTGGTCGATGGTGTCCTGTTCTACGGGCTGGCGGACGGCACGTTCCACCGGCGCACCTTCGGTACGCCGCTCGGCGCGGACTCCGTCGTCGATCCGTACA
>JBOFLF010000093.1:0-21171 GCA_051657715.1 Angustibacter sp. | reverse complement strand
CTGCAGCATGATGATGGTCAGTCGAGCTGGCGTGCGGCCTCCTGGTCGCAGTCGCGCAGGAAGGTGGCGCACCGGTCCCGCTCGGCACCCTCGCCGATCGCTCCGGCGGCTTGGCTGAGAGCGTGCAGCGCGCGCAGGAACCCCCGGTTCGGTAGGTGCTCCCAGGGCACCGGCCCCTGGCCGCGCCAGCCGGCCCGACGCAACGCGTCCAGCCCGCGGTGGTAGCCGGTCCGCGCGTAGGCGTACGCCTCGATCCATGCCTGCCGGCGCAGCGCATCTTCGGCCAGGACTGCCCACGGCAGGCTCGCCGCCGGGTGCCGGGCAGCCAGGTCCGCAGCAGGTTCGCCAGCGTCCAAGGCGGTGGCGACATCCCCCTCCGGGTGCTCGGGGAGCCGGGTCGGCGGGATGCCGAGCAGGTTGCCGGGGGTGCTCATCGGACGGGTCGCCGGCCGGTCGTCACGGCGGTCATCGCAGCCGCTGGCCGGCGCTGCGCAGGGCCTGGCACGCCTCGACCACCCGGGTGGCCATGCCGGCCTCGGCGGCCTTGCCCCATGCGCGCGGGTCGTACGCCTTCTTGTCGCCGACCTCGCCGTCCACCTTCAGCACGCCGTCGTAGCGGGCGAACATGTGCGCGGCCACCGGGCGGCTGAACGCGTACTGGGTGTCGGTGTCCACGTTCATCTTGACCACACCGAAGTCGACGGCGGCCGAGATCTCCTCGGGCAGCGAGCCGGACCCGCCGTGGAACACCAGGTCGAACGGCTTGGCGCCGGCCTGCAGGCCGTGCGCGGCGACCACCGCGTCCTGCGCCTGGCGGAGGATCTCCGGCCGCAGCTTGACGTTGCCCGGCTTGTAGACGCCGTGCACGTTCCCGAACGTGAGCGCCGTCAGGTACCGGCCGCGCTCACCGAGGCCGAGGGCCGCGGCGGTCGCGATCGCGTCCTCCGGGGTGGTGTAGAGCTGCTCGTTGATCTCGTGGGCGACGCCGTCCTCCTCCCCACCGACCACGCCGACCTCGATCTCCAGCACCACCTTGGCGGCGGCGGCGGCCTCGAGCAGCTCCTGGGCGATCCGCAGGTTCTCCTCGAGCGGGACGGCGGAACCGTCCCACATGTGGGACTGGAACAGCGGACCCTGGCCGCCGCGGACCTGCTCGGTGCTCAGGGCCAGCAGCGGGCGGACGAAGCCGTCCAGCTTGTCCTTCGGGCAGTGGTCGGTGTGCAGCGCGATCTGCACGTCGTGGTGGCGGGCGACCTCGTGGGCGTACCGGGCGAGCGCCACCGAGCCGGTGACCATGTCCTTGACGGTCGGGCCGGACAGGTACTCGGCGCCACCGGTGGACACCTGCACGATGCCGTCGCTCTCCGCCTCGGCGAAGCCGCGGATCGCCGCGTTCAAGGTCTGGCTGCTGCTCACGTTGATCGCCGGGTACGCGAACGCGCCCGCCTTGGCGCGGTCCAGCATCTCGGCGTACGACTCGGGGGTCGCGATCGGCATCGAAGGGCTCCAGGATGGTCGTTGGCTCATTGCTGTACGCAAACCAGTGGGCAATGCTGTGCTCAAACCTACGGGCGCGGACGCTGCTGGTGTTCAACGGGCCGCATGTCGGACGCGGGCGAGCGACGTCGCGCCGACCGGCCCGGGGCGACATCGGCCACGATGGGTTGCTATGCCGAAGGCGTTGGACTGGACTCTTCGCAGTCGGCGGTTGAAGTCGGGTGGCCGCTACGGTGAGCGAGTTGCGGACATGTGTGGCGACACGTTCCTGGCTGAGCATGCCCGTGCGGCAGCGGCTTGCCTGCGGGGCAGGGCCAGCGGTGATGCGCTGGCCCTGCCCCGCGGTTTCGTCAGGGCCGGTCGTCGATGCTGTCGACGATGGCCCGTTGGGTGATGGCGTCCTCGTAGTACACGACGCCGTCGTCGGAGACCTGCCGGGTCGCCAGCACCTCACCGGTCGCCGGGTCGAAGACGAGCTGGCGGGCGATGCCGGTGTCCTCCTCGACGGTCCGGATCGCCGACCCGGTGCGGCCGAGGCCGTCGGTCGCGCCCTCGACGATGTCGACACCAGGGATCCGGGCGGCCACCCGGTACAGCGCCGCCCGCAGGTCGCTGGGAACCCCGGGGTTGCTCAGGACGTCGCAGACGATGGCCAGCATCTGAGCTTCACCGGGCCGGGTGTTGCCGCCGTCCGCCTGCATCGTGCGGGTGGCGCGCTCGACGGCCTCGTACAGCTGGTCGGTGTCCCGGGGCAGGGCGAGCAGCTCGGGATACGTGCTCGCCAGGTTGGTCCCGAAGCTCAACCCACCGGGGCCGTAGCGGTCCACCTCGTCGCTGCCGTCCCCGATCCGGCCGCTGCCGTCCGGGGCGATCCACGTCTCGTGCACGCCCTGCACCGCGGGCTGATCGAGGTACGCCTCCTGCCGGAACGTCGCACGCTCGTACCAGTACTGCCCCGTTCGCAGCTGCGGCATGTCCGGCTGTCTCGCGGTCGCGGTCGCGGTCGCGTTGAGCGTGGCGGCCGCGGCGCTGTCGACCCCCGGTCCGCCGGGCAGGACCGTGGTGACCCCCAGGACGAGGGCGGCGCCGAGGGCCGCCGCGCCGGCGACAGCGGGTATCCGGACCCGCCACGACCAGCGGGCGGGTGCCGGCCCCGCGTCCGCCTGGGCCAGGGACGTCCGGAAGACGGCGCCCGCGCGCCGGACGCGGTCGTCGTCGGGCTCCGGGACGTGGGCGCGGAACCGCTGGACTGATTCGATGACGTCGAGGTCGCTCATGAGGATGCCTCCGCGGCGGGGTGGTGGGTGGCGGGGTGGTAGACGGACAGGGGGATGGGGGTGCGGTGCGGCTGGTCCATCGCCCCGACGGCGGCGGTGGCCTGGACGGCGGTCGCCTGGACGGTGGCGGTCGGCTGGAGGCCAGCGGTCGTGTGGACGGTGGCGGTCGTGTGGACGGTGGCGGTCGGCTGGAGGGTGGTGCTGAGCCGGCGGCGAGCCCGGTGCAGCTTGGACCGGACGGTGCCAACCGGCATGGACATGGCCTGGGCGATCTCGGCGTAGCTGAAGTCCGCGAGCGCGAACAGCAGCAGCACGTCCCGGTCCCGTCCGCTCATCGCGGCGAGCGCGCGTGCCAGGGCGGGACCCTCCCGGGCCGCGTCCGCCCGGGCCACGGCCTCGTCCTCGCCCGGCAGGTCGAGCGGATCGACGCCGGTGCGCGCGTACGCCGCGAGGTGCCGACGCTCTGCCCGTCGGTGCCGGACGAGCAGCACGTGAGCGATGCCGTAGAGCCAAGGCCCGGGAGCGCCACGGCCCGGGTCGTACCGAGCCCGCCTCCGGATCGCCTCGGCGAAGGTCTCCTGGGCGAGGTCGTCGGCGAGGTCCGGGCCGACGCGACGGTGCAGGTACCGGTGCAGCCGCGGGTAGTGCTCGTCGAAGAGAGCGGCGAACTCCCCGACGTCCGTCAGGTCTGTCACATGAGTCTCCAGAGTGAAGGGGACAGTGTCCTCGTGACTGGTCACCTCTACTCCGCCGCCCGCCTGATAGCGGTTCCCTCACCGCCGCCGTAAGCGCGGACGACCAGCCCCGGACGACATGCCACCGGGCGACGCCGGCCAGCCTTCCGGGCGACGCCGGCCAGGCCTCTCACCGGCACCGCACCAGCTGCGGCGCCCCGTCTACGCATCACTGCGTATGGCCGGCGGGTGGCCCCGGTTGCTGCACTTGCACGGCAACGAACCGAGGTCGTCCCTGGCCCCGCAGCGGTTTTCGGGGGCGACCGTCCAACGAAAGGGGACACCATGTCCATCTCATCCATCGCCGGTCGGGGCAACGGCCACCGGCCACCCGGCTCCACCATCCGTCCTACGGGACGCGATGCGCGCCGACGCGGCAGGCTCGCGCTGGTCTCGATCGGTGCTGCGCTCGCCGTCGGCGGGTTGACCGCTCCGGCGGCCAGCGCGACGGACACCGGTTTTCCCTACGAGCTCAACCCGCAGCACAACGTCGGCAAGTGCCTGGACGTGCGCGGGGCCAGCCAGTCCAACAGCGCACAGGTGATCCAGTTCGACTGCACCGGCAACCCCAACCAGCGCTTCCGGCTCGACCGGATCGTCGGCAGCACGTACCGGATCCGCGCGGTGCACAGCAACAAGTGCCTGGACGTGCGCGGGGCCAGCCAGTCCAACGGTGCGCAGGTGGTCCAGTTCACCTGCACCGGCAGCCCCAACCAGCAGTTCCGGCTCCTGGATGACAGCGCGCCGACGGTCCCCGGTTTCAACAGCCGGATTCAGGCCGTGCACAGCGGGAAATGTGTAGACGTCAGGGGATCCAGCAACGCCAACAGCGCTGACGTCATCCAGTTCACCTGCACCGGCAGCCCGAACCAGCGCTTCTCCGGGACGGCCTTCGCTCCCTGAAAACCAGCGGGCCGCATGTGGCTGGGCGCAGCCTGGCCCACGACCCCGCGGAGGTGGAAGCGCACTCCGCCTCCGCGGGGCCGTAATCGCAGCGCTTGGACGTCGGTGTATTGTTGGTGTATGGCACGCACTAACATCGATCTGGATGACGGACTCGTCGCCGAGGTGATGAGCCGTTTCCACCTGTCCACCAAACGCGAGGCGGTCGACTTCGCGTTGCGTCGACTCGTCGGGCCGGTGATGACCCGCGAGGAGATGCTGTCGATGGAGGGTTCGGGGTGGGACGGGGACCTCGAGGCGATGCGTACGGATCGGGTCGAACGCGTGTGACGTTGGTCGACACGTCGGTCTGGGTGGAGTTCCTGCGTGGGGCGGACGGTCCAGCGACCCCGTTCGTGCGTGATCGGCTGGGCGTGGACATCGCCACCAGCGAACCGATCATGATGGAGCTCCTGGCTGGCGCCGGCGCGGGTGCCCACGCCGCACGTCTCGAACGCTTGCTCCTCAGCCAGCGCTGGCACCGGCTCGAGGTCGGTCTGGACTACCGGGGTGCGGTCGACGTCTTCCACGCGACACGTGCCACCGGACATCAACCGCGTTCACTCCAAGACTGCCTGATCGCAGCCATCGCCCTGCGCTCGCGGGTGCCGGTGGCGCACCGGGACGCCGACTACGAACGCATCGCCGCCGCCACTGGCCTGCACACCGTCGACCTGCGCTGAGCGGCGGCGGCCATCGCTCACTGCCGGAACGCGGCATGGGCGTCACAGCAGGTCGGCCAGCTTGCGGCAGGCGACGGCGACCGGGTCCAGGGTGGGGGAGAACGGCGGGCAGTAGGCCAGGTCGGCCGCGGCGACGTCGGCGGCGGTCAGGCCGGCCCACAGCGCCATCGCCGCGACGTCGATCCGCTTGCCGGCACCGCGACCGCCGACGACCTGAGCGCCGAGCAGCCGGCCGGTGCCGCGCTCGCCGAGCACCGAGACGGTCATCGGCTCCGCCTCCGGCAGGTACCCGGCCGCGGTCGTGGACTCCAGGGTGACCTGCTCGACGTGCCAGCCGCGCGGCTCCACCCAGCGGCGCAGCACGCCGGTGCGGGCCACCTCCACGCGGCCCGCGCGGGTGATGGCGGTGCCCACCGAGCCGGCGAACCGCGCCTCGCCGCCGCCGAGGTTGGTGCCGGCCACCCGGCCGGCCTTGTTCGCATGCGTTGCCAGCGGGGTGTACCAGGACTCGCCGAGCACCCGGTCCCACACCTGGCAGCAGTCCCCGGCCGCCCACACCCCGGCGCCCGGCCCGCCGCGCAGCAGCTGCCGGTCGTCCGGCACCAGCGCGCCGTGCTCGCCCACGTCGAGGCCGGCGTCGGTGGCCAGGTGCACCCGGGGCTGGACGCCGACGGCGACCGCCACGACGTCCACCGGCTCCTCGAGCTGGTCACCGCCCGCGCCCAGGCAGGCGGCCCGCAGCTGGCCGTCGACGTGGTCCAACTCGTCGACGGTGCGGTCGGTGAACACCCGCACCCCGGCGTCCCGCAGGCCCTGGGCGACCAGGTCGGACACGGCCGGGTCCAGCGACTGGCCCATCAGGCGCGGGCCACGGGTGACCAGGGTGGTGGCCAGGCCTCGGCGGGCGAACGACTCCGCGACCTCGACGCCGATGTAGCCGCCGCCCACCACCAGCGCTCGGCGCGGCCGGCCCGTCGACCGGCCCGAACCGTCCAGCCGGCCGGCCGCTGGACCTGCACCGCCCCGCCGGTCGGACGCCCGGCCCGCGCCGCCCAGGAGGCGGTGCCAGGCGGCCCCGTGGTCCAGGGTCGTGACCGGCAGCACCCCCGGCACGCCGTGCGCCCAGTCCGGCAGCACGGGGGCGGCGCCGGTGGCCAGCAGCACGTCGTCGAAGCCGATCCGCTCGGTGCGGGCGCGCGAGCCGGCGTCCGCAGGGTCGGCGTGCACCTCGGCGACCACCTGCGCGCGGTCCAGGTCCAGCTCCACGACCCGGTGGCCGAGCCGCAGGTCGATACCGTTCGCGCGGTGCTGCCGCGCCGTCCGGGCGACCAGGGCCTGCGCGTCCGCGACGTCACCGGCCAGCCAGTACGGGATGCCGCAGGCGCTGTACGACACGTGCGAGGTGGCCTCCAGCGCGACGACGTCCAGCCGCCGCCCCGCGGTCCGCAGCGCCTGGCTCGCCGCGCTCATGCCCGCCGCGTCACCGCCGACCACCACCAGGCGTCGTGTCATGACGCCATCATCCGGGACGGCTCAGCGTGCTGCCTCGTGCGCCCGCAGACCCAGCTCGGCGGCCCGGGCGCCGAGCTGACGGCGGGACGACACGTCCAGGCGCACCAGGACCGCCGAGACGTGGTGGTCGACGGTCCGGACCGACAACGACAGGTGGTCCGCGATCTCGGCGTTGGTCATGCCGGCCGCCACCAGGTGCAGGATCTCGACCTGCCGGTCGGTGAGGCCTCCGGGGTTCTTACGGGTGGTGGCGCGAGGTCCGCGCGGCACGCTCACCCCCAGCCTCCGCAGGCGCCGCCGTGCCGGACCGGCCACCGCGGTCGCGCCCAACCGGTCCAGCGTGGCGAGCGCGGTTCGGGCGGCGGCGGGGTCGTCGCCGTCCAGCAGCTCCAGCGCCATCTCGTACTGGCAGCCCTCGCGATCCCACAGATCGGCCGCGGTCCGCCACCGCCCCCGCAGCCCGGCGACCAGCGCGGGCGGGCCGTGCCGCACCGGCGGGACCTCGACACCGCACCGGGCCAGGTACCTCAGGGCCTCGGCCAGGAAGGCGCCGGCCCCCGGCCGTGCCAGCCGCGCCACCAGCGGGCCGTGGGCCTGGGCGGCCAGGTCCGGGCGGCCGGTGATCCACGCCCACTCGGCGTATGCGATACCCGCGTAGGCCAGGCACAGCGTCGAGCGGCCCCTTACCGCGCGGTGCCAGGAGTCGCACACCAGGCGCTCGGCGGCCGGGTCACCGCGGCGGGCGAGCAGCCGACCGAGAGCCGGCGCGCTGTACAGCGACAGCATCCCGGGCTGCTCGGCGTCCTGGAGCAACGCCCGCAGCCCGGCCTCCGCGTCGTCCCACGCGCCCCGCCGCGCCATCAGCAGGTAGCGGTGCACGAGCAGGTTGTACGCGTGCGACGTGAACCCCCGCTCGTTGACGTACCGCAGGCCCTCCTCGGCGGCCGCTTCGGCCTGCGACCACCGCCCCGCTTGGTACAGCACCTCGACGAGGTTGGTCCACCCGCGGGCGACGTACTCCTGCTGCCCCAGGCTGGTCGCCAGGGTCAGGCTGCGGCGCAGGTGGTCCACCGCCTCGGGGTCCCCGAGCTCGGCGCCGGCCACCCCGAGGTAGTTGAGGCACAGCGCGACGACGTCCTGGCGCCCGGCGCGCTCGGCCAGCCGGTGCGCCAGCTCCAGCTCCCGGACCGCGTCCCGCGGCTGCTCGTGCAGCGCCAGCACCGCCCCCCGGTGGGCCAGCGCCGCCGCCAGCGCCGGTACCTCGCCGGCCTCCTGCGCGAGCCGCACGGCGCGCTCGATCGCCGCCCGCTCCTGGCCGACCCGCCCGGCCATGAACAGGTAGCGGGACAGCCGCAGGACGGTGGCGGCCAGCTGGGCCTGGTCACCGAGCCGTTCCCGCGTCTCGACGGCCCGCCGGCCGAAGCGGATGGCGTCCTCGAAGCGGTGCGCGTTGTGCAGCTCCCAGGCGTAGTCGTCCAGGACCCGGACACGCTCGTCCGGGGTGAGCCGGTCCTCGTACCGCAGTGCCGTCTCGAAGTGGGCGATGGCCTGCCGGCGCGAGCCGGCCCGAGCGGCCTCCCGGGCGGCCAGCGGCGCATAGTCCATCAGGATCGGCACGTCGCCGGCCTTCGCGGCATGGTGCACCACCCGGGCCGGCTCGCTGGCCGGCCGGTTCAGCAGGGCGGTCAGCACGGCCTGGTGGTGCACCTGGCGATGGACGGCGGGCAAGTCCCGCTCGACCGCGCGGCGGACCAGCTCGTGCCGGAACCCGACCCCGTCCCCGCCCACCTGGACGACGCCGTGCTGCTCCGCCTCGGCGAGGTGGACCACGTCCAACCCCAGCAACGCGTTCACCAGGTCCGGGTCGGCGGTGGACGGGACCACCGACAACCGCTCGATCGCTGTGCGGGCGGGCGGGGACAGCCGGCGCAACCTGCTCTGCACCATGTCCACCACGCTGGTCGGCACCTCCTGCTCCGGTGCGGCCAGCAGCTCGGCGACGTAGAACGGGTTGCCGGCCGTCACGGCGTACAGCCGCCTGCCCGCCTGCCGGTCGCCGGCGAGCTCGGCCACCGCGCTGGCGGACAGCGGGCGCAGGGACAACCGGGTCACCGGGCAGCCGGCGAGCAGGCCCAGCAGGTGCCGCAGCGGTGCGCCACCGTCTGGTGGCGGGCGGAAGGTCAGCACGACCACGGCTGGCAGGTCGGCGACGCGGCGGCACAGGAACCGCAGCACGTCCAGGGTGGCGTCGTCCGCCCAGTGCACGTCCTCGACCACCAGCACCGTCGCCGACCGGCCGCCTAGTTCCGTCGCCGTCCGGTCGCCCAGCTCCTCCGCCGTCCGGTCGCCCAGCTCCTCGATGAGCGAGCCGTAGACCAGGTCCTGGTCACCCGCGTCCAGCGCTCGCTCCAGCGCGGAGCCCGACCCACGCGCCGCGTCCCGCAGCGGACCCAGCGTCCGCGGGGTTGTCAGGTCGTCGCACGAGCCGAGCAGCACCGTGACGCCATGGCTGTCAGCAGGACCGGCGCGGCCGACGCCGGCCAGGAACGCCCGGACCACGCTCGTCTTGCCGATCCCCGGCTCACCGCTGACCAGCAGGACCGAACCGCGACCCGCCGCCGCGTCCCGCACCGCGCGGTGCATGGTGGCCAGCTCGTCGTCGCGTTCGAGCAGGTCGCGACCGCCCACCGGGCGATCGACCCTCGTCCCGCGGTCGTCGGACATGCGCCCCACCTGCCTCCGGAGTCCCATCGTAGGCACCAGGGCAGAACAGCCACACATACGAACCCACCAGCGAAGTACCGGCCTCGCGCATCGCGTCGCACACCGCACCGCCGACGTGGCCAACCCGGCCGTCCGTGCGGCCCCGCGATCAGCGTCGACGCCTCGGGGGGATCGTGACTCGTGCCTGGCCGCGTTCCCAGGTCGCGACGCTGCCCGGATCACGCCGTCGTTCCCGAGGGTCGGGGTAGAAGGCGGTGTCGCTCCATCCCACCGCCACCTCGATCGTGGCACCCGGGTCGATCGTCAGCGTCTCCAGCTCCACCTCGGCCGTGGGTGTGGCGGAACGACGCATCCGGACGATCTGCTCAGGCAGGTGGACGGTGAGCACAGCCGTGCCGCCGGAGTCGATGCGTGCGAAGGTCGGTAGCACGCTCGCCGCTCCCGGGACCACCTCTCGTCCCTCGTCGCTGAGGCGCACCACGAACGTGTTCCGGGTGTCGTCGAAGACGATCGCCCGGACCTGCGCGACATAGTGCATGGTTCGGTCAGGATCCCGGTTGGTCATCCTCAGCCGAAGCTCGACCCGCCCGGAGCGACGGGTCATCCGGTCCAGGGCCGCTTCCACCGGCGGCTGGCCCTCGTCGCCCTCCGTCATCGCGGCACCTCTTCCTCGTTCAGGGCTTGCTGGACGGCGGTCACCGCGCCGAACTCACCGCGCAACCGGCGGCGGAACTCCGCCCGTGCCTGCGAGTCCCGCAACAGCGTGCCCGCGAGCCAGGCCAGTTCGGCCCGAACCCGCTCCACGGTGAGCATCCCCCAGTGCGGCGCGATCGGCAGCCGACCCGCCCAACCGTCGATGAACTCCACGACCCGGGTACCCAGCGTGTCGTCCGTCACGCCGTCCCGCCACGCCCGGAGCAGATCGTGGTAGGCCTGCACCGGTTCCAGCAGTCCCCACTGCAGGTGCGGATCGGGCAGAGCTCGGGTCGCGACGAGTCGAGCCACCTCGGCGCGACCCTCGGAGCTGGGCGCTCCGGAACTCGGCACCCCCAAGCCCAGTACCGCGCCCATCCGGTCCATCACCTCCAGCGTCCGCGGCACCTCCGCGGGGGTCAACCGTTCGCAGAACCGTCGGCCCAGCTGGGCGGCGCACGCCCCGTCCAGGGTGTGGTCGCGGACCAGCTGGAGCATCCGGATCAACGGCCGGACGAACCCGTCCAGGGTGACCGCGCGCAGCTCGAGGTCGGTGGCCATGACGTCCACGACCTGGGGACTGAAGCCGTAGTAGCTGTGGTGCAACGTGTCGAAGAAGGCGAAGCCGACCTCGCTACGGCGCAGGAACTGCTCACGCAGCGCACGCAGCTCCTGCACTTCGGTCGACAGGGGGGAGCCGGACGACACCGATGCCACGATGCAGCACTCACCCCCGCCCCCACCCCCGCCACCGCAGGTGGTGCCGCAGTGAATGTTCGGGTCCCGCAACACGACCGGGTCACCGAGAAGCGTCGCCAGTTGGGTGCGCATGTCGTTCTCGTCGGTGATCGCCGCGTTCTCCTCCGGCGAGGCCGGGTTGCACTGCGCGGAGAGCGCCAGCAACGCGTTTGTCACGATCCGGAACGCGTGCGACAGCTCGTGGTGGAGCATCACCGACAGCGGCAGCCGCAGATCGAGGACGCCTCCGGTCCCCTGTCGGGCCAGGCAGTACCCGCTGCCGTTGTTGTCGCCGGTGTCGTAGAGAACCAGACAGGACGTCGTCGTGTTCAGGTCGGCACCCGGCTGGCCTGAACCGGCCGGCGGTAGCGCGGTGCCGCCCCTGGTGGTGATCAGGGAGCCGTCGATGAGGGTGAAGTCGCCACCGACGGCCAGGACGATGATGTCGGTCCCCGCCGCGTTCACCCCGAAGTTGGTGTTGACCAGGGTGTCCAACCGCGTGGCAGGCACACCCGGATCCGTCCGGGCGTATGTGACCTGCTGCAGGTTGCCGACGGCCGCGTTGAGCCCCACTCCGGTGTCGAGGTTCGCGATCACAGCCAGGTGCACGAAGGCCAGGTCGGCCCGGACGGTGCCGGCTCCTGCGCCGGTGGCGTCGTTCTGAATGAAGATGGTCACCGCAATCGACCTCGCTCAGCCGATGGGATCGGGCTGCGGCTGCGGTTTCCAGTCCTGTCCGTGTGGCTGGTACGGGTCGTGCCGGGGCACCGGACAGGGCTGCGGGCAGGGCTCCGGCTCGGGCCGCTCCGGCGGGCAGCACACCTCGATCCGGTGCTCGATCTCCTGCAACCGGTCGTAGTCCCCTGCTGCGGCCGGCTCGGCACGCTCGGCGATGCCCTCCAGGCGGCGGGTCGACTCCAGCAGGCCGCGGCTGAGCTCGAGCTGGGTGGTGAGCTTGCGGGTGATCCCGCACAGCAGCTCGTTGGCGTTCTCCAGCAGGCAGATCACGGTGTCGTTCTGCTGGGTGTGGTGACGCTGCTCGACCAGCTGGGCCTTCTCGACCTCCCAGACAGCGAACAGACCGACCGCCAGATTGCTCAGCCCGGACTGCAGGTGCCCGTCCAGGGTGTCGACCTTGCCGTTGAGGGTCTGGGTCTCGGTCCGGATATCGGTGGCGACCGCGACCGTGCTCGCCGTGTTCACCACGATCTCGTCCAGCTTGTTGTTGATCTGGTCCGCGACGTCCTGGACGGATGGCATAGCGCCTCCTGTGAGTGGAGTGGCGCGCCGGTCACCAGTGTGGACCGGGCGTTCCGATTGACTAGGAGAGGCCGTACGGGGCGCGCCAGATACACCCACCGCCGTCCTGTTCGGCAGCGATCACGTGGCCGGATCGCCAAGCAGGGCTCCTGCCTGGTCCGCTCGACGTCGAGTACATCGGCCACTACCGCACGGCTCGACCCCGCAGCAGCTGCGGTCGCACCGCTGGCGGTGGCACGACCACGCTCACCCCCGGCGTTTCTGAAGGTGGCCGCTGATGGGCGTACCGGGTGGTGCGTCGTCCACCCAACATGGGCAGCGTTCACCCATGACGGTGCGTGGCCGCCGCGACACGATGTGACCCGGGCGCCGGAGGACGGCGCGGCACGGCGGGGAGGGAACACACCCATGACGACCGGACCCACCAAGCGGGACCTGAGGACGGCGCTGGACCTTACCTACGACCTCGCGGACGACCTGCCGAACGGGCGCCTCGACGCCGGGCTGCTGGGACGGTTGCGCGGCCTGGTCGGCTGCGACGTCGCGTCCTGGACGCTCGTCGACCACCGCCAGGCGCAGGTGCTGAGCGCGGCGACCGACGACCCGGCCCACAACCTGCTGCCGGTGGCCGGCTTCCGGGCCGCCGCCCGCGAGCACCCGGTGTTCGCCGCGCACCGCGGCGGCCGGGTCCGCCGGGGCACGCCGGTCGCGATCAGCGACGTGGTGGACGCCCGAAGCTTCCGCCGCACCCTGCTGTACCAGGACTTCTACCGCCCGCGGGGCACCGCTGACCAGCTGCTGTGCGTGATCGGGCTGGATGCTTGGCGGGGGACGATCCTGACGTTCAACCGGTCTCGGCTGGGCTTCACCGCGCGCGACCGGGACGTCGTCGAGCTGATCGCGCCGCACGTGCACCGGGCGCTGGAGCGGGGTCGACGCCGCCGGGCGCAGGACGCGCAGGCCCGGGCGGACGACCGCACCCGGCAGGACGTGGACTGGGCGATGGGCCGGGTGGGGTCGCTGACGGTGCGCGAACTCGACGTGGCGCGCCGGGTCACCGACGGTGCCACCGACCGTGAGGTCGCCGCCGGCCTGGGGATCAGCCATCGGACCGTGCAGAAGCACCTGGAGCAGGTGTACCGCAAGCTCGACCTGACCAACCGCACGAGCCTCGCCGCCGCCGTCCGGGCGTCCATCGTGCTGCTGCCCCGAGACGCCGACAACCTGCTGGCGTGACGCCCGCCGGCGACCCCGGCCCTCGCAGCCGTGGTGCGCGGCAGGTGGTCGTCACCGATCCGCGGGGGTCGTGAGTTCGACCTGCTCCGTGACAAGCCGCCGCTGCCGTCCTGACGTGACCCGAGTGGTCCGCGGCGCCGGGTGAGACCAGGCGTGGCGTCCCGGGGAGTGCGTCGATCCCGTTGTGTCACAACCTTTTTTCGCAGTCTGCAGCGCCGGATGGCCGACGTTCGGGGTGCCGGCTACGTAGCACTGCGTATGGCTGGACGCCGGCTTCGCTGGCTGTACTGGACGAGCCCGGTGCACCGATCTGGACGAACCGACAGGAGTGATGACGATGACGTGGCAGCACACCCACCCTCGGGTCCTGCAGAGCCTGGCGCCGGAGTACCACCACCTCGCCGCGGAGCAGGTCGACACGTTGCTGCGCGGCAACCTGGGCCTCGGCCTCGGTGCCGCCGAAGGTTTCTTCGGCGACCTCGGCAAGGCCGTCGGCGGTATCGGCCGGACGGTGGGCAAGGCCGTCACGGCGGCCGCGCCGGTGGTCGCCAAGGCCGCGCCCGGCGCGATCTCCGGCGCGCTCAGCGGCGCGCCGCTCGGCCCCGCCGGAATCATCGCCGGTGCGACGGCTGGTGGCTTGAGTGGCGCCCTGGCGCCCACCCCGCGTCGGGTCGTCAGCGGTGTCGTGCCATCAGGGCAGATGCCGGGAGGCCTGCGGGGACCGGCCGGTGCCGCACCCGGCGCCGCCGTCGCCCAGCTGCTCGCGGCACTCGCCAGCCCCACCGTCCAGCACGCCCTGACCTCGATGATGCTCGGTTCGGCCGGAGCCCGCTCGGTGCCGGCGGCTGGTGGCGGGCCGGTCCCGCTGGCGGCGATCACCAACCTGCTCGGCAGCCTGGCCGTGCGCGCCTCGGCGCAGTGGCAGGAGGTGGCACCCCCGCCAGACGGCGACCTCGTCGCCGGTCCCAGTGCCGGCCCCGTCGCGAGCCCGGTCGTCGGCCTTTACGCCGGACCGGTTGCGAGCCCGACCGCCAGCCCCGATCCTGTCGCGGCGCCGGTCGCGCTGCGAACCCCGCGGGAACCTGACTTGGCGAACCCCCAGGCGCGCGCGGACGTGCTGCTCGACCGGCTGTTGGCCGTACCGGGATGGGCGCCGTCGGTAGCCGAGACCACCGCCGAACCCGATGACGCCGCGCCCGACGGCTCGGCCGGCGAAGGCCCGGCGTGGGCCGACGAGAGCACAGGGTGGGCCGATGACGCCGACGTCCTGTGGGCGATCAGCGCGCTCTACCTGAGCGACGACCTCGACGACGATCCCACTGACCTCGACAGCACCTACCTCGACGACGATCCCACTGATCTCGACGACGCCGGCCTCGACGGCTTCAACGACCTGGCCGAGGAGGACGAGGAGCCGGTCCTCGACAGCGGGGGGTGGCTCCCGTGACCGACTAGGCAGCGCCGGCCGCGATCTCGACCGGGCTCCAGCAGGCCCTGCTGGCCCGCTTGGCCGGTGACGACCCGGGTGCGGACCAGTCGATGTCCGGCCTGCTGCGGCAGGCGCTCGGTGACAACCCCGCGATGGCGCCCGTGCTGAGCGCGCTGCAGCGCCGGGAGCAGGCCGAGCAGCTCGCCCAGGACTCAGCCCAGGAGCCGGTCCAGGACTCAGCCCAGGAGTCGGGCCAGGACTCCGGAGCCGAGCCGGACGAGCATGCCTCGAGCGTGTCGAACCCGCAGGTCGCGGACGTCCTGCACCGGTTGCACGACGAGGTCCGCCGGCTGCGCCGCCAGGTGCACGCCCTGGCCGCGGCGCTCGGTGCCTGCGCCCGGTGCTGGGGGCAGGACCAGGGGTGCCCGCGGTGCGCCGGCCGTGGACGGTCCGGCGCCCGAGCACCCGACCCGGTGCTCTACCACGACCTGGTGAGCCCGGCCGTGCGCCGACGGACCGCCCAGGAGCGGTCGCTCACCCCCGACGTCGGTCGGCCCAGCCGGCCGGACGACGCGCCGCCCGGCACTTCGTGGCGGACGGCGCACCACGCAGGAGCAACCATCGACGCCGACAAGGAGCAGTGGTCCGCATGACGTACTTCGAGTCCTACGACGAGGGCTGGGACGAGGCTTGGGACGAAGGCTGGGAGGAGCGCAAGAAGAACAACAGGGGGTCGGGGCAGACGGCCAAGCCTCCGCCCCCGATGGTCCCGCCGCCCGGCGGCGGCGCCGTCACCCAGTCCCAGTTCCAGAATGCGATCAACCTGGTCAACGCCAACATCAGCAAGAACAGCACGGCCATCCAACGGGTCAGCTCCGGGGTCAACCGGCTGGACCAGGACGTGCGCCGGCAGGGTCGGATGACCCGGAAGAACTCCCAGGACCTCGGCGCGGTGCGGGAGTTCCTGACGATCTTCCCGCTGCTGCAGGGCGCCATCGGTCAGCAGAACGAGCAGCTGGCGGCGATCCTCCCGCTGCTGCTGCTGGGTGATGTCGGGACCTCCGGTGGTTACGGCGGCGGGTCCGGTGGGTCCGGCGGTCTGTTCGGTGGCGGGTCGTCCTCGCTGCTGCTCGTCCTGCTGCTGGCAGGTGGGCTGAACAACTCCAGCGGCAGCTCCCAGGCCCCGGCTGTCTCGGCCGCGGCGTCCTCGTGAACGCGCCGCTGGCCGCTGTGGTCGGCGGGTGGTCGCGATTCGGTCTCGGGGAGTCGACGTGGACCCGGCGCTGCGGGCACTGATGGCCGCTGGCCAGCCGGACGAGGAGGTTGCGCTCCTGGTCCGGCTGGCCGGGCCGGACACCGCCGTCCCGGCCGGGGTGGACCTGGTGAGCCGCTTCGGTGCGGTCGTGACCGTCCGGGCGCCCCGCCGGGCCGTCGCCGGGCTGCGGGCCGACCCGGCGGTGCGCAGCGTCAAGGCGCCCCGCCACTACGGCCTCGACCGTCCCGAAGGCAACCGTCCCGAGGGCGCTGGTACCGGCGACGGCCGGTCGCAGAACCTGGCCGGCTCGGCCCGACCGGTCGTGCGGGACCAGCGACGTCCCCAGCGGGCGCCCACTGGCCGAGGGGTGGTGGTGGCGGTGGTGGACTGGGGGTTCGACCTCACCCACCCGGCGCTGCGCCGACCCGACGGCGGCACCCGCGTGCTGGCGCTGTGGGATCAGCAGCCGGGGCCGGACCCGTTGCGCCCCAACCGGTTCGGCTACGGCCGGATCCACTACCGCGCCCTGCTCGACGCGGCCCTGGCCGGCGGCGACCCGACGCTCGCCCTCGGCTACGACCCGACCGCTTCGGACGCCGGCGAGGGGTGCCACGGGACGGCGACCGCCTCGGTGGCGGCCGGGTCGCCGTGGCCGGGCGGTGTGCCGGGGGTGGCGCCCGAGGCCGACCTGGTGCTGGTCCACCTGTCCACCTGGGGGCCGTCCGGCCCGGCGGACATCGGCGACTCGGTGGCGCTGGCGGAGGCGGTCGACTTCGTCCGCGAGGTCGCGGCCGACCGGCCGTGGGTGCTCAACCTGAGCATGGGTGCGCACCACGGGCCGCACGACGGGACCCTGCTCGTCGAACGCGTGCTGGATCGCGTCGTCGCCGAGCGCCCGGGCCGGGTCGTCGTCCAGTCGTGCGGGAACTACCACTCCCGGCGGATCCATGCCGCCGGGACGCTGCGGACCGGCCAGACGGTGCGCCTGCCGCTGCTGGTGCCGGCTGGCACCGCCGGTCCACACGAGGTCGACGTCTGGTACCCGGGGACGGACCGCGTCGACGTCGGGATCCGCGCTCCCGACGGCCGGCGGGTGCTGGCCGGACCGGGTCGTGAGCGGTCGTTGACCACCCCGGCCCGCTCGGACCCGCCCATCGCCGTCGTCCGCCACCGCGTGCGGGACCCGGGCAACGGGTGCAACCACGCGGTCGTCCAGCTGCCCGATCCGGCGCCCGGCCGGTGGTCGGTGTCGCTCACCGCGCGGGACGCCCCGGATGGCCGTTACCACGCGTGGGTCGCCCGGCGCCTGGTCCCCGGCGGCCAACCGCGGTTCGACGACGCGACCGCCGACGAGCGGTCGGTGACCGGCACGATCAGCAACGGCCTGCGGACGATCTCGGTCGGGGCGTACGACGCGCACCCGACCGGCCGCCCGCTGGCGCCGTTCAGCAGCGGCGGGCCGACCGTGGACGGACGTGCCAGACCGCACCTGCTGGCGCCGGGCGCCGACGTGCTGGTGGCCCGTAGCCGGCCGGTCGGCTGGGCCGGCGAGCCGCCGTCGAGCACCCGGATGAGCGGTACCAGCCTGGCCGCACCGCACGTGGCCGGAGCCGTGGCGTGCCTGCTGCAGCAGGCGGGTCCGCTCCCGGCGGGTCGCGTCCTGGCCGCGCTGACCGCCAGCTGCCAGCCGTACGACGGACCCGACCCGGGGCGCGCCGGATACGGCTACCTCGACGTCGAGGCCCTGCTCACCGCTCACCACCAACCCGCGGAGGACACCATGCGCACCGGACCATCACCCGTCGGGCCGGGACCTGTCGGGCCGGGACCCGTCGGGCCGGGACACAGTGAGCCGGAACACAGTGAGCCGGAACCTGTCGAGCCGGCACCAGCCGAAGCGGTACCGGTCGCCCAGCTCACGCCAGCCCGCGGGACGATCATCACGGGTCCGCCGCCGATGCCGCCGCGGCCGACGATCACCGACCAGCTCCCGACCCGGCCGCCGTCCAGCACGCCACCCCGCCCGTCCGCCCCGGTCGGCCAGCCTCTGGACCCCCAGATCCGGGACCTCCTCGACCCGCTGCTGGACCGCCCGTCGCCGCTCCCGGTGGACCCGTCGGTGGTGGACCCGGCCATGGTCGACCCAGCCATGGTCGACCCAGCCATGGCCGACCCCAGCGCGGTGGCCCCGGCCGCGGTCGACGTGGCGGTGCCGGCCGTGGGTGGGGGACGCGCGGGGCCGGGCGACGTGCTACGGGACCTGGACGTCACCGCGGCACACCTCTTCGACGCCTACGTGCTGCGCCGACGTCCCGACCTGGTGGACCGGTTGGGCGCCCGGGTGGCCGTGGTCGGTGAACCCCTCGGACCGGTCGGCCAGCCGCAGGCCGGTGACCTGCTGGTGCGCGGTCAGGCCGGTGAGGGCCAGGCTCTGGTGTCCTCGGTGGTAGACGGCGACCTGGTGGACCTCGCGACCGTCGCACGGCGCGGGTGGGCCGCCGAGGGTGACCTCCCCGGCCGGTACGCCCTGGTCCTCGACGCCGGACCAGGCACCGGACCGAGCGCGGAGCCGCTGGCCCGACGGATCACCGACCAGCAGGGGTGGCTCCCGCCGGATCAGGCGGTCCTGCGGGCCAGCTGGGCACCGGCGGACACCCCGGTCGCCCCACCTGCTGCCACGCCGGCTGACGCCCCGCCGGTCGTGCCGGTGACCGCCGAGGCGACGTCGCGGCCCAGGGTGCCGGTCCGCAAGGACAAGGAGTACGTCCGCTGGTACCAGCAGGCGCTCAACGACCTCGACGGCGCGCGGCTCGTCCCGGACGGCGTCAGCGGCCCCCTGACGAAGGCGGCCGTCCGCCGGTTCCAGACCGGCCACCCCCCGCTGACCGTGGACGGCCTGGTCGGGCCGCAGACCGAGGCGTGCCTGATCGCCGCCGGGGCGCCGGCACCCCCCGGTGGTGCCAGCCCGCTGCCACCGGGGGCGACGCCCTGCGCCGCCCCGCCGGTCCCGGTCGTGCCCCAGCCGCCCCCGTCACCCACGGCGCTGGACGAGCTGGTGGCCCGGTACCTGCCGCCGACCGGCCCCACGCCCACCCGGGACGTCGCGCCGGTCGTGCGGACCCTCGCCGCGGACGTGCGCCCGCTCGTCGACGGCGCTGCCTACTTCAGCGAGGTCC
The DNA here is from genome assembly GCA_051657715.1 of Angustibacter sp. Lineage (GTDB taxonomy): Bacteria > Actinomycetota > Actinomycetes > Actinomycetales > Angustibacteraceae > JBOFBH01. Next base: position 2,015 of record JBOFLF010000093.1, on the reverse strand, counting down.
GTTCGGCCATTGACGGGCTGCGCCGCGGCCAGGTCTGCTACATCGCCAGCTGGAAGTTCTGCGCGGGATTCGATCTGGAGGACGGCGGCCCGCCGCTCGGCGAGCGCCTGCTCCGCAAGGCCGAGGAGGGTGTCGACGTGCGGCTGCTGGTCTGGGCCAGCAAGGCGGCGCTGAACCTGGACGCCGCGAACCTGCTCAGCGATCAGGACCGCAAGGACAACGCCTGGGTCCTGGCCGTCGTCCGGGAGAATGTCCAGCAGGTCGAGGCCCTGCGCGCCCGGGTGATGCCCGACCATCCGCTCGCCGGGCGGGTGCTGCTGGACTGGTCCGGGAACAACGCCTCGTCGCACCACATGAAGGCCGTGGTCGTCGGCGACGCGGACGACCCGGTCGCGTTCGTCGGCGGGCTGGACTTCGCCGAGCGGCGGTTCGACCAGCCGCCGCACCCTCGGGGCTGGCACGACGCTGGCGTGCGGGTGGGCGGCCGGCTCGCGTCCCGGGTGCTGGCGACGCTGCGGTCCCGGTGGTCCGAGGCGGCCACGCTGTCCCCGGCGACGCACACGGTGCTGGGCGGCGAGCGCCGGTACAACCCGCCGCCGCAGGCCTTGGCGCCGCTGCCGGCACCGAGGCCGGCGCCGGACCGCCTCGAACCGACCGCTCCCGACGTGGCCGCCCAGGTGCTGCGCACCTTCCCCACGGTCAAGGAGTTCCGCGACCTCACCGCGCTGGCCAGGCGCGAGGTGCCCAGCCCGCCGGTGCGGTGGTCCGACGCCGCGACATTCCCGCCGGGTGGCGTCCACGAGGTGCGCCAGACCCTGCGGGCCGCGCTGACCGGGGCGAGCCGGTACGTCTACATCGAGGACCAGACCTTCGACGCTACCCGGACGCTGTTCCCACTGCTGGTGGCCGCCTGCGCCCGCGGGGTCCGGGTCGCCGTCGTCGTCCCGCAGGAGCCGGACCCGATCGAGAACAAGGACGTGACGATCAACCAGACGCTGAGTGCCGCGGTGCAGACCGGCATCGTCGACCAGCTGGCCGAGGGCGACCGGCAGAACTTGGCGGTGTGGCGCCGCCGCGGGGCCTACGTGCACACCAAGGTGGTGCTGGTCGACGACGCGTTCGCGTGCATCGGGTCGGCGAACTTCCAGGACCGCTCGCTGGAGCTGGTGCGGCACATCCGCCGGGTGCAGGTCCCGGTCGGGGGCACCGCGGTCTCGCTGCCGGCCAACGTGCCCATCGAGGAGATCGACAGCGAGCTGTCCGTCGCCGCCGTCACCACCGGCGACCTGGTGCGGGACCTGCGGGTCCGGCTGTGGAGCGACCACCTGGACGCGGACCCGGCCCAGCACCCGCAGCTGCGTGACCTATCCGCGGGGCTCGGGGTCTGGCGGCCGTCGTGGGGTACCGCGTCGGCGTCGTCCTACCCCCGCAGCCGGCTGACCCTGGTCGGTCCGTGACACCGCGCTACGCAAGGGCGGCGCACCTTGCCAGGTCTTGGTCTTCAGCCGAGCCGCCAGCCGAGAGCGGACCGCGGGCCACTCCTGAGCCAGGATCGAGTAGGACGCGCTGTCCCGCAGGCCACCGTCGTACGCCGGTGATGCTGCTCGCAGCACGCCTTCGAAGTGCGCGCCCAACGCAGCGATCGCCGCACGTGAGCTGGTGTTGCGGCTGTCCGTCCGGAAGCTGACTCTGGCCAGCTGCCAGGTGTCGAACGCCACCCTCAACAGGAGCAGCTTCGACTCCCGGTTGATGCCGGTGCGGCGCGCGGTGGGCTTCAGCGGGTACGTCCGTGAGGGCGTAGCCCTTGCGTGAGGTGGTGGCGGCCGCGAGCAGGCCAGGCAGGTGCCCGCGGTCCAGTGGTTCGAGCCGGGTGATCTCGCCCTCCTGAACTGGCACGCTCGGAAAGCCACGCCGCCGCATCTGCGCACCTCCGTCGTCCGCGCTGACGATATCGAGTTGGGCCGAAGGCGCACGAGTCGTGCCGCGTCCGTAGAGTCGGTCCCCGGCACTGCCGA
>JBOFLF010000092.1:0-48605 GCA_051657715.1 Angustibacter sp. | reverse complement strand
ATCCCGGGCGCTGCGTGCGGCTGATCCCAGGGGCGCTGCGACCGCTCCGGCTGCGGCTTCGTCCTCGCTACGGGACCAGGCCGCGTCTGAGGTGCAGGCGCGGGATCGAGTTGAGGCTGACGCTGCCTGCCCAGATCTACCCGCTCGGTGTGGCGTTCGGGCAGGGGGTCCAGGCGCGTCTGCGATGGCGCAACCCCCCGCGGTTCCGGTTCCGGTTCCGGTTCCGGTTCCGGTTCCGGTTCCGGTTCCGGTTCCGGTTCTGGCTCTGGCTCTGGCTCTGGCTCGGGTTCCGGTATGAGGTCCGGTGCCGGCTCCGGCTTGAGCGTGAGTTCCAGCTCGGGCGCTGACTGCGGCGTGGGTCCCGGGCTCAGTCCGGCCGCTGGCACAAACGCTGGCCCGGGCTTCGATGCTGGCTCGGCCTCCAGCGCCGGTTCTGGCGTAGGCGCCGGTTCTGGCGTAGGCGCCGGTTCTGGCGTAGGCGCCGGCTCTGGCGTAGGCGCCGGCTCTGGCGTAGGGGCCGGCTCTGGCGTGAATTCCGGCTCCGCATGCGCCGGTGGCGGTGGCTCCGGCGCGGGCGCGGACTCGGGCTTCGGCGCGGACTCGAGCTCGGGCTTCGGTGCAGGCTCAGGCTCCTGCGCTGGTGCCGGCTGAGGCTCGGCCTCGGAGTCGGGTTCGCGTGGTGACGGCGGATGGGCCGACGGCGCTGAGCTGGCTTGAGCTTGGCTCGCCGACGTTTGCTCGCAGCCAGCACCTGCTGTCGAGGGCGGCCCGTCAGCCGCCTGTGCCCCCCACGGTGGCCGAGGACCGACGGTGCGGGCCGCCCGCAATCGCGACCGTGGTCGAGCCGTGGCACTACGGGTAGAGGTCGGACCACGGGGCGGCGCATCGCTGTGCTCGGAGGACACCGGCGACGTCGTACTCTCAGGTGGCTCGGCGGGCGGCTGCCCTGGCATCGACCCCCCTCGGCAGTTCGACCTCGCGGCACGGGACACTGATACGGCTGGCGGCTGAGAGCGATCGCATCGCGATCACAGCCAGTTTAGGGGCAGCAGGTGAGTCGCCCCCGACCTGCACGAGCAGGTCCACCAGAGCACCACAACACGACCCACCAGCGAAGGGCAACGCCGTGGAGTTCGACGTCACCATCGAGATCCCCAAGGGCCAGCGCAACAAGTACGAGGTGGATCACGAGACCGGGCGGATCCGGTTGGACCGCATGCTGTTCACGGCTACCCGCTACCCGGCCGACTACGGCTTCGTCGAAGGCACGCTCGGCGAGGACGGTGACCCACTCGACGCGCTCGTGCTGCTGGAGGAGCCCACGTTCCCCGGCTGCCTCATCACCGCCCGGACCATCGGCATGTTCCACATGCGTGACGAAGCCGGCGGCGACGACAAGCTCCTGTGCGTGCCCGCCCGCGACCCGCGACTGAGCGCCCTGCGGGACCTTGACGACATTCCCCGGTTCGATCGCTTGGAGATCCAGCACTTCTTCGAGACCTACAAGGATCTGGAACCGGGCAAGTCCGTCGAGGGTGCGCACTGGGCGAGACGGGAGGCCGCAGAGGCTGAGGTGGTGCGGTCCTACCAGCGAGCGAAGGACCAGTCGGCGCATTACGGGGGCTCCGCGCGCTCCTAAGGATCCGCGCGCTCCTAAGGAACCGTCACGTCCTAGTACGCGTGCGTCGTCGCCAGATACGTCGTCACCAGATACGCATGCAGGCCGTACGCGGGCGACCCCGGAGGCCGGCCGCGATCATCCATCGAGCGCGATCATCCGTCGAGCGCGTGGAGCGCGGCTTGGATGGCTCGGTGGAACGTCGGGTAGGCGTACGGCATCGCGATCAGATCGGTGACCGGGATCCGCTGGGCGACCGCGAGCGCCAGGAAGCCGAGCACCTCGCCCCCCATCGGACCAGCGCACGACGCCCCCACCAGGACGCCGGAATCAGCGTCCTGCACCACGGTGACGAAGCCATCACCCCCCGGGCCGTGTAACCAGTGGCGGGCTGCGCCGCCCGAGCCGACCGTGCCCACTCGCACGTGCGAGTACCGGTCGCGCGCATCCCGTTCGGTCAGACCGACCGATCCCACCTCCGGGTCGGTGTAGGTAACCCGCGGCACCGCGTGGTAGCTGGCTGGCGGCCCACCCAGACCCAGCACGTCGCGGACCACGACGTCCGCTTCGTACATCGACATGTGGGTGAACCCGCCGTGGCCGGTCAGATCACCGAGCGCCCAGACCCCCGCAGCGACCCGGCAACACTCGTCGGTGGGCACCGCCCGTGCCGCAGGGTCGACACCCAGGACGTCCAGACCGGGGCCGGTGATGTCGATCCTGCGGCCGGTGGCGGTCAGGAGCCGCTCGGCCTGCAGCTGATCCCCGCCCCTCAGCCGCACCACGACCCCGGGGCGGCCGTCGCGGCCCTGCTCCGCCTGGACGCCCTCCACCCGGACGCCGAGCCGCAGCCGGACGCCGTCCTGCTCGAACGCCCGGGCCACGAGCTCGCCGGCGGTCGGCTCCTCAGCGGCAAGCAGCCTCGGGTTGCCCTCGACGAGCGTGACATCCGCGCCGAAGCGGGCCGCGACCTGGGCGAGCTCGCACCCCACCGCCCCGCCACCCAGCACCACCAGGGATGCCGGCAGCTGCGGCGCCTCGACGAACTCATGGTTGGTCCAGACGGGCACGCCGTCGATCCCAGGGATCGGTGGCACCGCGGGCGTCGACCCGGTCGCCACGATGACGCGCGGGGTCGTCCACCGACGACCATCTCCCCCGACCATCTCGACGGTGGCCTTGCCCTGGCCGTGGGCCGCGATCCGACCCTGGCCGCGCACGAAGGTGACTCCCCTGCCGCGCAAGCGTTCCACCGCGACCCGGTCGTCCCAGCCGTCGGTGGCCTCATCACGGACCCGCCCCGCCACCACACCCCAGTCGGGACGCACACCGTCGACCGTGCCGGCCAGCTGCGGCACCCGCCGGGCCTCCGCGAGCAACCCCGCGGCGCGGACCATCATCTTGGTCGGGACGCACCCCCAGTACGGACACTCGCCGCCGACCAGGCGACCGTCCATCGCCACCACCTGCATGCCGGCGTCCGCGAGCCGACCGGCAACGTCCTCGCCGCCAGGTCCGAGCCCGAGGACGACGGCGTCTGGCTGGCTGGCGACATCGTGGGTGCTCATGCGGCGATGCTGCCGCAGCGGCCGCCGGCCGGCGAGGCGAGCGGCCGTCGAGGATCGGGTCATCGTTGGTCACGAACGGCGGGCCGTGGTGCGATGGTCGTCTCGTCGTTCCTGGAGGATCCTGTGCCTGGTGCTTCCAGCTGGCCGGACTTGGCCCGCGCCCGCTATCTGTCGCTCACCACCTTCCGCCGGTCCGGCGACCCGGTGCCCACCCCGATTTGGGCGGCGCGCGACGGTGAGGTGCTGTACGTCGTGACCGACGCGACGTCCGGCAAGGTGAAGCGCATCCGGCACACCGGCCGGGTGGAGCTGGCGCCCTGTTCCATGCGGGGCAAGGTGTCGAGCGGGACGCTGCCGCGGGCGGCTACCGCTCGGATCGTCGACGACGGCGCCGAGGCCCAGCGGGCGGACGCCGTGCTGCGCCGCAAGTACCGCATCGGGATGCCGCTGGTCTCCTTCGTGGAGCGGATCCGAGCGCGTGGGCACCCCCGCGACTCGGTGTACCTAGCCCTGACCGACGTCGCCGAACAGGCCCCACCAGCCCCCTGACGCGTCCGGGGCATCACCGCGGCGCCACCGCGTCCGGGCGTCACCGCGTCCGGGCGTCACCGCGTCCGAGCGTTACCGCGTCCGGGGCGTTGCCACCGCACAGCGGCGGGCAGCCGGGGGGCGGACATGGCTGTCTCGGTTCGGCCCGCGCCGTCCTAGCTCCGGCTCGTGGCCGCGGCTTTCTGCTGCTTCTTGAACTCCCGGACCCTCGCGAGCGAATCCGCGCCGACGACGTCCGCCACCGACCGATAACCCTGGAGCGCGTAGTCACCGGCGACCGTCTCCCAGCCCTCGGGCCGGACGCCGAGCTGTTTGGCCAGCAGTGCCACGAAGATCCGCGCCTTCTGCTTGCCGAACCCCGGCAGCTCCTGCACCCGCTCTTGCAGCTGCTGGCCCGTGGCCGGCTCCGTCCAGAGCCGGGTCACGTCCCCCTGGTACGTGGACTCGACCAGCGCGGCGAGCTCCTGCAACCGGGCGGCCATCGAGCCGGGGAACCGGTGGATCGCCGGGGGACGGCTGCACAGCTCCTTGAACTCGCCCGGGTCGGCCGCGGCGATCACCGCGGGGTCGAGGGTGCCGAATCGGCTCAAGACCTTCCACCCGCCGCGGAAGGCGTGCTCCATGCCGTACTGCTGGTCCAGCATCATCCCGATGACGACGGCGAACGGGTGCTCGTCGAGGACCCGGTCAGCTTCTGGTTCGCCTGCGATCTGGAAGCCCATCACCGCATGCTCTCACGGCCGTGAGAGCCGCCGAAGAACTCCTCTCGACGCGTCGCTCGTCCCGCGGTACCGATGACCCGCGATACCGAATGACACGCTGTACGAATGACATGGAGTGCCACCGGGTGGCCGGTCGGGGACGACGGCGTGCACGTGGAGACGGTCGAGCAGTGGCGTGCGTGGCTAGCCGAGCACCACGCGAGCAGTTCCGGGGTCTGGGTGATCACCTGGAAGAAGCACACCGGACGACCCGCTCCGTGCTACGAGGACGCGGTGACCCAGGCGCTCGCGTTCGGCTGGGTGGACAGCCGAGTGGCGAAGCTGGACGAGGACCGCGGCCGGCTCTGGTACTCCCCGCGCAAACCGTCCAGCGGGTGGTCGCGGCCGAACAAGGACCGGGTGGCCCGGTTGCTGGCGAGCGGCGACATGACTCCCGCCGGGCAGCATGCGGTCGACCTGGCCAAGGCGAACGGCGCCTGGTCGATGCTGGACGACGTGGAGGCCCTGGTCGTCCCCGACGACCTGGACGCGGCCTTCACGGCGTGCCCAGGGTCGCGTGTGCAGTGGGACGCGTTCCCCCGGTCCGCGCGCCGCGGGATCCTCGAGTGGATCGTGCAGGCCAAACGGCCGGTCACGCGCGCGGCCCGGGTGCGGCAGACCGCCGAGCTGGCCGCCCAGGGCGAGCGCGCCAACCAGTGGCGAGGTCGGTCGCAGCGCGACTGAAGCCGGCGCGTCCTTCAGTCACCTCTGCGGGATACCTGCCGGCGCTGACCACCGCCATCGGCTGACCCGGGGCAGGCGACGTCACCGAGACAGTTGATCCACGATCGCGCCGAACACCCGGGGGAACCGGTCCGCGGCCGGGACGATCAACGGGCGCACCGCCGCTCGCTGGCTGGCCCTCAGCAACCCGTCGGTGAGCCAGCGCGACCGGCGGGTCACCCGCCGCCACGCGCCGTCGTAGTCCTGCGGCCGGTCCGCGACCATGCACCGCACCAGCTCCCGAGCCCCGGCCAGCGCGGCGCCGAGCCCCTCCCCGGTGAGTGCGTCGACGTAGCCGGCGGCGTCGCCGACGAACAGCACCCGGCCGACCGTACGGGTCCGGACCCGTTGGCGCAGCGGACCAGCGCCCCGCACGTCGGTCACCACGTCGGCATCGGCGATGCGCGACCACACCTGGGGGAACCGACGCAGCTGGGCCTGGATCGGCGCCCGCTCGGTGGTCAGCACCGCGATCCCCACCAGCTCGGGACCGACGGGCGTCAGGTACACCTCGGACCGCTCACCCCAGTGCACCTCGACCGCGTCCGTCCACGGGGGCACCGCGACATGGCAGCGCAGGCCCCACCGCGGCGGGCCGGCATCCAGCTCGTGCGCCCCGACCAGTCGGCGCAGCGAGGAGTGCAGGCCGTCCGCGGCGACCAGGTACCGAGCCCGGTGTTCACCGACCCGCACCCCTGACTCGTCCTGCGCCACCCGGGTGATCCGGCCAGGTCGCACCACGACCCCGGCGGCCGATGCGGCCTCGGACAGCGCGGCGTGCAGCACCGTCCGCCGCACCCCCCGACCCGACCGACCGCGGAAGTCGGCCCGTACCTGGCGATCGCCATCGACGTAGCGGATCCCGCGCACCGGCATGCCGGGCAGCTGGTCAGCGTGCTGCGGCGACCCGGCCAGCACCTCGTCGAGGATCCGCACGGTCCCGGGCATCAGCCCTTCGCCGCACGCCTTGTCGACCGGGGTCAGCCGCGGCTCGACCACCTCGACGTGCAGACCCGCTCGGGCCGCGAGCACCGCGGTGGCCAGGCCGGCCGGGCCGCCACCGGCGACCAGCAGGTCGATCACCGACCGGCCGCACCGGGGACGTCGGACAACCCGGCCAACGCCGCGGACTCGGCCCGGATCCGCACGGTCAGCAGGATCGCGTTGAGCGCCGTGAAGACGATGGCGGTCACCCACGCACTGTGCGTCAACGGCAGCGCGATCCCCTCCGCCACCACCGCGACGTAGTTCGGGTGCGCCAGCACCCGGTAGGGACCGCGGCGGACCCGGCCCAGACTGGGCACCACCACGATCCGGGTGTTCCACTGCCGCCCCAGCGTCCCGATGCACCACCACCGCAACGCCTGCGCGGCCAGGACGAACCCAACCGCCGTCCACCCCAGCACCGGCAGGAACGGCCGGTCGGCGACCACCACCTCCACCACCGCACCGGCCAGCAGCCCACCGTGCAGCACCGTCATCGCCGGGTAGTGACCGGACCCGTGCTCGATCCCGCCCCGAGCTGTGCTCCACGCCAGGTTCCGGCGCGACACCACCAGCTCGGCCACCCGCTCTACCGCCACCAGCAGCACCAGGGCGGTGAACCACCCGGCTGAGCTCACCACTCCCCCAGCCCTACCACCGCAGCAACACCAGCTCGGAGCAGAACCCCGGCCCCATCGCCATCAGCACCCCGGGCGACCCGGACGGTCGCCGACCGCCGACCAGCGTGTCGTGCAGGACGTGCAGCACCGAGGACGACGACAGGTTCCCCACCTGGGCAAGCGACCGCCACGTCACGCTGAGCGCCTCCTGCGGCAGCCCGAGCGCCTGCTGGATCGCCTCGATGACCCGTGGACCGCCCGGGTGGCAGACCCATCCGGTGACCTCCGGCACGGTCAGCCGGTGCCGGGACAGCAGGCCCCGGACGTCCTCGCCGAGGTGTCGCAGCGCCAGGTCCGGCACCTCGGCCCCGAGCACGACCCGCAGACCGCTAGACCCGACGTCCCAGCCCATCGCCCGCTCCGTCTGCGGGTACAGGTGCGCCGCTGAGTCCACCACGGTCGGCCCGTGCCCGCCGAGTGCGCGGGAACGGTCGGCGCCGACCAGGACGACCGCGGCCGCGCCGTCCCCGAACAGGCCGCTGGCGACCAGGTTGGCGGTGGACGCATCGTCCCGCTGCAGGGTGAGCGAGCACAGCTCGACGGACAGCAGCACCGCGACGTCCTGCGGGCGACCGCGCAGGTAGTCGTGCGCGCGCGCCAGGCCGGCCGCCCCGCCGGCACACCCCAACCCCACCAACGGCATCCGGCGCACGTCCGGCCGCAGTCCGATCACGCCCGCGATCCGGGCCTCCAGGGAGGGCACGGCGATCCCGGTCACCGTGGTGGACACCACCAGGTCCACCTCGGACGGCCGGATGCCGGCGGCGTCCAGCGCGCCGGTCATCGCCTGCGCACCGAGCTGCACCGCGACGTCGAGGAAGGCGTCGTTGGCCTTGCCGAAGTCGTCGAGATCCCGGTAGCGCTCCAACGGCAGCGCCAGGTGGCGACTGTGCACCCGGGTGCCGGTGTGTAACCGGCGCAGGACTCCGCGGCGGTCGGAGTCGGGGAGACAGAGCTCCGCGAACGCCTCGGTGAGCTCCTGCTGCGGGTAGCGGTGGGGCGCGAGCACCGGGTGCACAGCAGCGATCCGGCTCATCGCAGGAGAATAGGCACGATCGGGCGATCGTGCCCAAGCGGCCGTAAAATCTGCCGATGATCCAGCTGGCCGCGACTGGCGATCGAGTACGTGGACTGCTCCTGGCTAGCCATCCAGGCCCGACTCTTGGGGTCACCCTCCTGGTGGCGCTGCTCGCGACCGCCGCGGGGGTGCCGATCGGGCGGACCGTGCTGCTCGCGGCGGTGGTGGGGGTCGGCCAGCTGTCGGTGGGGTGGGGCAATGACTGGGTGGACGCCACCCGCGATGAGGCCGTCGGACGGATCGACAAACCGATCACCGTCGGCCGAGTGCCACGGACCTGGGTCCGGCGGGCCGCGATCGTCGCCGTGGTGGTGACGGTGCCGGCGTCGGCGACGCTCGGCCCCCGGGCCGCCGCTCTGCACCTGCTGTTCGTCGGCTCGGCGTGGTCCTACAACCTGGGCGTCAAAGCCACCGCCTGGTCGTGGCTGCCGTACGCGGTGAGCTTCGGTGCGTTGCCCGCCTTGGTGACGGCGACCCTGCCGGCGCCGGCCTGGCCGGCGTGGTGGGCGAGCGGTGCCGGCGCGTTGCTCGGGATCGGCGCCCACTTGGTGAACGTCCTTCCGGACGTCGACGCCGACCTGGCCACCGGAGTCCGCGGTCTCCCGCACCGGCTGGGTCACCGGGCCGCCGGGGTACTGGCGCCACTGGCCGCCTGGGGTTCGACGGCGTTGGTGGTGCTGGGTCCGCCGGGTTCTCCCGGCGCCGCGGTCGGCGCTGGTGTGGCGGCTCCGGCCGTGGTGGCCCCAGGTGCGGTGGGCTCCGGTGCGGTGGGCTCCGGTGCGGTGGGCTCCGGCACGCTGGCCCCCCTCGCCAGCGCCACCGTCGTCGCGGCCCTGCTCGTCGGGGCCACCGTCGCCGCGGTGGCCGGCGCGGTGCTGGCCATCCGCGGCAACCGTCGTGCCCCGCTGTGGTGCACCGTCGGTGTGGCGGTTGCAAACGTGGCCCTGCTTGCCGTGGCCGGCAGCCGGATCGTGAGCTGAGTCGTCGACCGCCTCGGGCCGATGCGGCTGAACCGGGCCGAGGCCAGTGCCACACGAGCCCTGACCCGTCGCTTAAAGTACTAGCTCCGTCACTTTCAGTCGTGGACTTGGGTCTACCCGCTCGTAAAGGTGGCCATGTCGCCGCACACCCGTGAGCCGCTGCGCGCGCTTCGCCCCTTCACCCTGGCGGCGCTGATCGGTGCCGCGATCGTGCTCCTGCCGCCCGTCGCACGCGACGGCGTCCCGCTGCCGTACCTGGTGGTGGCCGCGAGCTCGTTCGCCGGCCTGGTGGTGCTGCTGCGCCGGCTACCCGACGGCCATCCGCTGCGCGGGGCGCCCCCGCTGCTGGCGGTCCTGCTGCTCGGCCTCGCCCACGACGCCAACGGCGGCACCGAATCCGGACTCGGTCCGCTGGTGCTGCTCCCGGTGTTGTGGGTGGCCCTGCACGGCAGCCGGAAGCAGCTGTGGCTCACCGCCGCGGCCGTCGTCGCGGTGAGCGTGGTGCCGATGGCGCTCGTCGGCCCCCCGCGCTACGCCCTGGGCGGGTGGCGCGACGCCGTGCTGTGGGCGGTGGTGATCGTGGTGGTCTGCCCCACGGTTCAGCACACCGTCGAGCAACTGCGCCAGTCCTGCGAGGAGCATTCGCGGCTGGCTGGGCAGCTGTCCTCGGTGCTGCGCGCGGCCACCGAGCACGCCGTCATCGCCACCGATCTGCGTGGCACCGTGACGCTGTTCAGCGAGGGCGCCGAGTACATGCTGGGCTACGACGCGGACCAGCTGGTCGGCGTCCACAGCCCGATCGTCCTACACGACCCGGACGAGCTCGGTGCCCACGCGGCCGAGGTGGGCGTGCAGCCCGGGTTCGCGGTGCTGGTGGCGGACGTCCCGGCGCACGGTGCCAGCAGCCGTTTCTGGACGTACGTGCGCCAGGACGGCAGCACCCTGCGCGTCCGATCGACCGTGACCCGGCTGCTGGACGACGACGGCGATCAGATCGGCTGGATCAGCGTCGGTCGGGACGTCACCGCCGACGAGGTCGCACGCCGGCAGCGGCACGCGGCCGAGCGACGGGTCCGCCAGCTGCTGGAGCACCTGCCGGACACCACCGTCATGGTGGTCGGCCCAGACCTGGGCTACCGGCTGTCGGTCGGCGCCGGCCTGCACCAGCACACCGCCGACGAGACGGCTACCCGGGCGCCGGAGGTCTTCCTCGGCCCCAACAGCCTGCTGCTGCGGCCGCTGTACCGGGCGGCGCTGACCCAGGGACGGATCGGCACCACCGAGCTGCACGGCCAGGACGGCCATGCGGTGGTCGAGGTGACGGTGCTGCCGTTCCCGGGCCAGGACGGGGACCGCGAAGCCCTCGTCGTGGCCCGGGACATCACGGTGGCGCGGCGTCGGCTGGCGGAGCTGGCCGCGGCTCGGGATCACTTCGCCCAGCTTTTCGACGAGTCCCCCCACGGTGCTGTGCTGCTCGACAGCGCGGGCCTGGTGATCCGGGTGAACCCCGTGTTCTGCCGGATGGTCGGGGTGAGCGTCGGGGACGTCGTCGGCGCACCCGGCCTGTCGTTGCCGTTCAGCCAGCCGGACGACGAGACGCCCCCGCTGGAGGAGTTGCTGCGCGGCGACATCGACCGGCTGGAGTCGGAACGGACCATCCGACCACCCGGCCGGGAGCCGGTGCACCTGGTGATCAGCGCCGTCGCGCTGCGGCGCAGCGGGCAGGACGATCGCGTCCTCGTCACGTTGATGGACATCTCCGAGCGCAAGCGGTTCGAGGAGAAGCTGGCCCACCTGGCGGAGCATGACCCGCTCACCGGTCTGGCCAACCGCCGCAAGTTCGAGGCCGAGCTGACCGCCCACCTGGACCGCTGCCGCCGCTACGGCGCCCAAGGCGCACTGATCATGCTCGACCTGGACCACTTCAAGGACGTGAACGACACGCTCGGCCACTGCGCCGGGGACCGGCTCATCGTCCAGGTGGGGGCGGTGCTGAAGAACCGGATGCGCACCGCGGACGTCGTGACGCGGTTGGGCGGCGACGAGTTCGCCGTGCTGCTGCCGTTCGCCGACCGAGAAGCCGCCGAGGTGGTGGCGCGGGACATCTGCCGGCTGATCCGCGAACAGGTCAGGGTCGGTGAGGGCGAGTCGGCGCTGCGCGTCAGCGGCAGTCTCGGGGTGACGCTGATCCGGGACCCGCGCCTGACCGCGTCAGAACTGCTCAGCACCGCCGACATGACGATGTACGACGCCAAGGACGCCGGCCGGGACCGCTTCGTCATCCAGGACTCGTTGTCCGACCCGGGTTCACGACGGCCCTCGTCCCGGTCGGCGTGGGCCGACCAGATCACCCTCGCCCTGGAGGCGGGCCGGTTCGTCGTGCACGCGCAACCGGTTCGGGACCTGCGCACCGGCCGGGTGACCGGCGCGGAGCTGCTGGTGCGGATGCTGGACGACGTCGACGAGGTGATCCTGCCGGACCGGTTCCTGACCGTCGCGGAACGGGCCGGGCTGGTACCGGAGATCGACCTGTTCGTCCTCGGCGAGGCGGTGCTCCTGCTCAAGCAGATGCAGGAGCTGGAGGAGACGTTCGGCATCGAGGTGAACCTGTCCGGGCACAGCGTCGGGCAGCCGCGGATGATCCAGCACATCGCCCGGTTGGTGGCCGAGCACGGCGTCGACCCGCGCGGCCTGATGCTGGAGATGACCGAGACCGCGGCCGTCGCCAACCTGGCGGTCACCCGAACGTTCACCGAGCGGCTGGAGGACATCGGCTGCCGCTTCGCGCTGGACCGGTTCAACGCCGGGCTCCGCTCTTTCCACGACCTCGAGCACGTGCGGTTCGGCGTGGTGAAGATCGACGGCGAACTGGTCTCGACGTCCTCGAGCAACCCGACGGACCGGCTGATCCTGCAGTCGATCGTCCGCATCGCACACGGCCTGGGCAAGGAGATCGTCGCCGAGTCGGTCGCCGACCAGCAGACCCTCGACGTGGTGACGGCCCTCGGCATCGATCAGGCGCAGGGCTACCTCATCGGCCGGCCCGAGCCGGTCCCGCAGCTCGTGGAGCGGGTCCGCGCGGAACACGGACTGCAGCTGGGTTGAGGTCGACTGACCCTCGTACGGCGATGTGAGAGCGGTAGACGTGGGCCAGGTAAGCCCACGAGCGCTCAGTCGGTCGGCAGGCCGAGTCGAGCGCGGTCGGCGGCCGGGACCAGCTCGAGGTCGTAGGGGTGGTCGTGCAGGTAGCGGGTCACGAACGAGCACGCCGGCACCACCGCCAGGCCGCGGTCGCGAGCCTGCTGCATCGCCTCCCGCACGAGCACCGTGCCGACCCCCTGATGGGCGAACCGGGGCTGGACCTCGGTATGGGTGATCGTGTACTGCCCAGCCCCTGGCCGGTAGCTGGCGAACCCGGCGAGCTCGCCGTCCACCCGGACCTCGAACCGATGACCGCTGATGTTGTCGGTGACTGCTGTGCCCACCGTCGCAGGGTATCGGCCTGGTCGAGGGTTCACGGTCAGTGCCGGCCTGCCATCCGCAGCCCCTGACCGCCGGACCTGCGGTGCCGTCGACCTGCGGTGCCGTCGACCTGCGGTGCCGTCGACCTGCGGTGCCGTCGACCTGCGGTGCCGTCGACCTGCGGTGCTGGCATGCCACCGGGTATCGGGCACCCGCGGACCTGGACGGCTGGCGCTGGCGCCCCGCGGCTACGGTGTGCGCACACCACCACCGGAGGGATCTCTGCCGTGCTAGGCCTGCCCAACGGCGTACGCGCTTGCCTGTTCGACCTGGACGGTGTGCTCACCGACACCGCGAGCGTGCACACCGCCGCCTGGAAGGCGACGTTCGACACCTACCTGCGAGAGCGGTCCGAGCGCACCGGCGAACAGTTCGTCCCGTTCGACCCGGCCGCGGACTACCAGCGGTACGTCGACGGCCGGCCGCGCGCGGATGGCGTTCGGACGTTCCTGGCCAGCCGCGGGATCGAGCTGCCTGACGGTCATCCCGACGACCCCACCACCGCGGAGACGGTGACCGGGCTGGGCGGTCGCAAGAACGAGGCGTTCGCCGGCGCCCTCCGCGACGAGGGGGTGGCCGTGTTCGAGGGATCTCGGCGCTACCTGGAGGCGACCGCCGCGGCCGGGCTGCTGATCGCGGTGGTGTCGTCCAGCGCGAACACCCGGGACGTCCTCGCGGTCACCGGCCTGGACCGGCACGTGCGTACCCGGGTGGACGGGGTGACCATCCGCGACGAGGGGCTGGCCGGAAAACCGGCGCCGGACTCGTTCCTGCGGGCCGCGCGGGTGCTCGGCGTCCCGCCGGCGCAGGCGGCGGTCTTCGAGGACGCGTTGGCCGGGGTGCAGGCCGGCCGGGCCGGTCGCTTCGGGTTCGTCGTCGGAGTGGACCGGGTGGGTCAGTCCGAGGCCCTGCGTGCCCAAGGAGCGGACATCGTGGTCGAGGATCTCGCAGACCTGCTAGGACATGCCGACAACCGTCCCGGTGCGGGCGCCCCGGCGCAGCCATCGGAACCGGGCTCACGGCCACCGGCGCCCGCGCCGCGGAGCCAGGCGGACGATCCATCGAGCATCGCGCGGAGGACCGAGTGATCCATGACGGCGCCTTCCCGGTAGAGCCGTGGCGAGTGCGCGAGACCTCGCTGGACCTGGACGTGATCGCCCAGTCCGAGTCGCTGTTCGCGTTGTCCAACGGGCACATCGGGTTGCGCGGCAACCTCGACGAGGGTGAACCGCACGGCCTGCCGGGCAGCTATCTGAACTCCTACTACGAGACCCGGCCGCTGCCCTACGCGGAGGCCGGCTTCGGCTACCCGGAGGACGGGCAGACGCTGGTCAACGTCACCAACGGGAAGATCCTGCGGCTGCTGGTGGACGACGAGCCCTTCGACGTCCGGTACGGCGAGCTGCTGTCCCACGAACGCTGCCTGGACCTGCGCGCCGGCACCCTGCGCCGCCAGGCGCTGTGGCGCTCACCGGCGGGCCAGCTGGTCCGGGTGGTGTCCACCCGGCTGGTGTCCCTGGACCAGCGCAACGTGGCCGCCGTCGAGTACACCGTGGAGGCGGTCGGTGGCGCGGCCCGGGTCACCGTCCAGTCCGAGCTGGTGGCCAACGAGGACCTGCCCCGGATGAGCAGGGACCCGCGGGTGGCGGCGGCGCTCGCGAACCCGCTCAAGGCGATCCAGCACGAGGGCACCGACCGGGGCGCGATCCTGTTGCACCGCACCAGGTCCAGCCGGTTGCTGATGGCCGCGGGCATGGACCACGAGATCGACGGACCCGGCCGGGTGGCGGTGGAGACCGACGTGCGGCCCGACCTGGCGCGCACCAGCATCACCTGCGGGCTGCGCCCCGGCCAGCGGCTGCGGATCGTGAAGTACCTCGGCTACGGCTGGTCCAGCCTGCGGTCCCGGCCGGCGCTGCACGACCAGGTGGCGGGCGCGCTGACCGGTGCCCGCTACAGCGGGTGGCAGGGCCTGCTGGACGCCCAGCGGGCGTACCTGGACCGGTTCTGGGACTGGGCCGACGTCGAGGTCGAGGGCGACGCGGAGATCCAGCAGGCGGTGCGGTTCGGGCTGTTCCACGTGCTGCAGGCCGCCGCCCGGGCCGAGCGTCGGGCGATCGCCGGCAAGGGCCTGACCGGCACCGGCTACGACGGGCACGCGTTCTGGGACACCGAGGGCTTCGTGCTGCCCGCGCTCACCTACACGGTGCCGCAGGCGGCCGCCGACGCGCTGCGGTGGCGGGCCAGCACGTTGGACCTCGCCCGGGACCGCGCCGCGCAGCTCGGCCTGGCCGGCGCGGCGTTCCCGTGGCGGACGATCGCCGGGCAGGAGTGCTCGGCGTACTGGCCGGCCGGGACGGCGGCCTGGCACGTGAACGCGGACGTGGCCGCCGCTTTCGAGCGGTACCGCGTGGTGACCGGCGATCAGTCGCTGGAGAGCGAGTGCGGCCTGCAGGTGCTCATCGAGACGGCCCGGCTGTGGATGTCCGTCGGGCACCACGACCGGCACGGCGTGTGGCACATCGACGGGGTCACCGGGCCGGACGAGTACACCGCGGTGGTCCGGGACAACGTGTTCACCAACCTGATGGCCGCGCACAACCTGCGCACCGCCGCGCAAGCGGCGGCCCGGCACCCGGACCCCGCACGTGCGCTCGGGGTGACCACCGAGGAGATGGCCACCTGGCGGGACGCCGCCGAGGCGGTGCACGTGCCCTACGACGACGAGCTCGGGGTGCACCCGCAGTGCGAGGGCTTCACCACCTTGGCGGAGTGGGACTTCGAGGCCTCGAAGGGGCGCTACCCCCTGCTGATGCACGCACCGTACGTCCGGCTCTACCCCACCCAGGTCGTCAAGCAGGCCGACCTGGTGCTGGCGATGCAGTGGCAGGGCCACGCGTTCACCCCGGACCAGAAGGCGCGCAACGTCGACTACTACGAACGCCGCACGGTGCGCGACTCGTCGTTGTCGGCGTGCAGCCAGGCGGTGATGTGCGCCGAGGTGGGCCACCTGGAGCTCGCGCACACCTACGCCTACGAGGCAGCGGTCATCGACCTGAAGGATCTGCACCGCAACACTAAGGACGGCCTGCACATGGCGTCCCTGGCCGGTGGATGGACCGCTCTGGTGGCCGGTTTCGGCGGCCTGCGGGACGACGACGGAACCCTCAGCCTGGACCCGCACCTGCCGGACGGGATCACCCGGCTGCGGTTCCGGATCAACTGGCGGGGGATGCGGCTGCTCGTCGACGTGGACCACGAACGCACGACGTACACCTTGCGCGACGGCCCGGACGGCCACCTGACGTTGCGGCATGCTGACGAGCAGGTCGAGGTGAGCGTCGACGCTCCGCTCACCTTGCCGATCCGTCCCCGCAAGCCACTGCTACCGACCCCTGAGCAACCCCCCGGCTGCGCCCCCGTCCGCCGCCCCTGAGGTCACGAGCGAAGGTCAGGGCACCGAGCCCGGTTCCACGAGCCAGCTGGTGGGTTGCCTCGTGACCTGGGCGACCTGCTCGAAGTCGCGGTCGTAGTGAACGAGCACGAGGCCGTGGGCCTCGGCGGTCGCCGCGACCAGCAGGTCGAGCGGACCGGCCGACCGGTGCGTGCCACGAGCAGTGAGCCCCAGCTGCACCTCGAGAGCACGGTCGAACGCCCGCTCCGGCACCGGAGCCCAGGTGAATGCCGTCCGCAAAGCGGCGACGAGCTCTTCACGGTCCGCTGACGATCTGGCCGAATACAGCAGCTCCAGCTCGACCACCGGACACACGGCCACGAGGCCGGCGACGATCTGCTGCTCCCACCGGCTCCTCGCGTCCTCATGACCCAGGACCCGGACTACGGCGCTGGTGTCCATCAGGCACGAACCCGGTCTCACCCCGTCGACCGCTCGCCTCACCCGTGCGAACCGGTCTCGGTCACCAGGGTGTCGAAAGCGCCGGTCTTGGAGATCTCGACGAGCCGGGCGAGAGCACGAGCCCGGCGTAGCCGCTCCGCGGTCTCCCGCAAGGCGACGTTCACGGTGTCCTTCTTCGTCGTCGTGCCCAGCAGCTCGGCAGCCTCCGCGAGGACCGCGTCATCGACGTCCACGAGAAGCTTCGTCATCCGGACCTCCGGGAGATCGTCACCGCGCGATATATCTTGCTGACCATCAGATGATATACGCCGCTCGCGGCGTTGCGAACCACCCGTACGGGTGCCGAACGACAGTGTCAGCTGGTCGAGCCCGCCGCCCGGGTGTGCTCGTCGAAGACGGCGAGGAAGTCGGCGATCGGGACGTGCCGCTCCTGCGGGTGGCGCAGGGTGCGGGTGGCGATCCGGTAGTGGTTGCGGCGTCCGTGCCGCACCCGCTCCAGGTACCCCGCCTCGATCAGGTCCGCGAGGATCATCTGGGCCGCCCGCGGGGTGATGCCCACCCGGTCGGCGATGTCATCGATCCGGGCATCCACGTCCCGGTGGACCTGGACCAGCACGTGCCCGTGGTTGGACAGGAAGGTCCACGTCCGTTCCCGTGCTGACATCACGGCCTCCTGGTCGTCGACATCACGATCTCCGGTTGACATACGAAATCTATTTCGTCATTCTTTCTCAGGAGGGGAGTACCCCACCACCGACTGTCGTCACTACGGTCGCGCGATCGCGGCCCGGCATTCGGGTCGAGACCTGATGCACCGCACCAGTTTCGACGGGAGAGACCTCGGTCATCGACCGGAGGTCCACGTGTCGCCATCCCTCGCCGTCCCGCTGTGGGCCTGGTTCGCCGTTCTCGGGGTGATCCTGGTCATGCTGGCCATCGACCTGTTCGCGCACCGCCAGGCGCACGTGATCGGGGTGCGCGAGGCCGCCGGCTGGTCCGCCTTCTGGGTGGCCCTCGGCGTCGGCTTCGGGCTGATCGTCTGGCGGGCGTTCGGCGGCGAGGCCGCCACCCAGTACTACGCCGGCTACCTCATCGAGAAGAGCCTGGCGGTGGACAACGTCTTCGTCTGGGCGATCATCTTCAGCTACTTCGCGGTGCCGCGGGAGTACCAGCACCGGGTGCTGTTCTACGGCGTCCTCGGCGCCCTGGTGTTCCGCGGCGCGTTCATCGCGGCGGGTTCGGCGCTGGTGGCGAGCTTCTCCTGGGTGCTGTACCTGTTCGGTGTCTTCCTGGTGATCACCGGCGTCCAGATGTTCCGGCACCGCAACGAGCACATCGACGTCGAGAACTCCCGGGTGCTGCGATGGTTCCGACGCCGGGTGCCGCACACCGACGAGTACCACGGCAACGCGTTCCTGATCCGCCGGGCCGGGACGTGGGTGGCGACGCCGCTGCTCGCCGTCCTGATCCTGGTGGAGGTCACCGACGTCATCTTCGCCGTCGACTCGATCCCGGCGATCTTCGCGGTGACCAGCGAGCCGTTCCTGGTGTTCACCGCGAACGCGTTCGCGATCCTGGGGCTGCGGGCGATGTACTTCCTGCTCGCCGACCTGATCCACCGGTTCATCTACCTCAAGACCGGGCTCGCCCTGGTCCTGGTCTGGGTCGGCATCAAGATGCTGCTGCTCATGGTGGACGTCAAGGTGCCCACCGCCGTGTCGCTGGGCATCGTCGCCGGTCTCGTCGGCACGTCAATCGTCTGGTCGCTGCGGGCGACGAGGAACAGCAGCGGCTCAGCACACCCACCGCCCGCCGTGACCACGGGCCACGGCGGCCACGCTGACAACGGGAGGACGTCATGACCACGAGCACGCGCAGCCAGTCACCCGAGCTCCCCACCACCCCGCCCGATGTCGAGGAGGTGACGGCATCCGCAGTGATGGCCCTGCAAGCCGTCCGGTCCTGGCCGTGCGTCAGCGTGCTGCTCACCACCACACCGGCACCGCGGATGCTCCCGGACGAGGCAGCTCGACTACGCCGGTTGGCCGACCAGGCGCAGGACCGGTTGGACGTCGAAGCCCTGCCCGGCGCCGGCTCGACGGTGATGCCGGCACTGCGCCGGCTGCTGGAGGAGGCCGTTAGCGGACCGACCGGTACGGCCATCGCGCTGTTCGCGTCCGCCGCCGTCGAGCGCACGGTGCGCCTGCCCCTGCCCGTGCGGGACCGGGTGGTGCTGGACAACACCTTCGCCACCCGGGACCTGGTCCGGGCGCTGCACCGGACCCCTCGGCACCTGGTGCTGGCCCTGGCCGAGCAGGAGGCCAGGCTGTTCGAGGGGGTCGGCGACCAGCTCCGGCCGGCAGCCACCCGGGCCTTCCCGATCGCCGCGACGGACAGCACCAAGCCGCGCTCGAGCAGCAGCCACCAAGGGGGCTCCACGCGCTGGTTGCGGACCGTCGACCAAGCGCTCGCCGCGTACTACCTGTCACACCCAGCGCCCCTGGTGCTGGTCGCCGCGCAGCGCACCGCCAGCGAGTTCGCCCGGGTCGCGCGTACCACCCGCCGGCTCGCGGGTGTGGTGACCGGCAACCACACCCGCACGCCCTTGCCGCAGCTGCAGCAACGGATCCGCCCGGTTCTCGACGACTACCTGCACCGCCGTGAGCAGGAGGCGCTGGAGCTGCTCGGGCGTCGGATGTCCCAGCAGCGCGCGGTCGACGGGATCGCCGCGTGCTGGCTGGCCGCCCGGCACGAGGCCCCGGAGATGCTGGTCGTCGACCCCGCGCTGTGGTACCCGGCCCGGGTCAGCGACGACGGCGACCTGCTCGAGGCGGCCACGGACCCGACCGAGCCCGGGGTCGTCGACGACGTCGTCGACGAGCTCATCGAGCTGGTGCTGATGCGCGGCGGCTGGATCGCGTTCACCTCCGACACCGAGGCATTGAGCGCTCACGAGGGGGTGGCCTTGACGTTGCGCGGCCGGTGAGCCTGCCCGTGCCCGACGATCCGGAGAGTTGGCCGCTCGGCTGCGTCGTGGATCGTGTTCTGGCGCACGGGGCGGGCGGTAACCTGAGCCGCCGACCGGGCGGGACCCGGGTCGCATACACCGGACCGGCCCATCTCGATGCCGGCGGAGCAGGACAGGAGCGGCCATGCCGGACCAGCCCAACCGCCCATGGAATCCCAGCCGCCCCTGGGCTGAGGACCCAGTGCCAGCCGAGGCGGACCCACCTGCCGCTCAACCGCCCCCCACTCAACCGCCTGCCGCTCAATCGCCCACGGTGCCGCCGCCAGTGCCCTCGGCAGGTTCGGCGGCGATCCTCCCGGCGAGGCCGACGCCGGACACGACCCCCGAGGCCTCGACACGCGTCGACGAGCTGCGTGGGCGACCGTCCGCTGCCGCTATGCCAGCAGCTCGCCGCCGCGCAGGTGGCCACGACCCGCTGGCACACGCGACGACGCCCCCGCCCGGCGTCACAGGACCCACGGGCAGCCTCGCTGAGGAGCCCGACGACGGACCAGCGGCGGTCGACATCCGGTTCATCGCCTTGGTGGGCGCAGGCATCCTGGCGCTGTTCATGTCGTTCGGCGCGATCGTCCAGGTGCTGATCCCCGAGCAGATCGAGGGGTTCGACCCGCGCGGCAAGGAGGCGACGCTCTCCTGGGTGCTGGCGGCGGGCGCACTGGTCTCGATGATCGCGAACCCGCTCTTCGGCGCCCTCTCGGACCTGACGACGTCGCGCTTCGGCCGGCGCCGGCCGTGGATGGTGGTCGGCGCGCTGGCCTCCATCGCGTCGTTGATGCTGCTGTCCGCCGCTGACGAGATGGCCGGGGTGATGGTCGGCTGGATGTGCTGCCAGCTCACCCTCGCCGCCGTGTACGCCCCGCTGCTCGCGCTCGTCCCCGACCGGGTGCCGGTGCGCCAACGCGGCCTGGTGTCGGCCTGCATCGGCGTCGCCCAGGTACTCGGCCCCATCGTCGGGTTGGCGCTCACCGCGGCGGTCTCAGCGGACTTCGGGCCGAAATACCTGTCCCTGGCGATCGCCCTGCTCACCGCGGTCGGCGCGCTCGCCGCGTGGCTCCCCGAGCAGGCCCGGCGGCGGCGCGACGTGCCAGCCTTCGACCGCCGAGAGTTCCTCACCGGGTTCTGGGTGGACCCACGACGACACCCCGACTTCGCCTGGGCGTGGATCACCCGGTTCCTCGTCATCCTCGGGTTCTCGCTGGTCACCACCTACCTGCTGTACTTCCTGCGCGACGAGGTTCGGTACGAGAGCACCGTCGGGGGCGACGCCGAGGGCGGGGTGCTGGTGCTCAACGTGGTCAGCGGGATCTGCCTGCTGGCCACCATCTTCGTCGGCGGCATCGCCTCCGACCGGCTGGACCGGCGCAAGCCGTTCGTCATCGCGGCCACCGGGGTGATCGCGATCGGACCGGTGCTGCTCGCGGTCGCCCCGAGCTGGGGGACGGCGGTGCTGGCCGCGGTGGCCCTGGGTGCCGGCTTCGGCATCTACCTCGCCGTGGACGTCGCCCTGATCACCCAGGTGCTGCCGGAGGGCACCGAGCACGCCCGCCACCTCGGGGTGATCAACGTCGCGAACACGTTGCCGCAGACCGCGGCCCCGGTGCTGGCCGGCGTCCTGGTCACCCAGCTCGGCTACCCGGCGATGTTCGCCGTCGCCGCGGTCGTCACGGTGCTCGGTGCCATACTCGTGCAACCGATCCGGTCCGTGCGCTGACCTCACTCATGCCGGGCAGCGGGTCCAGCCGTAGACCCACTACCTGGGCGATGCGCCCCAGATCGGCATCACGGCACAGCAAGACCGCGTTGGACCGCAGCGCAATCGCTGCGATCAGGCAGTCCACGAGGCTCCGGGGGTAACCCCGGCCTGACGACCACCTGCGGTAGAGCAGTGCAGCGGCTTCGAAGTCGACGGCCGCCTCGACGGGGATGCGGCGGAACCTCAACAGCAAGCGGCGCAAGGCGTCGTGTCGGCGTCCGTCACGAGCGCCGGTCAGCACCTCCATCACGACCGGCTCGGTCACCGCGAGCGGGCCGCCGGCCGCACCGGCGATCACCTCGCTCAACCGCCGGGCGACGGCACTGCCGGTCGTATTCCACCCACGCCGAGGTGTCCGCGAGGATCACCGCGGCTCGTTCACGTGCTGCGGCGGGCACGGGTCAGCCGGGGAGCTGGACACGCTGGCCCGCGGTGAGCCCTGAGGTGATCTCGGCGCGACCGCCAGCCACCAGCCCCACCTCAACGGGCACCGGCGTCGTCAAGCCAGCCACCCGCACGAGGTATCGATCGCGTTCCTCGTCGTTCCCGAAGAGCGCTGCGACCGGCACGGACAAGACGTCCGAGCGGCGCTGAGCGACCAGCTCGACAGTGATCGGGGTGCCGGCCGGCGGCCCGGCCATGGCGGAGCGCACGGTCACCTCGACCTGTCCGTCCACGACGTCCCCGCCGACCCGCGCGACGGTGCCCGCGCGCGGCTGGGATCGATCGGCTCCCTCCTCGACCACTCGAACGACCCGACCGGCCCTCCAGATGGTCGCGGTGTCAGCGTTGCCGCCGTCGCCGCCACCGTCAGCGTCGACCTGGACGGTCGCGACCGTGGCCTGGCTGTCGATCCGCAGCACCATCGACCCGGCGCCGACCCGGCCACCGAAGGCGACCGAGGCGTCCTGCACGGCGCCTGAGCCTGGCAGCAGCACCAGATCAGTTGGTTCGACCTCGCCGTCGGGGTCCGGACGGGTCAGGTCGTCCTCCCATTCCTGGACCGCGGCGGCGGTCGCGGTGGTGAAGCTCCGGTCGACCGTCACGTCGTCGCCGTACCCGAGCGCGGTGAGCGCACGTTCCAGTTGTTCGACGTCCAGGCCTGGGTCGACCCCGGCACGCAGGGTGCGCCACGGGGTGGTGGCGCCGATCAGCGCGACAACCGGCTCACCGTCAGCGGCGTACAAGACGCTGCCGGTGCGCACCCGCGCCCCTGATGTCGCGAGCCGGGTGATGGTCCGGGCGGTGGGGCGCTGCCCCGGTGATGGACCGGCCGCGTCCGCCGGGTTTGCGGCGCCCTGGGACTGGCCCTGCGGCTGTGCTGGCTGGGCCGGGGTACCTGGCTGCGGGGGCGCCGCTGACGGCTGCTGCCCCGGCAGCGGCTGCCCGGACAGCTGACCCGTGGTGGGGCTTGCCGGCCTGGTTCGGGTGGGCGTTGCCGGGGGTGCGGTCGTCGTGGACGGCGCGGTGGTTGACGGCGCGGTCGAAGACGGCACGGTGGTCGACGACGGCACGGTGGTCGACGACGGCACGGTGGTCGACGACGGCACGGTGGTCGACGACGGCACGGTGGTCGACGGCGGCACGGTGGTCGACGGCGGCGACGAGGACTGCGGCTCAGTCGACGTGGACGGCGCGGTGGTCGGTGGCGGAGACGAAGTCGGTCTCGGCGTACCGACGGGAGGCGATGTCGGCGTTCCCGACGCAGGCCGCGATCCGGTCGGCGGGGACGGCGCTCGGCTCGGGCGCGACGTCCCTGCCGAGGGCGGTCTGCTCGCTGACGTACCAGCCGATCGGACCGCTGGATCACCAGGCGGTGGTACCGGCTGTCGGGCACCTGGTACCGGCTGCGACGCCGCCGGCTGAGGTGCCTGACCGGGCTCAGCGGCCGGTTGGACGCCGGGCGCCACGCTCGGCGACACCTGGTCCGGGCCGGTGCCCTCGGGCCGCGCCACGGTCTGACCGTCCACGACGACCACCGACCACGCCGGCTCCACCTGACCCGCTGCGGACACCGTGCTCTCCAGGTCGGTGACCGACACCACCGCCTCGGGCACCTGCCGGGTCGCCACGCTGACCGGGCCGCCGAACAGGCCTGTCAGCAGCACCGTGACACCGACCAACGGCACCGCAACCCCGGCACCGGCCATCGCCGGCCTGGCCACCACCGCCGTATCGGCCACCGCCGTAGCGGCCACCGATCGCCAGGGGTGGCGGCTCGCCTTCATCAGCCGGCGGACCGCTGGCCGTCTAGAAGCAGCTGACATCTCACACCGTCCTCAGGGCTTCGGTCGGGGACAGCCGGGCAGCACGCCGGGCCGGGTAGACGCCGGCGACCGCGCCGATCACCACCGCGGCGACGAACCCACCGACCACCGCCGTCGCCGGGATGACCACGGCCCACCCCTGCGCGAGGTCGTACCCGGCGGTCACCAGAACACCGAGCAGCACCCCAGCCGCACCGCCCACCGCGGACAACAACACCGCCTCGGCCAGGAACTGCAGGCTGACGTGCCGACGGGTGGCGCCCAGCGCTCGGCGCAGCCCGATCTCGCTGCGCCGCTCCAGCACCGAGATCACCATGACGTTCGCGATCCCCACCCCGCCGACCACCAGCGCTACCGCGCCCAACCCGAGGAACAAGCCAGTGAACGCACTGGACGCCGCGGCCCGAGCCTCGATCGCATCCGAGGGGCGGGACACGTCGACCTGATCCGGCTCGGCCGGATTCGCGGTGGCCGCCGCGACGTCCCGCACCGCCTGCACCTGATCCGGATCGGCCCGCAGGTACACCGTGCCTGGTGTCTGCGGGGCGTCCAGCTCCCGTTCGGCGATCTGGCGCCCGACCAGCACGGAGCGGTCGATGTCTGGCGCCAGCTCGACGGAGTCGAGGATCCCGACCACGGTGAACCACCGGTCGCCGACCCACACGCGCGCACCGTCCTGGACATCGGTGATGCCGAGGCGCTCCGCCGCGACCGACCCCAGGACGACGACCGGCAGCCGGCTACGGCCAGCGTCGAGCCACACGCCATCCGCGACCGAGCCCTTCAACGTCCTGAGCAGGGCGGCGTCCGCGGACTTCACCGTGAGCCCGCCGGTGCGGTCCTGCGGTATCAGGTCGCTACGACGGACGGTCGCGTCCAGGGTGGTCACCGACGCGACCTGCTCGACCGGTCCGATCCGGCCCAGCATCGCCTCGGCGGCCTGCGGCAGCTGCGGGTCCCCGCCCCCGCCGATGCCCTGCCCGGCGGCGACGGTGAGCAGGTTGGTGCCGAGCCGGTCCAAGGAGGACAACAACTCCGCACGGGACGACTCGCTGATCCCCAGCACCCCGACCATGGCCGCGATGCCGATCGCGATGCCCAGCGCGGACAGCGCGGCCCGGACCCGCCGGCCGAGCAGGCCGACCGAGCCGACCCGCAGCAGGTCGCCGGAGTGCAGCGCGCTGGGCTGCAAGCGCGTAGGGCGGACGGGCGGCGCGGACGCCCCGCTGTGCTCGCTGGAGGCGGACGCGCCGTGCCCTTCGGCGGCGCTGTCGCGCTCGATCCGACCGTCCCGGACGGCAACCTGCCGCGGGAGGCGGGCGGCCAGCTCCCGGTCGTGGGTGATCACCAGGATCGTGGAACCACCGGCGTGCAACTCGTCCAGCAACGTCATGATGGATTCCGATGACGCCGAGTCCAGGTTGCCGGTGGGTTCGTCGGCGAGCACGATCGACGGCTCACCGACCAGCGCCCGGGCGATCGCCACCCGTTGCCGCTCACCGCCGGACAGCTTCTGCGGGTGGTGGTGCAGCCGATGCCCGAGCCCCACCCGGTGCAACGCCGCAGCGGCCCGCTCGTACCGCTCACCGCGCGCCATCCCTCGGTACAGCAGGCCGTCGGCCACGTTCTCCACCGCGCTCAGCCCGGACAACAGGAAGAACTGCTGGAAGACGAAACCGATCTCGTTGCCGCGCAACGCGGACAGCTGAGCGTCGGACAAGGTGGCGACGTCGTGCCCGGCGACCCGGACCGTGCCGCTGCTCGGCCGGTCCAGCGTGCCGATGATGTTGAGCAGCGTCGACTTGCCGGACCCGGACGGCCCGACGATCGCGACCAGCTCCCCCGTCCGCACGGTCAGGTCCACCCCGCGCAGCACCCGGGTGGGCGGGTCGGTCGGGTAGTCCTTCACCACCTCCTGCAGTTGCAGGACAACCGGTCTCGACCCAGCCGCGGACGTTGGCGCTGAAGACGACGCAGCCGCGGCCGACGTCACCCGGGGTGCGGTCGCTGTGGAGGACGTGGCCGGCGGCGCGTTCATCGCGGCACCACCACGACCAGGCCGTCGCGGACGCCGTCGCCGGTGATCGCGGCGGTGTCGTCGGAGATGGTGCCCACCTCAACGGGCAGCAGGCGCGTCGCCGATCCACCCGAGGCGGACGCCTGCCCGGCGTCGCCTGCAACCTCGACCGCATAGCCGCCTTCGGAGAGCGCGACCAGCGCCGCCACCGGGACGGTCAGGGCGTCCTCCTGGCGGGAGGTCTCGAAGGACACCTCGACGTCACCGCCGGTGAGGTTCTTCGCCTTCGCCGGATCGCGCAGGGCCACCTCGACCGGAAACGTCGGGTCACCTTCGGTCGCACCGGAACCCTGGCCCCCGGCGCCAGGGGACGAAGCCGAACCCGATGCGCTACCGCCGGACTCGGCGGCGCCGATCCGGGAGACGGTCCCGGTGCTCGACGTGCCGTTCGGCAGGTCGAGGTCGACGCGATCGGCCACCGCGACCTCGTCGGCGCGGCCGGCGTCCAGGTCGACCGACACGATCGGCGTGGTGGAGGTGACCGTCAGGACGGTGCTGCCGGACTGCACCTGGGTGCCAGGCGGGGCCTGCTGGGCGGACACCCGCACCGGCCCGGGCGCGAACACCACGTCGGCCAGGGAGACCGTGCCGTCGGGGTCGGCGCGGCCCAGGTCGTCCTCCCACTCCCGGACGGCGTCCGCGGTCGCCGCGGTGTACCGCCGGTCGACACTGACCCCGTCGCCGTAGCCCAGCGCGACCAGCGCCCGCTCCAGCTGCTGGACGTCCGCGCCGTCCGCGGAGGCCGTGCTCAGCGCCCGGTAGGCAGGCTCGTCACCGGTCAGCAGCACCATCGGCTCGCGGTTCACCGCGTACACCACCGCACCGCTGCGCACGGTCGTGCCCTCGCTGGCGGCACGGGTGACCACGCCGGACCGGAAGGTGGCGAGGTCGCGTGCGTCGTCGAAGCCGAGCTGCCCGGTCACCGTCTCGGTGACCACCAGGTCCTGCTGGCGCACCCGCGCGGTGGTGGTGGACGTCGTCGTCGCCTCGCCCTCGCCCCGCGTGGAACCGTCCCGCCGCAGCCCCATCACGGCCGCGGCACCCACCAGCAGCATCAGGACGACCAGGACTACGAGCGCCCGCCGTCCCGAGAGCCTGCGTCGAGTCGACGTCCGACGCCGGGCGGAGGGTGCGGCCGCCGGATCAGCTCTGGGACCAGCCCCCGGCTCGGCTGCTGGATCGGCCACCGGATTGGCCACCTGAGTCGTCACAGACCTCACCGCCCGCCCGGCAGCGCGTCGCCGAAGGCGGACCGGCACTTGCTCGCCGCCTCCTGCTGCTGCGGGTCCTGCAGGTCCAGACCCGGGAAGATCTGCTGCGGGTTACCGGCTGCGCCGCCGGAGAAGTCCGGGTCGCCGACATCGACCCCCTCCTTGCGCATGCAGTCGGCGAACTTCACCGCGTTGTCCTGGAACTGCGAGTCGCTGGGATCGAAGCCGCCGGTCAGACCCTCCGGGATGGGACCGCAGCTCTCCTGCGCCTTCGCGAAGGTGCTCTGGTCGATGGACCCGATCCCGCCACGTGGCGGTTGCAGCTGCAGGGTGCCGTCCGGATCCACGGTCGGATCCGGCAGATCGATGCCCTGCTTTCGCAGGCACTCGACGTAGGCGACGGCCTCCTTCTCTTTGTCCGCGTTGCTCTGGGCGGTTGCGCTGGATGACGTCTGGCCGCCGCCGGCAACACTGGCGACCTGGTTGCCGGCGTCGCTGTCATCGCCGCCGCAGCCGGTGAGCGCGAGGACGGCCAGCAGGACGCCGATGCCGATCACGCGTGGCGTGGTCTCGTTGGTCATGCTCGAGTTGGTCATGACGTGACCGTCGCGGCCGCTCCTGAGCATCGGATGAGCACCGCGATGAGGTTTACCTGAGAAACCGCGCCGCACCGGCACTCGGCGTATCTGGACCACGCTCTCCGGTACGTCCGTCTCGCCGACAGTGCCTGCACCTCGACTGCATTGCAGCTACTATGACTGCATGGGTGTGGTCATCACCATTCGCGACGTCCCCGAGCCCGTTCGGGACGAGCTCGCAGGCCGCGCGGCGCGGGTCGGTAAGTCGTTGCAGGAGTACGTGCGAGCCCTATTCGTGGACACCGCGGCCCACCCGCCGGTCGAGGACGTCATCGCGCGAGCACGAGCGCGCGTGATCGCGACAGGGGCACGAGCCGACGCGACATCGATCCTCGCTGCGCGGGACGCCGACCGACGGTGAACGTCCAGGCGGTCTGTGACTCCTCAGCCGTCGTGGCCCTGCTTCTCGACTCCGGCCCGGACGGACAGTGGGCGACCGATCAGTTGTCCGGTGTCCGGTTGCTCGCTCCGCACCTGATCATGTTCGAGTCGAGCAACGTCATCCGACGACACGAGATGGCTGGTCGCACGAGCGCCGACCAGGCCGCGCAGGCTCATCGGGACCTGCTCGACCTCGCGATCGAGCAGTGGCCCTACGAACTCCTCGGTCCGCGAGTGTGGGAGCTGCGCGCGAACCTCACCGGCTACGACGCCAGCTACGTCGCAGTGGCGGAGCTGTCCGGCGCGCCGCTGGTCACGCTCGACCGGAAGATCAGCCGGGCGCCGGATCTCAGGTGCGACGTCATCGTCCCGTGAGCGGCCCGTCGCTCGACCGTGCCACCCCGGTGGTCGTGCGGTGAGCCCTGCCGCGGCTTTCTCGGTAACACCCGGATAACGGCCATTCCCCCACGCCCGGTTCGGGTGGATCATGTCCGCTGTCGACGACGACAGGAGGCACGGTGCCGTTCCCGGGGACCTCGGCCAGCCGTGGCCTTCCCGGAACCACCCCTGCCGCCACCCTGGCTCGGGAGCTGCACACCCTTCGAGCCACCCGTCCAGCCCTCACGAACTCGACCATCGCGCGCCGCGCTGAGGCGCTGAAGCCCCCGTCCGCCCGCTGGCGGGTGACCGACCGACGCCTGGGCGAGTGGCTGTCCGGGCAGTCGGTGCCGCACTCGGTCGACGCCCTGATCGCCGTGGTCACCGTCCTCACCGAGTGCGCTGACGGCGTTGGCCCGGCGACCCGGAACCGACGCAGCCTGGCCGAGGCTGACCACGCACGCTGGGTCACCCTGTGGCGGCGCGCCCGGTCGTCCTCGGTCGAACCGGGGCCGGCCCACCCGACCAAAAGCAACCCCCCGCCGACCGCGGTCCTGGGACCGCGCCCCCTGACGGGTGACCAGCGCCGCCTGCTCGACCGGCTCAGCACTGAGGTGAACGCATACGTGGGCGCGCTCGCCGCGCAGGCCGTGCTGCTCGTGCCCACGCCGCTGTCGCTGACCTGGCGTCGCCGTCAGGCGAACGCCCGTCCGCTGGCCACGGACCACCTGCTGTTCGGCCCGCTGCCCGGGGCGGGGCGGGCACCAGCCCACACCGAGGGCGGCCGGCCCGAGCTGTACGACCTCTACGCCGCGCAGGGATCTGGCCGGCTGCTCGTGCTCGGCGACATCGGAGCAGGCAAGACCAGCACCGCCGTCATGCTCACCCTGGAGGCCCTCGCCCGACGCGAGTCGATGGCCGAGCCGGGGCGGTCCGCGACCCCGGTCCCGGTCTACCTGCGGCTGCCGACCTGGGAGGTCCCGGGCCACGACCTCACGGGTTGGGTCTGCGCGGAGCTCGCCCGGGCGCTGCCGGGCTTTTGCGACGAGACCGGGCGGCGGGCGATCCGGTCGCTGCTGGACGCCGGAGCCCTGTCCCTGGTGCTCGACGGCCTCGACGAGGTCGACGACATCGGCCGGCCAGCGGTGCTGCGCGCTGTGGTCCGGGAGGCGCGAACCCGCGTCGTGCTGTTCGGCAGGCCGTGCGTCGTCGGGCCGACGGTGTCCTGCGGCCTCGGCTCGGTCACCACGATCGACCTGCAGGCGCCGTCGCCGGACGCCGTGCGCACCTATCTGGCGAACTGCTTCGGGGGCACGCTGCCCGCTGCCCTTTCCGACGGCGCCCTGCCAGCGGTCACCGCCAGCCCGCTCGGGGTCGCGCTCCTGAGGGAACAACTCGTCCAGGACCCCGCTGCGGCGCGTCAGCTCGGTGGGGACGCCCAGCCGGTGGAAGCGCTTGCTGACCTCGCGCTCCGGCAGGCATTCCCCCCACGCGGCCCTGGGCGGGACGCCGCACTGCCGTTCCTGTCCCGACTGGCACGGTCTCTCCAGCAGAGCGGGACGTTGGACTTCGACTGGTGGCGGCTGCCCGGCCTGGTCGCCCCTCGCTGGTCTTTCGCCGCCGCCTGCGGGACGGCTACCGCGGCCGGGGTCGCCGTCGTGCACCTGTTGGCGGCCTGGGCGCACCAGCTCACCTCGGACCGAGCACCGTCCTTCACCTACGGCTGCCCCGACTTCACCTGGCAAGGGCGGTTGGCGCACGACCTCGGCACCGGCTTGGCCTATGCGGCAGGGCTGGGGTGGGCGGTAGCCCTAGCCGTCTTCCTCCGGCACCCGGCACCGGTCCGGCGTCGCCGGTCGCTGACGGCCCGCACCCTCCCGGGCCACGTCGCCCAGGTCGTCACCGCCGCCGGAGCCCTGGGCGCAGTCACCGCGGGGACGCTGTGGCTCATCATGTCGATGACCCTCACGCTCGGTCGCCAGCTCACCGTCCACGACTGGTGCAGCGTGTCCCCGGGCTCGATCTCCACCGCCGGCCTCACCGCGGTGGGGGTGCAGGGCGGTGCGCTCGGCGCGATCCTCGGCCTCGCCGTCGTCGGCTTGGTCCGAGCCGGGTACGGCCGACGACGCGAGCCGTTGGACGTGGCTCAGCTGTGGTCGGACACCGCGCGCGGTGTCCTGTCCGCCGGATCGGCTGGTGGTCTGCTCACCCTCGCCCTGGTCCGACGCGCGGCCGGTGACGGCTACACCCCGGCGTTCCTGCCGAGGCCCGGCCTGCCGACCTGGGTCGACCAAGCAGTCGCCGGGGTGGACGGCTTGGTGATGGGCATGGACCTCGGCTTGACGGTCGGTGTCGCGCTCGCCCTGGTGACCATCACGCTGACGACGAGTGACGCGTTGCGCGGCAGCGGAGGCCGGACGGCTGGCTCGTGGCGGTGGCGGCCGACCGTCCACCTGCAACCCTCGGCGATCGTCCTGCCGCTGGTCGTAGGACCACTGCTCGTGGCAGGCGTCCTGGTCAGCGTCGGTTTCGGGAGCTGGTTCACCTGGGTCGGCACCGTCGTCGTGGTGCCGATCGCGGTGACCGCCTTCGTCCGTCGCCGCGACCCGCGACCGCGTAGCTCCCTGCTGAGCCCGGCGGAGGTGTTGCAGGCCGATCGGCGCTTCGCGATCGCCGTGCTCGGGCTGGGGATGGTGGTTTTCACCCCCGCCTACGTCGACGCCTTGATGAGCCCGACGTCCGGGCTGGTCGTCGGGCAGGGGCGGCCAGACGGGATCCGGCTGCTGTGCTGCGTGCTGGTGACGACCATCCTCAGCCTGGCCGGCATGTGCTGGGCGGTCACCGCGGAACCGCACCTGCGGATCTGCGCGGCGATGCTGGGGCGGCGCAGCGGCCGGGTCGACCCGATAGCGGCGGTGGTCCACGCGTACGACGAGCGCATCATCCGGTGCGTCAGCACCGGATTCACCTTTCGGCACTCCAGCTTCGCAGACCAACTCGCCACGCTCACCAAGAGCTGACCGGGTGAAGAACGCGCTGCGGCACTCGCGGCGCTGTGCCGGTTCAGGGTCCCGTCGGCCGCCGCTCACCCCTTGACGCCTGAGGCCGCGATGCCCTGGACGAACCAGCGCTGCAGCGCCAGGAACAGCGCGACGACGGGCAGCACCATGAGGGTGGCGTAGGCGTAGAACCCGCCCCAGTCGGGGGTGGTGCCGAGAAACCCCTGCTGCAGCCCCAGCGGCAGCGGGCTGCGCTCGGGATCGCCGCTGGCGACCATCAGTGGCCACAGGTACTGACCCCACATCTGCAGCCCCATGAGGATCGCCGAGCTGGCGTAGGCGGGGCCGGCCAGTGGCGCGATGACGCTGCGGAAGGTGCGCCAGGAGCCGGCGCCGTCGATCTGCGCGGCCTCCTCCAGCTCCACGGGCAGGCTCTTGAAGAACGAGTAGAACAGGAAGATGTGCAGTGGCTGCGCCACGAACGGCAGGATCTGCGCCGCGACCGTGTCGGAGAGCCGGTAACCGGCCACCGGTTGCACGCTCAGGACGAACAGCGGGACGGCGATCGCCTCGAAGGGCACGATGAGCAGCCCCACCACGGCCGAGACGGCGACCGCCCGGCCAGGGATCGGCGACCGGGCCAGGGCATACCCGGCCAGGGAGTTCACGATCAGCCCGAGCAGCACGGTCACCACCGTGACGATGAGGCTGGTGCGCATCGACGCGAAGAACGACGGCTGCCCGGCGGACGAGGCCACCGCGTTCGCCAGGTTGTCCTTCAGGGAGGTGAATCCCTGCGGGTTGAAGACCCCCCAGCCCGCGCCGACGAGATCCTCGCGGGACTTGCCCGCACCGACCAGCATGATGAGGAACGGGACGAGGAACAGCGCCGAGGCCGAAGCCAGCACCGCGAACCGGGCGGCTCCCGAGTAACGCCGAGTGGTAAGCACGATCACTCCCGGGGTTCGAGTCGGCGCTGGACGAGCGCGACGATCAGGACGACGACGAGGAACAGCACGGACGCCGCGCTGACCAGACCGATCAGCGCCGGGAAGCGTTGCGCGCGCTCGACGATGAACTGCATGAGGGTGGTGGTGGCGCCCAGAGGTTCCCCCGGGCGCGGGGGCAGCACCCAGACCGTGTCGAACAGCCGGAACGACAGGATCGTGGTGACGGCGACGACGAAGTACAGCTGGTGCCGGATGCTCGGCAGGGTCACTGCCAAGAACCGCTGCCAGGCCCCGGCGCCGTCGAGCATCGCGGCCTCGTGCAACTCCCGGGGCACCCCCTGGAGCGCGGCGAGCAGGATGATCATCTGGAAGCCGGTGCTGCTCCACAGGCTGACGATGACGACGGCCAGCTGCGTCCAGCGCGGCTCGACGAACCAGTCCGGCGTCAGGTGCCCGAAGCTGAGGAACTGCACCGCCCGGCCGGCCACGCCGCCCGAGTCGAACAGGTACTTCCACAGCATCCCGGAGACGGCCACCGGGACCGCCAGCGGCAGGAAGAAGCAGACCCGGAAGAAGGCCCGGCCGCGGACCGGCGCGTTCACCAGCAGCGCGAGCCCGAGCGCCAGGGCGGTCTGCACCGGCACGATGACCACGGTGAACAGCACGTTGTGGGTCAGCGCCTGCCGGAAGTCCAGGTCCGCGAGCAGCGTCCGGAAGTTGTCCCAGCCGACGAACCGCTCCGGCCGGATCGGGTTCGCCGGGTAGACCTGGTTCGTGAACGCCGTCCACACCATCAGACCGAGCGGCAGCACCAGGAACACGGCGAGGAAGACGATGGCTGGGGTCAGCATGGCCAGGCCGGCTCCAGCGCGTCGGCGATCGGCGCGGCGCACCCCGCCCCGGACCCGGCCACCCGCAGGTGGCCGGGTCCGGGTTGGGAGTGACGCCGTGCCGGTCACCGCCACGAGGGCTCCCCGGCGATCGGCTGTCGCGGGGGTCGGCACGCTCGCGGGACGGCGGGTCGGGCGGTCGGGGTCACGGCTGGTACCCGTCGTTCGCCGCCAGGTCGGCGTCGATCTTCTCGGCGGCCCGGTCGAGGGACACCGTGACGTCGGCGCCGTTGATGATGTCGCCGAACGCGGTGGAGAAGGCGTCCCGGGCCACCAGGTACGCCGGTGTCTGCGGCCTCGGCACCGGCACCCCGGTCGCGGTCAGGTTCAGCGCGTAGAGGTGCTGGAGCCCGCCTTCCTGGTAGGCCGGATCGGCCTCGAAGACGGTCTTGTCCGCCGGGATCGCAGACTCCGAGGCGGCCAGCGCCTTCGACGCCTCGCTGGACGTCATGAAGTCGATGAACGCGTAGGCCGCGTCCGGGTCCTTGGCCTTGGCGGTCATGCCGAACGCCCAGGAGCCGGTGTAGACCTTGGACCCCTGGCCGAAGTTCGGCAGCGGGACCAGGACGAGGTCGTCACCGAGGGCCTTGGAGTAGGCACCGCCCATCCAGTGCCCGACCCAGGAGATCGCCGACTTGCCCTTGACGAAGTTCGTGTCGTTCACGCCGGTCGCCGTGGACCGGTCGATGATGCCGGCGTTGGCCCACTTCTGGAACCAGGTCATGGCCTGGACCGAGGCGTCGGAGTTGATCGTGCCGGTCGCCTTGGTGAAGTCCGGGTTGAGCAGACCGCCGCCGGCCGAGACCAGCGCCGGCCCGAACCCGAAGGCTCGCCACTCGCCGGCGGGATAGCTCCACTCGATGTTGAGCGGGGTCGGGTAGCCGGCGGCCTTGAGCTTGCCGAGGAGCGCGTCGAACTCCTCGGCAGTCCAGGCGTCCGCGGCACTCGTGGGGATCCGGGCGCCGGCCTTCGCCAGCGCCTTCTTGCTGGCCCACATGCCCATCCCGCTCTCGTAGGAGCCGAGCAGGTACTGCTTGCCCTTGACCTGCCCGTTGGCGACCACGGACGGCAGCAGCGAGGCGAGCTTCGACTTCGGCACGCAGTTCCCGAGGGACTGGAGGATGCCGGTGTAGGCGAAGCTGCCGGCGAACGGCGCGTCGACCTCCGCGACGTCCGGGGCGTCACCGCGCTGGATCGCGGACTGCAGGCCCTTCTCGTACGCCGCCTCGCCGAAGTTGGCGAACGAGACGGTGATGCCCTTCTCCTTGCCGACCGTGGCGTTGAACCGGTCGACCTGCTCCCGGTAGACGGTGATCGGGTTGACCGGCACCGTCTTGTCGTCCCGCACGTGGGTGGACACGGTGAGCTTCACCGGACCGTCGATCTTCCCGTCACACGGGCCGTTCCCCGAGCCGCCGTTGCCCGCGGCGCCCTGCGGGTTCTGCGTTCCACCCTCCCCTCCTGAGCAGGCGGCCAGCGCGGTGATGGTCACCGCCGCGAGACCGGTGACGACCCGGCCGCGATATCGCGGACGCCGTGCTCGCCGAAGCTGGGCCATGGGACTCTCCGTTCGTCGTTGAACAGCGGCGCTCGCCGCCCGCCGCACACCCTGGCCTCAGACGGGACGCGCGACCCGGCCCTCAGCCTCTTCGCGACCACAAACCCCAGGTCACAGGGGGTAGCTCCCCGCTCCGGACCGGATCCGGTCCGGGATCGTCACAGCGCCGGAACGGGCCGAGACTGCGCCGGACCTCGGTGGGAACCCGAACGGATCCGGTCCGCGACAGCGCCGGACCTCCGTGGAACCAGAGCCGAACCGGTGCGGAATCAGACCGCCGGTTGACCGGGGAGGGCGATGACGGCGCGGCCACCACCGTCCGGAGCCGCACTGAAACCGGCTCGGCCGCCGTGGCTGTCCGCGGTGTCCGCGACGATCGCCAGCCCCAGTCCCGACCCGGGCAGACCGCGCGCATCCGGGCCGCGCCAGAACCGGGCGAACACCTCGCGCCGCAGCTGCGGCGGGACGCCAGGACCCTCGTCGTCGACGACGACCTGACCGTCCCGCAACGAGATCCGCACGGTCGACCCGGGCGGGGAGAACTTCACCGCGTTGTCCAGCAGGTTGAGCACCGCACGCTCCACGGCGTCCGGGTCGGCGTCCGGCACGACCCACGGTTGCAGCTCGACGACCACCACTTGCCGGTCGAGCGCCCGCCGCCGGGCGCGCTCGAGCGCCCGACCGACCACCTCGTCCAGGCGGACGTCCACCCGCCGACGGTCGCTCGGGTCATGGGCCAGCACCACCAGCTCGCCCACCAGCTCGGACAACTCGTCCAGCTGGGCGGTCACGTCCGTGAGCAGGGCCGCGCGGTCGGCGGCGGGCAGCGGCCGGCCGACCTGCTCGCTGCGCGCCAGCAGCTCGATGTTGGTGCGCAGGCTGGTGAGCGGCGTCCGCAGTTCGTGACCGGCGTCCGCGACCAACTGGGCCTGCCGCTGCCTGGCCTGCCAGAGCGCGGCCATCATGTCGTTGAACGCCACCGTCAGCCGGCCGACCTCGCCGACCGCTGAGTCCCGCACCGGCAGCGCCACGGACAGCTCCTGGGTCCGGGCCACGGTCTGCGCGGCGTTCGCCAGCTCACGCACCGGCCGTAGCCCGCCGCGGGTCAGCACCAGGCCGATGAAGGCCGCCGCCAACGCGGCCGGCACGCTGATCACCACCATGGTGGTGACCAGCCGTTCGGCCAGCAGGGAGAACGTCGACAGGTCACCGCCGACCCGCAGCTGCGCACCGGACGGCAGCTCGCGAGTGACCACCAGCCACGACCTGCCGTCCTGGTCCTGGACCCGCGGCAGGGCGCTGCCGGTGATCACCCGGACGGGCCACCGTGGCCCGACGAGCGGGTCCAGCACCGGCGCGTTGCTCGCCCGGCACACCCGGCCGTCCGGCTCCCGGATCTCGAGCACCACCTCTCGGGTGGCGGCCGGGGGCAGCGGCAGGCCGTTCGCCACGCCGGAGCACAGCGACCGGATCGGCGCGTCCGGGCCGACCGCCAGGCGGGACACGAGAGTGGCGACGTTGTCCAGCCGGTCCTCGACGTCGGACACCGTGGTCCGCGCTGCGACCGACACCACCGCCGTCCCGGCGAGGAGGAAGAACGCGAAACCGGCGACCGCGGTCCGCAGCGCCAGCCGGGCGAGCAAGGACGTCGGGAACGACCGCCGAGGCTGCCATCGGAACGGCCGGCGCCGCGATCGGCCAAGCCCCGGGGCGCACCCCGGTGGTGGCGTCATCGACCCGCCGGCTGGCTACCGTCGCCCGTCGGCGGGCGCAGCACGTACCCGACCCCGCGGACGGTGTGCAGCAGTCGCGGACGCCCGCCGACCTCGGTCTTGCGCCGCAGGTACCCGACGTATACCTCCAGGGTGTTGGACGCCGGGTCGAAGTCGTAACCCCATACCTGCGACAGAATCTGCGCCCGGGTCAGCACCTGGCGCGGGTGAGCCATCAGCAGCTGCAACAGCTCGAACTCGGTCCGGGTCAGCGTGATCGGCTCGCCGTCGCGGCTCACCTCTCGACTGCCGGTGTCCATCCGCAGGTCGGCGGCCACCAGCACCTGCTGGCTCGCGGACGTTGCGCCGCTGCGCCGCACCAGCGCCCGTAACCGGGCGAGCAGCTCCTCCAACGCGAACGGCTTGGGCAGGTAGTCGTCGGCGCCGGCGTCGAGCCCCCGGACCCGGTCGCCCGTGGACTCCCGCGCGGTGAGCATCAGCACCGGGACGTCGTCACCGGCCGCGCGTAGCCGACGGCACACCTCCAGCCCGTCCACCCGCGGCAGGCCCAGGTCCAGCAGCACCACCTGTGGGCGGAACGTCTCGACCGCGGCCAGGCACGCCTCGCCGTCGGGAACCGCGACCACGCCGTACCCCTCGAACTGCAGGCTGCGTTCCAGGCTCGCCCGGGTCGCTGGGTCGTCCTCGACGATCAGCACCTTCATGAGCGCCATGATCCCCTGTCTCCTGGCCCTGCTGGCCGCGACCGAGCCGTCGTCGAACACCGAGTCGGCTGCCCAGGCCCTGCTGACCACTGCCGGCCGCACCATCCTGGCCACACCATCCTGGCCACACCATCCTGGCCACACCATCCTGGCCACACCGCCGGTCACACCACCGCCGGTCACAACCACCGCCGGTCAAGCCGTGACGTCCCGGCGCACGAACGAGGTGGCGGCGCTGGCGACCGCGACCACCAGGTACCCGGCGGCCGTCGTCACCCCTACCCCGAACGCGATGTCCGAGGTCCCACCGGAGGCGACGGCCTGCAGCAGCTGTCCCGGCAGCCACCGGGCGAGCCCGTCGACGGTGCCGCTGATGATGATCTCGACCAGGAAGAGCCAGCCGAATCCGATGGCGACGGCGGGGATCGAGGCGCGCATGAGAACACCGAGCGCGCTGCCCAAGGTGGCGTACCCGACCGCGGCCAGGGCCACGTGCCACAGCGTCTCCAGCGCGGAACGCCAGCCGTCCGCGGTGAACCAGGCGTCGGTGTCGACCCCCTGGCCACCAGCGAGCGCCAGCGCCGCGCCGCCGCCGACCACCGCACCGATCGCGACCGCGGCCAGCGCGAACGTCGCCACCGCGGCCCAGGTGCCGGCGAGCAGCCGCAGCCGGTGCGGCTGGCGGACCAGCAGGTTGCGCAGCGTCCCGCCGGAGTACTGGCCGGCGAACACCGCCGCCGCGACGCACAGCGCGATGATCCCGAAGATCTGGATGCTGTCGCGGTAGCCGGCCAGCATCCCCGACGCCTGCGACAGGCTCGCGACGGTGTTGCCGGACCCGGGCCCGCCCCTCGGCTGATCCGGGTTGCCACCTGAGTCGGCGTAGACGAACGCCAGACTGGTGACCAAGGTGGTGACCGCCGCGGTCCCGGCGAACACCCCCCACATCAGGCCAGGACGACGCAGCATCGTCCAGGTGCCTCGGAACACTCCCACCATGATGGTCTCCTCTACATGTCGATCGGCTGCTGGCAGATGTGGATTGCTGGCGGACCGGAGGAACGCCCAGCGCGGTGACGGCCCAGCTCGCGAGCGGACCGGGTAGCGACGTCAGGTCACCGGATGTCACCGCTGCCGGAGCCGGTGAGCTGGAAGAAGGCGTCCTCGAGCGTCGGGCGGCGGATCTCCAGGTGGGTGAGCGTGACCCCGACCGCGTGCGCCCGGCGGTTCAGCTCGCCGGCTCGTTCCCGGGCGTCCGCCTCGCTGACCTGCGGCGGCAGCTCGGCGAGCACGAACCCGACGGCGTCGCGCGCGACCGGCCAGTCCAAGGCCGCGGCGATGTCCGCGACGACGTCCCGGTCGTCGGGGTCGGCGGTACCGACCACGATGGCCGGAGCCTGGGAGCGCAGCAGGTCCTGGGTGCCGCCGGAGAACACCAGCCGGCCGGTGCGGATCATCACCAGGTGGTCGGCGACCTGCTCGACCTCGCTGAGCAGGTGGCTGGAGACCAGCACCGTGATGCCCTCATGGCGGAAGCTCGCCAGCAGGTCGCGCATCTGCGCGATGCCGGCCGGGTCCAGGCCGTTGGTCGGCTCGTCCAGCACCAGCAGCCGCGGTGTGGGCAGCAGAGCCGCGGCGATACCCAGCCGCTGCTTCATGCCGAGTGAGTACGAGCGGAACGGATCGCCGGCCCGCTCACCGAGGCCGACGCGATCCAGGACGGCGTCCACGCGGGCGACCGGCACCCCGCCGACCCGGGCCAGCACCCGCAGGTTGTCCCGGCCGGACAGCGCCGCGGTGAACGTCGGACCCTCGATCATGGCGCCCACCTCGGGTAGGTACCGCGCCGGGTGCCGCATCGACCGACCCAGGACCGCCCCGGTGCCGCCGGTCGGACGGATCAGCCCGAGGAGCATCCGCAGCGTGGTCGTCTTACCGGCACCGTTCGGCCCGACGAAGCCGCACACCACGCCGGACGGCACGTCGAGGTCCAGACGGTCGACGACGGTCCGCTGACCGTAGGTCTTGGTCAGCCCGACGGCGCTGATGGCCCGGGGCCGGTCGCCGCTGCTGCGATCGGTGCGGTCTGCGGATCCTCTGGTATCGGTCAGCGTGGGTGTGCTCATCGGTGGCTCCTCAGTCGTGGAGTGCTGGTGATCCGTCATCAACGGTCGACACCGAAGCTGAGAAGCCGCTGAGCGCAGCAGCGGGCGTTGGGTGAGAAGTCGTCAGCAGGCGCTGCGGGATCAGCAGGCCCGTAGTACTGCTGCAGATCCCTGGCGCTACCCCTCGCAGACCCGTGCGAGCAGTTGCGGATGGTGCCCTGACCGAGGAGGATGGCCGGCCCCGGCGGGCGCACAATCAAGGGCGAGCAGCCCGCCGAGGCCTGGATCGCATCCCCGGGTGAGGGAGAGTACGACCGTTGCCCCAGCCTGCCGGACGTCGCGGCGTGCGCGCGACGTCTTCATCAAACCCGCTGCAGCCGTTGCATTCTGGAAACCTCAACGTGATGGCGGAGTAGCTCTCCGTGTCACCTGAACTGCCACGGGCGCGCTCGGTCGACGCAGTCCCCGGCCCAGCGTGCGCCTGCTGTGCCCGCGGTCAGGACCGACTCGGGCCGAGGCGTTGGATGAGGTGTTCCAGACCGACGATCAGGGCTTGCTTAGCGGACTGACGCTGCCGCGCGTCGATGCCGAGGATCGGCACCCAGGATGGCAGGTCGAGGGCCTCGCGCACGTCCTCCATCCGGTGCGGCTGCACGCCGTCGAACGCATTCAACGCCACCACGAACGGGATGCCCTTGAGCTCGAAGTAGTCCAGCGCCGGGTAGCACTCGTCCAGCCGCCGGGTGTCCGCCAGCACCACCGCGACCAGCGCGCCCATGGTGATGTCGTCCCACATGAAGGAGAACCGGTCCTGGCCCGGTGTCCCGAACACGTAGAGCACCAGCTCGGGGTCGATGGTGATCCGGCCGAAGTCCATGGCCACCGTGGTGGTGGTCTTGGTGGCGACCTGGCTGGCGTCGTCCACGCCGACCGCGGCGCTGGTCATGGCGGCCTCGGTGCGCAGCGGCGGGATCTCCGACACCGAGCCGACGAACGTCGTCTTGCCGACGCCGAAGCTGCCGGCCACGACGATCTTGGCTGACCGAGGAGAGCGGGCGGGCGCCGCGCTGGGGTCAGAGACGGTGAATGCCATCGAGCAGTCTCCCGATCAGGTCCAGGTCTGCGTCGCCTCCGGCGACCGGCGACAGGTACAGCACTCCGTACGACTCCAGATCGCTGACCAGGATCCGGGTGACGCTGAGGGGCAGCGAGAGCCGGGCAGCGACCTCGGCGACCGCCACCGGCGTATGGCAGAGATCGAGGATCGCCTGCTGCTCGCTGCTCAACCTGACCGGTCTGGCGAGGGAATCGCTGCTCGCGGTCACCAGCGCTTCCACTGGCACGTTGCTGCTGGTCCGTCCCCCGGTCAGGACGAACGGACGGATCATCGGGTCGTAGTCCGACCCGGAGTCGGAGGCGCTCAGGCCGCTCATGTCGCCGTCTGCCACGCCGTGTTGAAGGGCCGTCATGCCGGGAGGAACGAGTTTTTCATCTCGTCCAGCAGTTGGGGTGTCAGGACGCTTCCGGCTCGCTGGGCCAACAGGGCCATCTCGTAGGCGATCAGACCCAAGTCGCAGCTCTTCTCCGCGATCACACCGAGCGCGGATCCGAGGCTGATGGCCGTGGTGAACACGTAGCCGCCGTTCATCTCGATGATGATCTGGTTCACGTCACCGAAGCTGAGCATCCGGGAAGTGCCCTGCGTCAGGCTGGTCATGCCCGACACGACCGCAGCG
The DNA here is from genome assembly GCA_051657715.1 of Angustibacter sp. Lineage (GTDB taxonomy): Bacteria > Actinomycetota > Actinomycetes > Actinomycetales > Angustibacteraceae > JBOFBH01. Next base: position 7,878 of record JBOFLF010000092.1, on the reverse strand, counting down.
AACTGCTCGGCGAGCGCTCGGTCCAGCCCCGCGGACGACGCGAGCAAGATGCCGTCGGCCGATACCGCGATCGAGCTGATGACGCCAGAGGTGTCTTCGGCGAATCTGGTGAGCAGCCACCCAAAGTCGCGCACCGCGTTGCTGGTGGTCATCGGTCCTCCGGATCGTGTGGCGTGTCGAGAGCACGGCGTTTGCCTGCGGTGAACGCGTCGTAGCGCGACCTGACCTGCCCGGCGTCCCGCTCACCTGGTGCCTGGTACCGCGGGACAACCGTGGGCGTCGCCACCGGTCCGGGTCGGGCCTGGAGCCTGGAGGAGCGGCGGCGCAGCCCAGCGCTGGTGTACTGATCGGTGCCAGGATCGCCACCCAGGTCGAAGGCAGGAACACTGGGGTGCGGTATCTGAGGTGGCGAGCTGACCGGTGGCTGCGGGCGGGGGCTCTCGAAGATCGACGGCGGGCGAGCCGGGGGGGGTGGGTCGAAAGCCGCCGGGGGGGGTGGGTGGAAAGCCGGCGGGGGCGCAGCCGAAGCCGCGGGCAGGGCGGGAAGCGAGCCGGACTGGGGTGCCGGTGGCTCGAACGTCGTGGGAGCTGTGGCCACACCGTTGCGGTCGGCCGACCGCCAGGTGCCGGGGTGCGGGTCGACGCTCTGCGCGATGGCCATTGGCGCAGGCGTGGAGGACATAGCCGCCACCGGCAGCTGCCGCGGCTCGATCGGATCGAAGACGCTGGGCTGGGCCATGGAGCTGGCCACCGAGTCGAAGACGCCGGCCGTCCGGGGCATCTCGTGGATCGGCGTCGGCCCTGCTTGCTCCAACAGCGCGGCAGGCAGGGAAACATAGGCGGTCAGGCCGTCTCCGCGACCGCTGTCCACCTCCACGGTGATGCCGTAGCGGGCGGCCAACCGCGCCACCACGTACAACCCGAGGCTTCCTGAAGGCAAGCGGTCGGTGCTGGGGTCCGCGCTCAGTCGCCGGTTGGTCTCCTCGACCTCCCGGGATCCCATGCCCATGCCGTGGTCCACGATCGCGACCTGGTAGGTGGCGCCCAGGTGGCCGCTGGTGACGGTGACCGGGGTGTCCGGCGGTGAGTACCGCAGGGCGTTCTCCACCAGCTCAGCCAACATGTGGGTCAGGTCGGCCACGGCGAACCCGGGAACCATGGCCGGCTGGATGGTCTCCAGCCGCACCCGCTCGTATCCCTCCACCTCGCCCAGCGAAGCACGCACCACGTCGAACACCGACACCGGCTGCTTCCACTTCCGGGCCGGCTCGACGCCGGCCAGCACCAACAGGCTCTCGGCGTTCCGCCGCATCCTGGTGGCCAGGTGGTCGAGCCGGAACAAGTGCCGCAGCTGGTCCGGGTCGCTCTCGGCGCGTTCCAGCTCGTCGATGTGCCGCAGCTGGCGGGACACCAGGCTCTGATTGCGCCGGCCCAGGTGGATGAACGTCTCGGAGGTCTCCCGGCGCTGCCGGGCCTGCTCGGCGGCCAGCTCGACGGCCGAGCGCACCGCCGTGTCGAAGGCGACGGTCGCCCGCCCGAGCTCGTCCGGGGTGTTGATCGCCACCGACTCGATGCCCAGCCCTTCCTGGTCCGTCAAGTCGGTCCGGCGCGCACGGTCGATGAACCTCGGCAGGTCCTCCCGCACGACCTTCTCCAGCCGGCGCAGCGGCCTGACGATGGCTCGGGCCAATCCGAGACCGAACAACAGGGTGAGCAGGGTCATCGCCCCGAACACGCCACCGAGGATCAGCCGGTCCCGTCGTACTGCAGCGGTCGCGTTCCGCTCCACCTCGATCTGCTGTGCCCGGGCGCGCTGCACCACCTTGTCGATCCCCGCCCGGTGCTGCTCGTACAGCAGCCGCAGCTCATCACCCGCAAGTTCTTCGGCATCTTCGTACTCCCCGGCCCGGACGTCCGGGACCAGCTGCTCGTTGGCAAGCTGGAAGAGCCGCACGGCTGGGTCGTGAGCGTCGATCAGGAGCGCCTGACGCAGCTCCGGGTCGCTGAGGTCGCGCTGCCACACCCGGTGCCGGTCGCGGTACTCGGCCTCGAGCCGAGCCAAGTTGGCGATCAGCTCGTCGCGGCGGCTGATGTTCTCGTTCTCGGACAGCTGCACGACCGTCAGGTAGCTCTCGATGATGAACTGCGGCGGTGGCAGGACGTCGGCGATCAGATCCTTATTGCTGACGATCTGGTCATACAACGGTCCGTCAACCTGGGTCTGGGCGGACCGAGCGCTGCTGACGAAGTAGATGCCGAGGAACGCGAGGGTCGGCACCACGGCCATGGCGAGCAGCCGGGTTCGGACCCCGCCGCGAAACCACGACGGCCGCTCGTCGTCCACCACGACGCCGAGGTGAGCTGGTGCCCGTCGCGCCATCTGCGTTCCTCCAGCTAGCTGCTCCGCGCCCTAGCAGGGCGACGCCCAAGAGCGCCTATCCGATGTTTCAAAGTAGTGCCTGGCTCACTGCTCGACGAGTGCGAATCCGCAAAGTCGGTACGGTCTTCGTCCTTCCGGACCGGCTCACATGACGCATCGTGATCGACGAATAACTCAGGAGAGTCGGGTCCAGAGTCAGTCGACCGGCGGCAGGCCGAAATCGATCCGCGGCCTCGGCACCGTCCGACCGGGCTCAGCGGGTGATCTCCTCGGCTCCCGCTGATCGACGGAGGTGGCCAGCGGAGCGATCAACGGCGACGGGACACCTGGCTCGAAGCCGGTCCGCGGATAGGTAACCGAGACCGAGGGCGCGGAAGACGCCAAGGCCACCAGGACGCTCACCGGGAGCAGGATCGACGCGACCGTCCCGGAGCGTCCGTCGCTCGCCAACTCCACCGCGACGCCATGCCGTCGAGCCAACCTGGCGACCACGAAGAGACCCAGGTGGATCGTGGGCAGCTCATCCAGCTCCATGCCGGCCCGCAGCCGCTCGTTCGCCAACGCCAGCTGCTGATGGCTCATCCCCGGACCGTGGTCGGCCACGGTGATCTGATACCGATCGGCCAGCGCTCCCCCGCTCACCTCGACAGGCAGGTGAGCCGGAGAGAACTTCACGGCGTTCTCCACCAGTTCAGCCAGGACATGGGTCAGGTCGGCGACGGCGTCCGCGGACACCATCCCGGGATCGACGGCACCGACGAGCACGCGCTCGTAGCCGTCCACCTCGCCCATCGAGGCCCGGACGACGTCGACCACCGGGACCGGCCTCGTCCACGTGCGAGCCGGCTCGACACCGGCGAGCACCAACAGGCTCTCGGCATTGCGCCGCATCCGGGTCGCCAGCTGATCCAACCGGAACAGGTGGCCGAGCATCGTCGGGTCGTCCTCGGACCGCTCGAGCTCGTCGATGTGCCGCAACTGCCGGGTGATCAGGCTCTGGTTCCGACGCCCCAGGTGGACGAAGGTCTCAGCGATGGCGCGGCGGCGGCGGGCCTGCTCGGCGGCGAGGTCGACAGCGGATTGCACCACGGTGTTGAACGCGGCCGCGGCCCGGCCGAGCTCGTCCTGAGAGCGCGGCGAGACCGGCGCCAGGCGCGGCGGGGCACCGTCCTCCAGCCCGGCGGCCCGCGCGCGCTGCAGCAGCCGGGGAAGGTCGTGGTGGGCGATCCGCTCCAGCTGGCGCACCGGCCGCAGCACCGATCGGATGATGGCGATCCCGAGGAACAACGTCAGCAGGGCCAGGCCACCCAGCAGCCCGACCATCAACCACTGCCTGCTGCGCACGGTGTCGGCCGTCGCGTTCTCGACGTTGGCCTGCTCCGCACGCGCCAGCTCGACCACCTGGTTGATCTGGCGGCGGTGGTCCCGGTAGAGATCGCGCAACTGCCCGTTCGCCAGGCCACGGGCTTGCGGGTACCGGCCAGCCTGCACGTCCGGCAGCAGCTGGGTGTTGACCAGCTCGAAGAAGCTGACGGCCGGCTGGTAGGAGTCGACGAGCAGGCCCTGTCGCAGGTTCTCGTCCCGCAGCTCGCGCTGCCAGACCTGATGCCGCTCGCGATAGCGGTCCTCGAGGTCTGTGAGGGCGGTCACGAGATCGCCGCGGACGTCCTTGTTCTCCGGATCCACCAGGAGCAGCACCACGAGGTAGGACTCGACGATGTACTGCGGCGGCGGCAGCACATCGGCGACGAGATCCTGGGCCGAGGCGATCCGGTCGTAGCTGGGGCCTCCGACCCGGACCGCGGTGAAGGTCGTCCACCCCACCCACGCGAGAGCGCCGAACGCCACCAGCGGAACCAGCGCCATCACGACCAGACGCGTACGCAGCCCGCCGCTCCTACGGCCGCGCCCTCGGGCGCTACGCCGAACATCGGGTGCAGGCAGCAGGTCGAAGCCGTTCAAGGAGGGCCTCGACGAGGACCCAGCCAGGGCACCCACCTCCTCAAACCCTCGGGTGCCGCCACGCTAATACCGGGCGCCTCGCCAGCGCCGCTCATCAAGCAAAACCCTTGCACGGTGGGGTGATCGATTGCCGAGATGGAGCCTCTTCATCGCAACGGGCTCACGCTCGGACACCGAATGTGATCTCGTCAACCCCGCGACCGTCGCCCCTCCAGCCGCTGACCCACCCAGCCTGGTGACATCGGCTGGCCACCGCGACGACCGCGTGCTGGCGACGTTGCCGGGCCGATCCCCCAGGCCGCGGGAGTCAACCGTCGGACGGGGCGGTGGCCATGCCGCGCTTGATGAGCTCCATCACCGTGCTGTCGGCCAAGGTGGTGACGTCGCCCACCTCGCGGTTCTCCGCGACGTCCCGCAGCAACCTGCGCATGATCTTGCCGGAGCGGGTCTTCGGCAGCTCGGCGACCACCATGATCTGCCGGGGCCTGGCGATCGGTCCGATCTCGTGCGCGACGTGCGCGCGCAGGGTCGCCGCGGTGTTCTCGCCCTGCGGTGCCTCGCCCTGCTGTGCCTCACGTTGGACGTCCCCGCGCAGGATGACGAATGCGCACACCGCCTGCCCGGTGGTGTCATCGCTCGCGCCCACGACGGCGGCCTCGGCCACCGAGGGGTGCGAGACCAGCGCGGACTCGATCTCGGTGGTGGACAACCGGTGCCCGGACACGTTCATCACGTCGTCCACCCGGCCGAGCAGCCAGATGTCACCGTCGTCGTCTTTCTTCGCGCCGTCACCGGCGAAGTAGCGCCCGGGGAAACGGGACCAGTAGGTCTGGCGGTAGCGCTCGTCGTCGCCCCAGATACCGCGCAGCATCGACGGCCACGGCTCGGTCAGCACCAGGTACCCGCCGGCGCCGTCCGGCACCGGCGTGCCGGCGTCGTCGACCACGTCCGCGACGATCCCCGGCAGCGGCACCTGCGCCGAACCGGGCTTGGCGGTGGTGACGCCGGGCAGCGGGCTGATCATGATGGCGCCGGTCTCGGTCTGCCACCAGGTGTCCACCACCGGGGTTCGGTCGCCGCCGATCACCCTCCGGTACCAGATCCACGCCTCCGGGTTGATCGGCTCGCCCACCGACCCCAGGAGCCGCAACGAGGACAGGTCGTGCTGCGCGGGCAGGTGCTCGCCCCACTTCATGAACGTCCGGATCGCGGTCGGGGCGGTGTAGAAGAGCGTGACTCCGTACCTGGTGACCAGCTCCCACCAACGCGCCTGGTGCGGGGTGTCCGGCGTGCCTTCGTACATCACCTGGGTGGCGCCGTTCGCCATCGGCCCGTACACGATGTAGCTGTGGCCGGTGACCCAGCCGACGTCCGCGGTGCACCAGTAGACGTCGCGGTCCGGCTGGTGGTCGAAGACGTTCCGGAAGGTGTACGCGGCCTGGGTGAGGTAGCCGCCGCAGGTGTGCAGGATGCCCTTGGGCTTCCCGGTCGTCCCGGAGGTGTAGAGGATGAACAGCGGGTGCTCGGCGTCGAACGCCTCCGGCTCGTGCTCCGGGCTGGCGGCGCCGACCACGTCGTGCCACCACACGTCCCGGCCGTCGCTCCAGCCGACGTCCTGACCGGTCCGGCGCACCACCAGCACGTGCTCGACGCTGCCGCCCGCGGCCAGCTGCAACGATTCGTCCACGGCAGGCTTGAGCGTGGTCGCCGCGCCCTTGCGGTAGCCGCCGTCCGCGGTGATCACCAGCTTGGCGCTGGCGTCGTCGATCCGGGAAGCCAACGCGCTGGCCGAGAACCCGCCGAACACCACCGAGTGCGGCGCGCCGATCCGGGCGCAGGCGAGCATCGCGACCGCCGCCTCCGGGATCATCGGCAGGTAGATGGCGACCCGGTCCCCGGCCTGGATCCCCAACTGCCGCAACGCGTTCGCTGCCCGGCACACCTCGTCCTGCAGCTGCGCGTAGGTGATGGTGCGGGTGTCCCCGGGCTCACCCTCCCAGTGCAACGCCACCCGGTCGCCGTGGCCGGCAGCCACGTGCCGGTCCACGCAGTTGTACGCCACGTTGAGCGTGCCGCCGACGAACCACCGGGCGAACGGCGGCTGCCAGTCCAGCACCTGGTCCCACCGGGTCCGCCAGGTCAACTGGCCGGCCTGCTCCTCCCAGAACGCCAGCCGGTCCGCGGCAGCCCGCTGGTACAACTCGGACCGGGCCACGGCGGTGGCGGCGAACTCGGCGGCGGGTGGAAAGCGCCGCTCCTCGCGGCTGAGGTTCTCCAAGCTGGGGTTGTGCGAGCTGGGGTTCTGCGAGCCTGACGCGGATGGGGCGGGTTGAGTCGGCTGAGTCATCATCGAACCCTTTCGCAACGGTGCCGGCGTCGTCCGCTCCGACCCTAGTCAACGTCCCGCCGTCACATGCCACGGCCGACGCCCCACAGCCGACGGCTCCCGAGCCACGGCGTCGCGACGACGTTCCGCTAGCCGGGCGCCGGCTGGCGGTCCCGCACCCGCGTAGGGTCGATGTCTGTGGCCGATGACCGCACCCTGTTCTCCGGCGCGGTCGCCGATGCGCTGATCCGGCTGGCCGAGGCACCCGGCGTCCCGAAGGCGATCGCGGCTGCCCGGGACGCCTGCACCCGGCTGCGCTGGCACCCCGGCTTGCGACGCCGTACCGAGCAGGCGCTGGCCGAGACCACCACACGCGCGGCCCAGGCCAGCGCCGCGATGGAGGGCGCCCGACTGCCGGTGTCCGTGGTGCGAGACGTGCTCCGTGGAGCGTGTCCAGCTCCCGACGACGCGACTGGGCGGGTGGTGTCCGGAGCGCTGCGGGCGACCGTGCTCGCCGGGAAGGTCGGCGCGGTGCTGCGCCGGACGCCGGCGCAGGGCCTGGCCACGGTGCATGTGGCCGCGGCCACCGGCCTGATCCCGGGCGATGAGCTCGGCCGGCCGCGCCGTGCGGGGCAGGCGCCGCGCGACCTGCGGGGTGCCGCTCCGCACGGGGCCGCGTTGTCCGCTCGGCTCGACACCTTGTACGCGGTGCTGCGGTGCCCGGACGAGGTACCGGCGCTGGTGGTGGCCGCGGTCGCGTGGGGCGAGATCGCCACAACCCGCCCGTTCACTGCTGGCACCGGGGTGGTGGCCCGGGCTGTGCACCGGGCGGTGCTGGTGGATCGCGGTGTGGATCCCACCGGAGTAGCAGCGCCTGAGATGGCCTGCACCGCATCACATCTGGAGCATGGGCGGATCCTCAGCCGATATGCCGGTGGAACCCACGATGATGCCGCCGAGTGGGTGCGCTACTGCACCGAGCTGGTAACGCAAGGCGCCGTCGAGGGCGAACGGGTCGCCGCAGCAGTGCTGGCCGGACGCCTCAACCCTGGCCCTGACCCTGGCTGACGCTCGTCGACCGGGCACGCCACCTCGGCCGACGTGGGCAGGTCGCTGCCGCCGTCCCGGATCGGGATCGATTGGGTTCCCGCACCCTCGACCTGGACCAGCAGAACGAGCCGCTGCGGGCTGCTGGTGGTGCAGTCCGGTT
>JBOFLF010000091.1:0-7884 GCA_051657715.1 Angustibacter sp. | reverse complement strand
CTTGGGATCGGCGGCGAGCTCGTCGAGAACACCCCAGTAGCGGCCGATCGCCTCCTCCGCTGACTTCAGATCCTTCTCCGCCGGAGTCAGCGGTGTCGCCGTCGTCGTCGCGCTGGTTGACGGCGGCGCGACCGTCGGGGTGGCACTCGTCATCGAGGTCGTAGGCGTCGGCCCGGGGTCGTTGCAAGCCGAGGTCAGCACCGCCGTGGCCAACGTCATCGCCACGACGCCTGCGCACCTTCGGCTTCGGGTCGTCATCTGCGTCTCCTCGATCTCATCGGACTAAGGCTGTGAGTGCCCCTGCACGTTGACACTACAAGCCCGAACCGATAAATAAACACTAGTGCATTCGTATCACAATGACCACTCCCCCGCGAACGTCCAGCGGCCACGTCACCGCGGCGCCTGCGTCGATTGCGGGCCACGACACTTCCGGTCGCAGATGCAGTCCACTACGGATACACGTCTGGCACCAAGTGGAAATCGCAGGCCCTGTGGACAACCCCAAATGCGGCGGGCGGATCGACCCGGGGGGAAGCCGGCACGTCGGGTAGACGCGGCACTAGTGTCACTGTTTAGTTACACTAATGCCATGGTGGCGAGGGTTTTGGCGCGGGACGTGCTGTGGGATCTTGCGACCGGGCAGCACGGGTTCGTGACTGCTCAGCAGGCCAGTGCGGCCGGTATCGACAAGCACGCCCTGCAGATGCTGGTGCATCGGGGCACGCTGGATCGTGCCGCGCATGGGGTGTACCGCTTTCCGAGGTACCCAGTCGGGGAACATGACCGGCTCATGCTCGCGGTGCTGTGGACGCGGGTGCCCGAGGCGGCGCTCTCGCACGAAAGCGCGCTGGACGTGTACGGCATCAGCGACGTCAACCCCAATCGCATCCACCTCACCGTCGGCAAGCAGCGGCGGTTCCGGCGGGCCGGCGGGCAGGGCTACATGGTCCACTTCGAGGACCTCGGCGCCGCTCAGGTCGGCTGGTGGCAGGAGATCCCGACGGTCACGCCCGCGACGGCGCTCGAGCAGTGCATCGCCGACGGCACACCGACCTACCTGCTCCGCCAAGCCGTCGAACGCGGACACGCGCAGGGATATCTGAAGACCGCCGAGCGTGATGCGTTGGCCCAGCAGATGCAGGTCCGCCGTGACCGGTGAACGTGCCGGGTCCCGGCTGGCCGAGCTGCTGAAGACACTGACGCCAAAAGCCAAGCAGCCGATCTCTACCCGGGTGCTCAATACCTGGATTGTCCAGGCGGAGGGACGGCTTGGTGAGGAGGCCGAGGGTGGGAGGTTGGGGTGGCTGGTCGCGTCCTCGGTGGCAGTTGCTGCGGTGCAGCGCGCCCGGGACAGTGAAGGTCGTCAACTGTTCCTACTCAAGGGTGGCGCCCTGCTCCAGCACCGGCTCGCCGCGACCGCCCGCGCGACCAAGGACGTCGACGGGGTGGTCCGGGGCGATCTGGGCGGCTTCTTCACCGCACTCGAGGACGTGCTCGACCAGCCGTGGGGTCCGCTGACGTTACGGCGAGGCGAGGTCGAGGTCGTGGACGTGCCAACCAGGACCACCAAGCCGCGCCGGTTCGACATCATCCTGCAGATGCGAGGTGTGACCTGGCGGCGTATCCAGTTCGAGGTCTCACCCGATGAGGCTGGCATCGGCGAGGAGAGCGAGGCCATCGAACCGCTGCCCTTGGGCGGCTTCGGCCTGCCCGACCCGGACGCCTTGGTGGGGATCGCGATGCGCTTCCAGATCGCTCAGAAACTTCACGCGGTCTCCGACCCGCACGAACCACCAGGCATGGTCAACGACCGAGCCCGTGACGTGGTCGACCTACTGCTGCTGCGCGATCTCATCTCCGCGACCGGCAGCCCAAGTCTGGCTGAGGTCCGAGCGGCCGCGGTGGCCGTCTTCGCAGCTCGGGCCGCTGAGGCTGTCACCCTCGGTCGATCACGGAGGCCCTGGCCGCCGACCGTCACTGCGCACGGTCACTGGACCGAGGACTACACGCGGGCCGCAGCATCCGGCGGGATCAACCTGCCGCTGCAGGCCGCAGCCGCGCAGGTGAACGCTTGGATCCGCGAAATCAACGAACCCGGACATGGCGGTCGACGGTGAAAGTGCACACCCCGATGACGCCACGGCGACCTCGACTTGTGCGTGGATGGTGAGGGCATCGACGTAGACCGGGTGCACAATCCGACACCGCGAGAACGACTCCCGACGATCATCTCCGACGGCTGTCGTCGACCAGACGCGGTGTGCGGCGTTGCCCGACCCGGGCGAGCCACTGAGCCATCGGGTAGGCCAACCGCACCACGTAGTAGTTGCCGTACTCAACCACCGCGAAGCACCACACACCCGTGCAGAACAGCGCCGCACCGGCACGGTCGGGCCACCAGAAGACGAGCCCGACCAGCCCGGCGGCGAGCACGACACCGTCGAGTACCCGGAACGCCCGGTAGACTATGGCGAACCGGGCCGGCATCGGAGCCCGGCACACCCACCGTCGCGCCGACAGCCAGTACACCCCCGCTTGGGCCAGCGCACCACGAGCAGCGGCACCAGTGCACTCCACAACGCCAACACCTCTTGGCCCTGCATCCGCGGCGTGACAGAGGTGACCGCGACCACCCCGAAGACGGCAGCGGCGAGGAGTTCCCCGGCGCCGAGCCGCAGGTACGCGCGCCGCAAACGGTCCCGTCGCTGGTCACCCACCGGTGCGCTCCGCGCCCCCTGTGGGCTCGGCAGCCCTCAAAGGGCGGATCTGGACACCATCCAGGGGTGAGCGCGGCGCGGCGACCGGGCGGTGCTGGCAGCGCTTCTTGAGGTCGTCGTTGACGGTGAACGGTTGTCCGGTCTCGGTGGACATGGCGCGCCAGAAGCCCAGCGCGCTGGGCTGCTGCCAGGAGGTGTACCAGGTGCATCCGGGCCACGCCTCCAGCGCCGCCCGGATCATCGCCCGCCCGTAACCGACTCCCTCGTCGTAGACCGAGATCTTGGAAATACGACCGGCTCGGCACTTCGGGCACACCCACAGATAGAACTTTCCCCGGTCCCGCTCACCACGGAACGGCTGTAGCGCGTGCACACCTCGACCCGGGTCGTGGAGCAACTCCCGAACACGAAGCACGAGAACGTCCGTCGGCGGCACCCGGTCCAGCACGGCCTCTTGGATACGCCGGTCCGCCCGCGGCTCGCGAGCCAGCTGAGGACGGCCGGCGGAACGCGCACCAGCCCAGCTTCGCCGTACCGCGGCGGCGGTAACGGCGGTAAGGGTGCCTAGGAGCACCTGGGTCGAGGTGAACGGGCCAAGGAGGTCATGCCGCCCAGCGGCGAGGGTGAGGTTGTACAGCGCGTGCGCGGCCACCAGCGGCCAGACCCGCCCGAAGGCGAGGAAGAGCACCACGGTGCCAACCGCCCAAGGAACCAATTCCAATGCGCCGGAGCCGTAGTGCACGTGGTAAGCCATCCGCATCGCGACCAGGACCGCACCGGCTGCGATCCACCGGCCGGACCGGGCTGGCGTGGGTGGCCCGATGACGTGGCGGAGCACCACGATCGGCAGGGCGAGCACGATCAGTTCCTCCCCGACCCCGGCGCTGAACGCGCCGACGACCTCGAACCAGAGCGGCGCAGTGGGCACGTCGTAGTCGATGCTGGTGCCCAGCAGGTACCTCCCGACGTAGAAGCCGCCCAGCATCAGCGCGTACACGCCCGCCATCACGCCCAGATCCTGGCCAGGACGGGCCGGCGGCCCGACCAGCCAAGTGCGATACGGCACCCGAAGCAGCGCTACGGCGAGGACCCCACAGACCCCAGCTGCGGTCAGCAGCCCGAGCCTGAGCAGCGTCGCCTCCCAGGCGTTGCGCTGGTCGAGGTCAACTGCGGCTACATCTCCGCGCAGCAGGGACTGCACTGCGATCACCACAAAGAGCCCGAAACCCACCAGGTAGGCGACCACAACGAGAAACACCGCGTCCGCCCTGGTTGATGCTGGAACCGTCGTGGTCATCCCTGAACGTGGGCTCTCGGATGCCGGGGCAGCGGGTAGATATCCGCAGCAACGCTCTGGTCAATGCGGAACACGATTCCGCCGGAGGCGTGCACGATCGTGCACTGGTCTCCGCGCCAGATGCGAAACCCGCCCGCGTTGACGTAGATCCTCACGCCGTGCCCTCCCTCTGGTCGCGATGCACGGTGCACCGCGTAGACGACCAAATCGTGCCCGATGGGTCGGACACCGCCGCTCCTCCCAGCCACGCCCAGCACCCGCAGGCGCACCCGCACCACTGGGCCACACCCGCCGCCACAACGTCCTCACCCCCGACTGACCCACCACCCCGCACCTGCGCAATCACCGAGGCCGACCTCCTCACACAACTACCGTCAAGGCCATGCCATGGACTGCCCTGCACCGCGCCCTCGGTGAGACCACCGAAACTCTCGCCTTCGACCTCATCCAGCGCGCATGCGAGGTCCAGTTAGAAGAACGGGCCGACCTGGACTGGAAGCGCGGCCTCCTACCTCCCGAGGGTGACGACGAACTCGCCAAGGACATCGCGGCGATGGCCAACTCCGGTGGCGGGGTGATTGTCTACGGGGTCGACGAGAAGGACGGCGCCGCATCCAAGGTCATTCCGGTTGAGGTGCTCAAGGAGGCTGACCTGCGCCGGATTCGGCAGGTCGCCGGCAACCTGATCTACCCACCGGTGGTGGGCCTGCAGTTGCATCGGATCGCGCCAGAGGACAACCCCAGCGGCGGGGTGCTGATGATGGTCATCCCGGACAGCCCAGAAGCACCCCACCTGGTCCACCCAAAAGGCCGCCGGGATTGGTTCACCGCGCCCTGGCGCGACGGCGACCAGACCCGGTTCATGGTGGATCGTCAGCTCGCCACCGGGTACCGCGAACGCGAGGAACACCGCCGGTTCGGAGCCGCCTCGCTCGATGACCTCTACCGCGATGTCATTACGGCATGCGGCGCCGACAGCGGCCTGCCGTGGGTGATCGCAGTCGCCCGACCCGAGACACCTCACCACCGACCCAGAACCCTCGACCAGGACGCCGCCACAGCAGCGCTCAACCGCGCCCGCGACACCTCGAAATCGATCGAAACCGTCTACTGGTACGGACCGCTCTACACGACCAGGGGTCGACAGGTGAGGCGTGGGCTTCGGATGTTCTACCAGGGCACCCCCCGACTCGATGGCGACGAGTCGCGACTCCGAGGTCGAGTCGAGATCCACGGAGACGGCTCCGTCGCGGCAGCGTTCCGCCACGCCGGGATTCCCGGCGAAGAGGGCACCGAGGACCACGTGTCGCTGCTGCTTCTCGAATTGGTGGGTGTGGACCTGCTCGCGCTGGTGTCCGCCGCCGCCTCCGCGGTCGGCACCAGCGGGAACTACCTCGCCCGGCTCGGGGTGTCCCCGACCACGGAGATCCTCCGCCACCTGGAACCTTCAAGGAGTCCCTTCCGCGGTCAGCAGGGCCACCAGCAGATCTACCACCGCCCGTTCGAGGAGACCGACAGGGTGCGGGGATTCCGGCCCGTGGACGGGCCGGTCCTGACTGCGCTCGGCCCCACTGCGGCCGCCGAGTCCTGGCTCGACACCGTCACCGACACCCTCCACCAAGCCGGCGGCCAACCCCACCTGAACCACGCGGACATCGTCGAGAGGTTCGCCACCTCGACAGCGGACCACTCACTTAATAGCATGCCTGTTCTATTGTGTGCTGGTGTCCGCGACCCCACCGAAGCATGACCGGTGGCGGCCCTACCCTGACATCCGCTTCGTCCTCATACCCAGCATCGGGCACCTCAAACCCGGCCGTGGCCTGATCCTGGACTGGCGCCGCGACCGACGAACGGTGGAGGCCCTGGTCGTGTGGCACGACGACACGGCACTTCACCCGTCGGTGAAGATGGACTGGCTCAAACGCGACGACCTGATCCCCGTTCCCGTCGACCCGAACTGGACAGGCCATCCGACCCGGCACCGATAGACAGAACCAAGGCGTCGTAGAAGGTGAATGCCCCGAACGGTCGAATGATGACCCCGACACCCCGCGGTGCCGGTGTTGGTCGGTGGCGTCAGCAGCGGATCGGTCTCGAGCGCGACCTCCACCCACGCCGGCGACCACGCCTGGTCCTGCCGCTCGTCATCGAATGCCCGGATCTTGACCATCCGCCGACGCAGCGCAGCCTTGCACACCCCGTCGAATCGGTCTGCCGCCGACGTTGAGACGTCGGCCTCCCTCGGGAGGGGCGCACATGATCCTCGGGCGCTCACGACTGGGAGGCGTCGATACGTCGCACGAAGCCGTTGGCCCAATGGACCGCCTCCTCGACGGTCGGCAGCACGTCGAGCCCTTCGGCTGCTCCTTCGTAGAGGTCATCCCAGCCGACACTGACCTCGACGCTCGGAGGCCACGAGTGGAGCCGACGGTAGTCGAAGAGTCGCACGCACGTCGCTCTGAGCTGGCCGAGAGCCAACTCTTCGCGCGTGTCGAGGAGTTGGAGGTCGACGAGGTCGCGGACGCGATCGCTTCCGGCCTCCGAGACGGCGTGGAGTTTCTGCGCGACCTGGTGATCGGCCCGCAGCACGGGGATCGGGTCCGGAGCAGGGAGCCCCAGGTCGGTGAAGAGCTCCACCAGATCGGCGGCAAGCCGGCGCTCGGGCTCCACAGCGTCGTCGATCTCGTTGTGGCCGAGTTCGAACTTGACCGTTCGCCACGAGCGGCCGAGGTAGTCGAGCTTCACGTCGAAGGGCTGCATGACATAGGCGACAGGAATGCCCCGAGGTCGCGGCGGCTTCCGATCGACCACGCGACCCGTGAAGCCGCCCCAGCCGTGACCGAGCGCTGCTTCGAAGTCATCGACGAAGTCCGTCAGTGGCTGGACCCGTGCTGCGTCCAGGTCGTGGGTGAACCGCGCATCGGCCCGCCCATAGCGGAGTGCCATCGCGGTCCCACCCTTCACCGCACCCTCGGGGAGCATCTGCCCGACGACGACCATGGCCATGGTTGTCTGCCGGCGCAGCGACCCGGTGTCCTGGGGCTCGAGGTTGCGGATCCGTTGCTCGAGTGACCTCACGGTGGGTGGTGGAGTCGAGTACCTCACGAGACAGCAGTCCCACCATGTGCCTTGCCGAGCTCGCGCTGGAGCTTCGCGTATTCGGCACGGGTCACCAGGCCCTCCGTACCAGCATCCCGGGCCGCCTCGCGTAGGCGCGTCGGCTCGATCCTGCTGCGACAGTCCAGGATCGCGTCCGCCACCCGCATCGCCAGCAGCCCCTCGTACCGAGTGAGGCTGGAAGCCTCACCAGGAGGCGACACGGTCACCGCCATGAACGCCGGAAACCTGGCTCGCGTTCGCTTCGGCGCGACGACACAGATCTTCCGAGGGTTCACGTCAGCAAGACCGAAGAGCGCCAGTACGGACTCGCCACGCAGATAGGCGCCCGGCCCCACCCGCAGCAGTGCCTCGGCGAACTGGTCGAAGGGAGTGCCGGGCGCGTCAGGAACTCGGTAGATCCCGTAGGCGACGTTGATCAGAGCGCCTCGGGCAGCCAACTTGCGGAGCTCGACCGCCGGAACACCCACCGAGGCCGCCTGCTGGGTGGTGATGAAGCCGTACTCCCCGAGCGCGAAATCGCGCACCAGATCCCGGTACTTCACCCCTGCAACCATGGCGCAACCGTACCAATAACGGTACGGTTGCGCCATCAGGTCGAGCAGGTCCTTACTGGCACCTCGTCTCCACCTGGTTCCCAGAGGTCCTCCTCACCGTCGCTGTCCCTTGAGGTGCTCGCACAGCGGGCGGCGGTCGTAGGCGCCAGAAACGTTGAGAGCGACGGCGTCCCAGAACTCGGGGGCGCTG
>JBOFLF010000090.1:0-36970 GCA_051657715.1 Angustibacter sp. | reverse complement strand
CGCACAGCTCCCGCTCGTCCGGGCCGCCGGTGAGCAGCACACGGTGGCCAGCGGCTCGCAGCGCTCGGGCCACCGCGGTCCAGCGGTCCGGCGGCCAGCGGCGCGAACCGCTGGCCGCGCCCGGGTGCAGCACCACGTGATCGTGGAAACCAGCCGCGCCGCGTCCAGGCTCCGTGGGTAGCGGTGCCGCGCGGTGGGTGATCCGCAGCTCGCCGGCATCGCACCGGGCACCGATGGCCGCCACCAGGCGGCACCACCGGTGCACCTCGTGCTCATCCTCGCGCCAGCCAACGCTGGTGGTCCGTGGCTGGCTCGCGTCGGTCGGTTCGGATGCCTGGACGTCGAGCGGTTCGGATGCCTGGGCGTCGGGCGCGCTCGCGTCGGGTGAGGCGAACGCGAGCAGCCGGCGTGGGCCGGCATCCGTCAGCACCGTGCGGCTGGCGGGTCCATTGCCGTGCAGGTCCACGGCATCGTGCCGGCCCAAGTTTCTGCCCGGCGCAGGCCCGTCCAACCCGGTGGTGGCCACCCAGCCGTCGACCACGTCCAGGTCCGTCAACCACCGCCCGACGGGCTCCGATGCCGCCAACAGCACCGGCCGGGGTGCCAGCAGCCGGCGCAGGCCGCGCAACGCCGGGATTCCGGTGAGCGCGTCGCCGAGGCCGAGAGCACGCAACACGAGCACCGGTCCGGCGTCCACCGACCGAGGCCACGGCGGGGACGACCGCGGGCCGCGGTACGGCGATGGCCGGGGATGCGGCATGACGGACGCCGTCGTGGGTGCGCGAGCTGATCCGGGCGCCGGTCAGCCGGCAGCCGTCCGGGGGCGCGGACGGTGCAGCAAGCCGGTCGTGGAGTGGCCGGGCAGCACCGGCACCAGGTGCACCCGGCCGCCGTACCCGGCGACCACCTCGGCCTCGGGGAGGTCGCCGACCCGGTAGTCGCCGCCCTTGACCCACACGTGCGGACGGAGTGCGGTCAGCGCTGCCCGCGGGTCGTCCTCGTCGAACACCACGACGGCATCCACCGGACGCAGCGCGCGCAGCAGCGCCGCCCGGTCGTCCTGGCTGTGCGCCGGGCGTCCTGGCCCCTTGAGCCGGCGCACGCTGGCATCTGAGTTCACCAGCACCACCAGGCAGTCACCCAGCCGCCGGGCCTGCTCCACCAGCGCCAGGTGACCAGGGTGCAGGACGTCGAAGCAGCCGCCGGTGGCCACCACCGTCCCGCCGTTCGCCCGGACCCGCTGTACCACCGCGGGTCCGGGCGCATCGCCTTCCGGCTCGAACCGGGGGAGCACTCCGGACGAGCTCTCCGGCCGCGGCGACTGACCGGTGCGCGGCGAGGGGGTGGTGAGCCGTGCGCGAGAGGTGAGCCGTGCGTGAGAGGTGAGTGACGAGTGGGTGGTGAGCGCCCGGGTGACGGGCACGTCCGGAGCCGGGTGCGGTGGTGGGGCCGCAGCCGAGACTGCCAGGTCGAGTGCCTGGACGCCGCCGTCGGACAACCAGCTGGCGGCGTCGTGCACCGCGGACTCGACCGCATCGGGTACCGCCGATCCGGTGGCCAGCGCGACCGCGACCGCGCCGGCGAACCGGTCGCCCGCACCGCAGGTGTCCACCGACGGCGAGCAGCTCACCGAGCGGTACCGGCGGGTCTGGTGGTCCCGGTCACCGAGCCGGGTCGGATCGCCAGGGGCTCCGGTCCGGTCCTCGGCGATGGCAGTGGACAGCACCGCGCCGTCGGCGCCGTCGGTGACCGCGACGGCGACCGCCTGCCACCGTCGCCGCAAGGTGGCCGCCAGATCCTCGACACCGACCGCGGGGTCCAGGAACCGCTGCGCCTCGGTCCGGTTGGGGGTCACCACCGTCGCACCGGGGACCGGCGCCAGACCGCGCGGGTGCGGGTCCCACACCACCGGAACCCGAGAGGCGTTGCGGCGCAGCACCTCCCGGACCACCGGGTGCCGGGTCACCTCGCCGCCGTAGTCCGCCACCAGCACCACGTCGCAGGAGCGCACCTGTCGTTCTAATGCCGCCGCGTCGACGTCGGGCGCGTCACCATCGGTGAGCTCCGGCTCCCGTGGCGGCCAGGTCAGCAGGTGCCCAAGGTCGTCGAGCCGCAGCAGGGACTGGCCACGTGCGCGCACCCGGGTGCGGCCGGGAGTCGTCGGGCCTTGCAGCACCAGGTGCAGGTCGACCCGCTCGCGCAGCAGGTCGCGTACCCGCTGGCCGGTGGCGTCCACGCCCAACCCGGTGGCCAGGGTCACCCGCACCCCTGGCCGCACCACCAGCAGGGCGGCCAGGCCGGCACCCCCGGGACGGTCCCGCACCTGGTCGACGTCCACCACCGGCGCCGGCGCGTCCGGGCAGACCCGGTGCACGTCGCCCAGCACGTCCCGGTCCAGGACGGTGTCACCGACGACCAGCACCCGCCGCATCACCGAGCTCCTCGGGCTACCGGCGCTGACACTGAGGTCGGCGCTGGCGCCGGCACTGACACCGAGGTCGGCGCTGGCGTACCGGTGAGGTGGGTGGTGGTCACGGGCGTGCTGAGCGGGGACGTGGTGGCTGGCGGCGTCCGTAAGCGGGATGTCCGGTGCGTGTCCTGGTGGGCGAGCTCCCGCTCCACCGCGGCACACAGGGCGTGCACCGCCACCAGGTGCACCTCCTGGATCGACGACACGGATCGAGCGTTCACCGGGATGAGCCGATCTGCCTGCCCGGCGAGCGGGTGCGGTGCCGGACCGGTCAGCGCCCACACCTGCACCCCGAGGCGGCGGGCACGCTCGGCCGCGCGCAGCAGGTTCGGGCTGCGACCGCTGGTGGACAGCAGCAGCAGGACGTCCCCGGGACGCCCGTGGGCCTCCACCTGCCGGGCGAACACCTCGTCGGCGCCGTAGTCGTTGACCACCGCGGTGACCGTGGACGAGTCGCCGTGCAACACCAGCGCGGACAACGGGCGCCGCTCACCCTCGAAGCGCCCGACCAGCTCGGCACTCAGGTGCTGGGCCTCGGCCGCGCTGCCACCATTGCCAGCGATCAGCAGTCGCCCTCGTCGGTCGGGCGGGGCGTCCAGCAACCCGACCAGGTGCCTGGCCCACCGGTCGAGCTCGTCGGCCTGCTGGGCCAGGTCGGCCAGGCCGGTGGCCAGGTCGTCCAGGTGCTCCTCCAGCGACCGATACCGGTGGCGAGCACCGTCATCGGTGAGGTCGGTCGCGGCCTCACACCGCGCGGCGGTGTTCACCGGAGTCCTCTCCACACCATTCCTCCTCACGTCTCACAGTCAGCGCCGAGTAGGCCGACGCCACGACTTCGGGTCGGACGATCCCGCGGTAGACGTGCTCGGTCTCCGCCGCCACGATCGGCCAGGTGTAGCGGCACCGGACGGCATCAGCGGCGGCGATCCCCTTGCGGTGCAACGCCTGCGGGTCGGCGGTCAACCGCCGGACCGCGGTGGCGATCGCGGCCGGGTCGCGCGGCGGCACGTGCGCGCCGGTACCGGGTTGGACGGTGTCCAGCATCCCGCCGACCGCCGAGGCCACCACCGGGGTTCCACAGGCCATCGCCTCGAGCGGGACGATCCCGAACGGCTCGTACCAGGGGACCGAGACCACCAGGTCCGCGGACCGCAGCAGCGCGGCGGCGCCGTTCGGGGTGACCCGGCCGACGAACCGCACCTGATCCGCCACCCCGGCCCGCCGGGCGACCGCGCGCAGCCGACGCACGTCCGGGTCCGTCTCCAGCGTCGGGTGCGGCACCGGCACCGGCACCGGCGCTGGCACCGAGCTCGGGTCGGTACCGGGATCGGCGGTCAGATCCTGGGGGTCCGGGCCGCCGGCCACCAGCAGCTCGGCGTCCGGGAGCAGGGCCAACGACTCCACCACGGTCGCCACCCCCTTGCGCTCCACCAGCCGGCCGAGGCTGAGCAGCCGCAGGCGCCCGGAGGTCCACGCGTCGCGGCGCGGACCGACCGGGGCGAACCGGTCGACGTCCACCCCACACGGCACCACGTGCAGCCGCCGCGGGTCGGCGCCCAGGCGCAGCAGCTCGCGGACCTCGTCCCGGCAGGTGGCGACGACCGCGCCCACCTGGCCGCGGCCGGCCCGCAGCAGCCCGGCCTCCAGGCGCCGACGGGACGACGGGCTGGTGTCCTGGTGGCCCTGGTGCCGGCGCTTCACCACCCCGAGCGCGTGGAACGTGACGACCAACGGCGGCGGGTCGTCCAGCGTCGCCAGTGCCGAGCGAGCGGCCAACGCGGACATCCAGAAGTGCGCGTGCACGACGTCCGGGCGCTCCCGCCGCCAGTACGCGGCCAACTGGTCGGCCATCGCCGGGACGTACGGCAGCAGCTGGTCCTTCGGGATCGAGCGAGCCGGGCCGGCGGCCAGGTGCACCACCTGCACACCGGGTGTGAGCGGTTGCTGGTCTGGTTGACCCGGAGCGTCCCGACGGGTGGCCACGCTCACCTGGTGCCCGCGATCGGCCAGGGCCGTGGACAACGCGGCGACGTGCACGTTCTGCCCGCCGGCGTCCGCCCCGCCCAGCACCGCGAGCGGGCTGGCGTGCTCGGAGACCATCGCCACCCGCATCACGCCACCTCCTTGAGCAGGAGGTCCCAGTCAGCGAGGAACCGCTCGATCCCGAAGTGCCGCAGCGCGTGCGCGCGTGCCACCTGGCCGTAGGCGCGTGCGGCGTCCCGGTCGTGCAGCAGCTCGCGAGCCGTGGCAGCCAGCTGGTCGACGTCCGCGGTGACCACCCCGGCGCCGGGTGGGACGGCCTGCGGGGCCGCGGTCGCGGCCAGCACCAGCACCGGGCAGCCGAGCATCATCGCCTCGATCAGGGACAGCCCGAGGCTGGTCCACCGATAGGCGTGCAGGTACGCGCGGCGCCGGGCCAGCTGGTCGTGCAGGGCGTCCTGCGGTAGATCCTCGGCGTGCCAGCCGCCCGAGAACGCCGGCTCCCGCTCGACGAGCGCGCCGATCTGCATGCCGTGCACGTCCACCGGCACCTGACGGGCGAGGCGGGCGGCCAGGTCCATCCCGGCCACCCGCCACCGCCGCACCGGCTCGTTCACCGCCATCCCTAACCGGGGCAGCTCGCCCGTCCACCGGTACCCCGGATCGACGACGCCGTGTTCTACCACCCGGGACGCCGTCCGGCCGACGTCCCACATCGCTCGGTTGAAATGCGTGACGTGCACCACCGGGATCAGCGGCTGGTCGGCCAGCGGGTGCCGCCAGCCGTCGACGTCCCCGCGCGGGGTGTCGTGCTCGACGAACACTGCGGGCACGTCCACGCCGGCCCGCAGGCCGGTCCACTCCCGAAGCAGCTGCGCTTCGTGGTGCCGCTGCAGCACCACGACGTCCGGCGGCTCGTCCATCAGCCGGTCCGGTGGCCGCTCGAGGACCGAAGCCGGCCAGTCCCAGGTGCGTGCCCGGCCCCGCCCATCAGGACCCCTGTTGGGGAGCACCGGCACGACGTACTCGTGGTCTCCCTGCACGAACGCGGTCGACCACGAGCCGTGCACGTGCCACGCCAGCACCCTCATGCCGGTACCTGCCCTTCCTCGACGTCCGCCCGCGGGTGGATCGGTGGTGTGGTCCGCGACTGGGCCAGCCGCTCGCCCGGCGCCCCCGATCGGACGGCGACGGGTCCGGCGACCAGTCCGGTGAGCTGACGGACCGCGGCCACCACTCGGGCCGGCCCGACCTGGCCGAGGCACGGGTGCCCGGGCGTCGGGCAGGACCGAGCGCGGCTACCGGCGCACTCGGCGTGCTGGTCGCCGAGCAGGACGTGCCGGACCCGCCACGGGCGCCAGGCCGCTGCCGGAACGACCGGGGCGAACAGGCTGACCACCGGGGTGCCGACGGCCGCAGCCAGGTGAGCTGGGCCGGTGTTCACCGTGACCACGCAGGCCGCCTCGGCCAGCACGGCGGCCAGCTCCCGGTAGTCGGTGCGGCCGACTAGGTCGTGCACGGCTGGATCCTGCTTGTCCGGGTCTTGTGGGGCCGGGTCTTGTGGGGTCGGGTGTTGCAGCGGGGTGGCGTCGCTGAACGGCACCAGGCGGGTTGCCAGGTGGTCCTGGGTGCTGCCGGTGACGACGACCGGGTGCCCGGCGTCCCGCAACGCGGCGGCGAGGGTGGCCGCGTGCGCTGGGGTCAGGCCGCGGGCCGGTACCGAGGCGTTCGGGTGCAGGACCACGTAGCGACCCCGGCTTGCGCGCAGGTCGCCGGGCAGTGCGGGCAGCGGCCCGCGGACGGCGAGACCGTCGTCTCCCGGGCGTCCGGCGAAGCCGGCCGTGGCAACCAGGGACAGGTTGCGCTGCACCTCGTGCGGGCCGCCCGGCGGGTGCCGCACGTCCAGCAACGAGCCGGGGTAGTCGTGGCTGGATGCGATGACCCGGGGCACCCCAGCCAGGCGCAGCAGCAGTGCGGTGGGTAGCGGGCTCTGGTGGTCCGACGTGAGGACGACCGCCACGTCGAATCGCGCGCCCGGCCCGAGCGCGTCGCCACGCAACGCTTCTGGCTGATTGCCGCCCGCCGCGTCCGCATCGTTCGTGGGCCATGCGTCCGAGTCGTTGCCGCGCAACGCTGCCACGAGGCCGAGCAGCTGACCGGGATCAACCGGCGGCGGCTGGTACCCGGACCACGGGCAGGGGTGCACGAGCACCTCGTCGACGTCGGGCAGCAGCGCCGCCGCTTGCGCGCCGGCCGGCGACACCAGCAGCGTCACCGACGACGAACCGGCTGCCACCGCCCGGACGGCCGGTCCGGCCAGCAGCACGTCGCCGTCGCTGTCCCAGCGCACGACGAGCGATCGTGGCCTCACCGTGCTCATGACACCGGGCCTTATGAAACCGGGCCTCATGAAACCGGGCCTCATGAAACCGACCGGGTACGTCCGGCGCTGGCACGGTGCCTCGACGACGAGCGTGCCAGCGGCCGGCTCGCCGGTGGCGCGACCCGCCCGGCCAGCACCAGGTCGACCGCGTCAGCAAGGGTGTCCGCGCGGTGCGTGGCCAAGGTGATCTCGGCCTGGCGGGTGTGCGGTGTCGGCACCAGCACCGCGGCAGCGCCAGCGGCCTCGGCAGCCAGCAGGTCCGCGCCGATGTCGCCGACGACGACGACCTGCCGCGGGTCGACGCCGAGCTCGGCGGCGGCGGCCAGCACCATGCCGGGTTCCGGCTTGCGGCAGCGGCACCCGTCATCCGGTCCGTGCGGGCAGACCTGCCAGGTGTCGAACGGGCCGAGCAGCTCGGTGACCCGCTGGTGCACCGCGTTCACCTGGCTCCGGACGGCGTTCTGGCGGGCTTCGCGAGCAGGGTCCCAGCCGGTTTCGCACCGTCCATCCGGAGCGGCGGCGTCGCGCGTCACCACCGACTGGTTGGTGACCACCCCGATCCGGATCCGGTGGTGGCGCAACCGGTCCAGCGCCTCCCGAGCTCCGAGGACCGGTCGCACCTGGCTCGGATCGGTGTTGTAGGGAACGTCGTGGATCAGCGTGCCGTCACGATCGAACAGCACCGCACGGACGACGGGCCGCGCGGCCACCTGTGCGGCGGCGGCGGTCTGCCGGTCGGCGGGCGCGTACCTCGCCCGGTGCTGCAGCTCGCCGGCCACCCGGTGCCAGACGGCGGCGAACGGGATGGTCGCCGAGGTGACGGCCATCGCCGTCACCTCACGGGCGGTGCGCGGGCCGGGTCGGATCCGCCGGATCGCGAAGTCGGCGGTCAACGCCGCCCAGGCAGCCGTTGCCGCCGCCCTGCTCACCCGCCTGGCCGACCCGAGAGCCAGCATCGCCGCGACCACCGTGGCCACGTGCCAGCGCAGGCGGCCCGGCGGGCACTCGGCCGCAGTGCGCCAGGTGCGACCGTGCAGCCGTCGCATCAGGGCGTCGTCACGGTTGCCCCGCTGCTGGGTCAGGCTGGCCAGCATCCCGACCGGGCGGACCGGGTGCAGCACGTGCCGCCTCCCGCGACGCAGCACGAAGCCGGCGCGGCGTACCCGCAGCGCCAGGTCGGCGTCCTCGCGGAACGCCCGGGGGAACCGCTCGTCGAACCCGCCGACCGCGGCCAGGGTGCTGCGCCGGTAGGCCATCTCCGCGGTGATCCACCGGGCGCTCGCGAGTCCGGCCGTGCCGCGTTCGGCGTCGGTCGGGCGCCGGTCCGCCGGCAGCGGCACCCGGACCTGGGCCTGCACCCCGCCGACCACGTGCAGCCGGTCGGCCTGGGCGGCCCGCAGGTCTCGCAGCAGGTCCGTCGACCAGGACGCCGGCAGCAGCACGTCGTCGTCGATGAACACCACCCACGTCGAGCGGCAGCTGCGCCACCCGACGTTGCGCGCGTGCGCCGGCCCTGCGCCGTGCCCGACGAGCACCCGGGTCAGGGGGCCGAGCGAGGAGCCGGTCACGGTCCCGGGCAGCCGTAGCGGTCGCGCTTCTGGCGTCGCTG
The DNA here is from genome assembly GCA_051657715.1 of Angustibacter sp. Taxonomy (GTDB): domain Bacteria; phylum Actinomycetota; class Actinomycetes; order Actinomycetales; family Angustibacteraceae; genus JBOFBH01. The sequence continues at coordinate 28,528 of JBOFLF010000090.1, read as the reverse complement.
ACGGCCCGAGCGGCCGGTGTCGGCGGTCGTCCACCACGATCACCTCGAACGGCTGATCAGGTTGAGCCGTCAGTGATTCCAGGAGTGCGGCCAGGCTCGGTCGGCCGAGGGTCGCCACCACGACGCTCCACGTCAGACCGTCGGCCGCGTCGTGGTCGGCCGCCGGATCTTGGTCGTCTGTCCGTCCGCCTAGGGGGAGGTGGTCGGCCATCACGAGCCCTCGGCGAACAGGTCGCGACGCCGGACGACGAACGGACCCAGGACCAGCACGTCGACCGGTGCCGACCCGAACAGCTCCAACACGTCCCGCGGCGAGTCCACCATCGGACGGCCGGCGGTGTTCAGGCTGGTGTTCACCAGGACCGGCAGCCCGGTGCGTGCCTCGAACTCGGTCAGCAGCGCGGCCAGCAGCGGGTGGTCGCGGCGGTCGACGGTCTGCACCCGGGCGGTGCCGTCCACGTGCACCACGGCCGGGATCCGCTCCCGCCACTGATCGTGGACCCGGTGCGTGAACAGCATGTAGGGGCTGGGCAGCGGACCGTCCACCACGTCGGCGGCGCGGTCGGCGAGGATGAGCGGCGCCACCGGCCGGAACTGCTCGCGGCCCTTGATGTCGTTGAGCCGCTCCAGGTTCCGCACCCGCCCGGGGTGGGCCAGCAGTGAGCGCTGGCCGAGCGCCCGTGGGCCGTACTCGCTGCGACCGGTGAACCAGGCGACCACCCGGTCGGCGGCCAGGTCGCCGGCCACCTCGGCCGCGAGGGAACCGTTCGGCCGCTGGTACGGGACCCGGGCCGTACGCAGTGCGGTCTCCAGCTCGTCGTCGGCCCAGCCCCGGCCGAGCGCGGCGGTGGTCATCGGTGCGCCCAGGCCAGCGCTGCCCGAGGTGTCGACCACCGCGGTGAGCGCCGCGCCGAGAGCGGTCCCCGCGTCCCCGGCCGCCGGTTGCACCCAGATGTCGTCGTAGGGTCCGTCCCGGTGCAACACCGAGTTTGCGACGCAGTTCAGCGCCACCCCGCCGGCCATCGTGAGGTACCGCTCGCCGGTACGGTCGTGCACCCAGCAGGCCAGGTCCAGCAGCACCTGCTCGAGCCGGCGCTGCACGGTGGCCGCCAGGTCCGCGTGCTCGCGGGTCAGCCCGCCGAGCGCCCCGGGCCCGTGGTGGTCGGGCTCGTGGTGGTCGGGCCGTGGCGCGTACGCCGTCCAGTCCACCTTCTCGGTGACGAACCCGCCGTCTGGGGTGGCCCGGACCAGCTCGGCGAAGTCGTCCAGGTGGCGGGGTTCGCCGTAGCTGGCGAGCGCCATCACCTTGTACTCGTCGCTGGAGCGATGGAACCCCAGGTGCGCGGTCAGGTCCTCGTACAACAACCCGAGAGAGTGGGGGAGCCGTTGCGCGGCAAGCGGTTCCAGCCGGCCGTCGACGTAGTGCCCGGCCAGGTGGGAGGTGCTCTCACCGCGCCCGTCCAGGACCAGGCTGGCGCAGGTGCGGTACGGGCCGGCGAGTGCCGCCGACGCCGCATGCGCCACGTGGTGCGGGACGAAGCGCACCCGGTCCGGGTCCAAACCGGGCAGCGCGTCGGCGAGCAGCTGCGGGGTGCGGCTGGCGAACTGCACCCGCAGGTGGTCCCACGGGTCGTCGAGCCCGAGGGCGTCGGTTGGCGCGGTGCGGGCCGGGTCGAAGGAGCACGCCACCACGTCCAGGTCCGCGGGCGTCAGTCCAGCCTGGCGCAGGCACCAGGACGCCGACAGCACCGGCATCTCCCATGCGGAGAACGGCACGTTGGGCTTGCCGTGCTTGCGCCGGTTGAACCGCTCCTCCTCCGCGGCGGCGACGATGACGCCGTCCACCACGAGGGCGGCGGCCGGGTCGTGGAACGCGGTGTTCACGCCGAGGATGCGCACGGTGCCTCCCGAGAGCCGTCGGACGGGTGTGGGGCGGCACCGTAGAGGTGCTGCCGCCCCGGTCACCTACCCCGCGTTCGGCCGCTCACACACGCTCGGTAGCGCTTGTCCGGGAGCTGCGCCTACACCCAGTAGCGCTGTGATCGCCCGTCGGTGGCACCAGCTGTCCGGGCTGGGTGCGCCTATCGACGCACGCGGGCACAGCTGCTGGCACGAGTACGCGCCGAGGTGTGTCTGCTGGCGTCAGCGCGGGTACGTCTCGAGCCGGGTGGTGATGACCGCGCTCTGCAGCACCACCTGCGGCGGCAACGTCACAGCCGTGCGGACCAAGCCGGCCACCACCGCCGGGTCCATCATCCGCTCGGCGGGTAGGCCCCACTGGTCCATCATCGGCGTCGCCATCGCAGCCGGGTTGAGTGCACAGACCCGCACTGGCCACTGCTGCTCACGGGCTTCGGTCTGCAGCACCTCGGTGAGCTTGAGCAGCGCCGCCTTCGAGGAGTTGTACGCGCCGGCACCGCCGCCGACCGTCAACGCCGAGATCGACACCACGTTCACGATGTCCGCGACCCGCTCGGGTGCCCCCGACGACCCGGCCGTGGTGCTGGCCGCGGGCGCCGGTATCGCGGGCGTCGGTGTAGTGGGTGCCGGTGTCGCGGGCGTGCGGTCGAGCAAACCGTCGAGCAAACCGCGGACGAAGGCCCGGCAGGTGTAGAGCGGTCCATGCGCGTTGACCGCGAAGACCTGGTGCCACTGGTCGTCGCTGACCGCCGGCACGTCCGCGCCGCGATCCGTGCCGGCGTTGTTGACCAGCAGGTCCAACGCCCGGCCGTGCTCGGCCGACGCGCTGTCGAAGAACCGCTCGACGGCAGCGCTGTCGGTGACGTCGAGCTCCACCGCCACCGCCCGCCCGCCGCCGTGGCCGGTAACGGTCTCGTCCACGATCGCCGTCGTCTGTTTCGCGGCGTCGAGGTCGATATCGGCTACCAGCACCTGGGCGCCGGCCGCGGCCAGCTCGCCGCAGATCGCCCGGCCGAGCCCGCTTCCCCCGCCGGTGACCACGGCAACTCGGCCAGCAAGATCTCGCGAGACCACTGGTGTAGGCACGGCGGGCCTCCGTTGTCGTGTGCGGTCGGGACGGCACTCGCGCAGTACCCGCGCCAGCTCGCTCCATGCCCGGGTCCGTTCGGGAAGCTGGTGTCGTTTCCGCATTCGAGCCGTCCCGAGGTCCGAGCCCGTTCCCGGCGCTGACCTCGTCCAGGCCGGTGTCGTCCGCGAGAACACCCCAGGTCAGCTCCGCATGATGCGGATCGTCCCGGGTAGTCGCCCCGCACGAGCGGACCGCACGTCCGCCGGCTGACCAAAGCGGATCGACGAAGGGGGCACCATGGCCCAACCCGAGCAGCAGCAGGACGTCTCTGGCGATCAGTCCGCCATGGACCCGGTGCCGGACTGCGACGGCCGGCCGGTGCTGTGATGAGCGCAGATCACACGGGCCACGGCGCGGCGCAGGACGGAGCCGGGCGATCGGATGCGGACGAGCGGGATCAGGCCCGGACCCCATCGCCGGCTCAAGACCTGGACCCGGCCGTGACTCAGGAGCGGCGTAGCCGACTGCAGGACGTGGTGCTGCAGGTGCACGCCCGGTTCGCCGATCGTGATCCACATCAGGGCCGGAGCCCGGATCCGGATGACGTCGCCGACGGGCTCCGTGCCGCCATCGCCGATGCCGGCTTGCCGGAGCAGCCCGCTCCGTGGCTCGCGGCCACCGCGACCGAGATCGCCGGCGATCGCCTCGTGGTCGTGGACCCTCGCTCCCAGCGGGTGGACGACGAGCTGGCCGCCCGTCGCCACCGTCGTGACGCTGATGCCTCGGCAGCACCCGAGCCCGGTGGTGACCAGCGGCCTGACCGGTGACCTGGGCAGCACGACCTGGCGGCCGTTGACTCGGGCGGCGGCTGCCCCGCACCCGATGAGCGCTTCAGGGGCGTGCGGCAATTGGGTCACGAAGGACGGCGGCCTACGGCACGGGTTACCAGATAGATGACCGTGATCACCCCGATGAGGCTGGCGGCCCGAGCCCAGGAGCCGGCGTCCTGCTGGGTCAGCAAGGCCACGCAGCTGGCCAGCGCCAGTACCGGCAGGATCGTCGGGGCGCGGAAATGGCCCAGGGGCTGCTCCTGCGCCGCGGCGTGGCGGTCGGGTGTGTGACGCCGGGTGTAGCGCAGCACCAGGACCGCCAGGTTCGTGCTGATGAAAACCACCAGCAGCAACAGCACCACGGTCCGGGCCAGGGAGGCGACCGTGCCGGTCGCGGCCAGCACCATGGCCACCGCGGTCGTGGCCACGATCGCGACCGCTGGTGTCCGGCGTCCCGGCAGCACCTGGTGCAGCACGGCGGGTAGCAGCTGTTCACGGCTCATGCCGTAGGTCAGTCGGCTGGTCATGATCATGGTGAGCAGCGCACCGTTGCCGACCGCCACCAGGGCGATCACGCTGAACACCTCGGCGGGGATGCCCACGTCCGCGGCCTGGACCACGCGCAGCAGGGGAGTGGTCTCGCCGTCCGATCCGGACCGGGCCAGGAGGTCCGCGGGAACCGCTACCGCCACCGCGGCTCCCACCAGGACGTACACCAGCCCGGCGGTGAGCAGCGACCCGAACAGCGCTCGCGGGTACGTCCCGCGAACGTCGCGTACCTCTTCCGCGACGTTCGCCGACGTCTCGAAACCCACGTAGGAGTAGAACGCCAGGAGCGCGGCGGCCAGCACCGCCGGTAGCGGCGATCCACCGTGATCGAACTGGACCAGCTGCTCCGGTCGGCCGTCGCCGCGGCCCAGGACCACGGCGCCGAGCGCCACCACCAGCAGCAGGCCGCTCACCTCTACCACGGTCATGATCACGTTGGCCCGCAATGACTCCGCGATTCCTCGCACGTTCACCAGCGCGATCACGAGCAGCAGGCCGAGCGCGACGGGCGCTTGCGGGACGTCCGACAGCTGCTGCAGGTACTGCCCGGAGAACGCCACCGCGAGGCCGGCGGCACTGGTGAGCCCGGCGGCCAGCATGCAAGCGCCGACGATGAAGGCCACCGTCTGGTGGCGGTATGCCTGCCCAGCGAATGCCGCCGCCCCGGCCGCCCGTGGGTACGTCGTGACCAGCTCGGCGTAGGACGCCGCGGTGAGCAGCGCCAGGACGAGGGCCACCAGCAGCGGGAGCCACACCGCTCCACCCACCTCGCCGGCGATGTCGCCGATCAACACGTACACCCCGGCGCCCAGCACGTCCCCGAGGATGAAGAGGAACAACAGGCGCCCGCTGATCGCCCGGCGCAGAGCTGGGGCCGTCGCGTCGTCAAGAACGCCGTCGGGTCGGCGGATCGATGGTGACATCGCCGGTTGCCATACCCAGCGCTTCGACGATCATGCGCCGCGACCACCTCCGTTTTACGAACGGTCGCGGATCATTAGGGTGGACGGGACTGGAGCATGAACCAAACACCCTCACTGAGGAGCCCGATACCCATCAGCGTCGACCCGACTCGTCCCCGCGAGGTTCAGGACGACGCCACCGTCGGCGGTGGCGTTCCATCCGGGGATCGTCGCGGCCTCCAGCCAGCCGACCTGCGGGACGTGTCACGCACGGACTCGCCCGTCGAGGACACCGCGACGCCGGTGGAAGGCGTCGGCGGTGGTGAGCGTGGCGAGCAGCGCTTGAGCGCGGTGTTCAACGTGATCGACGAGGGCTACTGCCTCGCCGAGATGGTGGTGGACGACCGAGGCCGGGCCACCGACTACCGCTTTCTCGAGGTCAACCCCCAGTTCGAGCGGATGACCGGGCTGGTCGACCCGGTCGGGCGCACCGCGTTGGAGCTGGTGCCAGGCCTCGAGCGCAGCTGGATCGACACCTACGCCCGGGTGGCGCTGGACGGCGAGACGTTGCGCTTCGAGCAGGGCTCGGACGCGATGGGCCGGTGGTTCGACGTGGTTGCGGTCGCGGTCGCTCCCCGCGGCCGGTTCGTCGTCATCTTCCGCGACCAGACCACCGAGCACGACGTGCAGCAGGCCCTACGCGCGAGCGAGGAACGCCTCCGCAGCTTGATCGATCACTTGCCGCTGCTGGTCTGGCAGCACGACGCCGAGGGTCGTCAGTCCTGGGTCAACAACACGTACTGCAGCTATTTCGGGGTCACCCGCGAGCAGATGGGCGACGACCGGTGGCAGCAGCTCACCCACCCGGAGGACATCCCCGCGTCCGTGGCCGGTTTGGCCGCCGCGGTGCAGGCCCGGCGTCCGTTCCAGAGTGCGCTGCGGGCACGTCGGGCCGACGGCGCCTGGCGATGGTTGGAGTGCTGGGGTCAACCTCGCTTCAGCGCCGACGGCGAGTACGTCGGCCATCTCGGTGTCAGCGCCGACATCACCGATCGAATCGACGCTGAGCAGACCTTGCGCTCGGCGGCTGCCTTGCACGAGTTCCGGGCTCGGTTGTCCGACACGGTCCGCACCGTCGACGAGCCGAGCGAGGTGGTCCGGCGGGCCAGCGACCTGCTGCGCGACCACGTCGGCGCGAGCCGGGTGTCCTACATCGAGGTCGACCGCGACGGCGGGCTGGTGCGTGGACCGGCTGGGGCCGGCGGTGAACATCGGCCGGCTGGGGCCGGCGGTGAACATCGGCCGGCTGGGGCCGGCGAACAGCGACTGAGCGACTCGTCGTCGACTTTGGCCGAGCTGCGAGACGGGCGCACCGTGGTGGTGTCCGATGTGCGGACCGATCCACGGGTCGACGAGGACGAGCGGATCGCCGCCGACCAGGTCGGCACGGCGGCAGTGGTGTTCGTGCCGCTGCTGTCCCGGGGTCGGCTACAGGCGGCGCTGGTCGTGGAGAACTCTCAGCCGCTTCACTGGTCCGACGACGAGGTGGCCGCGATCGAGGCCGCCGCCGAGCCGATCCGTACCGCTGTGGAGCAGGCGCGCGCCGATCAAGCACTGCGGGCCGAGAGCATTCGGGCTCAGCTGGTCGCCGAGCTGCTCGCCGACCTGGAGCAGGCACCCACCCCGCAGGCTCAGCTGGAGCGCCTGACCCGGGCGCTGGTTCCCCGGGTGGCCGATCATGCGGCGGTGATCATCTCTGGCGAGCAGGCCGCGGTGACCGTCTCCGGCGAGCAGGCCGCTGCTCCCGCGGACGTCGTCGAAGATCTCCGTCGGTTCGCACAGCAGGAGCCGGACGCACCGCGGGTCGGACCCCCATCCGCGGTGTCGGCGGTCTCCTCGGCGACGGCGGTGCCCCTGCACCTCGGCGGCGATGAGCACGGGGTGCTGGTGGTGGGGTTGTCCGCCCCTGCCCGTGGTCCCTACGACGACGGCGACCTCGCCTTCCTCGTCGAGACCGCCGATCGGGTGGGCCTGGTGCTCGCGGCGACCAGGCTGCGTCGCGCCGAGCACGACATCGCGGTCCGGCTGCAACGCGCCCTGCTGCCCGACCGTCTGGTCAGCCACCGCGACCTGCGGATCGAGGCCCGCTACCGGGCGGCTGACGCGCTGCTGGAGGTGGGCGGCGACTGGTACGACTCGTTCGCCTGGCCGGACGGCAAGGTCGGCGTGATGGTCGGCGACGTGGTCGGCCACCACCTCGACTCGGCCGCCGCGATGGGCCGGCTGCGAGCCGCTACGGCTGCCCTGGCCACTCGACTGGAGCCGAGCCCGGCGGTGTTGCTGGATGCTCTCGAGCAGTGTGCGCGCGGCCCGGATGGCACCGACTTCGCCACCGCGACCTGCATCGTGATCGACCCGGCCACCGGGGTGCTCGAGCACTCCTCGGCTGGGCACCCCCCGGTCCTGGTGATCGACCCCGACGGCTCCACCACGATGCTGCGGGGTGCCCAGTCACCACCCCTGGGATCAGCGGACACCCCCGATCGACAGGTCGGCAGGGTGCGGTTGCGGCCTGGTTCTCTCGTGGTGCTCTACACCGACGGCCTGGTCGAGCGACGCCGGGAGCATCTCGGCACCGGGATCGACCGGTTGGCCGCTGTGCTGTCGGACCTGCACGACCGGCCGCTGTCCGAGGTGCTCGATCGGACGTTAGCCCGGATCGCCCCCGAGCACCTCGCCGACGACGTGGTGATCGCGGGTTTGCGATTCGCCCCGGTGACGGACACGCTGGCTCAGCAAGCTCCGGGATCAGCATTGGTCGGTTCACGGTCAGCGGCGGCCGTCGTTCCCGTACGAGCAGCCGTCGTTCCCGTACGACCAGCAGGAGTTCGCCATGACTGAGCCCCCCGCCCGTCTGGACCTGGACTACCGCCGTGACGGCTGGACGGTGGCCAGCTTCTTCGGTGAGGTGGACCTGTCGAACGTCGAGCAGCTGGAGGAGCAGTTACTGGCTGGCACGCGCAGCTCGTCGTCCCTGGTGATCGACCTGTCGGCGCTGGACTATTTGGACAGCCAGGGCGTTCGGATGCTGCGGCGGGCCGTGCAGCGCACCTCGACCCACGGCGAACAGCACGGCACTGGGCAGCCGCAATCCGGGAAACCGGATGCCGGGCACCCCACTGGGGCGCCTCGCCTGGTGGTGGTGGCGCCGCAGGGGAGCATCGCGCACGACCTGATCACCTTGACCAATGCGGTCGGCCCGGTGCCGGTGGTCTCCACCGTGAAGGCGGCGATCGACGAGATCGCCTGGCCCGTCGACACCCTCTAGCAGATCAGCCTCGGGGGATCAGGTCGACGGTCGAGCGTTGTGATCGACGAGATCCGCGATCGTCGCGCCGCCACCGGGCGCCCGCGCTGCGCGACCGTCCGTCCGGCCTCGGTTGAGCACCGGAACCGCGACACCGCTGCGGGCGGCCGCCACGACATCGGCGGCCACCTGCCGCAGCTTGCGGTTCTGCTGCTGGCTCAGCTGCCGCAGGACGCCGAACGCCTCCTCCGGGGAGCACCGGGTGGCGGCGATCACCACGCCCTTGGCCATGTCGATGGAGGCCCTGCTGGTCAGGGCCTCGTGCAGCTGGTCGACGGTACGAAGGGCCTGGTGCCGGTCCTGGTTGAGGTGCCGCGACAGGGCGGTGACCGAGGCGAGGTGGGACACCGCTGCGAGGGTGTCCGGGTCGCGCAGCTGCTCGGGGTGATCGGCCTGCACGACCAGCCAGCCCAAGGTCGTGTCGTTGACCAGCAGCGGCATCCGCAGCGTGCCGGTCTCGCCCGCAGAACCCATGGGCGCAACCACGTCATCGGTCAGCGTCACGGTCAGGCCTGGAGGCAGCAGCTCGGCCGCGAGATCGTCCACGACAGCGGCCAGGTCGATCTCGTCTGACGGACCGGTCTCGGCCGAAGGATGCTGAGGCGGGTCAGGCTTTTCGAGCCCGTCGAGCTGGTCCGCAGAACTCATCGGTGACCCCTCATGCCCAGCCCCCTCAAGGGCCGGAATCTCATGCTGGCCACCGGCCCGGCCACCTCGTGGTGGGAACTGTCCGAACGCCTCATGCCGAGGCCGTGCTCGTCGCGGCCAGGGCGTCTTCCACCGTGTCGTAGAGCCGGAACACCTGGTCTAGAGCGGTGATCCCGAGCAGTTCCCGCATGGCTGGGGGGCAACTGGCCAAGCGGAGCTCACCACCGGCCGCACGAGCTCGCCGCGCGACCGTCACCAGGACGCCGAGCCCGGCCGAGTCGATGATCGTGACTCCCGCCGCGTTCACCACGATGTCGGTGTTCTCCGGGGTAGCACTCCCCTGCACCGTATTCCCTGGCACGGCGTCTTCCCGCGCGACAATCCCTGGCATGGCGTCTTCCCGCGCGACGTTCTCCGGCACCGGATGCGCTGGTGCCGCAGGCTTTTTCGTCATGGTCTCGGTGAGTACCTGCCGTACGTGCGAGCTGGTGTAGAGGTCCACCGAACCGGTCAAGTGCACGACTGGGCGCTGACCGGACCGGTCCACCGTCGCGGTTTCTGTCACCTGCCCACCTCCGTACCTCCGAACTTCGGCGGCCACGTTCTCACGGTTCCTCTTCGGTGTCGCGTTGAGGTTCGTCCCGCCGCGCTTCACACCCGTCTGGCGCTGTGATCAGGTGGCGGTCGAGGGTGCTCAACAGGGAGGTCGGTGGCTGGTCACCCACGTGCGCCCACACCACCTTGCGACCGTCCTCGGCCCACCACCCGACCGATCTCGCCAGCGTCCGCACCAGGCCGAGACCGAATCCGCCCTCTGCGTCGACGTGCCCGGACCGGGGACCGGGAGGGTGCTCGGGTGCGCCGTCCAACACTTCGAGCAACCACCCGTCGGCAAGCCTGATCAGCCGTACCTCCACCGGCGGACGCCCGTGCCGGACGGCGTTTCCCCCCAGCTCGCCGATCACCACGCCAGTCCGGGATCCGACGTTGTCCCGGACCGATGACGTCCAGTCAGGCGAACCATGGGCGGTCATCGAGCGCACCACCTCAGCTCGGACGACTTGAAGCTGTCGCGCGTCGGTCACAGCCCACGACCGCAGGCCAAGCTGGTCTGTGGTGGCTGACCCGGCAGCGACCACGGGCCGTGGGGGCCGGTCCATGGGCCACGACTGCTGCTCGAGGTCGGGAAGGGAGCCCGGTGCGGGAGGCGGGCGGCTGGGGTGCATCGCTTCATTCTCACTCCGGCCAGGGCTGTCCGCATCCTGCCGTGGTGTGTCGGCGGGGCAGCCGGGCACCGCTCCTACCGGTCCTGACCTGGTCACTCCGGTTTGCTCCTGGCTTGACCATCCCGGGTCGGTTGCTGGGGACGGATGGCGAGAACGGCACGGTCGTCCTCCAGGCCGTCGGGGTGCTGCAGCGTGGCGACCATCCGGTGCAGGCCGCGTTCCAGGTCGGCTGCCGAGATCAGGTCCCGGGCGGCCCGGGCCAGGTCGGTCATCCCAGCGGTGATCGGCGTCGTCCACCGCTCCACCAGGCCGTCGCTGTACAGCACCAGCACCGGGTGCATCCGATGGCAGGTCTGCCGTCCATGCGCGGTCTGCTCGGGTGCTGGCGCGTCGTCGAGCAGCCGTAGGCGGGCAGACCGCCGAGGAACCTGGCTGCCTGCCCCCAACGGCGGGCTGGTCGCCTCGTCTAACCACTGCCAGCCGTGCTGGGTAGCCAGGACCGGCGGCGGGTGCCCGGCCGAGCAGTAGCGCAGCTCGCCGGTGGCGGGGTCGAGCACCGCGTAGCAGCAGGTGACCATGGTGTCCTCGGCGAAGCGGTCGAGGAACACGTCGAGGTCGGTCAGCACGACGCTCGGGTCGGGGTCGGTGCTGGCGAAGGCGCGCAGCGCGCTGCGCGCCGAACCCATGATCGCCGCGGCTCGCACGCCCTTGCCCACGACGTCGCCCAGGGCTAGTCCGATCAAGCCCCCGGGCAGCTCGAAGACGTCGTACCAGTCCCCACCGACGTGGGTGCCCCGGATCGCGGGCGCGTACACCGAACCCACCTCCCAGCCAGGGACCGGGGACGCCTGGGGGAGGAGAGCTCGCTGCAACGTCTCCGCGGTCGCGCTGGCCGCGGCCAGCAGGTGCGCCCGGTCGAGCGCGATCGCGGTGTGCGACGCCAGCGCGGTCAGGTGCTCCACCTCGCTGGTGCTGAACTGCCGAGGCTCGTCCCACCCGAACGCGGCGATCCCGACGACCTGGCCACCCACGATCAACGGCAGGTTCGCCCACGCCTCCTGCGGCACCTGGTTGTCGGCCATCTCGGGATAGCGCGCCACGCGGTCGGTGAACGACGTGATGAGCACCGGGTGCCGGGTGCGGATCTGATCCACGGCCAGCGGGGAGGTGCTGGCGGGGAACGTGCTCCACCGGGCCACCCCCTCCGCGGGCAGGCCGGACGCGGCCAGCAGGGTGCACACGTCGGTGTGCTCGTCGTAGCTCACCAGGCTGGCGGCGGTCGCGCCGAGGCTCTTCGCCGCAATCGACACCACGACGTCGGCGACCTCGCTCACCTGGGTGGCGCGGGCCAGGTCCCCGCTCAACGTCTGGAGCTCCAGCAGCAGGCTCGCATGCTGTGCCGTGTCCTGCTCCGTGGTCAGCGCACGATGTCGGTCGGCTGTCGCCAGGGCTGCGCCGCAGCACCGGGCCACACTGGTCAGCAGCTCGACGTCGGTGGCCGGGAAGGGCTGGGGCGTCGACCATCCCAGCACCAGCGCGCCAACGCCCCGGCCGCCAACGCCTCGCAGGGGGAGCGCAGCTACCGCGTTCGTCCCGAGCAGCGACCGCTCCAGCTCTGGGTACCGCCGATGCTGTTCAGCTCGGTCGCGCAGCAGCACCGGTTCACCGGTCCGCAGGACGTCCCGGACAGGCTGCGACGTGTCCACCGGGTGCTTCGCCCACTCCCCCCGGACGGCGGTCGACGAGCTGCACGACAGGCCCGTCGGCGCTACGGGGCCGGCTGGTTCCCGCAGCACGACACCGACCAGATCGGCGCCCAGGACGGGCCGGCCGAGATCGGCCACCACGTCGACCACCTGCTCGGCGGACGTGGCGGCCAGCAGGCGAATGGTCAGCTGCGGCAGCCCCGTCAGGTCATAGGGCGACATGGGAAGACCCTGCCACTGCGGTCAGACAGGGCCTCGACAGGCCCAGGACGACCTTCGAAGTGCGGGCGGTCGTCGTCCGGTCCATGCTTTCCCCAGGTCTGCAGCAGCGTCGGGCCCGACCACCTCACAGCGCCCCGACGTCCAGGAGAATTCCATGACGCAGACACGTCAGACCGCCCACGGCAGCAATGTGACACAACAGGATCCGCCGAGCGCCCCGCACACCGGTGCCCGGACCAACGGACAGGTCACGCCGGTCTCCCCGGCTGATCGTGGCCGCACCATCATCGCTGACACCGTGGTCGCGAAGATCGCCGGTCTGGCCACCCGCGAGGTGTCGGGCGTGCACGCTCTCGGCGGTGGGGCCTCCCGTGCGGTGGGCGCCATTCGCGAGCGCATCCCAGGCAGCCGCACCAACCACTCGCAGGGCGTGTCCGTCGAGGTCGGGGAACGACAGGCCGCGGTGGACGTCGAGCTCATCGCGGAGTACGGCGTCGCGGTGGCGGACCTGGCGTCCGGCATCCGCCGCAACGTCATCGGCGCGGTGGAACGGATGACCGGGCTGGACGTGACCGAGGTGAACATCGACGTACGCGACGTCTACCTCCCCGGCGACGACGAGGACGACGACGCGCCTGAGCGGTCCCGGGTGCAGTGATGTCGATCGACATCGACCAGATCGCGACGGCAGTGCGGTCCACCCCAGGAATCGAGGAGCTGTCGTCCGGCGCTTTCGGAGAGGTGGCCAGCTACCTGCCTGGACGGCAGGTGCCCGGCGTTCGTGAACGCGCCGGCCGGTGGGATGTGCACGTCGTCCTGCGCTGGGGCACACCGGCCCAGCTGGCAGCTGAGCGAGTTCGCACACACGTGCACCGCCTGACGTCCTGCCCGGTCGATGTCACCGTCGCTGACGTCACCGTCGCCGACGTCATCAGCGCTGATACAGCTGGCGCTGACGTCGTCAGACCCGATGGCGCTGTTGTAGGCGACGACACCAGCACCACGGGTGCTGTCGAGCCGGTGGCCGTTGTGCCGCCGATCCGTCCCGCTACCTGGCAGGAACGTCCATGACCGCGTCCGCGACCGGTCTGCTGGCCGGTCTGCTGTTGGGTATCGCCGCGGTCGTCGGCGGTTTTGACGCCTTCCTCGGCACCCTGGTCCTCGGGGCGCTGGGGTTCCTCGCCGGTGGCCAGTACGAGGGTCAGTTCGACCTCGGGCACCTGCTCGCGAGCAGGCGCCGTGGGTGAGTTCACCGCACCGGAGCTCGCCGCCGCACACCCCGTCGCTCGGGCGGAGGACACCACGACTCCGGGAGGTGTCCGGGCGGAAGCCCGGGGTGTCCTGACGGTCGCGGACCGTGCGATCGGTCGTGTTGCCACGGCCGTGGCCAGCGAGGTGCTGGGTGTCGTGCGGGTGGATCCGGCGACGTCATCGGTGATGGGCTCTCGGCTGAGCCGGGCGCTCGGCCGCGGTTACCCGCGGGCGCAGGTCACTCAGGCAGGGCACCGCGCGCAAGTGAGCCTGGCTGTCGCGGTCGCCTGGCCGCATCCGTTGTCCGCCACGGCTGTCGACGTCCGTGACCGGGTGCGGGAACGCCTGCAGACACTGCTCGATCTCGAGGTGGACATGGTGGACGTCACCGCCACACCCGTCCTGGTCAACGGACCGAAGCCCACGGACTCAACGCGAGGAGCCCAGCGGTGACCCGCATCGTCTCGCAGTCAGACTCCGCCTCGGCGACGCCACCCGCTGAGCCGCTTGTTCTCGGGCCGTCCGCTTCGGGGCCGTCCGCTTTCAGGTCGTCTGTTTCCGGCCCGGGCGCTTCGGAGCCCGTCGGCTCAGCGGCGCCACGTTCCGAGGTCTTAGAACCCCGTGCTCCTGAGCACCGAAGGCCAGAGTCGACCGGACCTGACGGCGGGCCATCGCATCGTGGTGTGGCAGTGTCCGTGCGGGCTCCAGTCGGACGTGGGGCGGTCGCTGCGGTCGGCTTCGCAGTGGCGCTGGTGGTGGTCGCTCTCGGTGTGGTGGCTCTGCACGGTGCCCTGGTCCGGTTCGGTGCCGTCCGAGGGACGTCGTGGATCGACTCGTGGATCCGCGCGGCCGCCGACTCGGGGCTGAGCCGCATCGGCACGATGACCCCACAGGCGTGGTTGGTGCCGGCGGGTGGGCTCGTCGCGCTGCTCAGCCTGTGGCTGCTGTGGGTCGCGGTTCACCCTCGGCCATCCACCGCGGTGGCCTTGCGCGCACATACTGGCGTCTACCTCCGTACCCGAGACCTGGGCCGGCTGGCGTCTCATGCCGCCGAGGACGTCGACGCGGTCGTCGCCGCGCGCTCGTCCGCCACCGCCCGCCAGGTGCGGGTGTGGGTGCGGGTGACCGCCCCGCACAGGTCCACCGGCCTGCCGGGTGGCCAGCGCGACGGTTCAGTTCATTCCGCCGAGGTGACCGATGCCGTCCGGACGGCGGTCGAGCGCTGCGTGGGAGTCGCGCAGTCGCCGCCCCGGGTGCGGGTACGGGTCGCTCGAGGTGCGCGATGAGCCGGTCCACCCTTGCCGTCGACCGAGTGGTCACGCTGCTGCTGGGGGTGCTGCTGCTCGCTCTTGGCGTCGGGGCGATCGTGTGGTGGACCGGTCGAGCCCCTGTCCTCGATCGTCTGCTCGATCAGGTCGAGCTGGGTGGGGTGGCTGCAGTGACCGAGCGTCCGTGGTGGCCATGGGTGCTGGCCGGTGCTGGGGCGCTGCTGGTCCTGGCTGGTCTGCGGTGGGCATTCGCGCACCGCCCGGGACGCTCGGTGGACCAGCTGTCGTTACCCGGATCGCAGGCCCACGGCCGGCTTCGGTCGGACGCGTCATCGGCCGTGGGCTGCGCGGCTCAGCTGCTGCGCCAGGTTCGCGGTATCCGCAACGCTCGCGGCGCCGTCGTCCACGATCGCGGTCAGCTGGTGGCCCGGGTGACCGCGACCATCGACCCGGCCAGTGACATCGGCGACGTGGTCGCGGCCTGCGACGAGGTCGCGGTCGACCTGGCGCAGGTGCTGAGCCGAGACGACCTGAGCAGCCTGGTGCTGCTACGGGTCGCGGCCCGGGGCCGGCGATTGTCCCGGGTCGTCTGAGCCACCTGGTCCGACCGAGGACCACTCGACCCCGGACGGGGTGTCGCGGACCTCGACACCGCAGGCGGCTAGCTGGTCCCGGATCAGGTCGGAGGTCGGGTAGTTCCGGTTAGCTCGAGCGGTCGCGCGCACCATGAGCAGCGTCTCGACGAACGGGCCGACCACCTCCCGAGGGTCCCGGATCCCGCCCTCTGCCAGCTCACCGAGCCGGACGATGAGCACCCGCAACGTGCGGCGGGCCATGGCCGCGTCATCGCTGACTAGCGTGTCACTGGACCAATCGTGGCACGCTTGCTCGAGCTCCAGGACTGCCGTGGTGCACCCAGCGGCGTCCCGGTGGGCCATGGCCGCGTCGAAGGCGGCGGACGCGGCATCGGCGGCTTCCCGCAACGATCCCGGGGTGGCGGTGACCGGCGACGAGAACTCTTCGATCGGCGTGGTTCCTCGCATGGAGTCATGCGTGCCCGGGCCGCCGCGCATGACCGGATCACCGGGCGCGGCAACAGCAGGTCCGGTTGTCGAGCCATGCCGGAGCAGGTCGTCCAGCTCAGCCAGCGGCACCGTCCGCCCGGCCGGGAACCTCACCGACGCGCCACGTCGGCGGACGGTCACCACCCCCCGGCCCAGCACCCGGGCGGTGCGGGTCTCCAGGTCGACCCACAGCGTGGTGTGCTCGTCCACCCCGAGCACCCCGACGTCATCCGGCAGCTCGTCCTCCAGCAGCGCCAGACGAGGCTCACCGAGGTAGCAGAAGCGGGTGTCGTGGGTGCCACCCTCGGCATTGTCGTAGTGCGGCACGACGGCCGCGCGCAGCCCGGTCAGCTCGGCCAGCAGGTCCAGGCCGGGTAGCCACCGCGGCACCTCGCCCGCCTTGTAGATCTCATACACCCCGATCGCGTGGCTGCCGGCGGTGACGGCGGCTGCGCTGCCGAGCACCAGGGTGCCGCGGCGGGCGACGTCCGCGAGTGCCTGCGGCACAGCGGTCCCCGCCCAGTGCCGCAACGCGTACGACGGACTCCCGGGCCCGCTGAACGCCCACGTCGCCTGGTGCAGCAGGGCCAGCGAGCGCTCCTGGTCCAGCACCGGCTCGTCCGCATGCCGCCACCGAGCCACCTCCACCCGCTGCCCCACGCTGTCGCGGAAGTAGGCCACGGTGCGGGCGGTCAGCTCGTCCGCGTTGAGCTGGAAGCCGAACGGGGTGTCCAGGAACACGGCGCGCACCGGGCCACCGGCAGTGGTCGCGGCGAACACCTCGCGATGCACGGGCACCAGAGTGGGTGCGGTCTCCCCGGAGCCCATCACCACCAGCGACCTCATGGCAGTGGTTCGGCTCGACCAGCCGGCCGCACCCGGGCGGTCAGCGCGAGCAGGTCGGCGGCGACCTGATCCGGGTACTGGGCGTGCAGGTCGTGGTCCGCACCTGGGTACCACCGCACCTCAGCGGTGGGAACCGCCGCCAGCAGCTGCGCGACCCCGGCTGTCTTCTCGGCGGCGGGCGACGAGACCGCGGCCGGCTCGCCAGCGGGCAGCAGCAGCGTCGGCACCCGCAGCCGGGAGTACCGCTCCGCCGGGTCCTGCGCCCACATCGACCGCAGGATCTCCCGGTGGTGAGCGCGGTCCAGCCGGGCGGCCACGCCGCCGTCCGGCAGGCGTCGCAGGTTCGCCAGCGTGCCCCGCACCCCGGCGACCGGCCAGTCCGGGTGAGCGCGGCGGATCCGGTCGGCCAGGTCGTCGTAGCGCAGGTCGTCGAACCGGGGTGGAGCCAGCTGTGCCCAGCAGTCCTCGAAGGTGGCGAACCGCCGTCCGAGCGCCAGCCAGCCGCCGTCCACCAGCGCCACCGCCGCAGGGGTGACGTCCGGATGGCCGGCCGTGGCGAGCGCCAGCGCGACATTGCCGCCCCAGGACTGGCCGGCGACCACCGGAGCACGCCCGACGTCCGCCGTCCAGCCGAGCAGTCGGCATAGCCGGGCCAGGTCGTCGGCGCTGGTGTCCGTGTCGTAGCCGCCCCGCGGCGCGCCCGAGCGGCCGTGGCCGCGCAGATCCACCGCGACCACCTCGCGCCCGGCGCCCGCCAGCCGGCCGGCGACGTCGTCCCACACTTGGGCGTTGCTCGACAACCCGTGCACGAGCAGGAACGGTCGACCCGCCGGTGGTCCGGTCCCGCCGCTGGCTCGGCGCAAGGCCAGCCGGAACGGTTCGCCGCTGTTCGGGTCGCTCAGCTCCACGGTCTCGTCGTCGATAGCCCGCGGGTCATCACCAGGGACGTCGAGGGAGACGTCGGCGGGCCCGGCGTCAGCGGGCACGGTGTGAGCGGGCACGGTGTGAGCGGGCACGGTGTGAGCGGGTCACGGCGTCAGGTGGCACGGCGCCAACCCTACGGCGCGGCTGGCCGGAGACGACGTCCAGGCGATCGACCCAGCGACGGCTCCTTGTCCTGGCTGCTCGTCCCGGTTGCTCGCCCCGCTAACCCGTCCTGCCGTGCCTGCGTCGTGGATGCGCGATGACACAATGCGCCGCATGCCAGACCGTTCCGACCGGCCACGTGTGTTCTCCGGCATGCAGCCGAGCAGCGACTCCCTGCACCTCGGCAATTACCTCGGCGCCCTCGTGCAGTGGGTCGCGTTGCAGGAGACGCACGAGGCGTTCTACTGCGTCGTCGACCTGCACGCCATCACCGTCGACGTCGATCCCGGCCTGCGCGAGCGCACCCGGCGGACCGCCGCCCAGTACCTGGCCGGTGGCGTCGATCCGCGGCGCTCCACCCTGTTCGTGCAGAGTCACGTGTCGCAGCATGCCGAGCTGGCCTGGGTGCTGAGCTGCCTCACCGGCCACGGCGAGGCCAGCCGGATGACCCAGTTCAAGGACAAGTCCAGCCGGCACGGCGCGGACCGCGCCACCGTCGGGCTGTTCACCTACCCGGTGCTGATGGCCGCGGACATCCTGCTCTACGCCGCGGACGAGGTGCCGGTCGGCGAGGACCAGCGCCAGCACCTGGAGCTCACCCGAGACCTGGCCGGCCGGTTCAACCACCGGTTCGGCGACACCTTGACCGTCCCGGAGCCGTACATCCTCAAGGAGGCCGCGAAGATCCAGGATCTACAGGACCCGACGGCCAAGATGAGCAAATCCGCGGTGTCGCTGGCCGGGGTGATCGACCTCATGGACGACCCAGCGGTGACCGCTAAGAAGATCCGCTCGGCAGTCACCGACGCCGAGCGGGAGATCAGGTACGACGAGGTGGCCAAGCCGGGGATCTCGAACCTGCTGATGATCCACGCCGCGCTGTCCGGGCGGTCGGTCCCGCAGCTGGAGCAGGACTACGCCGGTGCGGGTTACGGCGCCCTCAAGGGCGACCTGGCGGACCTCGTGATCAGCGTGTTGACGCCGTTCCGCGAGCGGGTACTCAGGTACCTGGACGATCCGGCAGCCTTGGACGACGTGCTCGCGTCCGGAGCCGAGCGGGCTCGTGCGGTAGCGCGTCACACGCTTCAGCAGGTGTACGACCGGATCGGCTTCCTGCCGCCCCGCCCCGCTCGTTGACTGGCCCGCTCGTTGCCTGGCCGCGTGTTTGCCGGGCGGGTTGTGAGACCCGCCAGACATCAGCGAGGCGCATAGGGCAGGATCGTCCTCGTGGGCCCTACCGGTTCCGATCGCACCATCGGCGTCGCCATCTCCATCCCGGAGCCGTTCGGCGAGCAGCTGCGCAGCCACCGGGCTGCGTTCGGTGATCCGCAGGCTGCGTCGGTCCCGTCCCATGTGACCCTGCTGCCCCCGACGGCGGTGGGCTCGGACGCCCAGTCGGCGATCCGCGACCACCTTGCTGAGGTGGCGACCGCCGCCCGACCGTTCGAGGTGCACCTGCGGGGGACGGCCACCTTCCGGCCGGTCTCCCCGGTGGTGTTCGTGGCCCTGGTCCGCGGCATCAGCGAGTGCGAGCAGCTAGAGCGCCGGGTGCGCAGCGGCCCACTCGCCCGCGAGCTGCCGTTCTACTACCACCCGCACGTGACCGTCGCGCACAAGCTCGATGACGCGGCGCTTGACCGGGCGGCCCGCACGCTGGCCGGTTTCGAGTGCCGGTTCACGGTTCCTGGCTTCCACCTGTACGAACACCGTGGCACCACCCACTCCGATCTCGGTGACCTGGCTGTGCACCCGCCCAACGGCGGTGCCAGCCTCGCCGCGGCGGGTCAGGCGCCGGCTGGTGCGGGCGGATTGACCGACGCCGTGCCCGTCGGGGCTGACAGCGACGGCGCTAGCTGGCAGGTCGTGGGCTGGTATCCGTTCGGCTCGCCAGCGTCGCTGCCCGGCGTCGGCACTCAGGTCATTGCCGGGACTGCTCAGGCCACCAGCAGGGGCGTTCAGACCACTGCTGGGGGTGACCGGTGAGCCGCGGGGGGCTGGGCACCGCAGGGCCTGCTCGGCGAACCGGAGGGCTACGGGACGACATCACCCCGACCTTCGGGCAGCGGGCTGTCGACCGGGTCACGCTGGCCGCTGGCGTCGTGCTGGGGGTGACCGCGGTCGTCGTGGCGCACACGGTTCGGGGTGCCTGGCGCTCGTTCGTGTCGGCGCCGCGCCACCGCTGAGCTGCGCGCCGCTGGGCTCGCCGTCAAACCGCGCCGCTGACGCTGAGCCGGGCAACCTGGGTCGCTGACCCGCCCTGGTGGTGGTCTTCCACCGCGGTACTCGCGGCGATGGCTGGCAGGATCCGCAGCTCAGCGCCGGGGCGGGGGGTCGAGCGGTCGTCGCTGAGGGGCCGCATGTGAGCGCATCCGCCGCCGCCACCGAACTCGGGTGCGCAGGGCCAGCACCGTCACCGCGACAGCGGCCACCAGCACGGCGACGACGGTCCGTGCGTACGGCCACGGACCGTCGTCCGCGCCCGCGGGCGAGTCGGCCGCGGCGGCCACGACACGTCCGGCCGCGGGTGTTCCAGCGGGAGCCGGTCGCTGTAGCTCGCCCGGCTCCACCAACCGGCCGACCGGTCGCAGTCGGTCGGCGTATCGGAAACCCCAGTCGAAGACGGCGGCCTCGCTGCGCCAGCTGCCGTCGCCCCGGTGCAGCGCGGTGAGCAACAGCGTCCGGCCGTCTCGGGTGACCGCGTCGATGGACGTCCACCGGGCGGCCTCGGTGAAGCCGTCCTTGACCCCGATGGTGCCGGGGTAGTTCCACAGCAGCCGGTTGTGGTTCTGGATCTGGTAGCTGGCCCGCCGCTGCACCGACCGCTGGCTGTCCGGGTCGGCGCTGGCAGAGCGTGGCTCCTTGCCGGGGAAGAGCGCCCGCTTGGCCCGGGTCAGCGCCCGCAGGCCGGCGTCCCGGATCGCGGCCCGGCCGATCAGGGCGAGGTCGTAGGCGCTGGTGGCCTGACCGGGCGTGTCCAGGCCGGTCGGGCCGCGGACCGTGGTGTCCCACGCGCCCAGCCGCCCAGCCTCGGTCTGCATCCGCCGCACATGTGCCGCCACGCCACCAGGACCGCCGGCGACCCGGGCCAACGCGGTCGCGGCGTCGTTGCCCGAGGCGAGCATGGTGGCGTGCAGGAGCTGCCGCACCCGGTAGCGGGAGCCAGGAACCAGGCCGACCTGGCTGCCCTCGCTGAGGTCGTCCGGTTGAGCCAGCACCTGGGCGTCCGGGTCGACCAGGGGGAGCGCGGTGAGCACGGTGAGCGTCTTGATCGTGGACGCCGGCCGGTGGCGACGGTGCGGGGCTCGGGCAGCGAGCACCTGCCCGGTGTCCGCGTCCGCGAGCACCCACGCCCGGGCGGCGAACCTCTCAGGTGCCGGAACGTCCGGGGGGCGGTCGACCACGACCGAGGTTCCCGACAGCCGATCGCCGCCCACGACGGGCTTGCCGGCAGCGCTGGTGGTCAGGCTGGCGGTATCGCTGCCGCTGGGGCTGGCGGCGGAGCTGGCGGTCGGGGGAACCGGCGCGGTCGACAGGCTCGGGTCACCCGCCACTGCCGCTGCCGGAACTGACGCGATGGACGTCGAGCTGGCAGACGAGGCGCCGGCGGACGGTGTGCCGGCGGACCACGCTGACCAGAGGGTCAGGGCGCCGAGCGTCGCGGACAGCGTCGCCCGACTGGCTCGGCGGCGGGTGATCATCGCTGGACAGTCTGCCAGCTCCGCTACCGTCCTTCGAGTGCCCGCGATCCGTCCGCCCGCCGAGGACCCGTCTGCCACGACACCGCCCGCTCGGCTGCCCGTCGGGAACGCGTCGGTGAACCGCCTCGAGGGGTTCTACGCGGTCGTCCCAGCCGGGGGAGCCGGCACCCGGCTGTGGCCGCTGTCGCGACGGTCCAACCCGAAGTTCCTGCACGACCTGACTGGCAGCGGACGCTCGTTGCTGCAAGGCACCTGGGACCGGCTGGTGCCGCTCGCCGATCGCGTCCTGGTGGTCACCGGCACCGCGCACGCCGCCGCGGTCGCCCGGCAGTTGCCGGAGCTGGACGAGGACCACCTCCTGGTCGAGCCGGCACCCCGGGACTCCGCCGCGGCCATCGGCCTGGCCGCCGCGGTCGTGCACGCGCGAGACCCGCAAGCGGTGATCGGATCGTTCGCCGCGGACCACGTGATCGGCGATCCGGTGGTGTTCGGCTCCGCGGTCGCCGAGGCGGTGGCGGTGGCTCGTTGCGGTCTGCTGGTGACGGTGGGGATCGTCCCGACCCATCCGGCCACCGGCTTCGGCTACATCCGCGCCGGTGAGCGCATGGACGTCGCGGGGGCTCCGTCGGCGCTCCGCGTCGCCGAGTTCGTCGAGAAGCCGGACGCGTCAGCCGCCGCCCGGTACCTCGCGAACGGCGGCTACCGCTGGAACGCGGGGATGTTCATCACCCGGGCCGCCGTCCTGCTCGACCTGTTCGACGAACATCGCCCGATGCTCGGCGCCGGTCTGCGCCGGCTCGGTGCCGCGTGGGACGGACCGGACCGGGAGACCGTGATGGACGAGGTCTGGCCGCAGCTGGAGAAGGTGGCGATCGACTTCGCCGTCGCCGAGCCGGCCGCCGCGAGCGGCCGGGTCGCGATGGTGCCGGGCAGTTTCGGTTGGGACGACGTGGGCGACTTCGCCTCGCTGTCCGGCGTCCTGCCGGCAGCGCCAGACGGGGTGCAGCGGCTCGGCGCCGGGCAGGTTCTCACGCGGGCCAGCACGGGCGTCGTGGTGGCTGGCGCAGACCGGATGGTCGCGGTGGTCGGCCTGGACGACGTCGTCGTGGTGGACACCCCGCACGCCCTGCTGGTCACCAGCCGCTCCCAGGCCCAACAGGTGCGGTCGGTGGTCGACGACCTGCGATCTGCCGGGCTCACCGATCTGCTCTGAGGGCTTGGGGCGATCTGCCCCTTTACGGGTGCTAAGGGGAGACATAGGCTCCGCGCGGAGCTAGCCGCAACTCGACAAGTGGGTGTGATGGTGCGCAGCAGACGTCCGGTCCTCGTTCTTACCGTCGCCGCGGCGGCCGTCATAGCCGGTGTCACGACTCATCAGCCAGACCGCGACGTGGCCGTCGACCAGGCCGCCGTGATTGAGGGGGCGCCACGGTCCACGACATCGACCGCTGCTGGCAGGCCGACGTCAGCGAAAGCGACGACCTCGTCACCGGCCGCGTCAGCCAGTCCAGCTGCGGGCAGCGCGGCAGCTGCGGGCAGCACGCCGGTTGCTAGTGGCAAGGCGAAGCTGCTCGAGGTCGGTTGGGACGCGCCTACACCGCAGTACGCGGCCCGGCACCTGGCGGCGATGGAACGGCGTCCGTTCGACGGCGTGGTGATGGAGCTGGCCGCCCTGCAGGGCAACGGGAATCGCTTCCTCATCACCAAGCCCATCTCGAGCGGCGCGTTCGACGGTGACCGGGCGGCGATAGCGTCGATCCGGTCCTCCAAGCTCACCGACAATTTCATCCGGCTGGACTCGTCCTGCGACAAGGGCTGGGACTGGTTCGACGACGCGGACTGGGCGGCCACCCAGACCACCGTCCGGGGCATCGCCCGGACGGCAGCCGCCGGGCAGCGCCCGGTAGGGATCTACTTGGATCCCGAGGCGTATGGCCGTTCTTGCTGGAACTACCCGGCTCAGCAACAGGCGTCCAGGGTGTCGTTCGAGAAGTACGAGGCCATGGCGCGGGCACGCGGTGAGTCCTTCATCACCGAGCTGCAGCGGGCCAACCCGAAGATCACGGTGCTGGGCTCGGCGCTGATCAGCGGGGTCAAGGACGCGTCGTGGCTGAACCCGTCTGTGTCGGCCGCGCAGGCTCGGGGCGCGTTGCGTGGCCACGTCGCGGGACTGCTGCCGGCGTTCGTCGACGGGATGGTGCGGGCCGCCCGTCCGGGGACGGTCATCGCGGACGGCAACGAGAACTCCTACTACGCGCTGAACGCGGACTGGTACTGGTCCGGGGAGCGGGCGGTGATCAACCGTGGCGCCAGCAGGGTGGTCCAGGGGTACGACGCGCAGCGCTACCGGCAGCACTACCGACACGACTACGCCGTCTACGCCGACCTCGTCCTCGACCTGTTCGATCCCTCCTCGCCGGACTGCGCGCAGTGGTGTGGCCAGTGGGTGCCCCACTACCTGAGCGGCGCCGACCGGCTGCGACTGCTGGAGCGTCAGGTTTACGACGCGTTGGACACCGCCGATGGGTACGTCTGGTACTACAGCGAGCAGCAGGACTGGTGGCCGTACGGCGGGCGGGTCTCCAAGCAGGGGTTTGCGTTACCAGCGGTGTCCGCCGCCGCTGACGCAGCTGTAAGCCGTGCCCGCGACCGGTTCCGCGCTGGCCAAGGTTCTGGCCCGTCGGTCACCGCGGCGTTTGAAGCTGCCCGCCGCGCCTGTCGCGCCGCCGGCGGAAAGCACTGCGACTGAGCCATGGCTGAGGCTCCTGTGACGGTGCCGTGCTTGCCGGGCTGACACTCCTCGGCTTCAGGCCGGCGGGCACCTGCGGCTGATCGCTGAGGCTGTTCCCTGCGCGTGAGCTCGCTAGGGCTGTGGGCTCCCGGGTGATCGGCACGGTGCCATCAGTCGGGCACCACTGCCGACGCCTGCTGCCGTGCACCCAGCTAGGGTGCACGGCAGCAGGCGTGCTGGTGGTCAGGGAGGACTCGAGTGACGCAGGACCAGGATCCGCCCCGCCCCGCCCCGCCCAGTGCCAAGCTTGATGGCGCCACCCAGACCGGAGCCACGCAAACCCCGGCCGGTACCACCGAGTCGGGTCTGCCGGTCCGTGCCTGCTACGGACCGGAAACGCTCGACGGGTGGGACGCCGCGGATCGCTTGGGCCTGCCCGGCGAGTACCCGTTCACCCGTGGTGTGTACCCGACGATGTACACCAGCCGGCCGTGGACCATGCGCCAGTACGCCGGGTTCGGCACGGCGCGGGAGTCCAACCAGCGGTACCACCAGCTGGTGGCCGCCGGCACCGGCGGTCTGTCGGTCGCGTTCGACCTGCCGACCCAGATGGGGTACGACTCGGACGACCCGGTCGCCGCGGGCGAGGTCGGCAAGGTCGGGGTCGCGGTCGACTCCATCGACGACATGCGGGTGTTGTTCGACGGCATCCCGCTCGGCGAGGTGTCGACGTCCATGACGATCAATGCGCCCGCCGCCGTCCTGCTGCTGCTCTACCAGCTGGTGGCCGCCGAGCAGGGCGTGGACGGCGCTCAGCTCACCGGCACCGTCCAGAACGACGTGCTCAAGGAGTACATCGCCCGTGGCACCTACATCTACCCGCCGGCTCCGTCGTTGCGATTGGTAGCGGACACCTTCGCTTACTGCCGCAAAGAAATGCCACGCTGGAACACCATCTCGATCTCCGGCTATCACATGGCCGAGGCGGGCGCGACGCCGGTTCAGGAGGTCGCCTTCACGTTGGCCAACGCGGTGGCCTACGTGCAGGCGGCGATCGCCGCCGGTCTGGACGTCGACGAGTTCGCCCCACGGTTGTCGTTTTTCTTCGTGGCTCGGACCACCCTGCTGGAGGAGGTCGCGAAGTTCCGCGCGGCCCGGCGGGTCTGGGCACGGGTCATGCGCGACGATTTCGGCGCGACCAATCCGCGGTCCCAGATGCTGCGCTTCCACACCCAGACCGCGGGTGTGCAGCTCACCGCGCAGCAGCCCGAGGTGAACCTGGTTCGGGTCGCGCTGCAAGGTCTCGGCGCGGTGCTCGGTGGTACGCAGTCGTTGCACACCAACGCCTATGACGAGGCGATCGCCCTGCCCACCGAGAAGGCCGCCCGGCTGGCGTTGCGCACCCAGCAGGTGATCGCGCACGAGACCGACGTCACCCGCACCGTGGACCCGTTCGCCGGGTCCTTCGTCGTGGAGTCGCTGACCGACGACCTGCAGGCTGCGGCCGAGGACCTGATGCGGGAGGTCGCCCACCGCGGCGGCGCGGTCGCGGCGATCGAGCAGGGTTTCCAGAAGTCCGAGATCGAGCAGTCGGCGTACCAGGTGGCCCAGCAGGTGGATGCCGGTGAGCGGGTCGTGGTGGGGGTCAACCGGTTCACCGTGGACGACGAGGAGCCGTACCAGCCGCTGCGGGTGGACCCGGTGATCGAGGCCGAGCAGGCCCAGCGTCTCGCCCGGCTGCGCGCCGAGCGGGACCAGCCGGCGGTGGACCGGGCGCTCGCGGCCGTACGAGACGCCGCGAGCGGCTCCGCCAACGTCCTGCACCCGATGCGCACGGCGTTGGCGGAGCGGGCGACGGTCGGTGAGGTCTGCCATGCGCTGCGCGACGTCTGGGGCACCTACCGGCCGCCGGATGTCTTCTGAGGTCTGCTGGTCGACCGTGATCGCCAGCTGATCGGGCTCAGGCTGGCCTGGTGGCCGGCTCTGCTCGTAGGCTCACAGCCCGTGAGGACGGTTGAGGGATGACGGTTGAGAGATCAGGTGTGTTGAGCGCAGGACGTCCCGCTCGCGCGGCGAGCTGTGCGGTGGTCGTCCCGCTCCTGCTCGTGTCGGTGCTCGCCGGCTGCTCCGAGACGGACGACGCCTCGGGGTTGTCGACCTTTAGCGGGGCTGTGTCGTCGACGACCGGCGCGACCGGCCAGTCGTCCACCGGTTCACCGACCAGCGCTTCAGCGCCGGCCACGGGTCGCCTGCCCAGCGTCGGTCGGATCGTCGAGGGAGAGGTCCGGGCCGGGTCCGGCGAGCCGCGTGCCGTTGCGGCTGTCTGGGTGGACTACTGGAAATTCCGTGCCGCCAGCTACTTCGCGGCCCGGGTCGATGCCGCGGCGCTCGGCCGGGTCGCGACCGGGTCGGCCCGGTCCGACGTCCTGGAGTACGTCGCCTCGCTCGTCGCCCAACGACACCGCACGGTGACGGATGGCCGGCTGGACGTGTCCGCCGTCCAGGTCTCTGGTGGGTCAGCGTCGATCTCCAGCTGCTTTCGTGGGGTCTCGGTCGACGTGGACGCCGATGGCCGCCCGGTCGAGCAGCCGTCCGCCCAACGCGGCCTGCGCGGGGTGGCCGTCCGGCAAGGCCCGGCCTGGGTGGTCGAACGCATCACCCTCGACCCAGTCGCCTGCCGCCGGTGAATCCCGGAGGCCACCCCGGGGGACGGGCACTGCCGGGCAGGTTCCTGGCACGCTAGTAACGGTTCGGGTGTTTCGATACGGTGTGGTCTGAGTGTTCACTAGCGGCGAGCGGAGCGACAGCTGTCTCGGCAGGTGTCAGGGAGGGGCCTGTGGTGGGGCAGTGGGTAGCAGCGCGGCGGCTCGTGATCGAGGGACCGAGGGCGGTGGCCCGACGGGCCTTGGCGACCTCGGCGATGGCGGTGGCGGCAGCGATCGCGCTGGTGCCGGTCGGTGCGACCGCCGCATCGGCGGATTTCGCCGGCGGTAGCCAGAACGGCAACGGCTACGGCGTCCAGGTGTCCGTGACCTACAGCGGGAACGCCGCCCCCGGCGGCGGTACCCGGGTGGCCAGCGTCCCGGCGACCTGCTGGTGGGAGCCGGTCGCCGACGCGCCGGACCTCAGCAGCATGCAGGCCGTCAACGACTGGCGAAGAGCTCATCACCTCACCGGCACCTTCACGTTCGCCAACGTTATGTACGGCAGCACGCAGTCGTTCCAGGACGCCGTCCGCCGGACGCGTGCCGGGCAAAAACTGACCTACTACAGCGCGACGTGCCGAGCTGATGCCCCTGGCTGCCCGCTCGCGAGTTTCGTGAGCCTCTACCCGGCCGGGCCGATGCACTCGATCCGCGGGTGCCCGAACGGCATCCCGGTCACCTTTGCGTTCTTCCCCACCGGGGCGCCCCCTCAGCCCCGGGTGGACCCGGCGGATCTCGCGGCGGCAGCCCGCGACGTGATGGTGATCCCCGTTCCGGAGCTGGAGCACAACCCGAAGGTAGGGCGGCTGGGCGGGGCGACGCTGGTCAGCCTGCCGACCTGGTTCTGGGTGACCGACCCGGCGTCCGTCGGTGGTCAGGGTGGCACCCGGACGATCCGGGCCGAGGCGGCCGGTGCCTGGGCCGAGGTGGTCGCTCGCACGGACGAGGTGACCATCACCTCGCCCGCGGGCGGGACGACCTGCACCCCGGCGCAGGTGTTGCAGCGGTGGCGTCCGGGCGCGGACCCGAACGCCGGGTGCTCCTTCAGCTTCGAGAAGGCATCCGTGGGCTACCCCGGTGGCTACCCGGTGACGGCGTCCACGATCTGGGCCGCTACCTGGACCGGCAGCGGTGGCACCGGGGGGAGCGACCTGCCCGGCTTGTCGAGGGATGCGACCGTCGACGTCCCGGTGGCGGAGTCCCAGGCCTTGGTCGGGCCTGCTCGCTGACCGGCTGTTTCTCGAACTCCCCTCCGGGTCGCCTGAGCTCTCCCGCGGGCCGCGCTGATCACCTCAGACGGAGGTTCAGCCAGGCGTAGCAGGCCAGCACGTGAACAGCTGCGACGCAGTCCTAGGCTGGGATGTCGTGGCACCCTCCTCGCCGGACGTCGACCAGCTCCTCGGCCGGCTCGTCGCCGATCTGAGCGAGGAGCTGGTCGAC
>JBOFLF010000089.1:0-20622 GCA_051657715.1 Angustibacter sp. | reverse complement strand
TGGAGGTGAGCGCGCACACCTCGGTGACCCGGCGGGCACCGTCGGGCGCTCGGGTCAGCTGCACCACGATGTCGACCGCCGTGTTGATCTGGTCCCGCACCGTGTCCACCGGCAGGTCCACCTCGCTCATGGTGGCCAGGGTCTCCAGCCGGCCCAGCGCGTCCAGGGCCGAGTTGGCGTGCACCGTGGCCAGCGAGCCTTCGTGCCCGGTGCTCATCGCCTGCAACATGTCGAGCGTCTCGCCGCCCCGGACCTCCCCCACCACGATCCGGTCCGGTCGCATGCGCAGGCTGTTGCGCACCAGGTCGCGGATGGTCACCTGGCCACGGCCCTCGACGTTCGCCGGGCGGGCCTCTAGCCGGACGACGTGCTCCTGCTGCAGACTCAGCTCCGCGGCGTCCTCGATGGTGACGATCCGCTCGGCGCCCGGGATCAACCCGGACAGCGCGTTCAGCAATGTCGTCTTGCCCGACCCGGTGCCGCCCGAGATGACGACGCTGAACCGTGCGCGGACCAACGCACCGAACAGCGCCACCAGCGAGGCGTCCAGGGTGCCGCCGGCGACCAGCTCGTGGATGTCGAACGCCCGGGGAAACCGGCGGATGGTCACCGCCGGCCCGTTCAGCGCCAGCGGGGGGACGATGACGTTCACCCGCTCGCCGCCGGGCAGCCGGGCGTCCACCATCGGGCTCGACTCGTCGACCCGGCGGTTGGCCCCAGCGACGATCCGGTCGATGGTCCGCATCAGGTGTTCGTCAGAGCTGAAGACCACCGGGTGGCGCTCCAGCCGACCGCCTCGTTCGACGAAGACGTCACGCGGCCCGTTCACCATGATCTCGGTGATCGACGCGTCGGCCAGCAACGGCTCCAGGACTCCGAGGCCGAGTGCCTCGTCGACCACCCGACGGACCATCGCCGCACGCTCGGGGCCGGTCGTCACCGGCCCCTGAGATGCCAGCAGCTCGCTCATCCGACGTTCCAGCCGCTCCCGCCGCTGGACGTCGGTGAGGTTCGCCAGCTCGGTCCGGTCCAGCCCCGCCACCAACAGCTCCAGGTACTCCGCGACCAGGTCCGCGCCTGCTCTCGCTGAGCCGGGGGCATTGATCCGGCGGTCTCGCAGCGCCATCAGCCCGACCGCCCGCCGGGTGCGGCAGCGACCGCGCCAGAGGCGGCGCGCGCTGCGTCCGGGAATGGCAGCACGGCCTGTCGGTGCACCGACAGGCCGTCCGCGGCGAGGATGCCTGGGTATCCGACCGGGATGCGCACCCGGACGTCGGCGCACACCGCGCCGGGGACCGGGCAGCCACCGCCCCGGGTCACCGTGATCGAGTCGACTCCGACCCCGCTGGGCAAGGCCCGGCGGGCCGCTGCCGAGGCGTCCTGACCGAGGGCCGCCGCCCGCGCCGCGTCCCGGGCGGCCCGGGCGGTGGCCTCGATCGCCGACACGGCGGTGAAGCCCTGGACGCACACGACGGTGACCAGCACCAGCAGCGGGACGACCGCGACCAGCTCGACGCTCATCGAACCCCGGTCCGACGACCACCTGCCGTTGGTCATCGCGGCTCCCGCAGCACCGGGGCCGACGAGCTGACGTCCAGGTCGCCCAACCAGGGCACGATCAGCGGCGTCGACACGACGACCTGGACGTCGGTGGGTCGGGTCACGACCCGGGCAGTGCCCGCCCAGCCGAGCGGGAGGGCGTCGTCCGCGGCACGGGAGACCTGTGCCCCGGTGGCTCCGACCGCGGCCGCCCGGGCTCCTTCGAGAGCGGCGTGCTGGGCCAGCAGGTGGCTGACCCCCCAGGTGATCATCTGTAGGCACAGCATGGTCAATGCGAGCAGGAAACCGACGATCACCGGGGTCTCGACCGCGACCTGCCCCGCGTCCGGGGCGGCGTCCACCCGAGTGCCTGCCGGACGGGAAACCAGCACGTCGGCGATCACCCTCGCCCCGCCCGCACCACCGTGGTCCACGGCGCCGGAGGCGGCCCGATGAGCGGCTCGGCTGACGGCACGGCTGTGTGTCGGCCCGGACCCGGACGCCACGCCGCCACAATCCAGGGACTCGAGCAACCTGGCGACCGCGCGGGCGACCGACGTCGAACCGGCGGTCATCAGCTGCCCGGTGTTCGTTGGTCCTTCCAGTTCCCGGAACGCCGCTGGCAGGTGCGCCGCGGTCGGGATACCGACCACCCGCTGGGCCAGCTCGGGCTGAACCTCCACCCGCCGACTCACCCGGCTCAGCACCAGCCGTACCCCGCCAGCCCCGCGCACCGACAACCGGTCCCATGTGGCCAGTGCCCGACGCGCCGCCCGTAGCGCGGCGACGTCGGCCGAGGCCACCAGCAGGACGTCGTCAGCCAATTCCAACGCCATCGCGCTCGGATCGTCCAGCCGAGACCCGCCGTCGACGACGATCAGGTCGAACTGGGTGCGCAGGTGAGTGAGGACGAGGCGCACCACCTCACCGGTCACCTCCTCAGCGCGTTCCACCTCCGTCGGTGCCACGATCACGGACACGCCGTCGGGGTGGTCGACAGCGACCTCGCGGACAGTGCGGCCGTCGAGGAACGGTGCCACCGGTGCCAGATCCGCCATCGAGCGACGAGCCGCCACCCCCGCGTAGTGACCGACGTCCCCAGCCCGCAGGTCGAGGTCGACAAGGCAGACCCGGCGTCCGGGCAGGACGGCCGCCCGGGCCAGCAGGCAGGCCACCACCGTCGCCCCGACACCGCCCTTGGCGCCGACGACCACCAGAACCTGTCCGCGCTGACCGGTGGCCGGTCCTGACTGGTGGACGTGGGCTCGCAGGGCGCGACCCCAGGCCGCCACCTGGTCCAGGTGCCCGCGCACGTCCTCGACCGAGGACGACGCGGTCATGACCGCCCGGGCGCCAGCCTCCACGGCAGCCGGGTACACGGTCGTGTACACCGCTGGGCCGGGCTCCTCGACCGCGACTACGACACCGGTGAGCGGGTAGCTGGCCGTCACCCGGCGGACCACCTCGGCGACGTCCGCGCCCGCGAGCGCGGCCTCCAGCACCACCACGTCCACACCGCGCGCCAACGCCTCGTCGATCTGGTCGACAGACGCGACCGCGGCCGTCAGCTCGATGTCGGGCGACGAGGCAATCACCGTATGCAGCCGTGCCTGCAGCTGGGCGCCGGCGACGATCAGCGCTACCCGGGTGGTCACGGCGTCCGGCCACCTTCGGTGAACACCCGCTGGTCTGGCGAGACGGCAGTGCTGTCCCCACCGCCGCGCAGGGCCAGCCGGACCTTGACCGCGAAGCTCTCCGCATACGCGATCCGCAGCGCGTCCCGAACCGAGACCGCGAACGTGACCGGCACCGCCCGGCCCTCGCTGAGGGTCCCGGAGGTGGTGGTGCTCCGGTCGATGCTCTCCGCCACACCGACGTTGATGACCAGCGCATCGGTGACCCACACCTGTGCCCTCGCCCGGGTGCTCAGCGCTCGATCGGTCGGCGGCTGATCAAGCGCTGAGCCAGCCGATACCGGATCGGCCGACGCTCGATCCGCCGCGCCGAGGGTGGCCAGCACGTCGACCCGGTCGCCTGGCCGCACCTTGCCGGCGACACCGGTCTCGGCGTCGACCAGGATCGCCACCTCGCGGAACCCGGTGCGCACCCCGGCCCGGGCGGTGAACATGCCCTGCTGGGCGTAGGTGCCCTGAGGCAACGAGGATGGCGAGATCAGTCCGACGACGTCCCGGACGTCGCCGACCACGCCGTCTGGCAGCCACCGTCGCGGCGCCTCTACCAGCTGCAGGTCGTCAGGAACGATCTGCTGATAGGCCGGCACGTCCCGGCTGAGGGCCACCACCGGCACCAGCTCGCCGACCTTGGCATCGACGTCTGCGACGTAGGAGAGCACGGAAAAGAACAAGGCAAGCGCGCCGACCGACGCCGCGACCAGCAGCAGTGCGCCACGGCGTTGCCGGGGGTTCACGACACCACCCGACTCTGTGCTGCCGGACGCAGGGGTTCGACGGACGACCCGCAGAACAGACAGGGTCGGTCGACCACCTCGCGTCCGCAGCCAGCACACTCTCGGATGCGCAGAAGCTGGGCCCACTGCGCCACCAGAACTGCCGGCTCGGCGCTGAGCACCGTCACCTCCGCCCACCGCCTGGACGGTGACCAACCAGGTGGTGGCAGCACCGGCCACCCGTGCCCACCGGCCCACTCGACCAGCGAGACCAACCGGGCGGCGATCGCCGACGACCCCGACGAGCACGCCGCAAGCACCGGGCCGGCCTGGCCTGGGCCTGGCCAGGCCGGGTGGCCACCGCGACGCACGACACCACGGCTGCGGTCGCCGACGACGTCGGTGGTGTACCAGGTGCCAGGTAGCAGCGAACCCGCCTGATGGAGCCGACTCGGCGTCGGCCAGGCAAGGGTCGCCACGGACGACAGCACGCTGACCGTCCGGCTGGCGGCTGCGATGTGTGCCACGAGGCCAGCGACAGCCGCTGGTGGCAGCAACGGCCAGCGCGCCGCCACACCTACCCAGACCGCCGCGGCGCCGGTCACCGTCATGTCAACCTCGACGAGCGCGAGATCGTCCCGCAGCGACAGCGCCCGGGCCACCTGGAGCGCCCGCATGCCGCCGAGGATCCCGGGCGGCCAGGCCACCAGGACGTGGTCGCCTGCTGGCAGGGCGGCGATGACGTCCAGCGGATCAACCAGCGGCGACGCCGGCCGGTGACCGAGGGCCGGGAAGCCGACCAGGCTCACGTCGAGCAAGCTGCCCTCCTGAAGTCGTGACGCTGTGGTTCGTGGCGCGACCCTATGTGCCACGTGACAGAATTGACAACAGGGACATTGCCGGTCGTGATGTCACCGCTCGGGACACCGCGGCATGCGAACGTCAACCGTGCTTCACGGAGCGCGCTGCGGACCTCGCCGGACCGGCCGGAGCCAGCGACGCACCCAGCACGGCCTCCACCACCCACCGAGGCAGTTCCAGCAGCAGCGACCACGGCCAGGCGACTGATGTGGCCGCGCTGGCCCATCCCACGAGCAGGGCGTACCCCGCCCACGCACTCACCGCCCCCACCACCACCGACGTCACCGGCTCCCACCGGCGCCCGGTCCCCCACCGTCGGCGGTAGCTGCGGGCTGCGCAGACACCAGCGACAACCCGGGTCGAAGAGCCGAGGATCAACGACGCCCCGAACGTCTGCACGCTGATCGCCGAGGGAGGGTCGGTGGCAAACCCGGCTGGCAGCTCATCCGCCGCAGGACCGATCAGCAGGGCGGACAGCAGCGGAGCCACGAGCAAGGCAGCGGCCAGCGTGCCGAACAACGTCACCGCTGCGGCGGCGAGGACGGACGCCGGATCCACCCGCGACCCGGCCAGCCCCCCGAGCCGTCGGCCCAGGCGGCTGCGACGCCGCCCGGACCTCGGCCTGACCGGCCTCGTCACGACCGCGCCACGCGGACCTGAGCGGAACGGACGCGTGCCGGAGCCAGACGCGGGCTACCCCGAGGCGGCCGTCCAGGAACTGGTCTCATCGGGACTGGTCTCATCGGGACTGCGGTCATGACGACTGAGGCGAGGCGGAATCCGGGGTGTCGGGGAACCCGACGCGGACGGTGAAGGAACGCAGCAGCCCAGCCCAGATCACCTCATCGAAGTCGGCGGACGGCGCGGCGTACCGCAATCCGTACTTCGGCAAGCCGGGCACGTCCACCAGCAGCTCCCGTTGCCGGACGGGCGTCGCGCGCAGCGGAGTGTCCAGGATGGAGGTCGATGCACGCGTGGTGTACCGGACGTCGAACTGGACGGCGTCGGTGGCACCGGTCACCGGCACCCGGGTGCTCGGCCCCAAGGTGGCGCCGGGGAGCGCGTCCTCGAGCTGTGCCCGGGTCATCGGTTCGCTGATCGACAACGGACCCACCGGCTCTCGTTCCACGAACACGATGAGCAGCGGCGGCGGACTGGGCTGACCAGAGAACGGCACTCCCACCTCGAGCCCGGCCTGCGGAGCGATGCGCTGGCCGGGTGACTTCGGCAGCCAGCCTGGCGGAGTCGCGATGCTGAACCCATCGCCCTGTCGCAAGATCCACCCGGCGGGCACCCGCGATTCACCGCTGGGCGACTGCCCAGGCGTCGGCGATCCGGATGCCGCCGGGGCAGACGGATCCGACCCGGGCGAGGACACGGCCGTCGATCCCGAGGAGGACGAAAGGGGTGGTGAGTCCGGTGACGAGCAGCCCGCGAGGCCAACCATGACGCTAGCCACCACGGCACCCGCGACGACACGGCCACGCCCACGCACGTGGTTCGGTCGCCCACCCTCGCAGCCTCGTCGTGCACGCTCGCAAACGGACCAGATAGTCACCATCACCCTCACTTTCACACCTTTACCTCTCGCAGGTGGCCAACGAGATCTCGCCGCCACCGATCCGGTTGTCACGTGCTACCGCACCCAGCAGTTTGCGACCGTCCTCGGTGCGCTCACCGCCGAACCCAACGCCACCGGACCTGGCTCCGGCAGACGGCGGCCTGCCGGCCGACGCGGCCGTGGCGTCACCAGCGGTGCGGTACTCATACCGGGCGTCGAAGCCGTCCGCGTCCAACCGTTCCTGCACTGCCGACCACCGCCGGCCGATCGCGGACAGGCCACCACCGAGCTGGATGCCCACCGTCCGCGCCAGGAACCCACCGGCATCCATCTGGCGGACGACGAAGAACCGGTCGAACGCCGCACGATTGTCCGGCACGGTGAGGTCGAGGGTGGTGGTCCGCAGCGTGAGGTCACCACCGCGGACGCTGGATCGGGCGCCGGCTTTGACGTCCCGACCAGAACCGGTCGGGCGGCCGGCTTTGACGTCCAGCCCGGCACCGAGCGCGAACCGGCTCTCCTGCGACAGCACCAGGCGGAGCGGAGCGCCGCGGTCATCGAAGACCACGGTGTACTCGGCTGACCGGCCGTACACCGCCCCGATGCTAAAGATCGGCGGCAGGCCACCCGCACGGACCTCACCGATCGCACCAGCGGTCACGTCAGCCGACGCGTCGAGGCGGACGGCACCGGTGAAGGTGCTGCTCGCCCGATCCGGTCCCTGCTGGTTCACCGAGGTCGTCGCGGTCCCGGTGATGGTCAGCGACGCCCGCCCGGCCAGCCGGGCCGCCGAAGCGTCTAGCGAGACACCGACCGCACCCTGCAGCCGCACCACGGCCTGGATCGCATCGGGCGTGCCACGCGCCTGGCTCCGCTCGCGTGCGGCGATCTCCTCCTGGGGCGGGCTCATGCCGACCAGGCCACGCAGACCGTCCCAGCGTTCCCTGGCCCAATGGCCTGCCTGATAAGCACCTTGGCGCAGGGTTTGTGCTCCGGGGACCACGATGTCGACCGCCTCCTGCGCGATGCCCCGACGGGAGTCGAGAAAGTCCCGCGCGGCCTGCTCGCCCCCCAACGCGGTCGGGAAGTTGTAGACGTAGCCGAGATCCGCGCCGGATGTCAGACGGGCGGTCGCCGACACCTTGGGACCGACGTCCGCGGCGAGGCCTCCCCTGCTGCCCTGCGTCAGCACCACCGTCGCCGATCCATCGGCGTTGACCCGCACCTGGTCGGTGTCCTGACGCTCGATCCGCAGGTACCGCACGGTGACGTCGTAGCCGAGCACCCGATCCGTCCGCCCCAGGACGCAGGGGATGGCGAGCTGCCGAGCCCGCTGATCGGTGAAGGAGGCGCCGCATCGAATGCCCCAAGCTTGGCAGATCGTGGCCAGGATGGCGTGGCCCATCGACGTCGCCGCCGCGAGCAGGGCGAGTACCAGCAGGGCCACCACGACGAGGATCCCGGCGTACTCCGCCGTCGCCGCGCCTCGTTCGTCGCGCGTGCCACCGCCCGTGCTGCGCCCGCGCATGCCGCCCCTCGCCTCGGTCTCCGTGCGCGCCGGCCGGCTCGCTGGTGCTCCGATCCTGCGGGGCGGGCGGCGGCGGCCACGAGAGCCCTAAGACCCCATCAGCAAGCTGGATAGCCGGTTCGACCGGACTGCCGATGCCCAGCGACGTCGGCCGGCGGGCGTCAGAGCTTGGTGACCGGGGCGTAGCGCAGCAGCAGCCGCTTGACCGCTCGGTCGCGCCCCTCGCCGCCCGCGGCGTCACCGAGGCCAGCGCCAGAGCCGGCGGCACCAGAGCCAGCGGTACCGAAGTCGATGTGCGCCATCGCCTTGTCGCCACTGCCTTCGACAGCGACCACGGTGCCCAGGCCGAAGGTGTCGTGGGTCACCCGGTCACCTGGCTCCAGGTGCACCACCTCGCGATTGCCCAGCGAGCGCACCCCTGGCCGCGCGGCCAGCCGGGCCGCCGCCGGTGTCGAGGAGGTCTGGACCGCCGTGGGCTGCAGCCGCCGCCAGTCCAGCAGGTGCATCGGCAGCTCTTCCAGGAACCGGGACGGTGGGTTGTACGCCGGCGCCCCCCACGCGCTGCGCACGGCGGCCCGGCTGACATAGAGCCGTTCCCGCGCTCGAGTGATGCCGACGTACGCCAGCCGCCGCTCCTCGGCGAGCTCGTCGGTGTCGCTGAGCGCGCGCTGGTGCGGGAACACCCCCTCCTCCATACCGGTGAGGAACACCACCGGGAACTCCAGACCCTTCGCGGTGTGCAGCGTCATCAGGGTGACGACACCCTCGTCGATGCCCTCGTTTCCTTGGTCCGCGCCTGGTTCCCCCGCGGGTTCACCCGGCGCGTCCGGGATCTCGTCGGTGTCAGCGACCAGCGACACCCGTTCCAGGAACTCGGTAAGCGAGCCGTCCGGGGCGGCCTCCTCGAACTCGCGGGCCACCTGCACCAGCTCGGCGAGGTTCTCCAACCGGGTCTCATCCTGCGGATCCCGGCTGGTGCGCAGCTGGTCGACGTACCCGGTCTGCTCGAGCACCGCCTCCAGGACGGTCGCCGGGCCGGCGCCGTCGTCGACGACAGCGCGCAGGGCCTCCAGCAGCCCGGTGAACGCCCGGATGCTGGACAGCGACCGGGTGGCGAGGCCGGGAGCCTCGTCGGCACGCGCCAGCGCCTCGACGAACGCGATGTCCTCCCGCTCGGCGAGCGCGGCGAGGGCGGCCTCAGCTCGGTCACCGATGCCCCGGCGGGGCACGTTGAGGATCCGGCGCAGGTTGACCACGTCGGCGCCGTTGGCTAGGACCCGCAGGTAGGCCAGCGCGTCCTTGACCTCGCGCCGCTCGTAGAACCGGGTGCCGCCGACGATCCGGTACGGCAGGCCGACCCGGACCAGCACCTCCTCCAGCGCCCGGGACTGGGCGTTGGTCCGGTAGAAGACTGCGACATCCCCCGGCCGTACCGCGTCGCGGGTCCGCAGCCGCTGGATCTCCTCAGCGACGAACGCCGCCTCGTCGTGCTCGGTGTCCGCGACGTAGCCGACGATCATCGAGCCCTCGTCGGTGGCGGCCCACAGCCGCTTCTCCCGGCGCCCGGGGTTGCGGGAGATGACCGCGTTCGCGGCGTCCAGGATCCGCTGGGTGGACCGGTAGTTCTGCTCCAGCAGGATGGTTCGGGCGTTCGGGTAGTCGGTCTCGAACTCCACGATGTTGCGCATGGTGGCGCCGCGGAAGGCGTAGATGGACTGGTCGGCGTCCCCGACCACTGTCAGCTCCGCGGGCGCGATCGCCTCGTCGGGGCGCGACTCGTCATGGCGTTCATCATGGTGGTGTGGGTTGTCGGCCAGCTCCACGGCAATGGGTTCGTCAGCACCCGGCCCCGGCGCGGCGGCGCCCCCGACCAGCTCCCGGACCAGGACGTACTGCGCATGGTTGGTGTCCTGGTACTCGTCGACCAGGACGTGCCGGAACCGACGCCGGTAGTGCGCCGCCACATCCGGGAACGCCTGCAGCACGTTGACCGTGGCCATGATCAGGTCGTCGAAGTCCAAGGCGCCGGCTTGCCGCAGCCGCTGCTGGTAGAGCCGGTAGACGTCGGCGAGCATCCGCTCGTGGTGCGTGCCGTTGTCCCCGACCGCCCGCGCGGCGAACGTCTCGTCGTCGACCAGCTCGTTCTTCAGGGCCGACACGCTCGCGCCGAGCGCTCGGGGCGGGTACCGCTTCAGGTCGAGGTCCAGCTCACGGCAGACCAGGGCGAGCAATCGCTGGCTGTCCGCCGCGTCGTAGATGGCGAACGACGACCGCAGCCCCACCCGGGTCGCTTCCCGCCGCAGGATCCGCACGCACGCGGAGTGGAAGGTGGATACCCACATGTGCGTAGCGCGTGGCCCGACCAAGGCGATGACCCGCTCGCGCATCTGAGCGGCGGCCTTGTTGGTGAAGGTGATCGCGAGCACCTGGCTGGGCCGCACCCCCCGAGCGGCCAGCACATAGGCGATCCGGTGGGTGAGCACCCGGGTCTTGCCCGATCCGGCACCGGCGACGATGAGCAGCGGTGACCCCTCGTGCACCACCGCCTCCCGCTGTGGCGGGTTCAACCCGGCCAGCAGCAGAGCCGCCCGATCGGAGCTCTCGTCCTGACCACTCTCGCCCTGGCCACCACCGCCCTGGCCACTCTCGCCCTGACCACTCTCGCCCTGGCCACCACCGCCCTGGCCACTCTCGCCCTGATCGGCACCGCCCTGATCGGTGCGGGCCGACCGTTGGACGGATCGCTCGCGGAGCGTCGCAGGCCCGCCCACTGGCAGGTCGTCGAAGAGAGTGTCCATCCAGATCAGACTACGTCCGGGCACGGACACGATCGGCCGCACCCGACCCGGGCCGTCCCGAGTGAGCACTCGTACCCTGACGAAGACGTCACCCATGAGGAGCCGCCATGCCGATGTCCGACTCTGAGGTCCACCGAGTGCTC
Organism: Angustibacter sp.; assembly: GCA_051657715.1. Lineage (GTDB taxonomy): Bacteria > Actinomycetota > Actinomycetes > Actinomycetales > Angustibacteraceae > JBOFBH01. Next base: position 9,785 of record JBOFLF010000089.1, on the reverse strand, counting down.
GCGGTTGCCGCGCACCCTGACGACCTGGACTTCGGCGCAGCCGGCACTATCGCGTCGTTCGTGGACGCGGGCATCGAGGTCACCTACCTGGTGTGCACCTATGGCGACCAGGGGGGTTTCGACGACACCCCGCGTGACCAGATGCCGGCGATCAGGGAGGCGGAGCAGCGGGCCGCGGCAAAGGCTGTCGGCGTCCGCGACGTCCGGTTCCTCGACGGGTATCGGGACGGGTGGCTGGAGCCGACCCCGCCGTTGCAGCGAGACATCACCCGGGTGATCCGCCAGGTGCGCCCGCAGCGGCTGCTGTGCCAGAGCCCGCAGCGCTGGTGGGATCGCTTGGGCGCCAGTCACCCGGACCACCTGGCCGCCGGCGAGGCCACCATCCGGGCGGTCTACCCCGCGGCCCGCAACCCTTTCGCGTGGCCGGAGCTGCTCGCTGACGAGGGGCTGGACCCGTGGACCGTCGCCGAGGTCTGGCTGATGGCGCACCCGGAGGCCGACCCGGCGGCCCGACACGTCGTGGACATCACCACCACCTTCGAGCGCAAGCTGGCCGCGCTCCGAGCACACACCAGTCAGACCGCGCACCTGGGCGACCAGCTGGAGGAGCGGCTGCGTCAGTGGGGGACGTCGTTGGCTCAGGAAGCGGGTCTGCCCAACGGGCACCTGGCCGAGATGTTCCGTCCCGTCTCGCTGAGCTAATGCCGCGCAGCCCGCACATCGTCGGGCGTCGAGCGCACTAGGACCAGATCACGGCCACCACGGTGGTCAGCAGACCAAGACCGCCGACGGCGTGCGCCCGTGGATCCACCTCTGGAACGATGCCGTCCCGGTTGCCACCGTCCTGGTTGCCGCCCTGCTGATTGACGCCCTGCTGGGCAGTACGGCGCTCGCGTGCGTACAGCGACTCCGCGGCGCCGGCGATGATCAGCGCCAACACCAGTTTGACCGCCACCCGCGCGTGGTCGACCGGCCCCTCGGTGCCAAGTTCGGCTTCTCCTAGACCGACCAGCAGCAGTCCGGTCACCACCTGCGCGCGGGCTCCCCACAGCTGCGCCAGCAGCACCCTCGGACGACCGAGGACGGTCAACCAGCCGCCCACCACGGCTGCCATGCCGAGCAAGTGCCCGGCGACCACCAGGTCGTACGCCACAGCCATAGGCGAAGCCTACCGACCACTCGGCGAGCGCTCGATCAGCCACTGAGATGTCCGCCCGGATACCGGACGACGATCACTGGGCCGGAATTCACCGGTTGGTGGGAGTCAAGACAGCCGCTCACGTTCCGACAACGTCAAGGTGAGGGTGCGCGTCGCGTGCCTGCGTCCGATCGGCAACGAGGTGACGATGTTCCGGAATATGACGATCAAAGCACGCCTGAGCCTGATGGCCGGCGTGCCGCTGGCGCTCATCCTGCTGGTCAGCGGGCTGGGCTACACGGTCTTGCAGACCATCAAGGTGAACGGTCCGCAGTACGTGAAGATCGCCGATGCCAAGACCCTCGAGGCGGACGTCCTGCCACCCCCGATGTACATCATCGAATCACTGCTCACCGCCCAACGACTGGCGGCAGCTGCCGATCGAGGCCAGCGGGACGAGGTCGCCGAATTCTCGAGCACCCTGGCCCAGTTGGAGAAGGAATACCGGGACCGGCACGCTTACTGGGACCGGGTGACGGTGAACCCGGCCATGCGTGAGTACCTGCTGTCCGACGCCGACGAGCCAGCGCGGCGGTTCTTCGACAACGTCGATCGCGAGCTCATCCCGGCGGCAGAGGCCGGTGACAGCCGCAAGCTCGAGCAGGCACTCACCAGGCTCACCGCCGATTACACCGAGCACCGCACGGCCATCGACCAGGTCGTCCAGCTGTCCCGCGCCGAGCAGCAGAAGCTGGAGCTCGACGTGGCCCAGGAGACGCGCACCCAGCTGACCCGGCTTGCGATCGCGATGGCCGCGCTGGTTCTGCTGACGGCTGCCATCGGATGGTTCACCGTCCGATCCATCGTCCGGCGGATCACCCGGCTGCGGACCGTTGCCACCGAGGAGCTGCCGAAGGCGATCGAGCAGGTCAAACAGGCCACCGCGGCCGGCGAGAGCGCTCCGACGTTCGAACCGGTGAAGTTCGGCACCACCGACGAGCTGAGCGATGCGGCGACGGCGTTCAACACGGTCATCGGGACCGCCGTCGACCTGGCCAGCGAGCAGGCGAACCTGCGGCGCACGACGTCGGCGATGTTCGTCAACCTGGGACGCCGCAACCACAAGCTGCTGTCCCGGACCCTGGCGTACATCAGCGAATTGGAGCGCACCGAACGCGACCCGGCCACCCTGCAGAGCCTGTTCCGCCTGGACCACCTGGCCACCCGGCAACGGCGCAACGCGGAGAGCCTGCTGGTGCTCGCCGGGTCGTCACCGCTGCGAACGTGGTCTCAACCGGTGCCGATCTCCGACGTGCTGCGCGCGGCGCTGTCCGAGATCGAAGCGTACGACCGGGTCGACGTCGGCCCGTTGGAGCCGGGGTCGATAGCGGGCAGCGCGGTGTCTGACATCGCCCACCTGCTAGCGGAGCTGATCGAGAACGCGGCGGCTTTCTCCCCGCCGCAGACCCGGGTCCGGCTGCTGGGCCGAACCGTCCCCACCGGGTACTCGATCGTGGTGCTCGACGAGGGCATCGGCTTCGGCCTCGTGGAGCTCGAGGCCGCCAACCAGCGGATCGTCAATGCTGCGAGCTCGGACTTGGACAACTCCAAGATGCTGGGCCTCGGCGTGGTCGGCCGGCTGGCGGCCCGGCACCACATCTCCGTGCGGCTGGTGGAGGCGCCAGCAGGTGGCACCGCCGCCCGGATCGACCTGCCGGCCAGCTGCCTGGCGCCGAAGGAAGCCGCGGCAGCCGAGCCGGAAGCACTCGCAGAACAGGCCCGGTCGCCGCAACCGGCACCTGCGCCTGGGGTCGAGTCGGCTCAGCAGGCGCCGACGCCGTCGACCACGCCCGCCGTATCACTTTCGCCCGCGCCTGCACTTTCGCCCGCGCCTGCTGCGACACCATCAGCGGAACCAGCGGCCACGTCCGCGAGTCCTGAGCCGCCCGCGAGTCCTGCGTTCACGCCGGCCCCAAGCGCAGAGCCGGGCGGATCCTCGCGACTGCCGTCGCGGATGGCGCCACGCACGGGCGTACCAGGGGGTCCAGCAGCGCGGTCGAGCGCCGCCTCCCGCCCGGTTCCGGCTCCCCGAAGCCCGGCTGGGTCGGTGGATCCGACTGCAACCGCACCGACCGGGGGCTCGCCCGCATCATCCCCAGCAATGCCGTCCCCAGCGACACCGGTAGTGCCTGCGTTCCCCTCGGTACGACGGACGCCACCGACGCCCGTCGTCGATCCCACCCAGGGTCTGCGTCGACGGGTTCGGGGCGCCCAGCTTCCGGACACCGGCGAGTCCGTCGACCCGACAGAACCAGCGCCGGAACGCACAGCGGCCTCGGTCCGCAACGCCCTGGCCCGGTTCTCCGCTGGCCGGCAGTCTGCCCATGCACCGCCCACCAACGGATCGGCCAACGGGTCCGTTGCGGACACCGCTCGCCCATCACCACTCACCGATCCCCTACCCCTTACCGATCCCCTGCAGGAGAAGCCATGACCGCCAGCACGATGCTCAGCAGCGCAGCTCAGAACATCAACTGGCTGCTGACCAGCTTCAGCGACACCGACCCCACCGTGGACCAGGCGATCGCCGTGTCCTCGGACGGCCTGCTGATGGCAGCTTCCCGGCAGGCGGACCGCGCCGCGACGGACCGCCTCGCCGCGGTGGTGTCCGGCATGTGCAGCCTCGCCGACGGAGGCGCCCGGGTCATGGGCAAGGGCGGGGTAAACCAGGTCATCCTGGAGATGGACCACGGCTACCTGTTCATCAGCGCCATCGGCAGCGGCTCCGTCCTAGCGGCGGTCACCACCAAGAACGCCGACCTGGCCGGCATCGGCTACGAGATGGCCCTGCTGATCGAGAAGGTCGGGCCGTCGCTCACCCCGGAGATCGTGGCTGAGCTCAAGAACGGCATGGTTGGGTGACCGGGGCAGTGGACAACTCGATCAACGACAGTGACGGCCTGATGAGCCACGACGACGAGAGCCAGAACCTGCACCGCCCGTTCCTGGGTGCACTCATCGGACCAGCCACCGACGCCAGCACGCCCGTGCCCCAACCAGACTTGCCTGAAACGGTGCGCCCGTACCTGGTGACCGGCGGGCGGGTGCCCGAGAACGTGACCGGCTTCGACACCGTCTACATGCTCAGCGCGGCTGGTCGCGCGAAGATCACCAAGCTGACCTTCGAGCACCAGGCGATCGCTGAACTGTGCACTCAGCCCCAGTCGGTCGCCGAGGTCTCCGCGCTGCTGCGGCTGCCGCTCGGGGTGGCGTGCGTCCTGGCGCAGGATCTAGCCGGCCAGGGGTATCTCAGCGCCTCGTTCACCGCGGCCGACCCGGCCTCAAACGTCGACCTGATCAGGAGGGTCATCCATGCTGTCCACGCACTCTGACACCTCGCCCGGCGACGCGACGTCCGCCAACGCAGCGGCCTCCCCAGGCCCGGTCCCGGTGAAGATCGTCGTCGCCGGCGGCTTCGGGGTCGGCAAGACGACGATGGTCGGCACGGTCTCTGAGATCCCCCCGCTGACCACCGAGGCGGCCATGACCACGGTCGCCGCCGGCATCGACAACGTCGGTGAGGTCACCACCAAGACCACCACGACCGTGGCCATGGACTTCGGGCGGATCACGGTCGACGCCTCGTTGCGGCTCTACCTGTTCGGCACCCCGGGGCAGGACCGTTTCGGGTTCATGTGGAATGAGCTGTGCAAGGGCGCGCTCGGGGCGATCGTCCTGGTGGACTCCCGACGGCTGGAGGACAGCTTCCCGGCGATCGACTACTTCGAGAGCAAGGATCTGCCGTTCGTGGTCGCGGTGAACCAGTTCGACAGCCGTCTGGCTCACGACTTGGGTGCTGTGCGAGCCGCTCTGGACGTCGACCCCGACGTCCCGGTGATCTCCACTGACGCGCGCTCTCGCGAGGCGGTCAAGACGACGATGCTGCAGTTGTTGGACATCGTCCTGCGTCGCGCCGAAGCGCGTGCGGGGGCACGGTGAACCATGGAGCCCGAGATCGGGCCCAGCCGGCCGTACCGGATGGCCCGGGTCATCGAACGCCTGGAAGAGCTCCGGGCTCACCAGGCCGAGGCCGCGTCAGCTGCTGCCCGATCAGTCAGCAGGGAAGCTGGCGCTTCTCCTGAAACCGGTCATGCCAGCAGCGCCGACCCAGTAGCGTCCGAAACGGCCGAGTCCGCGGCGCGGCGGATCGCCGGTCTTCTTCGAGACGGGGGCCTGCAACCATGACTGCCGCGCCGCGCTGCCAGCCTCACCACGTCTGTCATCGGGCCGCCCGGGTTCCCGTCGCCGCCCGCTGAGAGATGGCGGCACCCGCTGCCGCGACGAGTGCCGCGGCAGCGAACACGACGACGAACGCGCCACCTCCACCCATCCGGCCGATGGCGTCATCCTGGTGCAGCGTGGCGAAGGCACCCCCGAGCAGCCCGATCACCAGGACCGAGCCGAGGGCATCGCTGACCTGCAAGGCCGCCGAGTTGCCGCCCTGCTCGGCGGCCGGCGACAACTCCAGCAGCAGCACGCTCACGGTCGTGACACCCACCCCCATGCCGAATCCCGCCAAGCACCACCCCACGGCCGCCAGCACGACCGAGACCGACGTCCCGGCGACCGCGGCGACCATCCCGATCCCCACGGCCACCAACACCAGACCCACCCCGACCAGCCGGACCCGATGGACCCGCAGAGGTGGGCGCGCCTGCAGCCATGCGCCGCAAGCCCAGGCCACCGCTCCACCGGTCAAGGACGCCCCGGACGTGGCCGTTCCCAGCCCGCGCTGCTCGGTGAGCAGCAGCGGGAGGAACGACTCCGCGCCGAAGAACGCACCCGCGAACACCCCGCGCAGCACCACCACCGTCGGTAGCCCCCGAGCAAGTCGCACGGCACCCGGGGGCAGCAGCCGCGGGACGCCGATCGCCAGCAGGACCGCGGCGGTCGACGCGATCAGGACCGCGGACCCGCCACCTCCGTAGGCAGCGGTCTGCAGCAGGCCGGCCCCGACAGCCACCATGAACGCCGGTCGCAGGCGAGCCCTCCGCGACGCGATCGCTGCCAGGTCCGCCACCGGCTCGGACGCCTGGCTCAGGTGCGGTCGCACGATCGCGGCGCCACCGAGGACCAACGGCAGCACCCCGAGGAACACCCAACGCCAGGACACGTGGTCCGCGAGCGCCCCGGCCACCGGTGGACCGGCGATCGCTGGCACCACCCAGGCACCGGACATGACGGAGAACACCCGAGGCCGTTGCCGGTCGTCGTACGCCCGGGCCACCACGACGTACAACGCCACGACCGCGGCACCGCCGCCGAGACCCTGCACCGCTCGGGCGAACACCAGCGCGGTCATCGTCGGCGCACCGGCGGCTCCCAACAGCCCGAGGCAGAACACACCGGTTGCCGCGATCGCCGGGCCGTGCGGACCACGGCGGTCGCACACCTGGCCGGCCACCACCATGCCGATCAAGCTGGTGGTGAGGAACGCCGAGAACGCGAGACCGTAGCCGCGCAATCCGTCCAGCTCCCGAGCCACCACCGGCATCGCCGTGGCGACCGCGATCGCCTCGAACGCGATCGCGGACACCACGAAGACGATCCCGACCAGCAACCAGCGCTGCCGGCCCGGACCGGCGCCGCGAGCCGGCTCGGTCACGTGCCCAGGTCCGCGCGGGCCTGGCTCCTCAGCCGGACCGCCTCTGCCATCACAGCAGGCGGCGTTCGGCTGCCCAGCGAGTCAACTCGTGCCTGCTGGACAGCTGCAGCTTGCGCAGCACCGCGGACACATGTGTCTCCACCGTCTTCACCGAGATGAACAACTCCCGTCCGACCTCTTTGTATGCGTAGCCGCGGGCGATCAACCGCATCACCTCGCGCTCACGCGCACTCAACCGGTCCAGCTCCGGATCCACCGATGGGGGCTGCCCCGCCACCGGACCGGCGGCAAAAGCGTCCAGGACGAACCCGGCCAGGCGCGGGCTGAACACCGCGTCGCCGTCCGCGACCCGCCGGATCGCCGCGACGAGCTCGGTACCGGTGATCGTCTTGGTGACGTAACCACGTGCCCCGGCGCGGATCACCCCGATGACGTCCTGGGCGGCGTCGCTGACCGACAGCGCGAGGAACCGCGGCGGCGACCCCCCGCTCCGGTCGGCGACCTGGCGCAGCACCTGGGCACCATCACCGCCGGGTAGGTGAACGTCCAGCAGCACGACGTCCGGGCGGGTGGCCAGCACCACTGTGACTGCGGTGGCCACGTCGTCGGCCTCGCCCACCACGTCCACGGCGGCGCCCAGCTCCGCCCGGACACCGGACCGGAACATCGCGTGGTCGTCCACCACGACCACCCGGATAGGCCGATCACGCGGGGCGGGCGGTGGCTCGTCGTCCGGCGTGCTGCTGCCCGCGGGCGGTCCGGTGCGGGTCATGGGCGCTCCTCAGCAGCCGGGGTGGTGAGGGCCGCGCCGTCAGGGCCGCTCGCGACCCTCAACGCGCCCCGCCGCACGGCTGGGTCTGGCGCGGCTGGGTCTGGCGCGGCCGGGTTTGGCGCGACCGGGTCTGGCGCGGCCGGGTCTGGCGCGGCCGGGTCTGGCGCGGCCGGGTCTGGCGCGGCCGGGGCCAAGGCGTCCGGGAGGTGCAACGCCACCTCCGTCCCGGCACCTGGCGCCGAGCGCACCCGCGCTGTACCGCCGTGCCGTTTCATCCGACCCACGATCGAACCGGCCAACCCCATCCGGTCCAGCGGGACCGCGGACTGGTCGAACCCGCACCCGCGATCACGCACGAAGACCTCGAGGCCCTCCGGACCGGACTCGGCGTACACGTCCACCGTTGCCGCCCCGGAGTGCCGGGCAGCGTTCGCCACCGCCTCGCGAGCTGCTCGTACCAGCGCGTGACCGCGGTCGTCCAACGAGCGGTCGCCGACCACCACCACCTCGACGGGCACCCCGTGCATCCGCTCTACCTCGGCGGCCACCTCGTCCAGGGCGGTGTGCAGGGTGCCTTGTCGGGAGCTCGACGGCGCGAACAGCCAGGTACGCAGGTCCCGCTCCTGCGCCCGGGCCAGCGCGGTGACCATCCGTGGATCGTCCGCCTGACGCTGGATCAGCGCCAAGGTCTGCAGCACCGAGTCGTGCAGGTGCGCGGCCACGTCCGCCTGCTGCTGTTGCAGCTGACGTTGATGCCGCTCGGCGTCCAGCTGGCGCAGCAGCCGCAGCACGAACGGTCCGGCGACCAGCACCAGGCCCACCACCACGACCACCGTGAAGAACACCAGCTCCACCAGCCCGGACGGCGATCCTTGACCAGCGGCGTACGCGAACAACGCGGTCACCATCAGCAGCGCGCCACCGCATACCCGGGCCGCGGACAACCAACGACGGCCCGCCTGGCCGACGCCCTCGGACGGGTCGCCCAACCACCGGGCACGTTCAGCAGCGTCCGCCTGCCACCACAGCAACGCCACCCCGGCGACGGCGATCAGCATCGGCCACCACAGCTGGCGGGGCACCCCGCGCGGAGGGCCGCCGAAGAGCAGCAGCAGACCTAGACCGACCGCGACGGCGGCCACCAGTTGACCGACGTCCCCGTCGCGGATCCGGCGAACTGGCCCACGGAGGTGGCCGCGCCCTGCTCGCGTGGTGGCCAGGGCAGCTGGGGCGGTCTCGCCGGTTCGGTCGGGCCGGGACGCGACCCCGGCCGGAACCAGGATCCACAGCACCAGGTACACCACCATCCCGAAACCACCGACCGCGGTGAGCACGGCGAACCCGATCCGGACCAGCAGCGACGAGACGTCGAGGTGCTCGGCGACTCCCACCGCGACCCCGCCGATCAGCCGATCGCCCGGTGGCCGGCGCAGCGGTTGCACCGCAGGGACCGCCGCCACACCTCGCACGAGCCCCGATGCGCGCGCACGCGGATGGTCGGTCGGGTCCATAGAGCGATCGTCCCCGACCGCAAGACCCGGGGCTACCCGTGGGATCCCCGAATGGCCGGCGCGGGCACCGACCGACCCCTCAGGGAACCTCCAGGGGCTTCACCGATATCCCGCGCCGGACCGCTCGGTACACGATCAATGCCATGACCGACAGCTCGACACCACCGCCAGCGCCGTCGCCGTCACCGCCGTCACCGCCGTCACCGCCGCCACCGCCGCCATTGCCAGAGCCGTCGCCAACGCAGTCGTCGGGGGCTCCCGGGACCACGCCACCTGGTGTCAGCGCGGCTGAGCAACCTCCGCTCGGAGCGCACCTCGGTGACGAGCTGCGGTCGTTGCGCCGCAGCACCCGCGACCGCTACATCGCGGGTGTGTGCGGTGGCGCCGCACAGACGCTCCGCGTGGATCCGCTGCTGGTGCGGGTGGTGACCGCGGTGCTCGCGGTGTTCAGCGGCGCCGGACTGGTGCTGTACGCCGCCGGCTGGCTGCTCATGCCGATGGACGACGGACGCCCGGGCGTCGCAGTCGGGGCGCTGCGTGGCACTCGGCACCACCGCCGGGTTCCGACACTCCTGCTTGCCGTCGCCCTCGGCCTCGTAGTGGTGCTCGGCCTGGGCGCCGCGCTGAACGGGTGGGACGCCTCCCTGCTGCTCGGGCTCGCGATCATCGGTGTGCTGGTGGGGCTGCTGCGGCGATCTG
>JBOFLF010000088.1:0-4541 GCA_051657715.1 Angustibacter sp. | reverse complement strand
GCGACCAGGGCTCCCGGGCTGGCCCCCGCCCGCAGCGTCCGCGGGTGGGGAACCACCGCGAGCGCGGAGTGGCCGGCCCGGTCCACCGCGGTGATCCAGGGGTGGGTGAGGAGCGTGGCGGCGACGTCCTCGACGGTGTCCGTCGTGCGAGGCGTGGTCGGTTCAGCAGGCATGGTCGGGCACCTCGTCGGTAGTCACGTGATGATCGGGTTCGGGATGGAGCCGGCAGCCGCTCAGCATCAGCACCCGGTCGGCGCGCGCGGCCACCCCGGGGTCGTGGGTCGCGGCCAGGACCGCGAGGCCCCTGCCGCGCAGCCGGTCGAGCTGGTCCAGGATGCCGGTGGCGGTGTCGGTGTCCAGGGCCGAGGTGATCTCGTCGGCCAGCAGCAGCCGGGGGGCCGCCGCCAGAGCACGAGCCAGCGCGACCCGCTGCCGTTGCCCGCCGGACAGCTCATCGGGCCGGCGCCCGGCCAGCACGGGGTCCAGACCGACCTCGCCCATCAGCCTGGCGATGATCGTGTCGCGTTCCCGAGCCGCCCGGACACCGCCCAGGACGCGAAGGGGCCGGTCGATCGCCGTCCCGACCCGGTGGGCCGGGTTGAGCACGGCGGCCGGCTGCTGGCCCACCAGCTGGATCGCCCGGACCAGGGCCGCCGGGCGGCGGCGTACCGGCCACGGCAGGCTGGCACCGGCCATCTCCGCACGGCCGGCCAGGACCGGATGCAGCCCGGCCAGCGCGCGCAGCAAGGTGCTCTTGCCGACCCCGGATGGCCCCAGCACCGCCACGAGCTCGCCGGCATGGACGTCGAGATCGGCGGTATCGAGGAGCGTCGCGGCACACGCCGGAGGGCTCAGCCGCAAGCCCCGCACCCGGAGCACGGACCCTCGCACCGCGGGCCCGGGCAGGACCGGCCGCTGGGCTGATGCCGGCCGGCGCAGCGCTGTTCGGCCCGGGCCCCGAGTCGTCGCGGCACCTGCCCCCGGGCCTGGGGCCGTCGCGGCACCTGCCCCCGACCCGGGAGCGGGGATCTCGAGGAGCTGATCGGCGAGGTCGGCGACCAGGCCGCTGTCGTGCGACACCAGGACCGTGACACACCCCGGGTCTGCGCGCCGGCCTCGGACGACCCCGGCGACGAGCTCCAGCGCGGCCCGGTCCAGAGCGCTGGTCGGCTCGTCGAGGAGCAGCAGTGCTGGCGACGTCGCGATCGCTCGAGCGATGACGACGCGCTGTGCCTGCCCGACGGAGAGCTGGTGCACCCGGCGGCGGCCGAACAGCTCGGGCTCAAGACCAACCATGGTCAACGCCTCGGTGCTGCGCTCGGCATCCGCGCCGCTCTCCCGCACCGCCGCCGTCACCCGGCGCAGCGGATGCAGTGCGAGGGCCGGGTCCTGCCCCACCACGCCGACGGTCGCCCGCCGCCACCGCCGGGCCGGCCGGCCGGGTGCGACCACCCGCCCGCGCCAGCGCACCGTGCCGGAGGCCCGGCGCAACGGCGACCCGAGCGCGTCGAGCAGGGCGGTCAGCAGCACCGTCTTGCCCGCGCCCGACAGGCCGACCACGGCGAGAACCGCGCCGGAGTCGGCGCTCAGGTTCACCGGACCGACGACGACGCGCCCGGATCCGTCCACCACGGTCAGGTCGGTGACCTGCAGCCCGTCGGTGACCTGCAATCCGTCGGCTGCGGCACTCACCGGCCGCCCCCGTGCCTGCTCGTCATCCGGGCGAGCTGGCCGGCGCCGGCGACCGTGAGCGACAGCACGGCGAGCGCAGCGGCCGGCGCTACCAGGGCGAGCGGGTTGAGGACCGCCCCCGGCAGGTTCTCGCGGATCATCGCCGCCCAGTCCGGAGCGGGGGGCGCCGGACCGAGACCGAGCAGACCGATGGCCGCCGCCAGCTGCAGGGCCATCACGAAACGGACCGCGACATCGGCGCGGACGAGCCCGGTCAGGGTGGGGAGCACCTCTCGGAACAGGATGGAGGGGACGCTCTCGCCGCGGCCCAGAGCGGCCTCCACGAAGCCGGCGTGGCGAAGGCGGCCGACCTCGTCGGCGACGACCCGCAGGGTCAGCGGCGAGCCGCCGCAGACGGTCCCAGCAGCCACGGCGACCGGCCCGGGGAGGGAGACCGCCAGGACCATGGCGACCAGCAGCAACGGCACGGAGAGGAGGAGGTCCGTCATCCCGGTCGCCACCCGCTGCATCGGGCCGCTGTACCAGCCGACGAACAGACCGCCCGCGACCCCGACCGCGCTCGCGAGGCCGCCGGCGACCGCAGCGGTGAGGGCCAGGTCCCGCCCGCCGGCCAGGACCCGGGAGAGCACGTCACGCCCGAGCGCGTCGGTCCCCAGCGGGGTGTCCGGTCGGGTGCCGGCCCACGGCGACCCGAGGGGTACGGTCGGATCGTGTGGTGCGAGCAGGTCACCAGCCACCGCCACGGCGACCACGACGCACCCGGCGAGAACGACGACCCGCACGGTGTAGGTCCGACCCACCGACCGGGGGCGCACCCTCATGTCGATCGGCGGCGCGGGTCGGTGACCGCTGCCAGCAGGTCGGCAGCGAGCAGCCCGGCCAGCACGACCGCAGCGGCGAGCATCGCGATCGCCTGCACCACCGGCGTATCGCGGTTGACCACGGCCCCGGTCAGCAGCTCACCCAGGCCGGCGTAGCCGAACAACGTCTCCACGAGCGCGGTCGCGGCCACCAGACCACCGGCCACCACGGCGAGGACTCGCACCGACGGAGCCGCGACGGACGGCCCGATGTACAGCAGCGCGACCCGCCAGATCGCGACTCCGCGCAGGTGCGCGTCACGCACGTGCGGGAGAACGCCGGTGTCCTCGACCACGCCACGCAGCAGCGAAGCACCGTACGCGGTCGAGGGCACGGCCAGGCTGAGCACCGGGAGCACCAACGCCGACGGCTCCGGGGCCGCACCACCGGCCGGCAGCAGAGACACCGGAGGCAGCCAGGCCAGCGCACCGGCGAACAGCGCCGTCAGGCCGGCCGCGACGACGACCTGCGGCACCGCTGCGCAGGCGGCGACCACACCTGCAGCCGCTCGGCCGACGGCCGAGTGCGAGCCGGCCAGAGCGGCGAGCGCCAGCATGCTCGGCACGGTCACCGCCAACGCCAGGGCCGCGAGCGTCAGGGTCGCCGGCAGGCGTTGGCCGATCAGCTCACCGACCGCGCGACCCGAGAGCAGCGAGGTACCTGGATCACCGGTCGCTAGCGAGGTGACCCACTCCACGTACCGCTGCCACGCCGATCCGTCCAGCCCGCTCTGCCGGCGCAGTTCCGCGAGCTGGGTCGCGGTGACCCGCCCGCCGGCCCGAACCTCGGCGGCATCCCCGGGTAGCGCCTCGGTGGCCGCGAACACCAGGAGCGAGACCCCGCCGAGCACCACGGGTGCCCGTAGCAGCGCGGCGGCAACGCTCATCCGGTGAGCCGCACCTGGTCGATGAACAGCCTGGCGAACCCGCCGCCGGTAGGCAGCCCCTGTACGGCATCCGTGGTCAGGTCGAGACCGTCGCCGGTACCCCACGCCACATAGCCGCCCTCGTCGCGAACCTGCCGCTGCAGGTCGCCCAGCGCCGCGTTGCGGGCCTTCTCGTCGGGCTCGGCCAGCGCGGCGCCCAGCGCGGCGTCGAAGCCCGGTTTCTTCCAGGCCGTCTCGTTGGTGGGCGAGGTGGAGACCAGTGACACGCGCGCGACGTCGAAGAACGGGATGCCGCCGAAGTACCCGGTGTAGAAGTCCTGCTTCGCCCAGACGGTCGTGAAGTAGGTATCCGGCGGGCTGAGCTGGACCTTCGCGGCGATGCCCACCTCGGCGAGCTGACGAGCGAACAGGGTCGCGGCGGTGTCCATGCCGGGGTACGACGTCGTGGTGTGCAAGGTCAGGCTCAGCCCGTCACCGTGCCCGGCGGCCGCCAGCAGCCGCCGTGCCTCGGCGACGTCGCGGTCACGAGGGGTCAGCCCCTTCGGTGCGGAGGGGTCGCCCGGCGCGAGCACGTCGTCACCGACACGGCCGTACCCGAGGAAGACCGCGTCGACGAGGGCCCCGCGGTCAGCGGCCAGCTTGATCGCCTCGCGCACCCGCGGGTCGTCGAACGGCTTGCGGTCCTGGCGCATGACGAAGGGGTACATCGTGACATCGGGCCGGCGGACCAGCGCCAGGTCACTGCGTCCCTCGGCCTGGCGGGCGGCGGTGGGGGCGACACTGGCCGCGACGTCGGCCTGCCCGGACAGCACCGCCTGCGCGCGAGCCTGAGGGTCGGCGACCGCACGGACCTCGATCCGCCGCATCGGTGGAGCACTCCCCCACCACGCCTCGTTGCGCTCGAGCACCGTGGTCTGCGCGTCGTCGCCGACCGGGCGGAACGGGCCGGACCCCGGAACTGGATCGGTGAAGTCGTCGGCGCCCTCGGGAACCACGAACGTGATGGACTCCAGGGCGCGCGGTGCGTCGGCGAACGGTTGGCGACTCACCACGTCGATGGTGTGATCGTCGACCGCTCGCGACGCCGCCAGGTCGAACATCG
>JBOFLF010000087.1:0-34813 GCA_051657715.1 Angustibacter sp. | reverse complement strand
GCCGGACCCTGGCCGCGGGGCCGGCCCGCGCACCGCGGCCGGCGACCGCAGAGCCGGCCCGCGCCCGCCGCCCGGCCGCCACGGCCCGTTCAGCTCCCGAACCGCGGGAAGGCCGATCGGCCGGCGTAGCGAGCCGCGTCGCCGAGGTCTTCCTCGATCCGCAGCAGCTGGTTGTACTTCGCCACCCGCTCGCTGCGGGCCGGGGCACCGGTCTTGATCTGACCGGAGCCGACGGCGACGGCCAGGTCGGCGATCGTGGTGTCCTCCGTCTCCCCCGAACGGTGGCTCATCATCGTCCGGAAACCGGCCCGGTGAGCCAGGTCCACGGCGTCCAGCGTCTCGGTCAGGGTGCCGATCTGGTTGACCTTCACCAGCAGCGCGTTGGCGGCCTTGGCGTCGATGCCGCGACGCAACCGCTCCGGGTTGGTGACGAACAGGTCGTCACCGACCAGCTGGGTGCGCTCGCCGATGAGTCCCGTCAGGTGTACCCAGCCGTCCCAGTCGTCCTCGGCCAGCGGATCCTCGATCGACACCATCGGGTAGTCGGCGAGCAGGGTCTCGTAGAAACCGGCCATCCACTGCGCCGACCGGTCCGCGCCCTCGAACCGGTAGCTGCCCGCAGAGCCATTCCCCGCGTCATCGGCCGTGAAGAACTCGGTGGCGGCGACGTCCAGCGCGAGCGCGATGTCCGAGCCCATGGCGAAACCGGCCTTGCCGACGGCGGTGACGATCACGTCCAGCGCCTCGGTGGTGGACGGCAGGTCCGGCGCGAACCCGCCCTCGTCGCCGAGCCCGGTGGCCAAACCGCGCTCCTTCAACACGGACTTGAGCGCGTGGTAGCACTCGGCACCCCACCGCAGCGCCTCCGCGAAGGTGGCCGCCCCGATCGGGGCGATCATGAACTCCTGCACATCGACGCCGGTGTCCGCGTGCGCTCCGCCGTTGAGGATGTTCAGCATCGGCACCGGGAGCAGCGCGGCGTTCGGGCCGCCGACGTAGCGGAACAACGGCAGCCGGCTGGAGTCGGCGGCCGCCCGCGCCACCGCGAGCGAGACACCCAGGATCGCGTTGGCGCCGAGGGTGGCCTTCGTCCCGGTGCCGTCCAGGTCGAGCATCGTCTGGTCGACGATCCGCTGGTCGGCCGCGTCCAGGCCGAGCAGCCGCGGGCCGATGTCCTCCAACACCGCGGTCACCGCCGCCTGGACCCCCTTGCCGCCGTACCGGCCGGCGTCGCCGTCCCGACGCTCGACAGCCTCGAAGGCGCCGGTGGACGCGCCCGAGGGGACGGCCGCCCGGGCCATCGTGCCGTCCTCCAGGGCCACCTCGACCTCGACGGTCGGGTTGCCGCGGGAGTCGAGGATCTCCCGAGCGCCTACTGCCTCAATGCTGGCCACGCTGTTGCTCCTGCCTGTGTCGGTGGATCTCCTCGACCGCAGGACACCGTCGTCCATGAGTCCTGCCGAGCCTAGCCGCTGGCCCGGGCACGGCCGACGTCCACACGCCGCGGACGGCACTCACGACACCTCGGCGGACCCGGGCCTGCGGGACGACCTGGCGGAGCTGGCCGGCGAGACCACGGACGATCTCGGGCCGATCCGGTGACCTGCCGGTGAGCGGTCGCGCTGCTGGACACCAGCGTCTTCATCGGCCGCGAGCCCGGCCGGGCGATGCCCCGCACCGCGTTCCCCGACGAGATGGTCGTCTCCGTCGTCACGATCGCCGAGCTGCGCGCCGGCGTCCTGGCCGCCCGGGACACCTCGACCAGGGCTCGGCGGCTCGCCACGGTGGACGCGCTCAGCGACGTCGAGATGGTCCCGGCAGGCACCGCGTCACCCTGACCGACGCTCAAACAGCGGATGCCGGCACTAGGACGCCGCGGTTACCGTGACCATCAACTGGAGTCCAGCAGGAGGAGTCCGGTAGGAGACGGAGACGGTCATGGGTCACGGGCACTCGCATCGCCAGGCTGACGACCCGCCGCAGTGGCAGGCCGACGCTCGGACGCGCTGGGTGCTCGCGCTGGTGCTGCTGCCGATCCTGGCAGCGACCGCGGTGGCCGCGGTCGTGCTGTGGCCGCGGGGTGAGCCGGCTAGCAGCGACCTCGCCGTGTCCCAGGGCGGCGGCGAGGTGGTGACCGCCCGGATCGAGTCCGCGGCCGCCGGGGAGTGCGAGCCGACGTCCGAGGATCGGTTGCCGAACGGCACCATCCCGGACCGAGCGGTGTGTGCCACCGCGGTGGTCCGGCTCACCTCCGGGCCGGAGGAGGGCAACGAGGTCTCGGTGCAGGTGCCGCCGGCGGTCTACCGGGCCGGCGTCGAGCCGGGCCAGTCCGTCGACCTCACCCGATACCCGAACACCGACGGCAACGGCCAAAGCGGCACCGCCGGCAACGGCTCCGACCCGGCGAGTGCCGGGGCCGGCCCGGTGTACGCCTGGTCGGACTTCTCCCGCGGAACCCCGCTGACCGTGCTGGCCGTGGTGTTCGCCGGCCTGGTGGTGCTGGTGGCCCGGCTGCGCGGGCTGGCCGCGCTCGGCGGCCTCGCCCTGGCCGCGGTCGCGATCGGCGGGTTCATGCTGCCCGCGCTGCGTCGCGGGGAGAACCCGATCGGGATCGCCCTGGTCACCTCGATCCTGATCATGACGGTGCTGCTCTACCTGGCGCACGGGTTCTCCGCCAAGACCACGACGGCGTTGCTCGGCACCATCTTCGGCCTGGGCGCCTCCGCCGGGCTGGCCTCCTGGGCGACCGGTGCGGCGCACCTCAACGGCCTCGGCTCCGAGGAGGGGTTCCGGCTGAGCGCGCTGACCACCGGCGAGGACCTGTCCGGGGTCGTGCTGTGCGGGATCATCGTGGCCAGCCTCGGGGTGCTCAACGACGTCACCATCACCCAGACCTCGGCGGTCTGGGAGGTGCACGCACACGCCCCGCGGACGTCCGTGACCGAGCTGTTCCGCAGCGGCATGCGAGTCGGCCGGGACCACCTCGCGTCCACCGTCTACACCATCGTGTTCGCCTACGCCGGCGCCGCGTTGCCGACGCTGCTGCTGATCGACATCTACGGCCGCCCGCTCGGCCAGATCGTCACCAGCGGTGAGATCGCCGAAGAGGTGGCCCGCACCCTGGTCGGGGCGATCGGGCTGGTGCTGGCGATCCCGGTGACCACCGCGATCGCCGCCGCAGTGGTCGCCGGTTCCGCCGGCCCGGCGACCGGGCGAGCGCGCCGAGCTCGACGGGCGCTCCGCCCGCCGTCGGACGTGCTCGACCGTCGAGCGAGCGACTGGACCCTCGACGGCTGAGCCGCGCCACCGTCGGTGCGGGACGTGCCGCACGACACCGCGAGGCGAGCACCAAGAGGCGAGCTCGGCGCCGGGCACGTCCGACAACCGCCTTGATCAGTTCCGCGCGCGCTCAGGATCGGGTGAAAGCTCAGGATCGGGTGAACACCGGGTCGCCGGACACCACGGTGAGGTCGACCTGGACGTCGGCGATCCGGTGCGCCGGGACGACCCGCGGGTCGGTGACGTCCTGGTCCAGCACCGCCAGGTCGGCGCGGTACCCAGGAGCCAGACGCCCAGCGTCGTCATCGTGGTTCACCCACGCCGATCCTTGCGTGTACGCCGACAGGGCAGCCCGGACGTCGAGCGCCTGGTCGGGCAGCAGCGGTGGGGCGTCGGCGCCGGGCGCGCACCGGGTCACCGCCACCTGGATCGCCGCCAGCGGGTTCGGCGAGGAGACCGGCCAGTCCGAGCCCATCGCCAACCGCGCACCAGACCGAGCCAGGTCACCGAACGGGTACTGCCACATCGCCCGTCGCTGCCCGATCAGCGGGATGTTCAACTCGTCCATCGCTGGTTCGTGGCAGGCCCACAGCGCCTGCAGGTTCGCCGTCGCCCCTACGTCGGCGAAACGGGGGACGTCCCGGGGGTCCACGATCTGCAGGTGCGCCACGTGGTGACGCAGGTCCGGAGCGGCCTGCGGGTCACCGGTCGCCGCAGCGAGGGCGTCCAGCACCTCGCGGACGGCCCGGTCGCCGATCGCATGCAGATGCAGTTGGAAACTCTTGCGGGACAGTGCGACCGCGACATGTCGCAGCAGGTCGGCAGGCACGTACGACAAGCCGTACTGCCCACCGCCATCGCCATCGCCATCGGCCGGGGAGCGGTGCGCGGCGGCAGCCGTCGCGGCCGGGCCAGCGCACCGGCAACCCGGCCCAGGCTCCGTTGGTTGGGGCTGAGCCACGTAGGGCTCGGTCAGCCCGGCGGTGCGGCTCTCCACCACGCCGTCCTGCATCACCTTGACGGCGGTGGCGCGGAACCGGTCACTGCGCAGCTCCTCAGCAACCGCGGCCACGGCGGCACGCCGCCCGGCCAGCTCGGCGACCACTGCGTCGACCTCGCCGAGCTCGACGCCGCGTGGCCACCACAGCGCGCCGACCACCCGAGCCGTGAGCGCGCCCGCTGCGAGCGCGGCCAGGTAGGCGCCGGTCGGGTCCGGGTGCCCCGCGTAGTCGCCGAGGATCGCGTCCTGCCAGCCGGTCACACCGACGGCGTGCAGGTGACGCTGCGCCTCCAGCAGCCCCGCTACCCGCTCGGCCTCGGTGCTGGGCGGGGCGTGCTGAGCGACCAGATCCATGTCGGCCTCGTGCAGCACCGGTCCGACGTCCGGTGGCAAACCGCTGCGCCGCAACGCCTCCGCGTTGACCCACACCGAGTGGTGGCTGTTGTCGCGTAGCATCACCGGCCGGTCCGGGAACGCGTCGTCGAGGAGGTGGCGGCCTGGCTCGCCACCGGGAAAGGCCTCCTTGAGCCAGCCGCCGCCGAGCACCCAGGGCACCTGCGGCCGGCGTCGGGCGTAGCCCTGGATGGCGGCGACGGTCTGCGCGGCGGTGGTCGACCCGGACAGGTCGCACGCCAGCCGCTCGACGCCGGCCATCACCGGGTGGACGTGCGCGTCGACGAACCCGGGGACCACCAGACGACCACGTCGACGAACCCGGGGACCACCAGACGACCACCCAGATCCAGCACGTGGGCACCCGCGCTCAGCGGGCCGACCGTCTCTCGCACCTGGCGATCGCTCCCGACGGCGATCACGCGGCCAGCTCGGGCCGCGACCGCCGTGGCTCCTGTGACGACCTCGACGCCGTCGAACACGGTGCCCCCGAACAACACCAGGTCACCTGCCATCGGGACAGGGTGGCACGAGTCGTGGCCGGGTACCCGCAACGCGAGCCAGACGGCAGCCGCCCTTGACAACATACAACCGATTGGTTGTATGTTTCCGGAGTGGCGGTGACCGACGAGGACCGGGTGGACGCCTTGTTCCACGCCCTCGCCGACCGGACCCGGCGGGACATCGTCCGGCGGGTACTGGCCGGGGAGCACTCGGTCTCAGCACTCGCGGCGAGGTATGAAATGAGCTTTGCTGCTGTACAGAAGCACGTCGCCGTGCTGGAGCGGGCCGGCCTGATCACCAAGCGGCGCAACGGTCGCGAGCAGCTGGCCAGCGGTGACGTGCGGGCGGTGCGGTCGGTTGGTTCCTTGCTCACCGAGCTGGAGCAGATCTGGCGGGGCCGCATCGACCGGATCGACGAACTGCTGGCCGGCGAGCACACCACCACCCACCACACACCACCTAGACCCGAGAACAGGAGCACTGAGCCATGCCAGTCACCGACGTCCACCAGGATCTCGACACATGCACCCTGACCATCACAGCCGACTTCGCCGCACCCGTGGCACGTGTCTGGCAGGTCTACGCAGACCCTCGCCAGCTGGAGAAGATCTGGGGTCCGCCGACCTACCCGGCGACGATGGTCGACCACGAGCTGCGCCCCGGCGGTCGGGTGACCTACGTGATGACCGGCCCGGAGGGGGACAAGCACGCCGGTTACTGGGCCGTCCTCGAGGTCGACGAACCGCACCGCTTCACCTTCGAGAACGGCTTCGCCGACCTGGACTTCAGGCCGGACCCGACGATGCCGGTGTCCACCAGTGAGTTCACGTTCGCCGAGCACGAGGGCGGCACCCGAGCGGTGTACCGCAGCACCTATGCCACCGCGCAAGCGCTCCAGCAGGTGCTCGACATGGGCGTGGTCGAGGGTGCCACCGGGGCGATCAACCAGATTGACGACCTGCTCATCGCATGAGAGGCCTGCCCGTCACATGAGACGCCTCGCAGGGTGCTGCGGGCCTTGACGGCGGCGCGATCTCGGATCGGCTGATGCGCCGCCCTGCCGGCAGGTCGTAGACCGTCGCCCGGCTCGGTCTGCCTCGCGCCACGCTCGGTCACCCTCTCAACTTCCAAACCTCCGAACCCGGTCGCGCTAGTCAATTGAACGAATCAAGTTGCAGCGTGCGCGTGGCTCGTGGCGAGCGAGAGACAGCCTCGGCGAGAGGCGCTCAGACAGCTGGCGCTACCGGGTGACCGGAGGGTGGTCGTCGAGGCCCAGCAGCACCCGCAGCAAACGTGGCGGCGGCGCGCCGTGCGACAGCACCCGGTCGTGCACCACCCGACCGGCCGTGCCCGACCAGCTCGGGGCGCGACCCGCCGGGTGACGGCGGGCACCACGGGTCGCCGAGCGCAGGTCGATGTCACCCCGGCCGCACTCCGCGAGGACAGTTGCCACGTCGTGGACCACCGCCCGGACCTCCAGGTACCCCACGTAGTAGGTGGACAGCTGGGTGCTGGTGAGCAGCGCTCGCCGCCACTTGCCGACCGCCTCCCCGGGCTCCTGGTGACCGCGGCCGGTCATCAGCCGCACCGCCTCCTGCTCGGTCATCTCCCGGGTGTGCACCCGAACGTCGAGGATGGCGTTGATCGTGGAGCGCAGCTGCATCTTCAGCTGCTGCATGCGCAGGGCCAGGGTGGCGACCTCGCCGGGCGCGACCCGCTCCAGCAGGTCAGCGACCAGCTGCTCCGCGTACACCGCCCAGCCCTCGACGAAGGTGCCGCTGCGCAGCGCGGCCCTGGTCGGCGTGCTGGCGACCACCCGGCGCGCGTGCGCCAGCTGCACCACGTGCCCGGGCATCGCCTCGTGCACGGTGAGCTCACGGAGCATGTGGTCGTTGTACTCGCGGTAGAAGGACGCGATCTGCTCCTCGCTCCACCCCGCGGGGGTCGGCGAGACCGCGAAGAACGTCGGCGGCGGTCCACCCGGACCGTCCGGCTCCAGCGGCCCCGGGGGATCGCAGTACGCGACCGCGACACCGCGCCGCGACGGTGGCATCTCGATCACCTCCACGGCGTCCGCGACCTCGTCCGGCACGCTGACCAGGTCGTGCTCGCGGACCACCGCGGTCAGCTCCGCCAGGTGGAAGCGGCAACGGTCCAGGACGTCGTGGTCACTCACCGGCGCCCCGGCTGCCAGCGCGTCCAAGACGGCACGGACCCGGGTGTCCCGGTCGGCGGCGACCCCGATCCGAGGCGCGAGCCGGGCGGCCACCTCGTCGATCCGCTCCTCGACGGCCATCAGGTCGCTCTCCGCCCGGTCCAACAACGCGTCCGGGCCGGTCTCGGTGTCCAGCGCATACCAAAGCTTGGCGGCGAAGTCGCGAGCACCGAGGCGCGGGTCCGGGTGATCCTCGGCGTCACCCAGGTGCTCCTCCAGCCAGTCGGCATGCTCGGTGAGCGCGTCATCGGCGGCATTCCGGACCGCGTCCACCTCAGCCCTGCGGGCCGGCGCCAATGCCAGGAGTGCATCCACCGGCGCGCCGAGCAGCGCTCGAACCCCGCGGGTCTGCGCCTGCGCGGTCTCGATGTGCAGCCGGGGCATCGCGCCAAGCTGGCCGCGGACATCAGCCAGGTGGGCGGGCAGCGAGCCGAGCCGGGCCGCCACGGCACGTGCCCGGGCGCGAGCCAGGTCCGCGGTGGCCGGCGCTCGGGAGACCAAGGTGTAGATCGCGGTCGCGGGGACGGTGAGCAAGGGGTCCCAGGTCTGCTCGGCCAGGTCGTCGTGTGCCCACGAGCGCGCGGTGAGCCGGTTGCGCAGGATCTCCAAGTCCACCTGGTCCGAGACGTCGAGCCCACTGTCGTCCAGGTCGTCGAGCGCGGCGATCGCCGCGGCAAGACCGTCGGCGGTGGCCTGTCGGCCGGCCGGGCTGAAGTCGGGCAGCAGATCGTCATAGCGGTGGTCGCCGAGCCCCGTGGCCCACCCCGGATCAGCCCTCATCAGCACGTCCAGAGCCCTGTCCGCGACCCGGCGGAACCGGTCGGTCGCGTCCGGGTCAGCGGCACCAGCCGGCTCATCGCCGTCTGACGCGCTGTGGCCGCCCGGACCGCTGTGGCCACCCGGACTGTCGTGGCCACCCGGACTGTCGTGGCCACCCGGACTGTCGTGGCCACCCGGACTGTCGTGGCCACCCGGGCCTTGGGGCCTGCCCATCCTGGTCATGCTGGTCGCGCCGACGCTCGGTCGTCCGGCGTCGGCGCGCCTGAGGTCTCGACCGGGCCGGCGGCCCGACGCTCAAGCGTCCGGACGGCCTGCCGCAGCGCGGACTCTGCGTCGACACCCTGCCGGCGGGCTTGGCGCACCAGGTCGAGCAAGGCGTCGCCGAGCTGGTCACCCGTGGACCGCTCCAGCACGTCGGTGGCCAGGCGACCGTGGCGTCGCAGGCGCTCCATGCGCCCGAGCACCTTCTGCGCCCGGGCCAACGCGGGCAGCGCCGCCGGGATGCCGTCCAGCGGGCTGGCCGACCCTCGCTCGGCGTCCTTGAGGTCGTCCCAGCGTTGCTGGACGCGTTCCGGGTCGGTGGGCTCGTCGCGTGGAGCGTCCGAGCTGAAGACGTGCGGGTGCCGGCGGACCAGCTTGGCGACGATCCCGGCAGCGACGTCGTCCACGTCGAACGGGTCGGTGCGATGCTCCTGCCCGACCCGGGCGTGGAACACCACCTGCAGCAGGACGTCCCCCAGCTCCTCACGCATGTGCGTGCGATCGCCGGCCTCTACCGCGTCGGCGGCCTCGTACGCCTCCTCCAGCAGGTAGGGCACCAGGCTGGTGTGCGTCTGCTCGGCGTCCCACGGGCAGCCGCCCGGCGACCGCAGCCGGTCCATCACCGCGACCAGGTCGAGCAGCCGGGCGCCGGGGACGTCGTAGCTGCCGATCAGCACCTCGACGGTCGGCGGGGCACTGGTGGCGGCGACCCGAGTCAGCTCGGCGGCGAGCGCGTCGGTGAGACCGGGATCGCCGTCCGGGGAGCCGATCCACAGCACGTGCGCGCCGACGGCTCTGGCCACCAGCCACGCCGCGAGCTGCGGCACGGACGCCACCTCGGGTCGGCTCGCGGGCACTCCCGCGTCCGTCAGCAGCGGGGCGACCGTCGGGTCCTCGGGATCCACGCAGCACACCAGGTCGGCGGACTCTAGGGCTCGCCAGGCGGCTCGGGTGAGCAGCCCGACGCCGACCCGGGGCGAGGTGATCAGCAGGTCGAGGTGGCCGGCGCCTGGTAGAGCAGCGGCTGACGCGGTGTCGTCGATGCCCATGGGTTTAGTCGCTCGTGGCGCCGCACCCGGTCAGGGTGCACCCGAGCCGGTCGGAGTCGGGGACGCGGTGGGCTCCAGCCAGTTCGGGTTCGTGTCGACGATCGCGACCTCACGAGCGTCGAACACGCCGTACCGGGGGTTGATGTCCGGTGCCGCAGCAGCGAGGCGCTGCTGCAGGCGGTCCAACCCCTCGGTGTCTCGCGCCTCCTGTAGCTGCCGGAGCGCGAGGAACGTCCGGAACACCATGACGGCGTCCGGGTCGGGATCCGAGGACTCGCTCAGCAGGGCCTCGGCCTGAGCGTCGGAGACGGCGACTCCCTCGTCCCGGGCAGCGTCGGCCACATACGGCGCGAGCACCAGGAAGTACAGGACGGTCCGCTCCAGCTGCTCCGTCTTGCCGACCTGCGGGTTGCCGGCCTTGATCCCCCGGACCGCGTCGGCGACCTGCTGGGTGGTGATCCGCCGGTCGCCTACCACGGCTGCTGCGCCTGGTTCCCGCGGCGAGCACCCGCCGAGCCCTAGCGCCGCAACCGCTACCAGCACACCGGCCGCCCGGCCAGCCCCCAGCCCGCGAGCCCGACCGCTCGTGCTGACCTGCACCCTCTGCACGACGCCCTCTTCCCTTCGTGTCCCATCCCCCCGGGGCTCTGCCGGTTGGCGTCTTGCCACGGCGGCTGAGCTTGTCCGCTTCGGCGGACGCGGGCCAGCGTAGGCCCCCACCTTGGCACACGCGGCACCACCTGGCGCAGCACGTGGGCGCAGGATGCCAGCGGAGATCCCGGGCGGCATGTCGAGCGGGACGCCCCCGAGATGCCGAGCGGACGCCGGCTGAGATACCACGGTGCGGACGCCCCAGGCTGGAGGGGCTCAGCCGCGCGCGCCGACGACGGCGGCCGCGGCGACATCGTCCAGCAGCACCGCGTCGATCAGGCCACGAGCCCAGTCGAGCACCTCGCCGTCCCGCAGCGGCCGGCCGCCGACCCGGGCGGTGGTCGGCCGCGGCACCTCGACCACCCGGGCCGCGGCCCGCACCCTGACCCCCGGGTACAGCCGGGCCAGGCGCAGCTGCTGACTCTCCCGCAGCTCCACCGGCCCGAATCGCACGTGGTTGCCCGCGGCCGCGATCTCGGCCAGACCGGCCCGCCGAGCGCGCCCACGCAACCGGGCCACCGCGAGCAACCGCTCCACCGGCTGCGGCGGCTCCCCGTACCGGTCGACCAGCTCGGCTCGCACGGCCGCCACCGCGTCGTCGGTGTCGGCGTCCGCGAGCTTCTTGTACGCCTCCAGCCGCAGCCGCTCCCCCGGCACGTAGTCGTGCGGCAGGTGCGCGTCCACCGGCAGGTCCACCTTCATCTCCGCCAGGGGTTCGTGCCCGTCGCCGCGGTACTCCGCGACGGCCTCCCCGACCAGCCGCACGTACAGGTCGAAGCCCACGCCCTCGATGTGCCCGGACTGCTCCCCGCCCAGCAGGTTGCCGGCGCCGCGGATCTGCAGGTCCTTCATCGCCACCGCCATCCCGGAGCCGAGGTCGGTGTGCTGGGCGATGGTCTGCAACCGGTCGAGCGCGGTCTCGGTGAGCGGTTTCTCCGGCGGGTACAGGAAGTAGGAGTACGCGCGCTCACGCCCCCGGCCGACCCGGCCGCGCAGCTGGTGCAGCTGGGAGAGCCCGAGGACGTCGGAACGCTCGACGATCAACGTGTTGGCGTTGCTGATGTCCAACCCGGTCTCGATGATCGTGGTGCACACCAGGACGTCGAACCTCTTCTCCCAGAAGTCCAGCACCACCTGCTCCAGCCGGTGCTCACCCAGCTGCCCGTGCGCGGTCGCGATCCGCGCCTCCGGCACCAGCTCCCGCAGCCGGGCGGCGGCCCGCTCGATCGAGGCAACCTTGTGGTGGACGTAGAAGATCTGCCCCTCCCGCAGCAGCTCCCGGCGCACCGCAGCGGTGATCTGCTTCTCGTCGTACCCGCCGACGAACGTCAGCACCGGGTGCCGCTCCTCCGGGGGCGTGGCCAGGGTGGACATCTCCCGGATGCCGGTGACCGCCATCTCCAGGGTGCGCGGGATCGGGGTGGCGCTCATCGCCAGCACGTCCACCGCGGTGCGCATCGCCTTGAGCTGCTCCTTGTGCTCGACGCCGAACCGCTGCTCCTCGTCCACCACGATCAGCCCGAGGTCCTTGAAGGTGACGTTGGCGCTGAGCAGCCGGTGGGTGCCGATGACGACGTCCACCGCGCCCGTCCGCATCCCCTCCAGAACCTCGCGAGCCTCGCGGTCGGAGGAGAACCGGGACAGCGCCCGCACCACCACCGGGAACCCGGCGTACCGCTCGGTGAACGTCTGCAGGTGCTGCTGCACCAGCAGCGTCGTGGGCACCAGCACCGCGACCTGCTTGCCGTCCTGCACCGCCTTGAACGCGGCCCGGACGGCGATCTCGGTCTTGCCGTACCCGACGTCGCCGCAGATCAGCCGGTCCATCGGCACCGACCGCTGCATGTCGGCCTTCACCTCGTCGATGGTGACCAGCTGGTCGGGGGTCTCCACGAACGCGAACGCGTCCTCCAGCTCCCGCTGCCACGGGGTGTCCGGGCCGAACGCGTGGCCCTGCGTGGCCATCCGCGCGGAGTACAGCCGGATCAGCTCGCCAGCGATCTGTTTGACCGCCTTGCGCGCCCGGCCCTTGGTGCGCGCCCAGTCGCTGCCGCCGAGCTTGTTCAGCGTCGGCGCCTCGCCGCCGACGTACCGGGTCACCTGGTCCAGCGCGTCGCTGGGCACGAACAACCGGTCCCCGGGCTGGCCGCGCTTGCTCGGCGCGTACTCGATCACCAGGTACTCGCGGGTGGCGCCCTGGATCGTCCGCTGCACCATCTCCACGAACCGGCCAACGCCGTGCTGCTCGTGCACCACGTGGTCCCCGGGCCGCAGCTGCAGCGGGTCGACGACGCCACGGCGGCGGGCCGGCATCCGCCGAGCCGCCGAGCCGCCTCGCCGGTCCGTGCCGCCGGTCAGCTCGGTCTCGGTGAGCAGCGCCAGGCCGATCCCGGGGGCCACCAGCCCGTGGCCCAGCCCACCGGTGCCGACGTGCACGACGCCCGGCTCCGGGGCGTTCGGGACGGCGTCCACCTGCCTGGCCGCGACGTCCTGCTCGCCGAGCACCTCGACCACCCGCTGCGCCAGTCCCGGCCCCTCGGTGACGACCATCACCCGCCAGCCCTGCGCCGCCCACCGGCCGGCGTCCGCGAGCGCCCGGCCGGTGTCCCCGCGGTACGGCTCCGGCTCGCTCGCGCCGATCGCGGTGGACCTCGCGCCGATCGCGTTAGACACGGCACCGTCCTCGGCTAGCCCGCCCGCCGCCTCGTCCGGCTCCCGAGCCACCTGGGCAGGCGAGAGCACCTGCGCCGCAACGGATACTGCGCCGCTCCCTGCGGTGTCGCCGACGTCGACGCCGCTGGTGAACGGGCCGACCGTCCACCACGGCACGCCCCGGTTCAGCGCGTGCTCGCGCACCTGCCCCAGCTCGTGGAAGGAGGCGCGGCCGAGCTCCCGCTGCACCTGGGTCAGATCCACCGGGACGGCACCCCCGGCGGTCGCGTTCGACCAGCTGGCGGCCAGGAACTCGGCGTTCGTGGCGACCAGGTCGTGCGCCCGGGCGCGGACCCGCTCCGGGTCGCAGACGACCACGTGCGCACCGGCCGGCAGCACGTCCACCAGCGTCTCCATGGCGTCCACCAGCACCGGGGTCAGCGACTCCATGCCCTCGGTGGCGATGCCGTCGGCGATCCGGTCCAGCAGGTCGGTGGCCCCGGATAGCCGCGGGGCCAGCTCGCGGGCCCGCTTTCGGACCGCGTCGGTGAGCAGCAACTCCCGGCACGGCGGCGCCCACAGCCCGGCGTCCGCGGGCTCCAGGCTGCGTTGGTCGGCCACCGAGAACCACCGCACCTCCTCCACTGAGTCGCCGAAGAACTCGACCCGCTGCGGGTGCTCCTCGGTCGGCGCGAAGACGTCCAGGATGCCGCCGCGGACGGCGAACTGCCCGCGGCGCTCGACCAGGTCGACCCGGGAGTAGGCGGCGTCGGCGAGCCGGCGGGTGACGTCGTCCAGGTCCGCGTCGTCCCCGGGCCGCAGCCGCACCGGCCGCAGCTCGCCGAGCCCGCGGACGATCGGTTGCAGCACCGCACGCACCGGCGCCACCACGACCCGTATCGGACCTCCCGTGGCCTGCTCAGGCGTACCCGTTGGGACGGGCTCCGCTGGCCCGGTGGCGGTCTCGGACGGGTGCGCGAGGCGGCGCAGCACGGCGAGCCGCCGGCCCACGGTGTCGCTGCGCGGGCTCAGCCGCTCGTGCGGCAGCGTCTCCCACGCCGGGAACTCCACGACCTGCTGCGGGGGCAGGAAGCAGCGCGCCGCGGTCGCGAGGTCCTCAGCGGCCCGGGCCGTCGGGGTGACCGCCAACACCGGACGACCGGCGCCGCGCGGAGCCGCGTGCGCGAGCACCGCCACCAGCATCGGCCACACTCCGGGCGGACCCGCCAAGTCGAGGCTGGTGGCCGCACCGCTCGTGCTCCGAGCAGCAGCCCGCTCGCGAGCGTGCCGCAGGGCGGGGTCGGCGAGGGCAGCGTCGAGGACGCCGGCAAGGCTCATGGGGACCGCTCCGCTGGGGGGAAGACAGCACGAACATCCCGCTGCACAGCGGGACGTCCCTCCATGCTAGGTCGCACCTGCACCCGCCCCGCGACCGCCACAAGCAAGAAGACCAGCCACGCGTCTGCGGTGCAGGTATCAGACCCACCCCGGGTGTAGCACCTCGACGAAAGTGCTAGTCACCCGCCTGGCGCTCGAGGGTCACCATGCGGCGCGGAACCTGGGCTGCGTGTCGCGCACCCAGGGTGAGCGCCGGCCGTCCTCGGGTGTCAGGCTGCTTCCTCGAGCACAGCCCTGAACCTGCCCGGAGGCACGCGGTGGCCCCACCTGTTGACCAGCAGCGCCCTGAGGACCGGCAGCGCTCTGCCCGACAGCCGATCGTCCGACCTCGCACCGCCCTGGCGCTCGGCGCGCTGGGGGTGGTGTTTGGTGACATCGGCACCAGCCCGCTGTACGCGATGCGTGCCGTGTTCGCCATCCACGGCGGCGCGGTGCAGCCGAGTGCGGACGACGTGTACGGCGTGCTGTCGCTGATCGTCTGGTCGGTCGTCGTGGTGGTGTCAGTGAAGTACGTCGGGCTGGTGATGCGCGCGGACAACGACGGCGAGGGCGGTGTGCTGGCCCTCGTCTCCCTGCTCCGTCGCTCCAGCCCACCAGACGCACCAGACGCACCAGACGAGTCGTCGTCGCCGAGCCGGTCGGTCCGGATACGACGGTCGGCCCGGATACGACGGTCGGCCCGGATACGACGGTCGGTGGGCCGGCGCGGGGTGCTGGCCCTCGGGCTGCTCGGGGCCGCGCTGTTCGCCGGGGACGCGGTGATCACCCCGGCCATCTCGGTGCTGTCCGCCGTCGAGGGCCTGGAGGTCGGCGCGCCCGGCCTCAGCTCGCTGGTGCTCCCGATAGCCGCGGCGGTGCTGGTCACGTTGTTCCTGGTGCAACGCTGGGGAACCGGACGGGTGGGCGCGCTGTTCGGCCCGGTGACGGTGCTGTGGTTCGCAGTGCTGGCGGCGGCCGGGTTGCGGCAGGTCGTGGCGCACCCGCAGGTGCTGTCCGGGTTGTCCCCGACGTACGCGGTGGGCTTCGTAGCCGAGTATCCGGGCACCGCGTTCATCGCGATGGGCGCGGTCGTGCTGGCGATCACCGGGGCCGAGGCGCTATACGCCGACATGGGCCACTTCGGCCGACCCCCGATCGCCCGAGCCTGGTTCGTCGTGGTGTTCCCCGCGCTCGTCCTCAACTACCTGGGGCAGGCGGCGGTCGTGCTGGACGATCCGGCGACGCGGGCCAACCCGTTCTTCCTGATGCTGCCGGGGTGGTCCCAGCTGCCCGTGGTGGCGCTGGCCACGGCGGCCACCGTCATCGCGTCCCAGGCGGTCATCTCCGGAGCGTTCTCGGTGGCCCGGCAGGCGATCCAACTCGGCTACCTGCCGACCCTGACCATCCGGCACACCTCGTCCCGGGAACGCGGGCAGGTGTACCTGCCCGCGGTGAACACGCTGCTGTTCCTCGGGGTGCTGGCGGTGATGCTGGCGTTCGGCTCTTCCGAGCGGCTGACCACGGCGTACGGCCTCGCGGTCACCGGCACCCTGTTGACCACGACCGCGCTGATGCTGGTGGTGGCCCGCACCAGGTGGGGGTGGCGCTGGCCGTCGGTGGTGGCCGTCGGGGTGCTGATCGGTGGCCTGGAGACGGCCTTCCTCGCCGGCAACCTGGTCAAGGTCGTCGACGGCGGTTGGCTGCCGCTGCTGATCGCCGCCGCGGTGCTGGCGGTGATGATGACGTGGCGGCGCGGTCGCGAGGTGGTGACCGCCCGCCGGCACGAGCTGGAGGGTCCGTTGCCCGCGTTCGTGGAGGAGCTGAACGCCCGGCCGATCCCTCGGGTGCCGGGGACGGCGGTGTTCCCGCACCCCACCATCGCCACCGTGCCGCTGGCGCTGCGGGCGACCGTCCGGCACCACCAGGTGCTGCACCGCGAGGTGGTGGTGATGTACGCGGAACCAGCGGCCGTGCCCCGCGTCGACCCTCAGGAGCGACTGCGGGTGGACGACCTCGGGCACACCGACGACGGCATCACCCACCTGACCCTGCGGTACGGGTTCTCCGAGTCGCCGGACATCCCAGCCGCGCTCGGCGAGGCGTGCGCCCGCGGCCTGCTCGGCCCGGACGTCGACCCGGACCACGCGTCGTACTTCTTGTCCCGGGCGACGTTGGACCCGACCGGCAGCTCCGGCATGGGCCGGTGGCGCACCTGGTTGTTCGTCCTGCTGGCCCAGGGCGCCGCGAAACCGGACCGGTACTTCCGCCTGCCTGCCGACCGCACGGTGATCGTTGGCACCCGGGTCGAGATCTGACCGGCCACCTGCCCGCCGTGGTCAGCTGAACGGAGCCGGCGCGGGCTCACCCGCAGGGACGGCAAGTCGGTAGCCGCGTTTGACGACCGTCTGCACCACGTCACGTCTGCCGAGCCCGGCACGCAGCCGGCCGATGGCCATCTCGACCGCGTGGGCATCCGCGCCGTCCGCCATCACCGCCAGCAGCTCCGGACGACCGACGACCTGGCCCGGCGTCCGGCACAGCTCGCGGAGTACGGCCAACGGCACCGGGGACAGCGCCAACGGTCGGCCGTCGAGCGTCGCCCCCTGGCCGCGCACCTGCAGCACCCCGGCCGGAGTACAGACCTGCAGCACCCGGCAGGTCGCGAGGTGGTCCGCGAGCGCGCGGACCAGAGCACCCAACCGGTAGCGGTCCGGGACCACCGGGTCCAGCCCGGCAACGACCAACGGCCCCGCGGTCACCGGACCGACCGCGGCGGCGACCACGTGCGAGCGCAGAGCCTGCAGCACCTGCGACGACCGGCCGGCGGTGGCTGCGGCGTCCAGGAACGCCTGGCTGCCCGGGGCGCTGGTGAACACCACCGCGTCCACCGACCCGGCAGCGGTCGCGTCCACCACCCGCTGCACCGCCGCCGGGTCGGGCGGTCCGTCCCAGCGGTACAGCCGCACGGTCTCCAGCTCCGCTCCGGCCGCGGTCAGCTGGTCCAGCAGGTGTGCGTCCGGGAGCCCGTGCTGCTGCACCGCGATCCGACGACCGGCCACCCCCTCGTCGAGCAGGTGCCGCACCACCTCGGCGGTGGTCTCGGACTGCGCCGACCACGCCTCCACCAGACCCGCCGCCCGGATCGCCCCCCGGCCCTTGGGACCGCGCGCCAGGATCCGCGCCTGCCCGAGCACCCGCAGCAGGTCCGGCGCCAGGCCGGCGGCGTCCGCGGCCTCCACCCACCCGCGGAACCCGATCGCGGTGGTGACCACGACGTCGTCCGGCGGGTGCTCGATGAGCCGGCGGGTCGCGTCGTGCACCTGCGCGTCCTCGACGACCGGGACGATCCGCAGCACCGGGGCCTGCATGACCTGGGCACCCCGCCGGGTGAAGGCCGCGGCCAGCTCCTGCGCCCGCCGGTCGCAGGTCAACGCGATCACGAAGCCGTCGAGCTGTCCCGCACCGCCGCCCGCGGCAGTGCTCGTCGTGCCGCCGCCCGCGGCAGTGCTCGTCGTGCCGCCGCCCGCGGCAGTGCTCGTCATGGAGCGCCCGTCACCTCGACCCGCCAACCGCACCGGCCTGGTGCTGCGGCACGTCCGAGGAGGTGTCGAGCGGGCCGAGCACGACGGTCGGGTCGTCGCACAGCGCGACCACGTCACCCACGACGATCACCGCCGGGTTGGTCACCGATCGAGCCGCGCAGGTGGACACCAGCTCGCCCAGCGACGCCCGGGTGGTGCGTTGGTCATCGGTCCAGCCCCGCTCGACGACCGCCGCCGGGGTGGTCGCGGCCATCCCGGCGGCGAGCAGCCCGCCCACCAGCTCGGCCAACCGGCCCACGCCCATCAGGACGACGATGGTCCCGCCGAGGTACACCAGCGCCCGCAGCCGCCGCGCATCCGGGACCTCGTGCCCGGCGAGCACGGTGACGCTGGCCGAGATACCGCGGTGGGTGACCGGGATCCCCGCGGCGGCTGGCACCGCGAACGCGCTGCTCACCCCCGGCACCACCGCGACCGGGACGCCGGCCGCTCGGCACGCCTGCACCTCCTCGCCGCCCCGGCCCAGGACGTACGGGTCGCCACCCTTGAGGCGCACCACCCGCCGCCCGGCGCGGGCATGCGCGACCAGGAGCTCGTTGATCCGCTGCTGCGACAACGAGTGCCGGCCCGGGGCCTTGCCGACGTCCACCACCTCGGCGTGCGGAGCCAGGCCGGCCAGGCAGTCCTGGGGAGCCAGTCGATCCACCACGACCACGTCCGCCTCGGCGAGCAGCTGGCGTCCCCGGACCGTCAGCAGGTCGGGACCGCCAGGGCCGGCACCGACCAGAAACACCTGACCACCGGAGCAGACACGTGCTGGCGAGCCGCTCACCCGCAGACCCCGACCTGCACCACGCCCTCGTGCACCCGGGCACGATGCACCCGCAACGACACGGCATCGTCGTCCAGGCAAGCCCCGGTGTGCAGGTCGAACACCTGCTTGTGCATCGGGGACGCGACGGTCGGCGCCTCACCCCGGGTGCCGACCAGCCCGCGAGCCATGACATTCGCACCGGACCAGGGGTCGCGGTGATCGACGGCCGCCACCGTCCCGTCGTGCAACCGGAACACCGCGACCTGGACGCCGCCGACCAACGCCGCCACCCCACGCTCCGGCTCCAGGTCGTCGAGCGGACACACGTCCACCCACGCATCCAGCTCCGCACGGCTCATCGTGACGCCACCTCCAACCGGGGACCAGCGATGACGACTGGAGCCGGCATCGGGGCCGCGTCCGCCGTCGGGGCGAGACCATCGTCGCCGGTCACTGTTTCTGCGGTGTTGCCCGCCCCTGAGCTACGCGCCTCAGTAGCGCCCGCCACGAAGCCGCTCGCAGCGCCCAGCACGGCCCGCACCGGCCGTCGAGGGTGGCCGTCGACATCGACCAGGTCCGGGTCGGCCGTGTCCGGGGCGTTGACGAACGCCGCGAACCGGCGCAGCTTGGCCGGATCCTCCAACGTGGCGCGCCACTCGTCCTGATACCCGTCAACGTGCGCGACGATCGCGGCGTCCAGGTCCGCGGCGATGCCGAGCGTGTCGTCCAGGACGACACCGCGCAGGTGATCCAGGCCACCCTCCAGCTGCTCCAGCCACGCCGCGGTGCGCTGCAGCCGGTCAGCGGTCCGCACGTAGTAGACGAGGAACCGGTCGATGGTGCGGACCAGGGTGGCGGTATCCAGGCTCGAGGCGAGCAGCTGGGCGTGCCGCGGGGTGAAGCCGCCGTTGCCGCCGACGTACACGTCCCACCCGGTGTCGGTGGCGATCACGCCGACGTCCTTGCTGCGGGCCTCGGCGCACTCACGGGCACAGCCTGAGACGCCGAGCTTCAGCTTGTGCGGCGCCCGCAGACCGCGGTACCGCAGCTCCAAGGCGACCGCGAGCGCCACCGAGTCCTGCACGCCGTACCGGCACCACGTCGACCCGACGCAGGACTTCACGGTCCGAAGAGCCTTGCCGTACGCGTGCCCGGACTCGAAGCCGGCGTCCACCAGCCGTTGCCAGATCGCCGGCAGCTGCTCGATCCGGGCGCCGAACAGGTCGATCCGTTGGCCACCGGTGATCTTGGTGTAGAGCTCGAACTCGCGGGCCACCTCGCCGATCGCGATCAGCCCTTCCGGGCTGACCTCGCCGCCGGGGATCCGCGGCACCACCGAGTACGTGCCGTCCCGCTGCAGGTTGGCCATGACGTGGTCGTTGGTGTCCTGCAACGCGCCCCGACCGCCGTCCAGGACGTGGCCGGCCCCCAGGCTGGCCAGGATCGAGGCGACCACCGGCTTGCAGACATCACAGCCACGGCCGCGACCGTGCCGGGCCACCAGCTCGCTGAAGGTGCTGATGCCGGTGACCCGGACGATGTCGAACAGCTCAGCGCGGGTGACCTCGAAGTGCTCGCACATCCCCCGGGCGACCTCGACGCCGGCCGCCGTCAGCTCGGCGCGCACGATCGAGCCCACCAACGGCACACAGGAACCGCAGGAGGTGCCAGCCCGGGTGCACGCCTTGACCATGGCCAGATCGGTGCACCCACCAGAGCGGACGGCGTCCCGTACCGCTCCCGCGGCGACCGCGTTGCAGGAGCAGACCGTCGCGTCGTCCGGCAGGTCGGCGGCGGCGTGACCCGCCGCGCCCGGCGAACCGCCCTCGGACGGCGCCACCCAGGACGCCGGCTCCCCGCTCAGCTCGCGGCCGAGCATCGGCCGCAGCATCGGGTACCCGGCGGCATCACCGACCAGCACCCCGCCCAGCAGGGTGCGGGCGTCGTCGGACAACACCAGCTTGCGGTAGACCCCACCGACCGGGTCGGCCAACACGACGTCCAGCGCCCGCGGGCTGGCACCCATCGCGTCGCCGAAGCTGGCGACGTCCACCCCGAGCAGCTTGAGCTTGGTGGACAGGTCCGGCTCGCCGAACGTCGCGTCCCCGCCCAGCAGGCGATCGGCCACCACCTCGGCCATCGCGTACCCGGGCGCGACCAGGCCGAGCGTGCGACCGCCGATGCAGGCCACCTCGCCGACCGCCCACACCGCCGGGTCCGCCGTCTGGCACCCGTCGTCGACCAGCACGCCGCCGCGGTCGCCGACGTCCAGGCCGGCGGCCCGGGCCAGTTCGTCACGCGGCCGGATACCCGCCGCGAACACCACCAGGTCGACGTCCAGCACCATCGGGTCGAGCCCAGCGGCAGGTGCGTCACCCGGGGTTGGACCGGATGGGGCGCTGGCAGCCAGCTCGACCCGGGACGCGCAGTCACCCGGGCCGGGCAGCACCCGGCTAAGCGACGTCCCGGTGTGCACGCTCACCCCGAGCTCCTGCACCCGACGGCGCAGCACCGCGCCCCCGCCGTCGTCGACCTGCAGCGGCATGAGCCGGGGCGCGAACTCGACGACGTGGGTGCGCACCCCCAACGCCTGAAGCGCACCGGCTGCCTCCAGGCCGAGCAGACCACCCCCGACCACCACACCGGTGACCTCGCGCGCCTGCGTGGTCGAGTCGGCCATCTCACTGTCATGGGCATCAGCACCAGACCCGCGCTCGCGGGTGCTCTGGGCGGCTTGGACATGCGCGCGCAGCTGCGCGACGTCCCGCAGGGTCCGGTAGACGAAGCAGCCCGCCAGCTCACGACCCGGAACAGGAGGGACGAACGCCGACGATCCGGTGGCCAGGGTCAGCGCGTCGTAGCTGACGGTCCGCTCATCGGTGCTGACCGTCCGGGCGTCCCGGTCGATGGCCACCACCTGCTCCCCGCGACGCAACGTGACCCTCGGGTCCTGCCACATGACCGGCTCACCGAGGACCAGCTCGTCCGCCGACCGGCCGGTGAGGTGCGAGGTGAGCGCGACCCGGTCGTACGGCAGGTCGGTCTCCTCGCCGATCACGGTGACCTGCCAGTCGGGCTCCCCCGCGGAGCCGTCGGGCCGGCTCTCGTC
Organism: Angustibacter sp.; assembly: GCA_051657715.1. GTDB lineage: Bacteria > Actinomycetota > Actinomycetes > Actinomycetales > Angustibacteraceae > JBOFBH01. The sequence continues at coordinate 13,187 of JBOFLF010000087.1, read as the reverse complement.
GAGGCGCTGCAGCAGCGTCTCCACCAACCGGTGCGCCACCATGCCGGCACCGATCACGACCAGCTGGCGGGGTCCGGCCCCGCCGGTGGGGGCGGCGGCCTGCGGACGGGTCGATGCCAGCACGGGCGACGTCATGAGAGACCTCCGGTAGGGATCGGACGCGGGACCTGAGGGCCTGGTTCGGCATCGGCCGGGTCGGGGTCGGACGCGGCCAACCACCCCAGCAGTCCCTGGACGGCGTCCCGGCAGGAGCCGCAGCCGGTGGTCGCCCGGGTGCGGTCGGCGACACCCGCCACGCTGCGGGCACCAGCCGACCAGGCACGCACGATCGCCGCCTTGGTCACGCCGTTGCACCGGCAGACGGTCGCGCGGTCCGGGATCCGGGTGGGGTCGTCGTGGGACGGTTGGGCGCCTCGCGGCGCGCTGACCAGCACCGCGCGGTCAGGCGGCGCCGGGGTCCCGCGGTCGACCATGAGCGCCAGGTCCGCGCCCACCCGGGCGTCGCCCACGCTCACGCACCCCACCACGATGCCGTCGCGGACCACTGCCTTGACGTACCGCCCGGCGCTCGGGTCGAGTAGCTGGACGACGTCCACCCCAGGGTCGTCGTCCCAGGGGTCGACGTCGGTGTCGCCGAGCGCGGTCAGCTCCACGTCGGCCGCCTTGAGCCGTAGCACCGGCCGCTGCCCGTGGTACCGCGCGGCCGGGTCCGCGGCCGTGAGCACGTCGGCAGCCACCCGCGCCTGCTCCCACCCGGGAGCCACCAACCCGGCGACCTGACCGTCGTGTTCGGCGCAGTCCCCGATGGCCAGCACCCGAGGGTCCGAGGTGACCAGCGCGTCATCTACCAGCACGCCACGGCGGACACCCAACCCGACCGACCGGGCCAGCTCGGTGCGTGGCCGGACACCGCAGGCCACCACGACCAGGTCGGCGTCCACCTCGTCCCTGGTGGAGTCATGTCCAGCGGCAGCACCTGCGGACGTGCGACCAGCGGAGCCGTCACCAGCGGAGCGGGAAGTGGTCTGGGTGCGCACCGAGACTCCGAGCCCGCGCAGCGTCCGGGTCAAGACCGCGGCGGCCGCGGCGTCGACCCGACCGGCCAGCAGCTGCCGGTCCGCGTGCACGGTGACCCGCAACTCCCGACGTGCCAGCCCACGAGCCACCTCCACCCCGAGCACCCCGCCGCCGAGCACGACCGCCGAACGCGCGTTGGCCGCGGCAGCGACGATGCTGCGGGCGTCGTCCACGGTGCGCAGGGTGTGCACGCCGGTGGCCGGTCGCCCGGTGGTCACGCCCTCCACCGTGGGGATCACCGGCTCGGCACCCGTGGCCAGCACCACCCGGTCGAACTCCACGACGGCACCGGACGCCGTCCGTGCTCGACCGGGCAACAGCGGGTCGGGCGGCAGATCGAGCGCTACCACCTCATCGCCCAACCGGACGTCGACACCTTGCCCGGTCCAGCCGGCGACGTCGCCGAGGGCCAGCGCCCCGACGTCGGCCCGGCCCGCCACCACATCGCTCAACAACACCCGGTTGTACGGCGCGTACGGCTCACCGCCGATCACCGTCACCGCCACCGGGCGGTGGGCGCGGTCGTCCGCGGTCCGCGCCAGCACCTCGTCGACGAACCGGCCGCCGGTCATCCCGGCGCCGGCGACCAGCACCCGCAACGGCTCAGCCACGGGACACCGCCGCCGCGCAGACCTTCAGCTCCGGCATCCGGCTGACCGGGTCCAGCGCGTCGTTGGTCGCGCTGTTCGGGTTGCCCGGCCCGGACCAGTGGAACGGCACGAACACCATGTCGGCGCGGACCGACGTGGTGACCCGGGCCGGTGCCGTCACCGTGCCGCGGGAGCTGCGGACCACCAGCTGATCACCCTCCTCGACGTCCAGCCGGGCAGCCAGATCGGGGTGCAGCTCGACGAACGAGCCAGGTGCGGCATCGACCAGCTCGGGCACCCGTCGGGTCTGGGCACCGGACTGGTAGTGCTCCATCACCCGGCCGGTGACCAGGTGGATCGGCGCGTCCGCGCGGACGTCGTCAACGGGCGGGCGGTGGTCGACGGCGACGAACCGGGCACGGCCATCGGGGGTGCCGAACGAGTCCAGGAACAGCCGCGGCGTCCCCGGGTGCACGACTCGGTCAGGCCCCTCGTCAGGCGCTTGGTCAGGTAGGGCCGGGCAGGGCCAGAACAGCTCCTCGCCAGCGTCGAGCCGCTGGTAGCTGATCCCGGAGTAGTCGGCCGGCCCTCCGGCCGAGGCCCGGGCCAGCTCGTCGAACACCTCCTCCGGACTGGTGGGCACCGCGGTCGGCGCACCGAGCCGCTCGGCGAGCCCGGCGAGCACGTCGAGGTCGCTGCGGACCCCCGCGGGCGGTTGGACCGCCTGGCGACGGCGCACCACCCGGCCTTCCAGGGTCGTCATGGTGCCCTCCTCCTCCGCCCACTGGGTGACTGGCAGCACGACGTCGGCCAGCGCCGCCGTCTCCGACGGGACGACGTCACAGACCACCAGCAGGTCCAAGGCCCGCAGCCGGTCGGCGACCAGGTCCGCGCGGGGCGCACTGACCACCAGGTTGGACCCGTGCACGAGCAGCGCCCGCGGGCCGTCCGGCGTCCCCAACGCGGCAAGCAGCTCGACCGCCGATCGACCCGGGCCGGGTAGCTGGTCGGGGTCTACCCCCCAGACCGCGGCGACGTGCCGGCGGGCCGCTGGGTCGTCGATCTTGCGGTACCCGGGAAGCTGGTCCGCCTTCTGCCCGTGCTCTCGGCCACCCTGCCCGTTGCCCTGGCCGGTCAGACAGCCGTACCCGCTGCCGACCCGCCCGGGCAGGCCAAGCGCGAGCGCGAGATCGATGCAGGCGCTCACCGTGTCGGTGCCCTTGGCGTGCTGCTCCGCACCACGGCCGGTCAGCACGTATACGCCAGCGCCGCCGCGGCCAGGTGCCGCCGAGCCGAGCCGGTGCGCCGCCGTCCGGATCAGCGCCGCCGGCACCCCGGTGACAGACTCGGTGCGCTCCGGCCACCACGCTGCGGCAACCCGGGCCACGGCGTCCGCCCCGGTGGTCCGGGTCTCGACGTACGCGGTGTCGACCAATCCCTCGTGCAGCACCACGTGCAGCAGCCCCAAGACCAGCGCCAGGTCGGTGCCCGGCACGTTCTGCAGGTGCAGCCCGCCGGAGTCCTCGGCGAGCGCGGCCGTCGGCGTACGCCGCGGATCGATCACCACCAGGCCACCATTCGCGGCGGCCCGGGTCAGGTGCCCGACCGCCGGTGGCATCGTGGCGGCCAGGTTGCTGCCCACCAGCAGCACCGCGTCCGCACCGCCGACGTCCGCCAGTGGGAACGGCAGGCCGCGGTCCACCCCGAACGCCCGCAAGCCCGCCGCCGCGGCGGACGACATGCAGAACCGCCCGTTGTAGTCGATGGCGCTAGTGCGCAGCACCGCCCGGGCGAACTTGCCCAGCGCGTACGCCTTCTCGTTGGTCAGCCCGCCACCGCCGAATACCGCGACCGCGTCTCGGCCGTGCTCGGCCTGCAGCTCCCGCAACCGGCCGGCGACCAGGTCGAGCGCGGTGTCCCACGCCACTGGCACCAGCTCATCGCCCTGCGCCAGCTCATCGCCCTGCTCAGAGCTGTCGAACTCCGCGAAGATGTCGCCCGGCCCGAAGACGTCTCCGGACAGCAGCCGACGGCGTACCAGCGGGGTGGTCAGCCGGTCCGGGGCACGCAGGACGTCCGCGGCGGTCCACCCCTTGCGGCACAGGCCGCCGCGGTTGGTCGGAAAGTCCCGCGGCTGCACCTGCACCGAGACGGCATGGGCTGCGAGGTCACCGCCCGAAGAGGAGCTCTCCGCCGCGGACGCCTGCACGGTGGTCGCGCACTGCAACGCGCAGTACGGACAGTGGGTGGCGGTGGCCACCTGGCCGGGACTCATGCGGGGCTCACGTCGGGTCGACTCTCCGGCTGGCTCACGCGAGAACCCTGCGCCCGGCGCGCGCCGGGCGCAGGTACGCCAGGTAGGTGACGGCCAGCATCACCACGAAGACGCCGGTGTAGAACCGCAGCGCCGGGGCGATCGACCCGGTCGACGCGACGCTGGCCGCGTAGCAGAGCGGCACGCAGAAACCACCCAGCGCACCGACCGCCGAAGCGATGCCGAGCGCCCCCGCCGCCTCCCGCCGCCCGGCCAGCATGGCCGCGGCGTGGCCACCGCGCGCATGCGCCGCGGCAGCGAAGATCGCTGGGATCATCCGGTACGTGGACCCGTTGCCGATCCCGGTCGCCATGAACAGCAGCACGAAGCTGAGCACGAACCAGGTCAGGTGCTTGCCATCGACAGCGATCAACGCGCCGACCGATGCGGCGGCCATGGCCGCGAACGCGCTCGCGGTGACCCGGGCGCCTCCCAGCCGGTCGGCGAGCAGACCACCCAGCGGGCGGGACAGCGAACCGACGAGAGCGCCGAGGAAGCCGTACGACAGCGCGACGTCCGGGCGGGCGAACACCGTCTTGAGCAAGGTCGGGAATGCCGCCGAGTAGCCGATGAACGAGCCGAAGGTCCCGATATAGAGGAACGACAACAACCACGTCTGGCCACGCCGGGCCGCCACCACGGTCTCGCCGAGGTCGGCGCGGGCGTCCCGCAGGTTGTCCATGAAGAACCAGGCCAGCACCGAAGCCACGACCGCCAACGGCAGGTAGAGCAGCCCGGCGCGGGACAACGCCACCCCGCCGCCGGCGACGACCACGAGCGGCACCACCTTCTGCACCACCGCGACGCCGATGTTGCCGCCGGCCGCATTGATCCCGAGCGCCCAGCCCTTGTGCCGCTCGGGGTAGAAGAACGAGATGTTCGCCATGCTGGACGCGAAGTTCCCGCCACCGAGCCCGGCGAGCGCGGCGATCGCCAGCAGCACGCCGTACGAGGTGTCCGGCCGCTCCACCACCCAGGCCAGGGCGAGGCACGGGAACACCAGCAGCAGCCCGGACACCACCGTCCAGTTCCGGCCGCCGAACAACGGCACGGCCAGCGTGTACGGCAGCCGGAGCAGCGCCCCGACCCCGCTGGGCACCGCCACCAGCCACAGCGCCTGGCTCGCCGACAGCGCCCACCCGGACGCCGCGGCGGCGCCGGTGACCGGGTTGGCGGTCATCTGCACCACGACGATGCTCCAGAGCATCCATACCGAGAAGCCGATGTGCTCGACCAGGATCGAGAAGATCAGGTTGCGTCGGGCGACAAACCGGCCGGTACGTCGCCAGAAGCCTTGGTCTTCGACGTCCCAGTCCTCGATCCACCTGCCGGTGCGGGCGGATCCGGTGATCGGGGCGCGCTCAGGCGCCTGGGGTTGGGTCGAGGCGGGTGACGGTGTCGTGGTGGTCATCGGGCACTCCTGGGTAGGGCGGCTCAGACGGCGCGCCGGACACCCTCGTCCGTCGTCGTCCAGCGACCCTAGGCAGCTCGTGTTCCCGCCCGGTGCGCTGCCGGTTACGCCGCCGAAACCGTCACCGCACGCCGGGGCGGACGGGCTGTGAGGTACCGGCCGACCAGCCATCCGGGCAAACCCGTCGGGGAGGCTGGCGCGCGGTAGGGTCACCCGGGTCCGGCACCGATGCACTCGTGGGGGAACACGTGGCGATCACGTCGGACGGCGACGTCCCTCAGGTCGCCACACCCGCGCCCGCGATGCCGGTTGTCCCACTCGACGACGCCGCGGTCGCCGACCTGCAGCTCGTCCTGGACGGTGTCCGGCTGCCGTGGTCCCGTCTCGGCGCCAGCCCGGCCGGCGCCACCGCGCAGCTCTCGAACGACGCGCGGCCCCCGACCGACGCCCCAGCCAGCGAGCCGGACCAGCCAGGGTCTGGGAACGACGAGCCGGCGACCGCCGGGGAGCAGGCGATCCCGGTGACCGTCGCCGTTCCCGCCGATTCGGCGACAGCGGCCGTCGACGTCGGCGGGCTGTTGGTCACCGACCGGGAGGGCACGCCGATCGCCGAGCTGGCCGATCCCACGATCGTTCCGGATCCCACCGTCGTTCCGGATCCCACGGTCGCGCTGGCCCCGCCCACTGGCACCGGCACTGTCACGGTGCGTGCGGTCCCCCGCCCGCGACGACGACGTGAGGCCCGGCTGGCGGCTCAGCTGGCCCGGACACCAGCCCAGCTGGACACCGAGCTGGGACGAGGCGGACGCCGGGTGCTGGTCGTCACCCGGGCGCTGATGGCCGGCGAGCTACACGGGCACGCCCGGGCAGCGGCCGACGCCGGCCAGCCCCTGGTGCTCCTGGTCCCCGCGGAGAACCCGACCCCGGATCACGTCCCGCCTGCGGTGCTGCTGCGCGCGACCCGGGCAGCGGTGGCCGGTGAGGCGCCGACGGCTGTGGTGCTCCCGGTCGCCCTGCACTGGCGGGGCAACCCAGCGGACCTGGCCCTCGCCACCGCGCTCGGACGGGCGTATGCCGTCGGCGATGAGCCGATCGTGCTGCCGGAGTCGGAGGCATGGAACCAGGCGGTGGAGTCCCTGCACGCCGGACGCCCCCCGCACACCGGACGCTCCGACGCCCGGGGCGCGCCCGACGCCGACTCCATGGCCAGCACGAGAGCCGGCCCGCAGGCCGCTGTCGAGGCCAGCACGGTCGACGAGCGTGCCCTCGCCGTGTTGCGCGCCTGGCGGCCACCGCGCGAACGGCGTGGCGTGGTGGTGCTGTTCACCGGGCTGTCCGGGTCCGGTAAGTCCACGCTGGCCCGCGACCTGGCCGATTACGTGCTCACCGAGACCGACCGCACGCTCAGCGTGCTGGACGGCGACGACGTGCGTCGGATGCTGTCGTCCGGGCTGGGCTTCGACCGGGCCTCCCGCGACCTCAACGTGCGCCGGATCGGCTACGTGGCGGCCGAGGTGGCCCGGCACGGCGGACTGGCGATCTGCGCCCCGATCGCGCCCTACGACCAGACCCGGCAGGCCGTCCGCCGGATGGTCCAGCCGGTTGGCGACTTCGTACTGGTGCACGTGTCCACCCCACTGGCCGAATGCGAGCGGCGCGACCTCAAGGGCCTGTACGCCCGGGCGCGCGCCGGCGAGATCGCCGAGTTCACCGGCATCAGCGACCGGTACGACGTCCCGGCCGATGCCGATCTCACCATCGACACGTCCGCGACCGGGCGGGCCGCGGCGCTCGCCGAGGTCGTCCGCCACCTCACCGACGGTGGCTGGCTTCGCCCGCCCGCGCCGGACCCGTCCTGAGCCGCCGACCAGGGAGCACTCGTGGATCTCAACCTCGGCCTCATCCTTGCTGCCTTCGGTGTCGCGGTCGTCGTCGGCTTGACCGGGATGGGCGGCGGCGCGTTGATGACGCCGGTGCTTGTGCTGCTGTTCAACGTCCCCCCGCTGACCGCGGTGTCCAGCGACCTGGTGGCGGCCGCGGTGATGAAGCCCGTCGGGTCCTTCGTCCACCTGCGCCGCGGGACGGTGAACCTGTCACTGGTGGCCTGGCTGTGCGTCGGGTCCGTGCCGGCCGCGTTCTGCGGGGTGCTGATCGCCCGAGCGCTCGGCAGCGGCGAGCAGGTGCAGGACGTCATCAAGAAGGCGCTTGGGATCGCCCTGATCATCGCGGCCACCGGACTGGTGGTGCGGGCCTACCTGCGACTGCTGGAACGTGCCCGCAGGCGGGACGGATCGGCAGCCCCGCTGCCGCAAGGCCGTCCCGAGGTGATCGCCCGACCACTGCCGACCATCGTGGTCGGGGTGATCGGCGGGGTGGTGGTCGGGATCACGTCGGTGGGTTCGGGTTCGCTGATCATCATCGCGCTGATGCTGCTGTACCCGGGGCTGAAGGCGAGCCAGCTGGTCGGCACCGACCTGGTGCAAGCCGTCCCGCTGGTCGCCGCCGCCGCACTCGGGCACCTGCTGTTCGGCAACTTCGAGCTGGCGCTCACCACGTCGCTGCTGGTCGGGTCGATCCCCGGGGTCTGGATCGGCGCCCAGCTGTCCTCCCGGGCACCGGGCGGGCTGGTCCGACGAGCGCTGGCCTTCGTGCTGCTGGCCTCCGCGCTGAAGCTCCTGGACGTCTCCACCCTCACCACCGGAGTGGTGCTGGTGGTGCTGCTGCTGGCCGCGCCCGTGCTGTGGATGCTGATCCGCCGCCGGCACGGCCTGCCGGCGCTGGCACGCCATCGCGCCCAACCGGTGGACGGCGTCTCGGCTTAGTCGGACGAGGCGTGCAGCCGCCGAAGAAACTGGCGGGCTCACGCCCCCGGCCAGCTCGGGCACCCGACTGAGCAGGCCGGGTGCCCGAGCGAACCGGTCAGTACGGCAGGAAGCAGATGCCGGCGAGCCCGCTGACCCCGCCGCACATGTCCGCACCCTGATCGTTGTCGCTGGCCACCCACAACCCGGCCGAGGTCAGCAGCAGGTCGCTGGCCCCGATGCCGCGAGACCTGGTGGGGTTGTAGGCCAGTCGGCCGGTCGTTGGATCGAACCCTCCGAGACCTGGTGCCTCGACCGAGCCGGGGCCGGCCTGCTCGCACCGGGTGTTGTTCGCCCACCGCTGGTGCCCACCGGCGTAGACCGTGCCGCTGTCGGACGCGACCGAGAAGATCGAGTCGCACCCGCTGTAGTTCACCCACTTGTGCCGGACGGACGTCTCGGTCGAGGGGAAGGCCGCGACCACGTCACACAACCCGGTGAGCGGCGAGTTCGTGGTGTTGCCCGCGGGGTGCCGCCCGGTGGTGCCGATGTAGACGGCGTTCCCGCCGGGTGACCAGGCGGCCGCACGCAGCCAGTACGGGAACCCGCTCGTGCACCTCTGGTCGAACTCCGAGGAGTACCACCGGCTGACCCCCATCCAGCCGGTGTGCAAGGTGAACATCGCGATCTGCCGACGCTTGGCGGCACCGATCGAGGTGAAGACGCCAGTCGCGAGCAGCCTGGTGCCGGCGCTGTTGGCCTCGAGACTGGTGACCCTGGTCAGACCCGAGTTCTGGCCGTAAGTACCAGACAGCCGGTACGACAGGTACCCGTCGTTGCGGCCGGTCGACGGATCCAGGCTGACCAGCTGGCCCTGGGTGGAGCCGTTGATCCCGGTGAACTGCCCAGCAGCGAGCACGTGGCCCCTGATGCCCAGCACCCGGTAGACGCGGCCATTGGCATTGGCGCCGAAGGACGCCACGTTGCCGGTGCTGGTGCTGATCCGGGCGATGTTCCGGGCCGACCGGCCGTTGATGGAGGTGAAGTCACCACCCACGTACGCCCAGTCGCAGTTGCCGCCGTAGAAGGTGATCGAATCGACCTCGGCCTTGCCGCCGGCGACTCGAGGAGCCCACCCGGTCAGCTGGTACGGCGCGGTGGCCGACCAGCTCATCAGGCCGGCCCGGGTCACCGTCGCCCCGCCCTGGGTGATTCTGGTGAACGCCCCCGCGGCGTACATCCGGGAACCGCACTGGGCGATCTCCCGCACCTGCTGGCCGATGACCTGCGGTGACAGCGCCGGGGTGCCGGTCGCCGGCCGGGTGGACACCTGGTCCCCCGCGGACGCCGGGCCTGCGGTCCATGTGCTCAGGACCAACGTGGAGGCGAGGGCCGCGACCACCGTCAGGATCGCGGGACGCGTTTGCCTGGCCCTCACAACCCCACGCCTGATGCCCTCGTCCGAGCTATTCCGGAACGTGACTCGCGAGATCCGTCGCGGTCCTTGAGCCGTGTTGTGCTTCCGAAGCACGGTCCCACCACCTTTCGCCGGAGGCGACCGTAGCGGGTCGAGCGCCCTGTGTGCACGCCCCTCGGACGAGCCCGACTCGATCACCCTGGTCGAAGGCGACCTGACGCGGACAAGGGCTCGTGCCGCGCTAGTACGGCCCGATGGTCTGAGCCCGAGACCCGGTGGCCTGGTTGCCGGTGACGTCGGTCAGGACCGGCTCAGGCCGGAACGTGAGGGGCGCCTTCGCGCCCGCACCCGACCGACCGCAGGCGGTGCCCGAGCACGATCCGACGATGGTGGAGCGGACCTGGGTGTTGCCGGACAGCAGCGTCAGGGTGGCACCGGCGAACACGATCGTCCCGCCGTCAGGCATGACGTAGCCGTCCGAGCCCAGGTCGATCGGCCCGTCCGTGAGGCCGACGATGATCAGCTGGTCGTTTCCAGCACCGACCGGGTCCAGCTCCTTGACGTTCGCGGCGTGCACGCTGGCGGGGTCGATCGGCTCGCTGAACGTCACCGTGAACGTGTCACCCGGCTCCATCACGTCGTCCGTGGCACCCGGTGTGCTGGCGAGGCGGGTGGGAACCGGGCCGGCCTGGTCGACGGGGGCGGTGGGGCCGAACCGCCCGGCCCGCCCCTGGCCGTCCAGCACGCCGCTCGGGCCGGGCGCGAGCGAGACCCGCAGCGACCCCACGGCGGTGCTCCGGGCGCCGGCGCCCTCGGTCAACGTGAGCACCGCGGTCGATCCGCTCACCGCTACGGACGCCAGCGCACCACCCGAGGGCACCGCGGTCAGCGTCCACGGAGCCAGGCACGGCGCGACACAGCTGACGTCGCTGCTGAACTCGGCGACGACCCGGTCGAGGCGGCCGTCGGCATCCTCGTCCCGGGCCGCCAGGCCGATCAGCACCGGATACCCGGGGTCGTCCAGGGTCACCGGGTCGCTAGGACCGCTGACCGGGCCATCGGCGGTGCCGTCGAACGCTTGAACCCGCCAGGTGTGGGTGCTGCCGGGCACCAGTCCGATGTCGTCGAAGGTGACGAGGGCCGCCGCGCTGGTCACCTCGCCCACCGCGGCGGTGCCGTCGTCCCGGTAGACCCGGTAGACCAGGTCGCGGACCTGGTCGTCGATCGCCGCGGCCCAGCTGAGGCGGGCCGACGTGCTGCTGGTCGAGGAGGCGACCGGCGCACCGGGACGGGACGGCGGCGAGGTGTCCGGCGCTTCGCTGAACCGTGCCAGGTGCGGCCTCGGCCGCCGGTTCACCCGGGTGAAGTCGCCACCGATCGACACCCGCCCGCCGAACGCCGAGACGGTGAACACCCCGAGGTTGCTGTTCACCTGGACCGACCAGTCGATCCGCCGGCCGGTGGTCGGCACCACCGCGACGACGTGGCTGGCCGGCTCGCCGGACCACCGGGTGAAGTGCCCGCCGGCGTACAGCACGCCGTTCTGCACTGCCACACCGTGCGCGTCGCCGTCGGTGAGCACCAGCCACTGCTGCCGGCGGGTGCGGCGGTCGACCGCGTACACGTGCCCGCCGGCACCGCCGCCGGCAGCGAAGATCTGGTCCCGGGTCGCGGTCACCGCGAAGACCTCCACGGCCACCCGGTCCACCAGCGGCAGCACCGCACCGGACACGGCATCCACCAGCGCCAGCCGTCGCGCCGCGGTCACCCCGGACACCGCGCCGAAGGCCCCGCCGATCACCAGCTGGGCGCCGTCCGGGGATGCCGCGATGTCGTGCACCACACCGTCAGCGGTGGCCGACCAGTCGGCGACCAGCGCACCGGACGACGTGAGCGCGGCCAGCCGATCCCGGCCAGCCCCCACCACCTGGGTGAAGTTCCCGCCGACGTACACCCGGCCGGCGGCGACCGCCACCGCTTCGATCAGCGCGTTGGCTCGCGGATCCCAGGCACGCAGGCCGCCGGTGACGGGGTCGAAGGCCGCGCCCCGGCCGCGAGGCTGCCCGCCCACCCGGGTGAACTGGCCGGCGGCGTACACCGTGCCGTCCGGTGCCACCGCGATGTCGTGCACCTGGTTGTTGACCGGTGGCGCGAACGGCAGCGGTTCGCCGGTACGCGGGTCGAGCGCGGCCAGGTTGCTGCGCGGCATGGTCTGCCCGGCCGGCCCGACCACGGCAGTGAACGAACCGCCGACGTAGATCGCGTCCGGCGTCTCGACGACTGCTCGGACGCGGCCGTCGACCCCCCACACCGAGGCGTCCGGGGTCGTCGGCACCAGCGCGGTCGTGGCCGTCGCCCCGACCGTGCCGAGCACGGTCGCCGCGACGACGACCATGGCCGCCCGACGGGACCACACGCGGCCGGACCACACGCGGCCGGACCACACGCGGCCGGACCGAGGTCGGCCGGACCAGGCAGGTGGACGACGGGGGGTGGCGAACCACCGACGAAATCCGACGCGCATGCCAAGCCCTCCTCACAGCCGAATGGTGCCGGCCACACCCAGCAGGCGTGGGACACGCCTCCGTCGTGGACGAAGTCGCCGCGACCATCGTCCTGCACACGGCCCAGGACGTCTCGGACATCGGCTACCCGGGATGCGGCGACCGGGGAGCACGTCGTAGCGGGCGGCCAGCAGATCGAGGCCGGTCAGGAAGGGCTGGACACAGCCGCCACGCGGGTCAGTTGCTGCGGAGGAAGAGGCCGCGGGCGGCCCAGTTGGTGGTGGCGTTGACCACGCTGGACGGGCCGGTGGCCCGGCCGTCGACCCACGCGTACCGGCGCAGCACGCCGTCGGCGGCGGTGACGTAGTACAGGGAGTCGGCGGTGGCGAACGCACCAGCCACCCCCGCCCAGTCCAGGCCGTCCACGACCGGTGTCTCCAACGCGCCGATGATCCCGGACTCGGGGCTGAAAGCCCGCCAGTACATGCCTGTCCGGCCGCTCATCGTGTAGTAGACCCGGCCCTGCGAGTAGAACATCGACGTCACCGACGACAACTGTCGGTAGAGCGTGGGCGCCACGCCCCGGTACGTCTGGCCGGTCTTGCCGGTGCCCTTGTCGCTCCAGAACGGATCGTTGTACGGGTCCACCACCACGTCAGCACCCAGACTGGCACCGGTGAAGGTACGCCGGTGGAACGTGCCATCCGCCAACCCATAGAACAACGCATCATCGACCACGAACGCCCCCCGCACCGCCGACCAATCCAGCGACGTGCTGTCCACCTGCTGGGCACCGCCCGCGGCACCAGCAGCGTCCAGCGTGCGCCCGACCAGACCGGACGCACCGGGTGCTAGCGGCCCGGCCGCGTACACCGTGCCCGGCAGCGACCCAACCGCACCGGCCGGTGGCGTGCTGCCCCCGGCTACCGGGAACGCGGCGATCCGCTCTCGGCGGTACCGGTAGTTGCCAATCCACTCGGTGTCGCTGCCGACGTACAACGTCGACGGGGTCGCCAAGATCGCGTACGCACCAGCACCACGCGGATTACGACCCGGATTCCACCGCAACGGCA
>JBOFLF010000086.1:0-8913 GCA_051657715.1 Angustibacter sp. | reverse complement strand
CGCCCCCCTCGACGACATCCAGCCGCTCGATCCTAAGCCAGCCGACCCCGGCTCGATGGAGCCGCTGGTGCCAGACCCACTGCCCAATCCGGCTCCCCCAGGTGACGATCCCCCTGGTAGTTCCCCGGCGCAGTGCATCGAACTGCCGCCGCACGAGGTGCTTCGCGCGGCCACCATCGTCGAGCAGATGGCTGACATCCTTGAACGGGTACGGCAGGACGTCGTCAGGAGTCGCCTGGATCAGATGCCGGTGTGGGAACTCGGCTACCTACCTCGATCATCCGCTGTCGCGCAGACATACACCGCCAGCCAACAACGGACCCTCGACGACATCACCACGACGACGGGACTGCTGCGTGAGGCCGTGCCGGTGATTCGTGGTTGCGTGAACCACTCCATCGCGCAGGATCACGACAACCGGCACCGCATCCAGAAGATCGCCCAGCAGATCCAAAGTTCGTCAGCATGAGCGGGACGACCGGCGACGTACCCAGCCTGATCGACTCCCTCGCTCAGCCGGTCCGCATCATCCGGATCTCGCTCGGTGACGAGGACAACCCCCGGCCAGGCCGAGCACTCGCGGTTCGGGCCGACGGCTGGACGCGGAACAGAACGGCGCTGAAAGAGCTCGCTTCGCTCGTTCGGCAGATAAGGAAGCTCTCCGAGCGATGGACCGGCGAATCTGCCCGGGTCGCCAAGGACCGAGTCGACACGGCCGCCGACGATGTCGACCGGATCGTTCAGGGGATCGAAAGCCTGGCAACGCGGCTCGTTGCTCTGGGTTTCACCTTCGACAACGCGTGCGCCCACGTCGCCTCGCTCGAGGAGGATCTACGCGCCAGGCTCATCGAGCTGCTGTCCGGCACCAGCCAGCACGACTGGGACGAGCGGTACCGGCAGGCCACCGAGCTCGCCGAGCAGTGCCGGACCCGGGCCGCCGCGGTTGCCGACAGCGTCAACCAGTCCGTGGAGACACTGGAAACCGATCTCACCCCGCAGCCGGGCGAGCGCCGCCTCACCCCTCCGACCACCCCACCCTCAGCCCCCCCTGAAACGCCACCTGTGTACGAGATCGAGCCCTTGCCCCCGTACGCGCCAGCCGGCCCGCCACCGCTCATGGAGACCTGATGCAGCACCGCCTCCTGAGCCGGACCTCCGGCATCGCGCTTTCCGGGGCTCGCGGGCACGCTCGTCCCGGTTCTCGCGCGGCAGCGGGGTTGGCTGTGGCCATCACCGCTCTCCTGGTGGCGTCGTCAGCAGGCGTGGCCTCTCAGCCTGCCGCTGCGGCGCCCAGCAGGTGCACCGAACCGGGGTTCATCCACCAGACCGAGGTGCCGTGGGCGTTGGAACGGTTGGCGCCGCAGCGTGGCTGGCCGCTCAGCCACGGTGACGGCGTACTGGTCGCGGTGATCGGCACCGGAATCGACGCGAGCAACGCCCAGTTCGCGCCCAAGCAGGTCCGCCCCGGCGCCAGCATGATCGGCGGCGGACCGGCCAGCACCGACTGCGACGGCACCGGCACGTTCGTCGCCGGCCTCATCGCTGCCCGGCCCGACCCGGCCACCACCGTCGTCGGCCTCGCCCCGGGCGCCGACCTGCTGCCAGTGCGGGTCATGCAGTCCCGGGAGAACCAACCGGCCCTCGCCGAACCCGACGACGCCGCCCGCGGCATCGAGTACGCCATCAAGCAGGACGCCGATGTGATCGTCGTCTACGCCGCCGTCGCCCGGGACAGCACCGCGCTGAAACGCGCCGTCAAGAACGCACAAAAGGCCGGCGCCGTCGTCATCGCCGGCGGGTGGTCGGTGCCCAACTCGACCACGGACCGGCCCGCGACGCTCGCGCCCTGCTCCTACCCCGGGGTGATCGGCGTCGCCGCGGTCGACCCGAACGGGACCGCCGCCGAAGGCTCCTGCTCCGAGAAGGACGTCGACATCGCCGCCCCCGGCGTCGACCTGATCAGCACCT
This sequence comes from Angustibacter sp., assembly GCA_051657715.1. Taxonomy (GTDB): domain Bacteria; phylum Actinomycetota; class Actinomycetes; order Actinomycetales; family Angustibacteraceae; genus JBOFBH01. Next base: position 6,945 of record JBOFLF010000086.1, on the reverse strand, counting down.
CCTCCGGCGCTGACGGCAAGCTCGGGCACATCTCTGCCATCGGCGGTGGCCTGCCCGGCCTCGCCGCCGGCTACGTCGCCGGTGCCGCCGCGCTCGTCCTCGGGTACGAGCCCGGCCTCAGCCCGGCGCAAGTCCAGGACCGCCTGCTGCGCAGCGCGACCCGAGGACCCACCGGCGGCCGGGACGGCCAGCTCGGCTGGGGCATCGTCGACCCGTACGCCGCGCTCACCGTCACCACGCGGGACCCCTCGGCACCGCCGGCTCCCGGCCAGTCCATCACGCCGCTCGACCTCCCCCCGCCGCCGCCGTCCCGGCGGCCGTTGCTGGTGGCGCTCGCGATCGGCGTCGGTGCGCTGGGGGTGGGAGCCGGCGCCGCGACCCTGGCCCTGGCCCACCGCCGCCGCTGGCGACCCGGCCGTCGCCAAGCACCTGCATGAGTGCCTGAGTCGTATACGAGTTCCTGAGTCGGGTACTGCGCCCGACGAGCTCAGCGTGCGGTGGACTGGGCCGGAGGAAGACGGTCAGTCCGACCGTTCGGTGACGTGCGCAGCGGGGCCACCAACCGCACCGTGGTGCCCCGGCCTGGCCGGGACAGCACATCCGCCCGACCGCCGACATCCGTCATCCGACCTCGCACCGAATGCCGCAGACCGAACCCACCGCTGACCCCCGTCGGGTCGAAACCGCGACCGTCGTCGGTGACCTGCACCTCGATGTGGGTCTCCGTCACCACCGAGCTCACCACCACCGACCGCGCATCCGAGTGCCGGACGACGTTGGCCAGCGCCTCCCGGGTCGCCCCCACCACCGCCGACACCGTCGCTGGTGGCACCACCGCACCGGGGTCGGACGTCGCGCTCGTACGAACGACGACACCCCGTTCTCGAACCTCCTGGGTCAGCTGCTCCAGGGCCGCGGCCAGGCTCACCTGCTGATCCTGGGAGTCCAGGTCGGCCAACAGCTGCCGTAGGTTCGTCACCTGAGCCAGCGCCGTCGCGCGGATCCGTTCCAGGGCCTGCCGGTCCCGGCTCACAGGGTCCGCGTTCGGGCGGCCGTCCGCTCGGGTGCCGGTGCGAGGCCGTCGAGTACCGGACCTGCCGTCCTGTGAGTCGTCGAGGTCCGCCTCCAGGGCGATCACGTGCAACGCCTGCAGCGCCGTGTCGTGGATCAGCCGCAGCGCGCGCGCCCGCTCGGTCTCCGCGCCGACCTCAAAACCCACTGCCCGCGAGGCGGACGCACCGTCCCACACCGTGGACAGCAGCGTGCCCACCACGCCCACGGTCGCCAAGCAGAAACCCAGGTGCGGCAGCATCGTCAGCCACGGATCGTCCGGGACGATGCCCGCGATGCGCAGGATCACCAAGGACAGCGGCGCGCAGATCACCGACAGCACCAGCCCGGTCACCGGACCGCGTAGACCCGTCCAGAGGCCGACCGTCGCTGCGACGCCGGTCCACCCGAGCGCGATGGTGACACCGCCCGGCAGCAGGCCGCCCGCTCCTGAGCTGGTACCCGCGGTGTGCGCGAGCTCGTTGAGGACGACGGCCATGCCCGCGGCCATCGTCAGGTCCGCGGCGATCCACCAGGACCGGCGCCAACGCCGCAGGTCCAGCCACCGCGGCGGCGTCCGGCTGCGGGCGACCAGGGCCAGCTGTGCCACGGTCACGGCCATCATGGCCACGAGCGCGAGCAGCAGCGGCAGCGGATCCACACCCGACATGCCCAGCAACGGGATGGCCACCACCACGGTGGTGGCCGCCCGGAACACCAACGTGCCGAGTGCCAGGTTGCGGCGGGCCCGCGCCCGCACGCTGTGCAGGTCCATCACCGGCTCGTCGTCCCGAAGCCAACCCAGGACGACGGACGGCCACGACCTCGTGGTCTGTCCGGCGTCCTGCTGGAGCGGTGGAGCGCATGCCACGGGCCGAACTGTCTCATGAGGAACACCCACCCAGGCGTAGGCCGTACTGCCCCTTACGCCTGGTCGCAGAGCGTGTCCGAGATGGAAGATCGCTCTGACCATAACCCGAAGTCGTGACTGGATCGCCGCGGGCGAAGAGATCCGGATAGGACGGTGCCATACGTGCTGACTTGAGTGAGGGCGTCCGCAACGGTCTCGACCGACAAGCACGTTGACCGTCGCGGCGAAGTCGAATGGCTTCGATGTGGCCTGCATGTGGTCGAGAGCGGGCTGCGGACATGGCAGGTGTGCTGGGAAGATGACTCGGTCGGTGACCTGCGTGGCGATGACCCCTCGATCGCTGACACGGAGCAACCGTCTGACCGAGAGTGAGCCAGGGTGGATCTGCAGCTGACGACGCGTTGCCACGAGATGCTCACCGCGGCGGCACAGAGAGCGACCGCGCTCGGGCACGTGCTCGTCGAACCGGCCCACCTGCTCGGCCCGCTGCTGGAGGACCCGGACGGCCTGCCGGTCTCGATGCTGCGGTCGGCGCAGGTGGACGTGCGGTCCGTGCGATACGCGGTGGAGGAGGCGGTGCGGGCGCTGCCGCCGGGTGAGCTCACCTCGGACGGCCCGTCGTTGTCGCGCAGCAGCTACGAGGTGCTGCGGTTGGCCGGGGACGTCGCCCGTGGGTATGGCGAGGACCACGTCTCCACCGACCACCTGCTGGTCGCGCTCGCCGGCACCGCGCCGCCGTCCCGCGGACCAGGGCAGGTCAGCGGCCTGCTGGTGGCCGCAGGGGCTACTCCCGACATGTTGCGGGCGATGATCCCCGGGGGCGGCGCGCAGGCTGGGGTGAACGGGGCTGGGGCGGAGGGGGCTGGACCCGGCGGCACGGGGCCAGGCGGGGCTGGGCCGGGTGGGGGCGGTTCTGGGCCGGGCTCCAGCGCGGCGCCGGGTGGGGATGGCGGTGGGCCTGGTACGTCTGGCCGGGGTACCTCTGGTCCGGGTAGTGGCCCTGGTGCCGGCCCGGGGTCCGGCGCAGGCTCGGGGCCTGGTTCGGTGTCCGGCCCGGGTTCCGGGTCGGGCGGTTCCGCGGGTAGTGCTGGGTCGGGCGGCGCCTCCGGCACGGCCGCGGCCACGTTGGCGACGTACAGCACGGACCTGCTGGCGCAGGCCCGGGACGGCAAGCTGGACCCGGTGATCGGGCGGGACGCGGAGATCCGCCGGGTGGTGCAGGTGCTGTCCCGGCGGACGAAGAACAACCCGGTGCTCATCGGCGAACCGGGCGTGGGCAAGACCGCCGTCGTCGAGGGGCTGGCCCAGCGGATGGTGGCCGGTGACGTCCCGGAGTCGTTGCGGGACAAGCAGTTGCTGTCCCTGGACCTGGGCGCGATGGTGGCCGGCGCGAAGTACCGCGGCGAGTTTGAGCAGCGGCTGAAGGCGGTGCTGGAGGAGATCCGGGACTCCGACGGGCGGATCGTCACGTTCATCGACGAGCTGCACACCGTGGTCGGGGCCGGTGCCACCAGCGAGGGCGGCGCGATGGACGCCGGGAACATGCTGAAGCCGATGCTGGCCCGCGGCGAGCTGCGGATGGTCGGCGCCACCACCCCGGACGAGTTCCGCCAGCACATCGAGAAGGACCCGGCCCTGGAGCGGCGGTTCCAGAAGGTGACCGTCCCGGAGCCGTCCGTGGAGGAGACGATCGGCATCCTGCGCGGGCTGATCGAGCGGTACGAGGCGCACCACAAGGCGAGCATCTCGGACGCCGCGCTGGTGGCCGCGGCGACGTTGTCGGACCGGTACATCACCGGCAGACGCCTGCCGGACAAGGCGATCGACCTGGTGGACGAGGCGGCGTCCCGGCTGCGGATGCAGATCGACTCCTCCCCGGAGGAGATCGACGACCTGCGCCGCGAGGTGGAGCGGCTGCGGCTCAGCGAGCTGGCGATCGCCCGCGACGAGGACCCGTCGTCCCAGGCCCGGCTGGACCGGACGCAGGCGGAGCTGAAGGAGCGGTCCGCGCAGCTGGCCGCGGTGACCGCGAAGTGGGAGCAGGAGAAGGCCGGCCTGAACCGGGTGGGGGAGCTGCGCGGCCGCCTCGACGAGCTGCGAACCGCGCTGGAGCGGGCGTACCGGGAGTCGGACTGGACGGCGGTGTCCGGCCTGCAGCACCAGGAGATCCCGCGGGTGGAGAAAGAGCTGGCCGAGGCCACCGGACAGCACCCGGGCGGGGCGATGGTGAAGGAGGAGGTCGGCCCGGACGACATCGCCGAGGTGATCGCGATGTGGACGGGCATCCCGGCGGGGCGGATGCTGGAGGGCGAGGCGGACAAGCTGCTGCGGATGGAGCAGCAGATCGGCGAGCGGCTGATCGGTCAGCGGGCGGCGGTGTCCACGGTGGCGTTCGCGGTGCGCCGGGCGCGGGCCGGCGTCGCTGACCCGGACCGGCCGACCGGATCGTTCCTGTTCCTCGGCCCGACCGGGGTCGGCAAGACGGAGCTGGCGAAGGCGCTCGCCGGGTTCTTGTTCGACGACGAGCGGGCGATGGTCCGGATCGACATGAGCGAGTACGGCGAACAGCACTCGGTGGCCCGGCTGGTCGGCGCGCCCCCCGGGTACGTGGGGCACGACGAGGGCGGCCAGCTGACCGAGGCGGTCCGCCGCCGCGGGTACACGGTGGTGCTGCTGGACGAGGTGGAGAAGGCGCACCCGGACGTGTTCGACCTGCTGCTGCAGGTGCTCGACGACGGCCGGCTCACCGACAGCCAGGGCCGGACGGTGAACTTCCGCAACACGCTCGTGGTGTTGACGTCGAACCTGGGCGCGCAGCACCTGATCGACCCGGACCTGCCAGACGCCGAGCGGGCAGGTGCGGTGATGGGTGCGGTGCGGGCGGCGTTCAAGCCGGAGTTCCTGAACCGGCTGGACGACGTGGTGCTGTTCGACCCGTTGAGCAAGGTGGACCTGGCGTTCATCGTCGACCTGCAGGTGGACTCGATGGGGGAGCGGCTGGCGGACCGGTCGCTGACGCTGGAGGTCACCCCGGCGGCCCGGCAGTGGCTGGTCGACCACGGCTACGACCCGGCGTTCGGCGCCCGCCCGCTGCGCCGGCTGGTGCAGCGGGAGCTGGGCGACCGGCTGGCCACCGGCCTGCTGGACGGCCGAATCGCCGACGGCCACCACGTCCTGGTCGATGTGGTGGCGCAGGTCGGGGCGGAGCGCCCGTCGATCGACGTGCGCTCGGTCGGCCTGGCCAACCCCGCTGGTCTTTCCACGCCGCCTTAACGCTCGAACGCCGGCCAGACGATTTCCTGACCGCTGCTGACGCTTGACACGCGGCTGGCACAAGCACCAGGGCTCCGGAGCCACGTGATGACCTGCTGATGACCGGATCTGCCCGCGCTAGACCGTGACGACGCGGACCAGGCCGCCAACTCCGGCAATGTCGGCGGGGTTTCGGGTGTAGAGGTCGAGCCCGTTCGCGTGTGCGGTGGCGGCGATCAGAAGGTCGGCGAACCTGCTCCGCGGCTTGCGACCCCGACGGGCGACCGCCGCGACCACGAGTCCGTAGCTGCGCGCTGCACCCGCGTCGAACGGCAGCGGCTCGAAGGTTGCCTCGACCTCTTGAAGTCTGGCCTGCCGTCTCGCCCGCTCAGCGGCAGTCGAGGCGAGATGCGGTCCAGCAGCCAGCTCCGCAGCGGTGATCGCGGCGATGGCCAGCTGATCGGGGAGCACCTGAGCGAGGGTCGGGTCATGCCAGTCGATGACGACCGATGTGTCGAGGAGACCGGATGTCGTCATAGTCCTTGGTCGGCTACTCGATCGAGATCGGCGGTGAATCGATCACGGTCGATGCGCAGTCCGCCTGCCCCGAGCGCCGCGATCTCCTCCCGCGGAACGAAGGTGCGACGCGCCCTGCGCAGTGGCCTCAGCTCGGCCACCGGCTCACCGTTGCGCGTGACGACGAACGTCTCGCCCGCCGTCACCGCCTCGATGACCTTGGCGTTCTCGTTGCGCAGCTCACGCTGAGCGATGATCCGCGGCATCGGCCAACTGTAGCAAGGTGAGCGACGATCAGCGACAGATCTGCGACGGCCTTAGTGCCAACATCTGCTGATATTCGCCAACGCAGCTCGCGCGATGGGGAGCTGGCCCAGATTTCGTCATTGATCGTCACGGGCCGAGCAGGCTGAGCGGCACGACTCCGATGCCGTCGGGACGTCGGTAGGCGTGCGGTCCGGCGTTGATGATGATGGCGTCCAGCAGCGTCGGACCCAATTGACGCGCTAACCAGTGCAGGTGGGTGGTGTCCCGCTGGGCGACGGACGTCGCGAGCTTGACCTCGACGGCGAGCACCTTGCCGTCGTCACGGACCACGATCAGGTCTACCTCGTGGTCGCCGTTGCGGGTCCGCACGTGCCCGACCGTCGCGTCGGCCGCCTGTGCCGCGACCCGGATGCACAAGGTGGCCAGTGATTCGAAGAGGCGTCCGAGCATCGTGCCGGCTTGGGACCCAAGAGGTGCGCCTTCCCCGTCGATCAATGCCCCTACTGACAACCCGAGCAGCCGGGCCGCCAGTGCGGGGTCGGCGAGATGGTGTTTCGGCGACTGCGCGAGCCTGGTCAGCGGGTTGCCAGTCGGCGTCCAGGCGGGCAGGGGATCGAGCAGCCAGAGTTGTGTCAGCACGTCCCGGTAGGCGATCGCGGTGCTCCTGGCGGGCTTGCCGCTCAGGCCGGGGGTGGCGGCGTCCAGCAGGCGGGTGTAGCTGGTCGTCGACGACGTGGCCGCCGCGTAGGCACGGAGCCAGGCCAGTACGGCGTCGGGCTTGCGCACCTCCAGGCCCTGCTCCGGGACGTCGCGGTCGACCGCGTTGCGCAGGTAGGAGTTCAACTGGAACGTCAGGGCGCGCGAGGACAGGGTGCGCAGCCCGGGAAAGCCTGACGCGATGATCTCCTGCGCGTAGTCCCCGAGGTGCAGCTCGCTCTCCCCACCGAGATCTGGCTTGCGGCCGGCCAACAGCTCCCGCAGGCCGATAG
>JBOFLF010000085.1:0-3512 GCA_051657715.1 Angustibacter sp. | reverse complement strand
GGAACGGATCCTGGACGTCGCCGAGCTGGCCGAGCTGCCCAAGGGCCGCGCGATAGTCCTGGCTTCGGGGTCCCGCTCCACCCTGATCCGCACTCAGCCGTGGATGACCGGCCCGCACGCCGAGCAGGTGCGCGCCTCGGTCGCCGCGCACGACCCGCGGGCTGACCGCACCCTCGCGGACGCGGACACCGAGCTGGCCGCGGTCACCGCGGCCGAGACCGCGCCCTCCCGCACGGCCTCGCGTGCGACCGCGAGCCCGTCGTGAGCGACGGCGAGTGGGCCTCGGACTACGACGAGCTGAGCGAGCGCAGCGACTCGCCGGCGGACCCGCCGTTGTACTACCGGTCGGTGGACGAGTTCGTCCGCGAGTGGCTCCGCCACGTCTACAAGCGGCGGGTCGACGGCCGGCGGCGGGTGTGGGCCGCCGACTGGTGGCGCTACCCCGAGGCCATCGCCCGGCTCGAGGCGCTCTGGCGGGCCTGGGAGCACCTACGCCTCGATCCGGCCACCGGGGTCAGCGTCTGGTGGCGCGACCACGCGGACCACCACCTGGCCGTGCTTTTCGACCCCGACGGCCCGTTCGCCGGCGCCGACGGGGACGAGCACCAGTGCGGTCGCGGGCAACCCCTGCCGTACACGGCACCACCCGACGGGCTGTTCCCGCCCGCACACCGGGACCCGCGATGACCTGCACCACCCCGGCCGTGCCGCCGCGGCCCAAGCACGGTCCGCCCCTGCCTGGGCCTGACCCGTCGTGGAAGGGAAGCTTGTGACGGACATGGATGACGACGCTCGCGGGGAGCCAGCCGACGCGGACGACATGGCGATGATCCGGAACGCCATGGACGCGCTGCGCCCGACGTCGCCACCCGCGTCGTCACCCGCGTCGTCACCCGCGTCGTCACCTGCGTCGTCACCTGCGCCGCCGTCCGCCGAGTTCGCGCGATCAGGCCCGTCCCGGCCATCCGGCCGCGCGGCAACCGCATCCTTCACACCTCAGTACGAGGACCTGGAGTCCTGGGTGCACGAGTTCTTCGTCCTCACCTTCGGGAGCGCGGGTCGGCGCCGGCTCTGGTGCGACCAGTGGTGGGACCACCCCGAGGCAGTGCTCCGCCTCGACACCTTGTGGCGGACCTGGGAGGTCGCCGTGCAGAGCCCGGTCGGGATGTCCGTCTGGATCCACGAGCACCTCGACCCCGCACTCAGGATGCTCTTCCACGACACCGGGCCCTTCTCCGGCTGCGGAAGCCAGCACTCGGCGACGGTCCTACCCGTGATCGCCCCACCCGCAACGGATGCTCCCCTTCGTCACTGGTGGGACCTCCCGAACGAAACTGACGAACGAGACTGACCAGTGAACGACGCTGACCGGTGAGCAGCAGCGACGACGAGGTCCGCGCCCAGTTCCTGGCCAGGCTGACCGAGCTGCAGGCGTGGCTGCGCCACCAGGAGATCCCATACGCGATCATCGGGAGCGTCGCGGTGTCGGCCTTCGTGGACGCAGGTGCCTCGGCGGACTTCGCGCGCTCCCACGCCTACCACGAGTCGCAGAAGATCCCGGACGTCGACCTCCTCGTCCCTCGTTCGGCGTTGGAGCGCGCGCAGCGCTACGCCGCGGAATCCAAGGACGCCGAATTCCCGGTCAAGATCGACACCGTCGCAGGGGAGTGCTACATCGACTACCGACCCACCCAGGATCGTTCCTACCTGACGCACGGAGACCTCAGCTTCCCCGTGCCGTCGGCTCTCTTCGGACCGCACCAGGCCACGTTCCTGGGCCAGGAGATCACGACGATCGATCCGCGAGTCCTGCTGCACACCTTCGGCACCATCGGGGGAGTGGTGCGGAAGAAGGACGTCCCCAAGATCGTCAGCCTTGCCGGGACGATCGGTTCGGGCACAGCCGTGAGCAGCTTCACCGAGGACCAGTGCTCGGTGTTCAGCCGCTACGCCATCGCCCGCAAGCACCGGTACCCGGTGTTCATCGCGTCGAAGCAGACCTGGGAGGGGCTGCTGGCCCGACTTCCCGCGAAGGCCACCCGAGCCATCGAGCACCACGTCTCCCCGTGGGCGCAGAAGGCGATCGGCCGGATGAACCGGAGCCGGCCGGGGGCCTCGGTGGCACCGCCGCGACGGACACCATCGCGGCGGCCCAACACCCCTCCAGGGCAAGATCGCGGAGATTAACCTTCCGTCAGGCGCCCGATGCCAGGCTCACCTGGAGTCCCAGGTGGTCCGAGGTGTGGACCTGTCGTCTCCCGCTGTCCAGCGGGATCCGCTCCTTGAGCACCAGCCGAGGTTCGCACGCCGCGATGGATCCAGCGGTCAGGATGAAGTCGATCCGGTGCGGCGTGCGATCGGTAGGGAGGTACTCGGAGCGGAACGTCGGCGGGTCCCAGCTCGCGAAGGGATCGGACAGGCCGGTCGCGGCGAGGAACTCTCGGTGCAGGGGGCTGTCCGCGGCCACGTTGAAGTCTCCGCACACCACCACCGCTCCACCCACCGACCTGACGACCTCGGCGAGCCGAACCAGCTGCTGGCGGTGCAACGGGGTGTGCCGGTTCGTCGGTGCCCAGTCGCCGTCGCGGTTGGGGCTGGGATGGGTGTTCACGATCGTCAGATTCGGGCCGCTCAGCCGGGTCAGCAGGATGCCCCTCAGCCCAGCGGTCGCTCGCGCACGCAGCGGCAGCCCCCGGGCGGCGCCTGGGGTGAGGGGAGCAGCGAACCGTCGGTAGGCAGTGGCCTGGACCTCGGTCCGGGTCATGGTGAGCAGACCTCCCGCCGGGCCGAGGACGGACGGGCGGTAGCTGGCGACCGCGAAGCTCGGCATGTGCCTGGTCAGCTGGAATAGGTGGCCGTAGGTATGCACCTCCTGGAAGGCGACCGCGGCCACGCTAGATGCCTCGAAGTATCGGGCGATGGCGGTCAACCGGCCGGGCAACTCGTTGCGCCACAGCGGCATCCCTCGAACATTCAAGGTCACGAGATCGAACGAAGTAGCCACGGCGGCGTGCCGGTCAGCGGCTCGGGCCGCTGACCTGCCGCTGGGTTCCACGACCGGCGGCGCGGCGCCAGGCCTTCGGCGCGCGACGTCCGGCGCCCCCCCGGGTGGCTTCGGTGGCCGGCTTGGCCTGGTTGACGTCCGATCGCGTCCAGGCCGCCACGGTGTCGGGCGGGACTCCCTCAGCCTCCAGCTGCTCGGCGGCCGCCTCGCGCCGCTCCGCGGAGTCGTACGCGGCCTCCGCGGCCCGCTGTGCACCGCCGGAAGCGCCGATGCCGGCGGCGAGGGCTGGCACCTGGTCACCAGCGGCGGCAGTGGCCTCAGCGGCGCGCTCTGCGGCGTCCGCTCCGGCCATCAGCCGCTGAGCTTCAGCGCGCTCGGCCACGGCTCGGTGCCGCTGCTGCGCAGCATCGGCCCGCGTGACGTCGTCGGCCAACCCCGACAGCGGCGAGAAGCTCAGGCCGTACCGGCTGCGTAGCTCGTTCTCGATCCGTTGCTGTGCCCGGACCGC
>JBOFLF010000084.1:0-11620 GCA_051657715.1 Angustibacter sp. | reverse complement strand
GGGTGGTCCAGCGACCAGAACGCCGCCGCCACCAGCGGTGCCAGCAGCACGGTCAAGGCGACGACGCTGCCCATCCCGGCCGCCAGGGACAGCCCGCTTCGGCTGCCGCCGCCGGTCGCGAACGGGTTCGTGCCGGTCTCCGGCAGCTTCATCGGGACGAGCACGGTCAGCAGGTTCCCCACCCCGACACCGACGCCGAACCCGGCGAACGCCAAGGCCAACGCCAGCCAGTACAGCGACCACTCGCCGCCGACGGCGGCCAGCACCGTGGTCACCGCCACCACCACCGGCCCGACCACGGTCAGGTACGCGAGGTTGCGCCCGCGCAGGTCGCTGCCGGCGTCCGTCCCAACGACCAGGTGGATCCATCGGGCGGCGCCGTCCGGGCCGAGCTGGTTGGAGGTTCCGGTCCCGAGGAAGGTCCCGGCGACCGCGGCCAGCAGCACCCCGCCGCGCTCGATCCCGCCGGCCCACAACAGCGGGCCACCAGTCCCGACGACCACGGCGCCGATCAGGCTGAGCCGCTGCATCGGCAGCCGCCACAGGTAGCGCAGCCCACGTGCCCACTCGGCCGCCACCGTCTGGTCCCTCAGCCGCCCGGTCCAGCGGTCCAGGCGGCTGATCGACGAGCCGGCACCTGCGGCTGGCGGGCTCGACGCGGCAGCGGAGCGGGACCGCCGCGCCGATCCGCGAGGTGTGGTGCCGCCGTCCGCGGTGGTCTGCACCCGGCCGAGCAGCCCGATCCATGCGGTGGCGGTCACCGCGACCGCGACGGCCAGGGCGATCAGCAGCCCGACGGCGGTGATCGGCGCGCGGTCCGCGGCGCCGATCGCGTGTGCCGCCCACCCCGGCGGCGTCCACCGCAGGACGTCGGCCGCGTCCGCCAGGGTGCGCCGGCTGATCGAGCCGACCGCGAAGATGCCGAGGTACACCGCGCCGGACAACGCGACCACCAGGACCAACGTGAGGTCCCGACCCCGTCGGGACAGCAGCACCCGGTCCAGCGACGCGCCGACCGTGCGGGTCAGCGCCACGGCGAACGCCACCACGCCGACCGCGGCGAGCGGCACCACCAGCACGCTGACCGGACCGCGGGTGAAGCCGATCAGCAGGCCGGACAACCCGAGCACCGCGGCGAGCGGCCCGATCCCGACGAACGAGCTGGCGAGCATCCCGCGGACCATGTCCGACCGGGTGAGCGGCAGCAGGATCAGCGACGCCGGGTTGAGGCTGTCGTCCTGGCCCATCGCCAGCAACGGCCCGGCCGCCCACATCACCGTGAGCACGCTGAATGCCAGGCTGAGGATGTCGGTGTGGGACAACGGCTCCAGCACGTCCGGCGCCGCCCAGCGCAAGCTGGCCAGGCCGATGAACCCCAAGCCCGCGAGCTGCACCGCGAACAGCGCCGTGAGCAGGTACATCACCAGGACCACCCAGCTGGACCGCAGCACATTCAGCGTCAGCCGCAGCTTCAGCCGGACGAAGACCCGAGCCACCGCAGATCCCTCCCCTCCTCGCCGGCACCGGCCAATGCGAGGAACACCTCCTCCAGGCTCCGCCCGCCGCGGACCTCGGCCAGGGTGCCCGCCACCCGGACGACACCGTCGGTGATCACCGCGACGTGGTCGCACGCGCGTTCCACCAACGCCATGTCGTGACTGGACAGCAGCACGGTGCCGCCGCGTTCGACGTACCGCTGCAGCACGGTGCGGATGGTGTGCGCGCTGACCGGGTCCACGCTCTCGAACGGCTCGTCGAGCACCAGCACCCGCGGGTCGTGCAGCAGCGCGGTGGCCAGGGTCATCTTCTTGCGCATGCCGGTGCTGTAGTCGATCACCAGCTTGCGGGGCTCGGCCGCCAGGTCGAGGACGGCGAGCAGCTGCGCCATCCGCTCGGCCACCACGACCGGATCCATCCGGCGCAGCCGGCCGACGTACTGCAGCAGCTCAGGCCCCGTGAGCCGGTCGAACAGTCGCAGCCCGTCCGGTACTACGCCGATCCGACGTTTCACCTGCACCGGGTCCCGCCACACGTCCAGCCCGGTGACCTCGACCGTGCCGGCGTCGGGACGCAGCAGGCCGGTGAGCATCGACAGGGTGGTGGTCTTGCCGGCGCCGTTGGGTCCGACCAGCCCGAAGGTGCTGCCGGCCGGCACGTCCAGGTCGAGCCCGCGGACGGCGACGTGCGTCCCGAACTGTTTGGTCAGGCCGCGGATCCGTACCGCCGACGCTGGGGTCGCCTCGTGGCCGGCCGGGTGATCGTGGCGAAGCGTCATGTGAGTGGTGTCCTCCCGTCTCCCATGCTGACGTACACCGGATCACCCCGTGCGGTGGGGGCGAGTACCGGTCACCGTGCCTTGGCGACGCGCAGGCGTTCGGTCGGTTGCCCGGTCACGCGGGCGATCAGCTCGAAGTCCTTGTCGAGGTGCAGGACGGTGAGGCCGGACAGCTCCGCGGTAGCGGCCACGATGAGATCGGGGACGGACGGCGCGCGATGGCGTCCGCGCACCGCCAGTGCTGTTTGCACATCCAGCGCCCGGTCCTCGATTGCGGGTGTCTGGTACTCGATCGGCATCAGCCTCAGCGGGGGGCTGCGGACCGCAGCTTGGAGATCGGCACCCGATCGTGCGGAGTACCCGATCTCCAGGCGGGTCACCGTGCTGATCCGCACGAGGCCGCGTTGGATGCGTTCAGACCAGCTGGCGGCGTCTCGGCTGGCTCCGATCCTGACCAGCGCGGAGGTGTCGATCAGCCAGGACGTCACGCCCACGCGCCTCGCATGACCTCAGGGTCACCGAGATCGGCGAAGGTCTCGCCGAAAGCACGCAAGTCGTCGACCGTCACCTGGCTGTCGTCCCCGGCGGCGTCCTGGGCGAGACGACGGCGGAGGTACTGACTGCGGGACAAGCCGAGGCGAGCGGCGCGCGCGTCGAGCGCCGCCACCACGTCGTCCGGGACGTCACGAACGAGCAGATCAGTCACCAGCCACCGCCTCCGTTGATATCTCACGATAGCAACGAAGCGCGGTGGCAATCAGGCAGGACGGCGGGCGCCGATCTCCCGGCAGCAGCACCGGCCACCGTCATCCAGGGCCGCGGCACTGCCCACGACACCAGTACCGTCCGCGAACAGCTTGCGACAGAACCGTCTTGGTCACTGGCATCGCCGCAGGACGTCACCGATGACGCGGGCCGCCTCGGGAAAGGCGCCGGGGTTCGCACCGGTGAAGTTGAGCCGGACGAACGGCCCGGCGGGCTCGGCCGGGAACCACTCGGAACCGGCCGCGACAAAGACGCCCCGGTCCTCGCACTCGCGCACGAACGCAGGCAGGTCGGCGGTGTCCGGGAGCCGGTACCAGAGGTTGAGCCCACCCGGCGGGATGGCGGTCAGCTGGGCGTCCGGTGCGTGCTCGGCCATGCTGTCGACGAGCAGGTCGCGGCGGGCGCGCAGCTGCTGCCGGAGCCCGCGCAGGTGGGTCTGCCACCCGGGCTGGGTGACGATGTCGAGCGCGGCGGCCTGGAGGATCCCGCTGACGTACATCGCCGACGCGCCGCGGTCGGCGACGATGCGTTCGCGCGCGGGGCCGCGGGCGATGACGGCGGCGATCCGGATCGCCGGGGACACGCTCTTGGTGAGGGAGCGGATGTAGACCACGTGGCCGGCGTCGTCGAGGGCGGCCAGCGGCAGCGGGTCGGTAGTGATGCCGAAGTCGTGCGCCCAGTCATCCTCGATGAGAAAGGCGCGGTTGGCGCGCACGACGTCCAAGATGCGTCGTGCCGTGTCGGGGGGCCATTGGGCGCCGGTCGGGTTGGCGTAGGTCGGCTGCGCGTAGAACGCGCGCGCGCCGGTCTCCTCGAAGGCCCGCGCCAGCTCGTCCGGGTCCGGCCCGGTGGGGCCGGTCGGCACGGGGACCACCCGGACGCCGACCTGCCCGGCGGCGAGGATCGCTCCCCAGTAGCTGGGGGACTCCATCAGCAGGGATTGGCCGCTCGTGACGAAAGTACGGAACAGCGAGCTGAGCCCGCTCTGGCTACCCGGGAGCACGACCACGTCGCTGGCCGCGGGAGGGGTGACGCCGATCGGGGCCTGACCAGACAGCTCGGACGCGAACCACGCCTGCAGGTCGGGCAGGCCGGCGACCAGGGAGCGGGAGACCGCCGCGCTGCCGCGCGCGGCCCGGGTGACCGCGGTACGCACCAGGCGCTCCGGCAGCAGCTCCCGGTCGGGGTAGCCGGCGTGCAGAGCGATCGCCCCGGACGGCGCCATGCGCATCGTCGGGGACGGCGGCGGGACACGGTTCCGCGGTGCGCGCAACGCGGCGGTCTGCCACCCGTAGTCGAGGGACTTCGCGGTCCGGACGGCCCGCACGAAGGTCCCGACGCCCGGCCGGCTCTCAATGAGTCCCTGTGCGGCCAGCGCCCGCAAGGCCTTCTGCACGGTGACCGGGCTCGCCGCGTGCCGTGCCACCAGCTCGCGCGTCGACGGCAGCCTGGCTCCCGCCGGAGCGTCGGCGACCCACGCGCGAAGGTCCGTGAGGATCCGGAATCTGCTATCGTTTTCCATGAAAAGAAAGAGTAGCGCTACTCTACAAGAGCTGGCGGCGATACCATCTCTGGCGACCGGAGTGACCTGGGGACTGGTCGGCGTTGTGGCCTTCTCGTTCACGGTGCCTTTCACCCGGGTCGCGGTCGACGGCCTCAACCCGCTGTTCATCGGTGCCGGGCGAGCCACGATCGCGGCGCTCTTGGCCGGCGCGGCGCTGGCCCTGACTCGGCAACCCATTCCGAGCGGCAACCAGTGGGCGCGCCTGGCCGTGGTCGCCGGCGGCATCGTGGTGGGCTTCCCACTGCTGACCTCGTTCGCGCTGACCACGGCGTCGGCCAGCCACGGCGCGGTGGTGATCGCCCTGCTGCCGATGGCCACCGCCATGGCGGCAGCGACCCGCGGCAAGGAGCGACCCGGCGCCTCGTTCTGGCTGCTGGCGATCGTCGGTGCCGTGGCAGCGGTCGGGTTCGCCTGCGTCCAAGGCGGCGGGTTCGCTCAGCCCACCCTGGCGGACCTGCTGCTATTCGGCGCGGTCATCGCCGGGGCCATCGGGTACGCGGAGGGCGGGCTGCTGGCTCGCGAGCTGGGCGCCTGGCAGACCGTGTCGTGGGCCTTGGTGATCGCCGCGCCGCTGACGACGGCGGTGGCGATCGCCACCGTCGTTGACCAACTCCCGACGGCGACCCCGGCTCAGTGGGCGGCGTTCGGGTATCTGGCCGCGGTGAGCATGTTCCTCGGGTTCTTCGCCTGGTACCGAGGGCTGGCGATCGGCCCGATGACGCAGGTCAGCCAGGTTCAGCTGGTCCAGCCGGTGCTCAGCATCCTGTGGGCGGCGCTGCTGCTGCGCGAGCAGCTGACCTGGTCGACGGCCCTCGGCGGTCTCGCTGTGATCCTCTGCGCCGGCACCGCCGTGCGCACCCGCCTGAACCGGACCGCCTCGAGGTCATCAGCCCCCATACCCGACCTTGTGCCCGATCCCACACCTGCTCCCTCGCTTGCCTCCGCACCCAACCGCTCGCCCGACCCGGCGCCGATGCCGCGCTGACGCTCACCCCACTCTGCCGATCGAAGGAGATCCCGTGTTCACCGGACTCAGCGCCTTTCCGCTCACCCCCGCAACCGATGCCGGCCTGGACGAGACGGCGTACTCGTCACTGGTGGGAAATCTCGCCGGCGCCGGCGTCGACTCCATCGGCGCGCTCGGCTCGACCGGCAGCTACGCGTACCTGTCCCGGGAAGAGCGGGCTCGCGCGGCCACGCTGGCCGTGCAGAGCGCAGCCGGGGTGCCGGTCATCGTCGGCGTCGGGGCGCTACGCACCCGGGACGTGTTGGGCAACGTCGAGGACGCGCAGGCCGCCGGAGCCGCCGGCGTCCTGCTGGCACCCCTGACGTACCAACCGCTCTCCGACGACGAGGTGTACGGCCTCTACGAGCACGTCGCCGCAAACCTGTCCGTCCCCCTGGTGGTGTACGACAACCCGGACACCACCCACGTGCGGTTCAGTGACGAGCTGCACGGGCGGATCGCCCAGCTGGACGCCGTCACGTCGATCAAGATCCCCGCCGTGTCCGCCGACCCCGAGCAGGCTCGCGCTCGGGTGCAGCGGCTGCGCGGCGTCGTCCCGGAGCGGGTCAGCATCGGCATCAGCGGTGACGGTGCCGCGGTGGACGGGCTGGACGCCGGCTGCGACGGCTGGTTCAGCGTCCTCGCCGGCATCCTGCCCCGCGAGTGCCTGGCGATCACCGCGGCCGCGGCAGGCGGTGACATCGATCGAGCCCGGGCGTTGTCGGGCCGGTTCGCCCCGCTGTGGGATCTGTTCGCCCGCCACGGCAGCTACCGGGTGGCCGCGGCGGTGGCCGAGCACCTGGAGCTGGTCGCCCCCGGGATCCTGCCCCACCCGGTGCAGGGCCTGCACCCGGCGGGCCGCGCCGCGGTCGTCCGTGCTCTGGCGTCCGCCGGGGTCAGCCGATGACCCGCGCCGTCGAGGGATCGAACCCGCTCGCACAGCTGAGCCTGGCGCAGCTGCGACAGCGGACCAGCAAGAAGTGGCGGACCTACCCCGCAGACGTGCTGCCGCTGTGGATCGCGGAGATGGACGTCCTGCTCGCCGAACCCATCGCCGACGCGCTGCGCGCCGCGATCGCCCGCGGGGACACCGGCTATCCGGTCGGCACCGACTGCGCTGAGGCGTTCATCGGGTTCGCCGCGCTGCGGTGGGACTGGCACGACATCGCCCTGGATCGCACCGCCCGCGTCCCGGATGTGATGCGCGGGATGACCGAGCTGGTGCGGCTGCTCACCCGGCCCGGGGACAGCGTCGTGGTCAACAACCCGGTCTACCCCCCGTTCTACGCCTTCACCCGGCACGCCGGACGCGAGGTCGTCGAGGCTCCCCTGGGCCTCGACCAACGACTCGACCTGGACGCGCTGGAGGACGGCTTCGTCCGCGCGACCCGGGGCGGCCGGTCGGCTGTCTACCTGCTGTGCAGCCCGCACAACCCCACCGGCGTGGTCCACACGCCGGCCGAGCTCACCACGGTCGCCGCGCTCGCCAGCCGGAACCGGGTGCGCGTCGTCGCTGATGAGATCCACGCCCCGCTGGTGCTGCCCGGCGCGCGGTTCACCCCGTACCTGACCGTCCCCGGCGGCGCGGACGCGTTCTCGGTCACGTCGGCCTCGAAGGGTGGAACCTGGCCGGGCTGAAGGCGGCGATCGTGGTCGCCGGCCGGGACGCGGTGCCGGACCTGCGACGACTGCCCGAGGAGGTCGGCCACGGCCCCAGCCACCTCGGGATGATCGCCCACGCCGCCGCGTACTGCCACGGCGGGCCGTGGCTCGACCGGCTGCTCGTCGGCCTCGACGCCAACCGGATGGCCGAGGCTGTTCGCGACCTGACCGCGCGCTCCCGCAGCTGAACGACGGCGGGCCGACGTCTGCCACGGGAGCGCACGGGTGTGCTGCGGTCAGCGGGTGCTCATCCCCCACGTGGACCTGGCCAGCGTGTCCTCGATGCCGGTGGAGCCCTCGACCGGCATGAAGACGTCCTGGCCGAAGTCGGTGTCCGTGTCGTCGGCGGTGCCGCCGACGCCATCAGGACCAACCCCGTACAGGTGGTCGTAGCCCTCGCCACCGGCGTCCATCAGGTTGACCACGTCGTTGGCGTTGTCGGTGTGCCAGTTGCCGATCATGTGCCCGACCTCGTGGCTGGCCACGTTGCCGATCGCCTGCCCGACGAACCGGAGCCGGTCGCTGCCCGGCTTCAGGTACGTGTTCAGCGACGCCGCGTCCGCGTCCGCGCCGGTAGCGCTCAGCACGTCCATCAGCACCACGCCGGTCTCCTCCCGATCGAAGTTGCCCGGGTCGATCGACTCCGCGACGCCGATGGTCGGCAGGTTGGTCTCGTCGATGGTGCCGCCGAGCACCAGGCGGGTGACCCCTGGCTTGCCCCACGGGTCCGGCCCGTCGAGGCTGGTGACCACCTTCACCGACACGGTGTCGCTGAGGCCGGACTCGCGCAGGTCCCGGTCCAGGTTCTCCTGCAGGTTCCGCTTGATCGCCTCGATCAGCGCCGGCTCCTGCGCGGCGGTCAGTCCCCACTTGCCGAGGAACGCGGACAGTGGCGTCAGGTCCGCGACGCTGCCCCACGGCACGTACATCTGGCCGTTGACCCGAGCGCCGTCGGTGTCCAAGAAGATCGTCTGGGTCTGCCGTTGGGCGGCACCGCCATACCGGTACGCCTCCACGGACATCGAGTACCGACCCGAGCCACCCATCCGCTCGACGTAGTACGTCCCGCTGGTGCGCGCCACATGGTCGGTGACCGGCCCGCGGCCCGCGGTGCCGGGCAGGGGGCTGTCCGCGGGGTACACGCCGCTGGCATCGCCGGCGGAGCTGTTGACCACCTGACCGTCCGGCCCACGCACGATTATCAGCTCCGGCGTGGTGACGTCGTCGTCTTTGGTTGTCGCGCCGAGCACGTCACCCGCCCGCAGCTGAACGGCGTACGCGTCGCGGTCGGCGCGCTGGGTGGTGATCTCCACGGAGTACCGGCCGCGCTTGGCGACGTTCTCGAACAGCCCGTCCTGCAAGTCCAGGGTGTAGGTGCCTGTGGTGGGCACGATCGCCTTCAGCACGGCCTCGCCAGTGTCCAGGTCAGCCACGCCCTGCCACGGTGGGACGTTGTCCTCCAGCCCGGCGCTGTCGTATAGGTAGGGGTACGGCTGTAGGTCGCCGGAGGTGCGCTTGACGGTGATGGTGACCTGCTGACCTGCGCGGAGCCCGAAGCGGTACCAGTCGATGTCCTGGCCCTTGGGGTTGTCCTGCGTCACGGGCTTCGCGCTGATCACGCCGTTCACTCGATAGGTGCGGCCGGTCTTCAGCGAGCCGAGGTCGGACGCCGTGTCGGGGTTCTCGTTCGGCTCGGCTCCCGGCTTGAGCGTGGTCACCGCGCTGGCGGGGACCGGCTCGGGCGCCTGGTCCCCGGTGATCGCCGCTCGCGGGTTCGCCCCCCGAGCCGTGCCGAAGCCGGGGATGGCCTGCGCCGTCCGGTAGGAGTCGTTCCCGCCGCGGGTACCGGGCTGCTCCTGCTCGGTGACGGACAGCGGCGCGGCCGTGGCGGCCCGCGAGCGGGCCTGCCGCTGCGCCACCGACGCCGCCCGCTGCTTGGCCAGCGCGCCAGCCGCGACCTGCCAGCCAGCCCGGTCCAGCACGACGCCCGGCGGCTCGAACGACAGCCGTGGGTCGGTGCCCTGCGCTGCCCGGGTCAGCATCGGCCGCCCGTCCGGAGTCCGGTAGCGGGCCAGCCGCTGGTCGCGGCGCTGAGCCGCGACGGACATCCGGGACGTCGAAGCGGCGGCAGACGCGTTGCTGGCAGCTGTCGCGCCGCCGCTACCCCCCGTCGAGCCAGCGTTGGCACCAGCCGCGCCCACCAGGGCGGTCGCCGCCACCGACGCTGTCGCCATCGCTACCAGGCGGCGTCGTCGAGCCGGCCTCGTTCTGCGCTTTGTCCGGGAGTACATCCGTGGTCCTTTCGCTAGGACGACCGCCGGTGATCGCAACCGATCCGCGCCGCCGGTCGACGGGGTGAGCTTGTCCCTCGTCATACGTCCGTTCCCCGCGTGACGTTACGCGGCAGGACGCAAGCCTTCGGCCGATTCCGTCGTCCGCAGGAGTCAGCTACGCAGGAGCGGGTGGCGGATGCTCGACCTGACGCCGATCTGGCTGGGTCTACCGGGCGCCGAGACGTGTCGCGCTCGTGCACGGTGATGAGCGCCAGGGTCACTCCTCATCGAGTCCATTGCGACCCGCCATGGGTCAGCGGTGTCCGCTGATGCCGATGAGTCGGTCCACGGCGCTTCGGGCGGACGGCCAGGCTGCCTCGACCGTTCAGCTGAGCCGGACCGGATTACCCGAACTGACGACGACGCGGCCCGGACCGCCTGGGGCGGCGCTGGCGTTTCCGGCCGGCAGCACGGCAAGCGCGGTCGCCGGCACGGCCATGGCCACAGCCAGCGCCCGCTTGTTACGCGAGTGGAGGAATCGAGTCATCGTGGTACTCCCTGACGTGGAGTGAGCTGTCACCACCACGATGCGTCCCCGGGTGTTCTCCCACATCAGCCGGACAGCCGTTCTTGGGCAGCCATCCGGCCGATTGCTCACAGAGTCACGTCGGGCCACCGAGACAGGTCCAGCACTGACTCGACGCGCCAGCCCTACCCTGGCCAGGTGCCGTTGGTGCCGGATATCAGGACCGGCCTGCGGGCCATCGCCGAACCGGAGCGGGCACCGCGGATGCAGGCGTACATGAAATCGGCGATGCCCTACCTCGGGGTCCGGGTTCCGCAGGTCCGCGCGATCGTCCGAGAGCAGGTCCGGCGGACGCCCCCGATGTGCTGGCGACAACTGGGCGAGGCGGCCAGCGTCCTGTGGCGGGAGGCCACCCATCGCGAGGAGCGGTACGCCGCCACCGCGCTGACCGGCCTGCCACCCGCCGTCGGCCGGCTCGAGCTACTGGCGCTGCACGAGGAGATGATCGTCACCGGCGCGTGGTGGGACCACGTCGACGAGCTCGCGCACCGGATCGGCGCCACCCTGCGCGTCCACCCAGACCCGACCGGGCCGGTCCGGCCGATGGTTCTGAGGTGGTGCAGATCACCGGACCGCTGGCTGCGCCGCACCAGCATCATCTGCCAGCTCGGCGCCAAGACGGCGACCGACGTCCCGTTGCTCGCCGAGGTGATCCGGGCCAACGCCGAGGACCGAGAGTTCTTCGTACGCAAGGCGATCGGTTGGGCATTGCGCGACTACGCGCGCACCGACCCGGGCTGGGTACGCCACTTCGTCGCCGACCACCCCGTGAGCCCGCTGTCCCGCCGAGAAGCACTCAAGCACCTGCCACCTTTCGCCTGATCACCGCAGATGACCAACTGCCGGATTCGCGGCGCACCTTCGCAGGGTTCTTGCCGAAGTGACGAAGTGACGTGCAATTCCAGACGAACCGCGATCTGAGGTCGCGGTTCAGCAGATCGATGCAACAGATCGGCGCAGCCGGTCAGGCGTCGTCGTCGACGACCTCGAACCAGACGACCTTGCCGGACGGGTCGTCCAGCACCCCCCAGCCGGACGACAGCAGCTCGACGATGTCCAACCCGCGGCCGTCCAGCGCGTCGTCGTTGCGGGTCGCCCGGTGCGGGTGCCGGACGTTGTCGTCACCCACCTCGACCCGGATCTGCCCCGGGCGGGCCAGGAACCGCAGCCGCGCCTCGCTGCGGCCGTGGATGAACGCGTTGGTCACGGTCTCGCTGGTGAGCAACGCGACCACGTCGGTGGCGTCCTGCCCGACCCCGGCGGCCCGGCAGTGGTGTCGCACGAAGGTCCGGGCTCGGCGTACCGACGCGATGTCCGGCACCAGTGCGAGCGCCGCCCGATGGGTGAGCCGCACCGCCCCCGTGCTCTCGGGCCTCAAGCCCCCAGGAGCCAGCGAACCCGTCCGAGCGCCCCGACCCGAGCCGCGCGCCCCAACACCCGACCCGGGGCCGACGTCGAAAGCGCCGGACGTGGCCAGGCCACCAAACGG
>JBOFLF010000083.1:0-24429 GCA_051657715.1 Angustibacter sp. | reverse complement strand
CCAACAGGGTGAAGGTGCTTGACGGCACCCCGAACGTCATCACATCCAACGTTCGTCCCGGCCGCATGACAGCGGACATCCCCCACGCCTCCACCTCTCAGGCTGTTGACCCTCGGGCCACGCCCTGGCATGACAGCTGGCCCATGTGCGAGAGCCGGAGGTCAGCGGCTCCCCCCATCCGTACCGACCCCCGGCTCCCCCATGTGCCCGGAGCGCCCGCCCGTTGACCCTCTCGAACACATGTTCGAATGTACACGGTCACGGCCATCCGTCAAGCCGCGCGACCCGCCTCATGGCATTGCGGCCGACGACGCCGGCCGCCACCACCGAATCCCACGACGGTGGGATGCCGTACATGCGCCCGCCATAGGCTGCTGACATACCAGCGAGTGGCCGGTAGAGGTGACGTAAGGCGGACGTCGGCTTTGCCTGCCCAAGAGACGACGGCCAGTAGCGTCGGCGGTCCTGGCCATCGATTCTGTTTGGGGGAACACTCATGTCTCGATCCACACCGCCGCTTCGGCCCGACCACGGCGACGCCAGAGCACGCCGACGTCGACGCGCCGTGGTCAGCGCCCTTGCCGCCTTCGCCGTCGTCATCCCGCTGGCGGTAGGCAACGGCGCTCAAGCCGTCTCGGCGCCCGAGGGCTGGGCCACCGCTCTCACCCCTCGCGGGCAGGTCGACCTGCTCCGGGTTACCACCACCTCGGCACAGCAGGCACGCCGGTTGGTGAACAGCGGCTACGACCTCGCCGAGCACCGCGCCGGCCGGGACTACTTCGTGGTCGGTGACGCCGCCACCCTCAGGCAGCTGCGCAACCGGGGCTTCACGGTGCGGGTCGAGCGGACACTGCGCCCGGCGGGAGCGTCGATCGGGGCACGAGACCGGCGCAAAGCCGTCCCCGGGGTCTACCCGACGTTCTACGGCGGCTACCGCACGGTGGACGCCCACCAGCAGCACCTCACCGATGTCGAGGCAGCTCGACCGGATCTGGCGAAGGTGATCGACTACGGCGACTCCTGGCGCAAGCAGCAGGGACTCGGTGGGCAGGATCTGCGGGCGATCTGCCTGACCAAGCAGCAGCCCGGCGACTGTGCGCTGACCCCGAGCACGAGCAAGCCGCGGACGATCGTGATCGCCGCGATCCACGCCCGCGAGCTGTCCACGGCCGAGATGGCCTGGCGCTGGATCGACCACCTGGTGAACAACTACGAGGTTCTGCCTGACGTCACGACGCTGTTGGACCACCAGGAGCTGTGGGTCGTCCCGGTGGCGAACCCGGACGGACGTCAGATCGTCGAATCCGGCGGCAGCGCGCCGTACCTGCAACGCAAGAACGCGAACACCACGGACGGGAGCGGTTGCGTCTCTCCGCCCACCGTGTCCAACCAGGCTGGGGTGGACCTGAACCGCAACGCCACCTTCAAGTGGGGAGGCGCGGGCGCCTCGACGCTCCCCTGCGACCAGACCTACCGCGGCACCGGCGCCGCCTCGGAGCCGGAGCAGCAGGCGCTGGAGACCTTGTTCGGTCAGCTGTTCGCGGATACCCGGGGTCCGAACAACACCGACGCCGCCTCGTCCACGACCTCGGGTGCCGTGCTGTCGCTGCACAGCTACTCCAACCTCACGCTGCTGCCGTGGGGCTGGACGACGACGTTGTCGCCGAACAACGCCGGGTTGCGCTCGTTGGCCTTCCGGATGAGCTATTACAACGGGTACCGGACGGGTACGGGGCCGGAGATCCTCTACTCCACCACCGGGACCACCGACGACCACACCTACGGCACCCTCGGGGTGCCCAGCTTCACCATCGAGGTCGGGCCGGCCACCGGCAGCTGCGGCGGTTTCATCCCGCCCTACAGCTGTGTGGACGGCACGTTCTGGCCGCTGATGCGCGATTCCATGGTGGCCTTGGCCAAGAACTCCCGGACGCCGTACGTCGACTCGACCGGGCCGAACACCACGTCGGCGTCCGCGTCGGTGACCGGGACCACGGTGACGGTCACCGGCACCGCCAACGACAACGCCTACGGCAGCGCGTCCGGGAGTGTGGGACGTCCGGCGACCCAGCGGATCAACGCCGCCCGGTACTTCCTGGACATCCCACCCTGGGCCGGCGGTACCGCCGTGGTGACGATGAGCGCGACCGACGGCACGTTCAACGCCACCTCCGAGGGCATCCGGGCCACCCAGTCCACCACCGGGCTGGCCTCGGGGCGGCACACGCTGTACGTCCAGAGCCGGGACACCAGCGGCACGTGGGGTCCGGTGACGTCGGCCTGGTTCACCGTGCCGTGATCGTCACCGTGCCGTGATCGATCGTGTCCTGCGTCGGCTGCCGCTCAGCCATCACTGCGAGGCTGCGGCGTCCAGCCGGCGCAGGGCACCGATCACGACGTCCCGGTCGGCCGTCGGCCACAACGGGGGCAGCGAGGCGCGCAGGAAGGCGCCGTACCGGGCGGTGGCCAGCCGCGGGTCCAGCACCGCGACCACACCCCGATCGGTCGCCGAGCGCACCAGCCGGCCGGTTCCCTGCGCCAGGCGCAGCGCCGCGTGCGTGGCGCTGACCGCGATGAACCCGTTGCCGCCGGCCGCGGACACCGCCTCGGCCCGCGCCGACATCACCGGGTCGTCGGGCCGCGGGAACGGGATCCGGTCGATCACCACCAGGTGACAGGCGGCGCCCGGGACGTCCACGCCCTGCCACAGCGACAGGGTGCCGAACAAACAGCTGCGCGGCTGGGCGACGAACTCGCGGACGAGCGTGGGCGTCTGGTCGTCGCCCTGGCACAGCACGGGCAGCTCCAGCTGATCGCGCATCGCGGCCGCCGCCGTCTCCGCAGCGCGTCGGGAGGAGAACAACCCCAGCGTGCGGCCACCGGCGGCCCGGATCAGATCGGCCAGCTCGTCGAGGACGGCCTGGGTCGCACCGTCCGGGCTCCCAGCGTCCCGGCTGCCAGCGTCCCGGCTGCCAGCGTCCCGGCTGCCACGGTGCCGACTGGGCGCTGGCAGGTGGCGAGCGCAGTACAGGATCGCCTGACGGCGGTAGTCGAACGGGCTGCCGACGTCCAGCCCGCGCCAGGCCGGGGCGTGTGGACCGGCCAACCCGAGGGCGGGGGCGACGGCGTCGAAGCTGCCGCCCAGGGCGAGGGTCGCGGACGTGAGCACCACCGTCCGGTCGGGGTAGAGCCGTTCTTGCAGCAGCCCCGCGACCGAGAGCGGGGCCACGTGCAGCACCGGCCCACGTCGAGGATCGGTGGTCAGCCAGGGGACGTCCTGGTCCGACCTGCGCAGCAGTCGGTCGCACACGTCGGTCACCTCGTCGACGTCCGCCCGGGCCTGCTGCCGGGTGCCATCGGGTGCCTCGCCTCGCTCTGGCCTGAGCGCCGACTGGGTGGCGCGGGCCGCGTCCCGGAGCACCGTGATCGCGGTCACCAACGGCTCGGGCCACTCGGTGAGCCGGCCGGACCGCGTCCGACCCAACGCCTCCTGCAGCGGTGACACGGCAGACTCCAGATCGGTCGTGTCGGTGAGGCGGGAGGCCCGACGGGCCGCCCGGTCGACCAGACTCGGGGCGAGCTCGTCGGTGATGGTGGCGGTGACGCGGTCGACCAGCTCGTGGGCCTCGTCCACCACGACCAGGTCGTGCCGCGGTAGCAGCTGACGGCCCTCGAAGGAGTCGATGGCGAGCATCGCGTGGTTGGTCACCACCACGTCGGCACCCCGGGCCGCTTCCCGGACCTGTTCGGTGAAGCAGCTGTCGACCAGGGGGCAGACCTGGCCGAGGCACTCGTGCGCGGTCACCGAGACCTGCCGCCAGGCGCGGTCCGGGACCCCAGGCACCAGGTCGTCCCGGTCACCGGTGCCGGTCCGCTCCGCCCACTCCCGCAGTCGCAGCACGTGGCGCCCGAGCGTGGAGGAACCCGCGGCCGAGGTGCCAGCCGCCGGGTCGCCGGACGCCACGCCGTCGACACGACCGGACGAAGCGCCGTCGACACGAGAGCCCAGGCCGTCCCCGATCTGGGCGGGTACGTCGAAGAGCGTCTCCTCGTCCGGGAAACCACCCAGCAGCTTGTGCCGGCACAGGTAGTTGCTGCGACCCTTGACCAGCCCGATCACCGGACGTCGAGGCAACAGCGGGGTGAGGGCGTCGACGACCCGGGGCAGATCCTGCTCGGCAACCTGAGCCTGCAGCGCGAGAGTGGCCGTGGCGACCACCACCGGGCGACCGGTGCGCACCGCGTGCGCGAGCGCCGGCACGAGGTACGCCAGCGACTTGCCGGTACCCGTACCGGCCTGCGCCAGCAGGTGCTCACCCGTCTGCACAGCCTCGGCGACCGCGCGAGCCATCCGCTCCTGCCCCTCGCGCGCCTGGCCACCGATCGCGGTGACCGCCGCGGTGAGCAGCTGATCGACCTCAGGGACCGTGGCCGCTGGTTGGCGCATCGATCAGCCTGCTCGGCCGTCCACCACGCTCCGGTAGGGCGCCAGCTCGGCGGCCAGCGCGGCGGACACCCGGGCACGCACCCGCGTCCCGTCCGCCCCGGGCAGCCGCTCCAGCACCTCGCCGTCCTCGAACGCACGGTTCAGCAGGTCCCCGCGATGGTAGGGCAGCAACACCTCGATCTCGTGATCCGGCCGCGGCAACGCCTCGTCGAGCCGGGCGCGCAGGTCGTCCAGACCCTGGCCGGTGCGCGCCGAGACCAGGACCGCGCCGGGGTGCCGGGTGCGCAGCCGGTCGAGCACCGCCGGATCGGCGGCGTCCGCCTTGTTCACCACCACCAGCTCGGGCACCTGGTGCGCCTCGATGTCCGCCAGCACCTCGCGAACCGCCCGAAGCTGCCCCTCCGGATCCGGGTGCGATCCGTCGACGACGTGCAGCAGCAGGTCGGCTTGCGCCGCCTCCTCCAAGGTGGACCGGAATGCTTCGACGAGCTGGTGCGGTAGCTGCCGGACGAAGCCGACGGTGTCGGCCAGGGTGTAGCCGCGGCCGTCCGCGGTCTGGGCGCGGCGGACCGTCGGGTCCAGGGTGGCGAACAACGCGTCCTCCACCAGGACACCGGCACCGGTCAGCCGGTTCAGCAAGGACGACTTCCCGGCATTGGTGTAGCCGACGATCACCGCGGCTGGCACTCGGCCGCGGCGGCGAGCCCGCCGCCCGGTGTCCCGCGCGGTCTTCATCCCGGCGATCTGGCGGCGCAGCCTGGCCATCCGGGTACGGATCCGACGACGGTCCAGCTCGATCTTGGTCTCGCCGGGACCGCGGGAACCGATGCCCTCACCCCCGGCGACCCGCCCGCCGGCTTGTCGGGACATCGACTCGCCCCAGCCACGCAGGCGCGGCAGCAGGTACTCCAGCTGGGCCAGCTCCACCTGCGCCTTGCCCTCCCGGCTGCGGGCGTGCTGGGCGAAGATGTCCAGGATCAACGCCGTCCGGTCGACCACCTTGACCTTGACGACGTCCTCCAGTGCTCGCCGTTGGGAGGGGGACAGCTCGCCGTCGCAGATCACCGTGTCGGCACCGGACGCCGCGACCACGTCACGCAGCTGTGCCGCCTTGCCGGCGCCCAGGAACGTGCCCGGGTGCGGTTGCGGACGACGTTGCATCAGACCGTCCAACACGTGTGACCCGGCCGTCTCGGCCAGTGCCGCCAACTCTCGCAACGAGTTCTCGGCGTCCTGCAGGTCGCTGGCGAACACCCCGGCCAGCACCACTCGCTCGAGGCGGAGCTGCCGGTACTCGACCTCGCTGACATCGGTCAGCTCGGTTGACAGGCCAGCGACCCGGCGCAGCGCCTGGCGGTCCTGCAGGTCGAGCTGATCGCCGTCGTGGTGACCCCCGCCTTGTCCGGCGGGGTCTTGTCCGGCGGGGTCTTGTCCGGCGGGGTCACCTGACCGCCCAGGCCACTGATCGTCCTGGACCGCCACCGGGTGGGTGCGCGGGCGCGAGCTGGGCGACGTCACGTCAGGCTCCTGTCCCCGATCGAATCCGGCCGGACGACGCGAACCTCGGTGGGCCGCGACGGCATGAAGGTCAAACGTGACACAGCAACGACCACCCAGGCCACCTGATTCCGCTGACGCTCCACGGTCACCCCATCGACCGCGGGACCAGCGGCCGGCAGGAGCCTGCGACACGCTCGTCCAGCATCACCGGCGCTGCTGCCACCAGCTCGCTGCGAGACTGCTCCGGTGAACGATCACGGGCACTACTGGGCGCAGCAGCCGGGCGTCGAGGAACGGCACCGCGAGTTCACCGTCACGCTCGCCGGGCGGCCGGTCCGAATCCGCACCGCGGCCGGGGTGTACAGCGCCAGCAGGCTCGACCCCGGTACCGCGGTGCTCCTGCGCCGGGTCCCGTCACCGCCGCCGCACGGTGACCTGCTCGACCTCGGCTGCGGGTGGGGACCGGTGGCTCTGACCCAGGCGTTGCTGGCGCCGCTGGCCACCACCTGGGCGGTGGACGTCAACGAGCGGGCCTTAGAACTGGTCCGGCACAACGCCTCGGAGCTGGCCGGGCACGACGCCTCGGGGGCCGCCCGGGTGCGGGCAGTCCGGCCGCAGGACGTGCCGGCTGCGGTGCGGTTCGCCGCGATCTGGAGCAACCCGCCGGTCCGGATCGGCAAGGACTCCCTGCGCCACCTGCTGCTGCGCTGGCTGCCCCGGCTGGACGACGGTGCGAGCGCGCACGTGGTGGTGCAACGCCACCTGGGTGCCGACTCGCTGCACCGCTGGCTGGACCAGCAGCTCGCACCGTCGGGCTACGAGGTGGCTCGCGCGGCCAGCGCCAACGGATTCCGGGTGCTCCGGGTGACCCGTCCGGGAACACCGGTCGGCTGAGCCTGTTCATTACCGCGATCGGGCGCTGCGCGCACCGCAACCACCTGGTGACCATCCCGTCAGCTGGGTTGAGCCGGCGGTGAGGCTCACACGGTGACGGTGCCGTCCGCGACCAGGACCGCGGGGCCGGCCAGCTCGGCCCGGTCCCCCGGCAGCGCGGTCACCCGCACCGTGCCGCCGGGCACGTGCACCCACCAGCGGTCGGGGGCCGGCACCCCGGCGGCCGCCGTCCACGTCCGCGCGGCCATGGCCGCAGCGACCGCTCCGGTGCCGCAGGACCGGGTCTCTCCCACCCCGCGCTCGTGGACCCGCATCCGCAACCGCCCGGACCGCGTCAGCTGCTGGTCCGACGCGTCGTCGGCGGGCAGGTCGTCGGGCAGGTCGTCGGGCAGGGCGAGGACGACGAACTCCACGTTGGTGCCCTCCACCGGCGCCGGATCGACCACCGGGGGCCGGCTGAGGTCAAGCCGGGCCAGCTCCGCCGCGCTGGGTACCAGGACCACCGTGTGCGGGTTGCCGACATTCACCGACAGGCCAGGGACCGAACCATCGAGGCCGGCGGCGGTAACCCGCACATCGCCGCCGTCGGCGAGCGCGGCGGTCCCGGCCGGCAACCGCCACTCGCCCAGGTCGTACCCAAACCACGGCACCCCACCCCCAGCACCATCGCCCCCAGCACCATCGCCCGCAGCACCATCGCCCGCAGCACCGACCACCGCAGCACCGACCACGCCTGAACCGGCTACGTCCGTACCGGCTTCGTCCGTACCGGCCTCGGTCTCTGGAACCGCCTGCCGCACCTCGCCTGCCGCACCGGCACCGGGCGGCGCCTGGTGCGGTTCGAGCAGGTGCACCACCTTCACCCCGGCCCGGGTGGCGATCTGCACCGGACCTGCCCCGACCAGCTGTTCACGGACCAGGTAAGCGACCAGCACCCGAACGCCGTTGCCGCACATCTGTGCGGTCTCGCCGTCGGCATTGCGGTAGTCCATGAACCACTCGGCGCGGTCGGCGTGGTGAGCCTGGTCCGGTACCGCTCGAGTCCGCACCACCCGGATGACGCCGTCCGCGCCAATGCCCGCGTGCCGGTCGGCCAACCGGCGCACCAAGGACGGTGTCAGCTGCACCTGGCCGTCCGGATCAGGCAGCAGGACGAAGTCGTTCTCGGTGCCGTGGCCCTTGGCGAATGTCAGCTGCACCCGCCCATCATCGCGTTCCGGAACAGCACCGGCACCGGGCGGGTCGATGTCGGTTTGGCTCGTCAGGCCAGTCAGCGGTTCGTCAGACCAGTCAGCGGACCAGCCGACCTGGACACCCGGTCAGCCAGCAACGTCCGCGACGGCCGTCACTGCTCGACTGAGCAGGTCCGGGTCGTCCGCTGGTAGCCAGAGCAACCGCTGGTCTCGGCCGAACCAGGACTCCTGGCGGCGAGCCAGCCGCCGGGTGGCCCGAACGGCTTGCTCCTGGGCGTGCGCCTCGTCCAGGGCGCCGTCCAGCTGAGCCAGCACCTGGACGTACCCGACCGCCCGGGAGGCTGTCCGGCCGTGGCGCAACCCGGCCTGGTCCAGCCGGCGCGTCTCGTCCACCAGCCCGGCGTCCCACATCCGTCGCACCCGGACGGCGATCCGCTCATCGAGCAACGCCCGCTCCCAGCGCAGGGCGATCTGAACGGTCGGCCGCCGGTACGCCGGCACTGGCAGCTGCGCCGTGAACGGGCGCCCGGTCAGCTCGATCACCTCCAGCGCACGCACCGTCCGGCGGACGTTGCCCGGCAGGATCCGAGCCGCCGCGGCCGGATCGACCTCGGCCAGCCGGAGATGCATGGCCTGCGGCCCCCGCTGCTGCGCCTGCGCGGCCAGTCGAGCCCGCAGCCGTGGGTCCGTCGGTGGGATGTCCAGATGGTCCAGCGCGGCCCGCACGTACAAACCGGAGCCACCGACCAGCACTGGGACTCGGCCAGCGGCGAGGACGCCGTCGATCGCTGCTCGCGCCTGCCGCTGATAGGCAGCCACGGCGGCGTCCTGCGTGACGTCTAGGACGTCGAGCAGGTGGTGCGGCACCCCTGCTCGCTCGGCGACGGAGAGCTTGGCGGTCCCGATGTCCATCCCTCGGTACAGCTGGAACGCGTCCGCGTTCACCACCTCGCCGCCCAGCTCGTGCGCCAGCCGCACGGCGAGGTCCGATTTTCCGGTGGCCGTGGCACCCACGACAGCCACCACCCGGCCGCTGGGTACTGGGCCATCCGGGGCACGAGCTTGCCCCGTCGACCCGAGCGCGACGATCATGTGCCGGTCCTATCACCCATCACGAGGAGATGTGCCATGGGGATGTTCGACAAGGCGAAGGATCTGGCCGCCGGCCAGGCTGACAAGCTCGAAGGTGTCAGCGACGCGGTCGTCGAGAAGGTCGGCGATGCGGTCGACAAGGTGACCGGTGACAAGTTCGCCGACAAGGTGGATGCCGCGCAGGAGGCGGCAGACAGCCGCATCGGCGAGTGACCTCGCCGCTTGGCTAGTGGCAGGACGGCGTCACCGCTGGCGGGCTCGCTGGCGCACCCACCCCGGGTAGGCCGAGGCCTACCGGGCGGGGTGCGGGGGTAGTCGCAGCTCGACCGGCACCGGTGGCGCCGTCCTGTTGCATCCGCTGCTCCTGCTGAGCCTGCCACGCGTCCCCCGCTCGGGTACGTCGCACCGCGAAGCAGGACGCGACGGTGGGATCCGCCGGCACGCCGGCCGGATCAAGCTCATCGGCGACGAGGTGGTGCGGCGCCCCATAGCTGATCCGGACGGTCACGACGTCTCCTGGGCGCGGCGGCTCGGTGCCCGACGGGACGGCGAAGTGCACCAGCCGGTTGTCCGGCGCCCGCCCGCTCCACCTGCGGTTTTTCTCGTCCTTACGGCCTTCGCCCGCGGCGACCAGCACCTCGACGACTCGGCCCTGCAGGGCTCGGTTGAGGCGCCACGACACCTCCTCCTGGACGGCCACCAAGCGCTCGTACCGCTCCTGCACGACCGCCTTGAGCAGGTGCCCCGGCAACTGCGCGGCCGGCGTCCCCGGCCGCCGGGAGTACTGAAATGTGAAAGCGCCGGCGAACTTGGCCCGTTGGACGACGTCCAAGGTCGCGGCGAAGTCCTCCTCGGTCTCGCCGGGGAACCCCACGATGATGTCGGTGGTGATGGCCGCGTCCGGAATGCGAGCCCGGACCTCGTCGATGATCTCCAGGAAGCGACGTGACCGGTAGGAGCGGCGCATGGCTCGTAGCACTCGGTCGGACCCGCTCTGCAACGGCATGTGCAGGCTGGGCATGACGTTCGGGGTGTCGGCCATCGCCTCGATGACGTCGCTGGTGAAGGCGGCCGGGTGCGGGCTGGTGAACCGTACGCGTTCCAGGCCCTCCACCTCGCCGCAGGCACGCAACAGCTTGCCGAACGCCAGCCGGTCGCCGAACTCGACGCCGTAGGTGTTGACGTTCTGGCCGAGCAGCGTCACTTCCAGCGCGCCGTCGCGAACGAGCGCCTGCACCTCGGCGAGGACGTCGCCCGGTCGGCGATCGCGCTCGACGCCCCGCAGGCTGGGCACGATGCAGAACGTGCAGGTGTTGTTGCAGCCGACGCTGATCGACACCCACCCGGACGACAGGGAATCCCGACGGGCCGGCAGCGTGGACGGGAACACCTCGAGCGACTCGCGGATCTCCACCTCGGCCTGCTGGTTGTGCCGAGCCCGGTCCAGCAGCGCCGGCAGCGACCCGAGGTTGTGGGTGCCGAACACCACGTCCACCCACGGCGCCCGCCGCACGATCTCGCCCCGGTCCTTCTGCGCCAGGCATCCGCCGACCGCGATCTGCATGGTCGGTTTCCGGCGCTTGACCGGCGCGAGGTGGCCCAGGTTGCCGTAGAGCTTGTTGTCGGCGTTCTCCCGGACGGCGCAGGTGTTCAACACCACGACGTCCGGGGTCGATCCGTCCGGGGCAGGCCGATAGCCCGCCTGTTCGAGCAGGCCGCCGAGCCGCTCAGAATCGTGCACGTTCATCTGACACCCGAAGGTGCGGACGTGATAGGTCAGGCCAGGGGCTGTCACCGAGGTGACCGGCTGGGTGGCGGAGCTGACGCTGAGGGTGCTCATGACTCCCCTAGGGTACGACCGGGCCGTCGGGCGCACCGCCAGTGCTGTGCCGTCGGCGGTGCTGGTGCTCGGTCAGCGGGCGGCGAAGGTCACGGACCGGTTGCAGATCGGCGGTGCGGGTCGTTCGGGCGTGGCCAGGGCAAACGGCGAGGAGATAGGGTCCACCGCCATGACGGCCACCGAATCGACAGTTCGATCAGATCGATCGGCACGGCCGCTCGTGGTGCTGGAACACGTCGACAAACACTTCGGTGACCTGCACGTCCTCAAGGACATCACCCTCACCGTGGGTGAGGGCGAGGTCGTCGTGGTGATCGGCCCGTCCGGGTCCGGGAAGTCGACGTTGTGCCGCGCCATCAACCGGCTGGAAGTGATCGGCTCCGGGACGATCACGATCGACGGCGCCCCGCTTCCTGCGGAGGGCAAGACACTGGCCAAGCTGCGCGCCGACGTCGGCATGGTGTTCCAGTCCTTCAACCTGTTCGCGCACAAGACGATCCTGGACAACGTCACGCTCGGTCCGATGAAGGTCCGCGGGCTAGACCGGCCGACGGCACGGGCTCGGGCCACCGAGCTGCTGGAGCGGGTCGGGGTGGCCGAGCAGGCCGGCAAGTACCCCGCGCAGCTGTCTGGAGGACAACAGCAGCGGGTGGCAATCGCCCGGGCGCTCGCGATGGACCCGAAGGTGATGCTGTTCGACGAGCCGACGTCCGCTCTCGACCCCGAGATGATCAACGAAGTTCTCGAGGTGATGACCACGTTGGCGCGGTCTGGGATGACGATGATCGTCGTGACCCACGAGATGGGGTTCGCCCGGCGGGCGGCGGACCGGGTGGTGTTCATGGCGGACGGCGAGATCGTCGAGCAGGCCACCCCGGATCAGTTCTTCACCGCCCCGCGCTCGGCACGGGCAAAGGACTTCCTGTCCAAGATCCTCACGCATTGACGTCCCGCCTAACCACCATGCCCATGGTGTCGTGCCAGCCTGGCGCGACGCTCGATCACAAGGAGAAGTCATGAGACACCGACCGATCGCCCTGCTGGCTTGTGTCGCAACCGCGGCCCTCGGCCTCGTGGCTTGCGGGAACGACGACTCCGCCGGCGGTGACGGCGGGGCCGGGTCAGACACGATCACCATCGGCATCAAGTTCGACCAGCCCGGCCTCGGCTTGAAGGAGGGGTCGAACTACACCGGCTTGGACGTCGAGGTGGCCACGTACGTGGCGAAGGAGCTGGGGTACACCGAGGACAAGATCGTCTGGAAGGAGGCGCCATCAGCGCAGCGCGAGACCTTGATCGGCAACGGTCAGGTGAAGCTGGTGTTCGCCACCTACTCGATCACCGACGAGCGCAAGCAGAAGGTGACCTTCGGCGGGCCGTACTTCGTCGCCGGGCAGGACGTCCTGGTGCGGGCTGACGAGTCCTCGATCACCGGCCCGGAGTCCCTCAACGGGAAGAAACTGTGCTCGGTGACCGGCTCCACCTCCGCCGAACGGATCAAGAAGGAGTTCGCGAACAAGGTGCAGCTGCAACAGTTCGACACGTACTCCAAGTGCGTGTCGGCATTGGTTGGCGGTTCGATCGACGCGGTCACCACCGACAACACCATCCTGGCCGGGTTCGCGGCCCAGGCCAGCTTCGCCGGCAAGCTCAAGGTCGTCGGCAAGCCGTTCTCGGAGGAGCGCTACGGGGTGGGAATGAAGAAGGGCGACACCGCGACCTGCGAGAAGGTCAACGCGGCGATCAAGAAGATGGTGGCGGACGGCTCCTGGAAGAAGGCTTTCGACGACACGGTCGGCAAGGCCGGGATCACGCCGGGCGCCGGGAACCCGCCGACTCCGGACGCCTGCAGCTGATCCGCGCCCGCTGGGTCGGGTCACGGCTCGTTGGCCGCTCGGGTGTGGCGGAGTTGCCTCGCCACACCCGAGCACCGCAGTGAAGGATCTCGCTGATTAGCTATGGAGAGTCTGTTCTCGGAGTACGACGTCCCCGCGGCGTTCTGGGTGACCGTTCAGTTGACGATGTGGTCGGCGGTGCTATCCCTGGCTGCGGGCACGATGTTCGCCGTTTTTCGGGTGAGCCCTGTCTCGAGCCTGCGCTGGCTGGGTGCTGGGTATGTCACCGTCGTGCGCAACACGCCTTTGACATTGATCATCCTGGGCGCCAGCCTCGGTTTGTACATCCAGCTTGGATTGAAGCTGGCTGCGGATGACTCCCCGACTTTCATCACGGATCAGAATTTCCGGCTCGCCGTTCTGGGCCTGGGCCTCTATCACGCGGCGTTCGTCTGCGAGGCTCTGCGGAGCGGGGTGAACACGGTTCCGCCGGGGCAGGCGGAGGCTGCTCGGGCTATCGGGCTCGGGTTCGTGCCGACTCTGCGTCTGGTCGTCCTGCCACAAGCTGCTCGTGCCGCGGTGGCCCCGTTGGGGAACGTCTTCATCGCCTTGACCAAGAACACGACGGTGGCGTCGGTAATCGGGGTGGCCGAGGCGTCAGCGTTGATGAAGACGATGCTGGAGTTCCGACCGGACGTGCTGGTGGTCATCTTCGCCGTGATGGCGCTGGGTTTCGTGGTGCTGACCTTGCCCGCCGGTCTGTTCTTCACGTGGTTGTCCCGTCGACTGGTGGTGGCCCGATGACTGACATCACCTTGTTCGACGTCCCCGGGCCCCGAGCGCGCCGCTGCCATCTCGCCTTGACTGTGCTGTCGGGCTTCGCCATCGCCGGGGTGGCCTGGTGGGTCCTCGCGCGACTTGCCGAGAAGGAGCAGCTGGCCGCCGACAAGTGGCGTCCCTTCGTGGCGTCCGAGATTTGGGTCGAGTACCTCATCCCAGGGATATGGGGGACGGTGAAGGCGGCGGCCGTGGCAATCGTTCTCGCCCTCGCGTTTGGGGTTCTCTTCGGGATTGGCCGCTTGTCCTCCCATGCGGTCATCCGTGGGATGTGCGGCGGGGTGGTGGAGTTCTTCCGCGCGGTACCGGTGCTGATGATGATGCTGTTCGCGTATGGCACGTATAGCTACACCGGCCTAGTGTCGCCAGAGAATCTCAGTTTCGCAGCGGTCGTCACGGGGCTGGTTCCGTACAACGGGTCCGTGGTGGCCGAATTGGTCCGCTCCGGGGTAGGTGGGCTTCCTAGCGGGCAGCGAGAGGCTGGCCGTGCGGTCGGGCTCACCGAGGCTCAGCTGATGCGGTCGATCCTGCTCCCTCAAGCGCTGACTGCCATGTTGCCCTCGTTGGTCAGCCAACTGGTCGTCGTCCTTAAGGACACCGCGCTGGGGTACATCGTGAGTTACGAGGAACTGCTCCGCAAGGCCGAGCAAATCGGCAACTACAAAACGAACCTCATCCCCGCATTGATGGTGATCGCGGTCATCTATGTCGTGATGAATATCGGCGTAACGAGCGTCGCCACCCAGGTAGAGAAGCGGCTACGGACCCGCGGTCAGTCCACTCGAGGGACGGATCCAACTTTGTCGATCACAGATCCGTCGCGCCCGCAGCCAACCGCTTCCACCTAGTGCCGCACGAGTAACCCGATCAGCGCCAGAGCATGACGAATGAGGTTGAGAGCGATCGCGATCCTTTGGCGTCACCTCTCACCGGGGTGAATTCAATCAGCTACCGGCAATGTGTCATGGGGCGGAGGGTTACTGACCGCCGCACTGACCACCTCATGGATCAACGCAGTGCGGTAGCCCCGGCGAGCAAGCATGCCCGCAAGTCGGCTCAGCTGCCTTCCCGGCGGCACCCCGGCCATGGACCGTAATCGACGGTCGACGAGCTGCGCGGCGGTCAACCGCTCGGCATCATCGTCGATAGCGGTGAGAGCACCATCGACCGTCTCAGCATCGATCCCACGGGTTTTCAGCTCGTTCGCCAAAGCCCGTCGAGACAGTCCTCGATGCAGATGCCGACTTCGTGCCCAATCAGCGGCAAACGCCTGATCATCGACGAGACCGACCTCCTCCATCCGATCCAGAACCTGTCCGGCGATGTGGTGCGATATACCGCGACGAGCGAGTATCTCGGCGAGCTGAGCACGACTACGCGAGCCCATCGTCAGCTGGCGCAGCACAATTGAACGAGCCATGGCTTCCGGATCGACGGGTAAGACGCTGCCCGGAGCACTCGACGGCACTTCGCCCACCATCGGCCTAGAGCTTGACCGACGATGGTGCGGATGCGCCGCCGACCGACGTCTCAGCACCGGATGCTGGTGCATCTACTCGAGGACCGATACCCAGCTTCTCCTTGATCTTTTTCTCGATCTCATTGGCCAGATCAGGATTGTCGCGCAGGAAAGACCGCGCATTCTCTTTTCCTTGACCGAGCTGATCGCCCTCGTAGGTGTACCAGGCGCCGGACTTACGGATGAACCCGTGCTCGACACCCATGTCGATGAGACCCCCTTCACGGGAGATCCCCTGGCCGTAGAGCACGTCGAACTCGGCCTGCTTGAACGGCGGAGCCATCTTGTTCTTCACAATCTTGCACCGGGTACGGTTGCCCACCGGCTCGGTGCCGTCCTTCAACGTTTCGATCCGACGGATATCAATCCGAACCGAGGCGTAGAACTTCAGCGCTTTTCCGCCCGTCGTGGTCTCGGGCGAGCCGAACATCACGCCGATCTTCTCCCGAAGTTGGTTGATGAAGATCGCGGTGGTCTTCGAGCTGCTCAAGGCACCGGTGAGCTTGCGCAGCGCCTGGGACATCAGCCGAGCCTGCAGCCCGACGTGGCTATCTCCCATCTCGCCCTCGATCTCCGCTCGGGGGACAAGGGCGGCGACGGAGTCGATCACGATGATGTCCAAGGCGCCGGACCGGATGAGCATGTCGGCGATCTCCAGCGCCTGTTCCCCCGTGTCCGGCTGGGAGACCAGGAGAGCATCGGTGTCCACGCCGAGCTTCTTGGCATAGTCCGGGTCCATGGCGTGTTCCGCGTCGATGAACGCGGCTATCCCCCCGGCCTGCTGCGCCGCAGCCACCGCGTGCAGCGCCACCGTCGTCTTACCCGAGGACTCCGGACCGTAGATCTCCACGACACGACCACGCGGCAGACCCCCGATGCCCAGCGCGACGTCAAGAGCCACGGACCCGGTCGGGATGACCTCGATCGGAGCGCGGACGTCGTCCCCGAGCCGCATCACCGATCCTTTACCGAACTGCCGGTCGATCTGGGCCAGCGCGGCGTCCAACGCCTTGTCGCGATCTGCAGCAGCGGGCATGGGGTTGTCTCCTCGCGTTCTCGGTCGGGCGGACCGTCGGGCGTTCATCACCAGCAGGACGTTAGGCGGTCCCACCGACAGTGGCCTGGCTAGCCTTACCGCTGTGGACGATGGGCTGAACCGTGACCCTGTGGAGACCGTATCCGAACACGTGTTCGACATGGTGATGTGGGCTCGGCGTGTCGGCGAGCAGTCGTACGCTCAGTCCATGTGCCGCAGCATCAAGACTCTCCGCCCGCCATACGTGGCCCAGGCGAACGCCGACGACGCCCGGGCCGCTGCCCTCCAATATGTGCGCAAGATCAGCGGATTCCGTTCTCCCGCAGCCCACAACACGGTTGTCTTCGACGAGGCCGTCGTCGCCGTGACCGCCGCGACGGTGCGACTACTCGCCGATCTTGAAGTCCGGGCAGGCCCTCAGAGCAAGCGAACGACGGCCGGTCGTCACCCGACTGAGGACGGCGCCCCGGCAGCACGGCGGACGCCCTCAGCGCAGCAGGACAGCCGCTAGCCGCCGCCGGGTGATCATCAAACCCACGGTGCCCGCGGTGATCAGCACAGCAGCGTTCCACAGCAGCCCCCAGGTGACGTCGCCCAGCATCAACGACCGCTCGATCACCACCCCGTGATACAGCGGGGACACCCACACCAGCCACCGCACGCCAGCCGGGTACGCCTCCACCGGGAACACTGTGGCCGACAGCAGCGTCAACGGCACCAGGACCATCTGGATGTAGTCGAAGTCCTGGAAGTTCCGGATCCACGTGGTGGCCGCCATGCCGACCGCGGAGAACACGAACCCGATCAGCAGCGCCGCCGGAAGCGCCAGCACGACCCACCACGACGTCACCAGCCCCATCGCCCCGGCGAGCAGCAGGAAACCCAGCACGTAGACCCCGCTGCGCAGCAACGACCACGCGGACTCCCCCACCGCGATGTCCACCGGACGCACCGGGGTGGCCAGCATCGCGTCGAAAGTATGCATGTACCGCAGCTTGAAGAACATGTTGTACGTCGCGTCGAAGACGGCCCCGTTCATCGCGGACAACGCCACCATCGCCGGGGCCATGAACTGCTCGTAGCTGACCGTCCGGCCGTCACCGAACGACACCGGGCCGATCAGCGCGCCGAGCCCGATGCCCAACGAGAGCAGGTAAAACACCGGCTCGACGAACCCGGTGCCAAACGCCACCCACTGCCGGCGGTAGGTGAACAGGTTCCGTTCCAGGACAACGATCGCCAGGGACACCTCACACCACCATCCGACGTTCCAAGGACCGCACCGCCAGCCACCAACCGGCACCCGCCCACAAGGCCAGGTAGGCCGCGTGGAGCACGCTGGCAGCCAGCTCAACCTGCCCGAGGGTGGCATCCCGGGCGAACGACGACGCGTGCCACAGCGGCACCACCCGAGCGACCGGGTGCATCCACCCCGGGAGCTGTTCGATCGGGAAGAACGTGCCGGCGAACAAGAACATCGGGATCACACCCAGCCGGAACACCACGGTGAACGCGGTGTCCGTCTCCAGCCGGGAGGACAGCGCGATCATCGGCGCGGCGTACGCCACCGTCACCAGGACCACCGCCACCAGCGACAACGGTGCCCACACCGAGGGCACCGCCCCGAGCAGTGCCGCGACCAGCAGGAACACGACCGCCCCGAGCAGCGCCCGCAGCACGATGATCGCGAGCGAGCCCGCCACGACGTCCCACACCCGCACCGGGGTGGCCACCATCGCGTGGTACTGCCGAGTCCACTTGATCGCTCCCAGGACCGGGTAGCTCGCCTCGAACACCGCGAGCTGCATCGCCGAGGCAACCAGCACCCCCGGAGCCACGAACTCCAGGTACGACACCTCGAGTCCAGCACCTGGGCTGCCACCGCGGCCGTCCACCAGCGACCCCAGCCCGTACCCCATGGCACCCAGGTAGAGCAGGGGTGCGGCGAACCCGCTGAACAGCGTCCCGCGGAACGTCCGGCGCAGCAGCACCAACTGGTACTCCACAACCCGCACCCAGGCCGCGACTGCACGGCCCGTCCCCCCGGGTGGCGCACCCTCAGGGATCAAGCCCCGATCGACAGCGACGTCAGCCACGGCTCAGTCCACCAAGGTCCGGCCGGTGAGCCGGAGGAACACGTCCTCCAGAGTGCTGCGGCGGACCAGGACGGACAGCGGGCGCACCCCCCGCTGGTGCACCTGGGCTGCCACCGCCTCCCCGTCGTCGGCGTACAGCAGCAGGCGGTCCGGGAGCGCCTCCGTCCGGGTGGCGATCCCCTCCACCTGGGTGGCGTGCGGCGTGAGGTCGTCCTCGGCGAACCTCAGCTCCACGACCTCACGGCTGGCCCACTGCTCGATCAGCTCCCGCGGGCTGCCCTGCGCGACGATCCTGCCGCCGTCCATCACGACCAGCCGGTCGCACAGCTGCTCGGCCTCGTCCATGTAGTGGGTGGTCAGCACCAGCGTGACCCCCTGACGCTTCAGCCGGAACAGCCGGTCCCACAGCACGTGCCTGGCTTGAGGATCCAACCCGGTGGTCGGTTCGTCGAGCAACAGGATCTCGGGACGGTTCACCAGCGCACGCGCGATAGTGAGCCGGCGCTTCATCCCCCCGGACAACGGCTCCACCAAGCTGTCCGCCCGGTCGACCAGGTTGGCGAACTGCAGCAGCTCATCGGCCCGACGCCGGCATTCAGCCCGCGGCAGCCCGAAATACCGGGCATAGACGACCAGGTTGTCCCGGACGGTCAGCTCGCCGTCTAGCGAGTCCTGCTGGGGGACGACGCCGAGTCGGGCTCGGATCCGCGGCCCGTCGCTGCGCGGGTCCATCCCGAGTACGCGCAGCTGCCCACCGGACGGCGGGGAGACGCACCCGACCATCCGCATAGTGGACGATTTGCCGGCGCCGTTCGGCCCGAGGAAGCCGAATGCCTCGCCGCGCCGCACCGCGACGTCGATGCCGTCGACCGCCACGAAGTCCCCGAACTGCTTGCGCAAACCACGAGCCTCGATCATGACCGGACCAGCGCTCGAGATGGGGGGTCGGTCGCTGACGGACCCGGATAGCCGCGTCGGCGCGGCTCCGGTGCTGGTTTCTTCCACTCACCCGACCTTAGGGACGCCCACCGACACCTGCACCATGATCTGCCCACGGTTCGCACGACCATCCCCGTGCCGGACACGCCCCCGTGGCCGACACGGCCGCGGCCCTGACCTCGAGCGCAGATGTGTGCGGACACCGCGACCGGCGGCACCCGGGGGTGTGGGGAGAAGGTGCCTCAGCGCAACCCGACGAGCCGCAGGTCGCGGTGCAGCGCGCGCAGCGCTGGCGGCCCCTGCACCACGTAGCGACGAGCGAGCCGCCGAGGCTCGCGGACCAACCGATAGGCCCACTCCAACCGATGTCGCCGGAAGACCTCCGGCGGTCGCTGGTCGGTCCCGACCAGGTAGCTCACCGCTGATCCGAAGGGAAGCGCCACTCTGGCACCAGTCGTGCTTAGGTGACGAGCGAGCCAGCGCTCCTGGCGAGGCTTGCCCAGGCTGACCAGCAGCAGGTCGACCTCGGCCTCCTGGACCTGCCGAGCCAGGGCGTCGGACCACCCCGGCCGGTCCAGGTCCGCCCAGTCAACCCGCCAGCCATGCACGGACCGGACGCCGGGCAACCGCTGGGGCAGGTGGCTGCGCAGCTGCGCACGGGTGGCGTCGTCGGCCCCGACCAGGCCGACCCGCGCGGCCCGACTGGCCGCGATCTGCAGGCAGGGCCACAACAGCTCGCTGCCAGGAAGGGTGCCGGTCGGAACGCTCGCCTCGCCGTGCCGGCGAACCGCCCGGTCCACCGCCCGAGCGACCGGCCAGCCATCTAGCACCGCCCACCACTCCGCGTCGCCGACCCGGCCGGACGGCAGTGGCTGACCGGCGTGGAAGTGGTGCACGTGGTCGAGGTTCACCGACGTGACCACGACCGGGACGTCCTCGCCCCCGAGCGCGCCGTCCACCCGGCGCAGCACCTGCTCTCTATCGGTCAGATCGATCGTGATCGCGCCGGTCACGGCTTGAGGTCTGATCGAATCCAGGCCTCCCGATACGTCCTTAGGCGCCGATGCCGCTCCCCCCGCTCCCATGATCCACATGCTAGCTTCCCGGGTGATCATGCCGGGAGCAGGGATCCCGGACCAGCTCGGCAGGGGGGACGACCCGTCATGACCAGCACGCGCTTCGCACCTGAGGCCGCCGAGACATCACTTCGCCTGGCAGCCGCTGAAACGTCCGCACTCAGCGCTGCGGAGCTCCTCGACTGGCTCGTCGGGCCGGACCTGGCGGATCCGTCCGGGCACTGCCTGAGCTGGCACAACCCCAGCCACCCGGGATACCCGTACCCGGAGATCACCGGGCTGCTGCTGGCACTGCTCGGGTCTACCCGGCGCCATCGGCGACGCCAGGACCAGCTGATTGGTGCGCTGTTGGCGGAACCTCCTGACGGTGTCGGCCGCGG
Organism: Angustibacter sp.; assembly: GCA_051657715.1. Classification (GTDB taxonomy): domain Bacteria; phylum Actinomycetota; class Actinomycetes; order Actinomycetales; family Angustibacteraceae; genus JBOFBH01. The sequence continues at coordinate 3,745 of JBOFLF010000083.1, read as the reverse complement.
CCCGGTCACCTGGTACGCGTTTGACACTGCGATGGCGCTCGGCGGCGTCGTGGCATCGCTCGAACAGGATCCTCGGACCGGGCACGAGGACGCTCACGATCGAACCACCCTGATCGAGCGGGCGGACCGCTGGGTGGATGCGCTAACCGCAGCGGTCCACAGCGGTCGCGCCCGTGTCCCGACGGTGTCGGTGACTAGCAGCACCAGGTGGAGCGATTCGTTCGGGGCGCACCAGTCCAAGCTGGCGGTGTCCTTGATCCGGTACGCCCGGTGGGTGCGATCCGCCGGTGCCGACCCCTCAGGCGGGACGACCGCCGATCGAGCCGTCGCCGCGCTGCGTGCCTCGGATGCGTTGCTCACCGGCACGGTGGCGTTGTCCGAACCGGACGGGCGATTCCGGATCCACGACCGCGCGCCACTCAGCTACCTGCACGCCCACTGCTACGCGATGGAGGGCCTGCTCGCCCAGACCACTCGGGACGACCTGTCGTCAGCGGCGGCTCGCACCGTCCAGGAGGCGCTCGACGCGGGCGCGCGATGGCTTGCCACCGTGCAGCAGCTGGATGGCGGGTTCCTGGCCTGGCACGACGGCCGGCGCGCCAGCGGCCCTACCCGGACCGATGCCACCGCGCAGGCGGTCCGACTGTGGCTCGCCATCGATCCAGCAGGCTTTGCCGGCCCGGTCACCCGGGCGCTTGCCCTGCTGGAGCGGGCGCGGGTGGCGGGGGCGGGGGTTCCCTACGAGCCGGGTTCGGCGGATGTCAACGCCTGGGCGTCGATGTTCACCGCTCAGGCACTCCAGTGGCGTGCGGACGGCGCCCGACCGATCGAACTGGTGTGAGTAGCGCAGGTATGAGCAGAGTTGGTACGAGCACAAATGGCGTGGGCGGCACCCGCGGGACACCCGTGGGCGCCGTCCTCGTCGGGGTCGGTCCGGCAGGAACCGGAGTGCTGGCTGCGGCAGCCCACACTGGGCGGCTGGACTCCCTGCTGGACGGTGGTCTGCTCGTGGTCGACGCCCGCCTGGACCACGGTGCCGGCGCTCTCGGTGAGTACCACGTCAGCTCGGACACCACCGCCGCGGTGTTCGTGGAGACGATCGCGCCGCTGGTCGCCGAGCACCCCGAGCTGGCCCGCAGCGCCGCCGTCAGCGCGTTGACCCGGATTGGCTCGAACGGACCGGTGGACGTGCGGACCGCGGCGACCGCGCTGCGGGACAGCACCGTGCCGCTGCTCGACCGGGTCCGGGCGCACCCCCGGGGGGACGTCCAGCTCGGCACCCAGGTCACCGCGGTGCGACCCGTTCCGGGCGGTGTCCAGCTCAGCCTGCGGCCCGCCGCCGGCGCCGAGGCTCTGCGGGACGACTGGACGATCCTCGCCGAGCGTGTCGTGCTCGCCGTCGGCGGGACGCCGTATCTGCCGGCCGAGCTCCGGCAGCAGGTCCCGCCGCACCGCCTGGTGCACGCGGACGCTCTGCTGCGAGCCTCGGACGACGACGTGCTGGCCGCCGCCGCGGGCCAGCGGTCCGTGGCTGCCCAGGTGCTGGTGGTCGGCGGCTCGCACAGTGCGTTCGCGGTCGCCCGCCGGTTGCTGGAGGTCTGCACGACGGGCGGCGCCGCACGTCGTCCGCGGATCGACATCGCGCACCGCAGCCCGCTGCGGGTCACCTACGCGGACCCGACCGCCGCCCGTGCCGCGGGTGCCTCGTTCACGGCCGCGGACGTGTGCCCGTTGACCGGTCGCGTATTCCGGTTCAGCGGGCTGCGGTGGCAGGCGGCCGAGCTGTTGCAGGAGATTCGCACCGGCATGCACCCCGACGTCCGCCTGCGACTCGTGGACACCTCGGCGGATCTTTCGCTGCTGACCCAGCAGGCCGACCTGGTCGTCGCGGCGACCGGCTACCGCAGCGCGGCCACCGAGCTGATCGCTGCCACGGACGCGGGAGCACCGCACAGCGTCCAGACCATCGGACTTGCCACCCACCGCCGTCAGGAAGCAGACGGAGGCGAGTCAACCTTCAACGGGCACGTCGACGGTGTGTGGTTCTATCACCATGTACTGGCCCCACGGTTAGTGGACTGGTGGGGCAGCGGTAGCGCCGCGGACGGTACCTCCACTGTCAGCGCATCTGACGTCGGAAGTGTCACTGCGTCTGACGTCACAGATGTCAGTGCCACCGCGGGCACCGCCCCGGCCGCCGTCGGCTGAGCCAGCAACGGGGACGGGGTCGCCAGCATCCGCTCCACCGCGACGACGCACCGCTGCGCGGCGTCGCCGTCGCCGAACGGGTTCCGCACGGCGGCCATCCGGGCGTGCTCCTGCTCCTCGGACAGCAGTCGCACAGCAGCGGCCACGATGGCCGGCGCGTGGGTGCCGACCAGCCGTGCCGATCCAGCGGCCACCGCTTCAGGACGGTCGGTGACGTCCCGCATCACCAGGACTGGCACGCCAAAGCTGGGCGCCTCCTCCTGGACACCGCCGGAATCGGTCAGCACGAGGTAGGCGTGGCGCACCAGGACCAGGAACCGGTCGTGCGGCTGCCAGTCGGCGAGGACCACCGAAGGGTGATCGCCCAGCCGCGCGGTGAGAACAGCCCGAACGGCGGGATTAGGGTGCATCGGCAGCACGACCACCACGCCCGGGTGGTCAGCCACCTCACCGAGCGCGCTGGCGATCCGGTCCAGGGCCGGACCCCACGACTCACGACGGTGGACGGTGGCGAGCACGACCCGGTCCGGGCCGTCCAGGGCAGCCTGGACTCGCGGGTCGCCGACATCGGCGGCTGCCGCACCAGGCGCCTCAGCCGTGCCAGCGCTGATCGCCACCGCGTCCAGCACGGTGTTGCCGGTGACCTGGATGGCGTCCGCCCGGATGCCCTCGGCGAGCAACCGGTCACGGGCGTGCTCGGTGGGCGCCAGGTGCAGATCCGTGAGCCCGGTGATCAACCGCCGATGCATCTCCTCGGGGAAGGGTTCGCGGCGGTTGCCGCTGCGCAGACCGGCCTCCAGGTGGACCAGCGGCACCCCGGCGTAGAAGGCGGCCAGCGCGCCAGCGAAGGCGCTGGCGGTGTCTCCCTGGACCAGCACCGCGACCACCGCGACATCGCGCAACAGCTCGCCGAGACGTTCCAGCACCGTCGCGGTGACCGACCCGGGGGTCTGGCCGTCGCGGTGGACCGCCAGATCGACATCCGGGGTGATCCCGAACGCGGTCAGAGCATCGTGGAGCACCGGGCCATGCTGGGCGGTGGACACGACGTAGGGCTCCAGGTGTGCGCTCTGGTGCATACGCCGGATGACAGGGGCGACCTTGATGGCCTCCGGCCGGGTGCCCACCACGATCGCTACCCGTCGCACGACGCCCCCCGCTGCTTGATGATCACCATCGCGGCAGCGAGTGTGGCACGACCTGCGGTGAGTTCTCGAGAACCCCCGGGAACCGGACCCACAGGTGCAGACCAAACCGGTCGAAGGGCCGCGTATCAGCTTCCTGATCGTCGGATCTCGTTGTCGGGGTCCCAGTTGTCACGTCCGAGCCTCATGAGCGGTCTGCACCACCTAGGCTCGAGCACGAGGGCTCGGCCGCGGCTGAGGTGTGGACGACCGTGGCGACGATCGGGTGGTGATGGAACTGCTGATACAGCACAGGCAGGCCCTGCGGCTCACCCCGCGGGGCGGCGGTCCGGATCACCCGTCCGGGGTGCGGCACAGCCGCGCCGCAGCCGTCGTGACGGTGGTCGCCGTGG
>JBOFLF010000082.1:0-2771 GCA_051657715.1 Angustibacter sp. | reverse complement strand
CCCGCCGCGGCGGGCCGACCGGGACGGATCAGAAACCAGCGGCGAGCTTGGCAGTGGGGACGGCTCTCGCCACGGCCAGACACGCCTGGGCAACGGCATCGGCGTCGGACAGGATCACCGAGTTGACGCCAGGCCGGATGCTCGCCGCGGTCACCCAGTGCACCGTCTCGGTCGGCACGCCGAACGCGAACCGGCGCGGGTGCGGCACCCGGCCGGGGCCGAGCACCGGGTACGGGCGCGGGCCGACCGCCAACCCGCCGGTCTCGTAGTGCCCGCCGCCCGCGATCGGGATGCGGTAGGTCACGCACTCGCCGCTGCTGAGCAGGGTGCCGAGCAGCGGATCGGTGGTGCTGCGGATGTCCGGCTCCGGCAGTCGTGCCTCGATCACGGTGCTGGCGCGCACCGACGGGCCGGGCACCCGGGTCGAGGACGCCACGAACGCCGATCCGTCCGCGGCGGTCTCGATCGCGAGGCCGGGCCCCAGCACCCGGAGCACGCCGGTCTCGATCAACGCGATCATCTCCTCGATGCGCCGCACCGGGGGACCGATGGACACGAACGCGTTGACCGGGGTGTACCACCCCTGCAGGTCGTCGCGGTAGGAGTCCCCGCTGATCCCGCAGTGGTCGACGATCTGACGGACCTCGTTGCGCAGGTCGCGCATCGCGTCCAGGGCGGACTTGACCGGGCTGCGGACGTTGCCGCGCAACGCCTCCTGGACGTCCTGCCTGAGGTAGGACAGCAACCACGACTGGTAGCCGTCGGCGTCGGCGAACTCCCGCTCGCCGTAGGGCCGCACGATCGTGTTCCAGTCCCACCGGTCGCCCTCGGCGATCCCGAAGCGGTCGAGCAGCGTTGTCTCCGCCTCCGACCTCGGCTGGTCGAACGGCGCCGGCTGGTCGGACGGCGCCGGCTGGTCGGACGGGATGGGCGTGCTGGCGAACTCCTCCTCGCACACCGTGCGGTACCGGCGGGCGAACACCTCGGCCTCGCAGGTGCACGACCGCTCGGCGACCAGGGCCGTGTAGTAGACCGACCGGACCTCGCAGTCGATGAGCGGCCACACCTGGGTGCGGAAGTCCGCGGGGTGCCCCCGGTCGGCGCGACGGCGCAGCGACCGGATCACCCACGGGGTGAGGAAGAGCGGCTCGTGGCGGCCGAACGCGCCCTTCTGGTTCTCCCCGCGCGCGGTGTACGGCACCCCGCGCCGGGACCCGGCGACGAGCGCCGGCTCAGCCCCGGACGGGTGGTACGTCAACGACCCGTCGTCGCCCCGGGCGAACCGCCCCCCGCGCCCGGTGGTCAGCAGCGCCAGGTAGTCGAAGAAGTTCAACCCCATGCCACGCAACGCGACGCTCTCACCCGCCTTGATCGACGACAGGTCCACGTTCGCCGGGTTGCTCGGCGGCAGGTACCCGAGGTTGTCGCGGGCCGCCCGCTCGCTGAGCGCGGTCTCGGCGTCGGTCAGCATCGTCGGCACGTGGCCCTGGGTCAGCACCACCGAGTCCAGGTCGTCCAGCACGGTGCCGTCGTCGAGCAGGACGACCTGGGTGCCGTCGTCGGCGTCGGTCAGCCGCACCGCCGTGCGGGCGTGCAGCTCGACCTGGAGGGCGGCGGGCGCGGTGCGCACCAGGTGCCGCAGCACCCACAGCAGGTAGTGCCCGTACAACGCTCGGGTCGGGTAGGAGTCCGGCCCGAGATCGCGGCACTGCGCGCGCACCCACTCCGGCACCGGGTCCTGCGGCCCGAGGTGCTCGACGAAGCGTGCCCACTCGTGCAGGCTCGGCCCGGGCACGACCGGACCTTCGCAGGTGACAGACTCGTCGGCGAACATGGAGATCTGCGCTGCCACGGTGTTCATCAGCAGCTCGGGGGACTGGTCGACCCGCCACACCGCGCTGCCGGTCAGCAGGTTCGGGTCGACGACGTGGACGGTGGTCGGGGGCGGGGTGATCGGGTGGGAGCCGGCCGCGGTCGCGCTGGCGTGCAGGCGCTCCAGCACCGACAGCCCGCGTGGTCCCGCACCGATGATGCAGACGTGCGTCACGATGTCCTCCAGGGGTGACCGACCGCTCGGCGGGCGACGCCCAGCGGACCGGGAGGGGTGGGTGGGTCAGCCGAGCGGCGGGATCGTCAGCGGTCGACGGCGACGAACGCGGGGGCCACGACGCCCGCCATCTTGCGGCTCAAGCCCATGGCCATCAGCTCCAGCTTGCCCATCAGGGTGCTGAAGTCGTCCGGGAGCAGCGCTTGCTTGCCGTCGCACAACGCCTGCTCAGGCGCCACGTGGACGTCGATGAGCAGCGCGTCCGCCCCGGCCGCCACCGCGGCCAGCGAGACGGGTTCGACCAGCGAGGGGATGCCCACCGAGTGGCTCGGGTCCACCATCACCGGCAGGTGCGAGCGCTGCTTCATCAGGGCCACCGCGGAGATGTCGAGGGTGAACCGGGTGGCGTGCTCGAACGTCCGGATCCCCCGCTCGCAGAGGATCACCTGGTCGTTGCCCTGCACCAGCACGTACTCCGCGGCGGCGAGCACCTCGTCGACGGTGCAGCCGAAGCCGCGCTTGAGCACGACCGGCAGCCCGGACCTGCCGGCCTCTGTCAGCAGCTCGAAATTCTGCATGTTGCGGGCGCCGATCTGCAGCCCGTCGGCGACCGCGGCCACCCGCTCGACGTGCCGGGGATCGAGCACCTCGGTGAGGATCGGCAGGCCGGTGCGCTCGCGGGCCTGGGCGAGCAGGTCCAGGCCGTCCCACTTGAGCCCCTGGA
>JBOFLF010000081.1:0-4498 GCA_051657715.1 Angustibacter sp. | reverse complement strand
GTGCCGCGAACAGATCCGGGAACCTGGCCGATCCGATGCATCCCAGGCCCGGCCTTAACCCCCATCGCCGTTCCGCTCCACCTCAGACCCTCACCACGGCTTCTGCCAAGAGCACACCACGGCTTTGTCGAGAGGCGCATCAGGGGCTCCCACCGCAAGGCGTCCTGGCCACTGACGAGGTGCCACTGCCGAGTGCGGCCAGCACCTGTCACTATGGCCGAGCCGGGAACTTTCTGGTCACCCCCCGGCATTGAGCAAGGTGACGGACCCGGTGTGGGTCCGCCGGTGGCCCACAGGGCCTAGAGGAGGACACAGCATGAGCAACCCGGTCTTCGAGCGCATGCGGGACAGCCGCGGGTATGCGACGTTCGGGCCGCCCGGGGCCACCCGGTCAGCGGGGCCGCAGGTCGCCACCCCCTCATCTGCCGACCTGGAGTCCATGTACGCGCGGCCGACAGCGACACCGGTCGACACCGGCCGGATGACCTACGACGACGTCGTGGTCAAGACCGCCGTGGTCTTCATCGGCGTGCTGGCTGGTGCGGTCGCGGGGTGGCAGGTCCCGGCTCTGATGTGGGTCGGCTTGATCGGTGGTCTGGTCCTGGGCCTGGTGAATGCGTTCAAGCGCAACCCGAGCCCGGTGCTGATCGTCGGCTACGGCGTCCTGCAGGGGTTGTTCCTCGGGGCGGTGAGCGGCCTCTACAACGCTCAGTTCGAGGGCATCGTGGTCCAGGCCGTCCTCGGCACCGTGTGTGTATTCGCTGCGGTGCTGGTGGGTTTCCGCAGCGGCAAGCTGCGCACTTCGCCCCGGCTGAACAAGATGTTCTTCATCGCGATGATGGGCTACCTGCTGTTCTCGCTGGTGAACATGGGCCTGATGCTGTTCGCCGGCCAGGGTTCGCTGCGCACCGGGGCGCTGGGCCTGGCGATCGGCGCCCTCGCGGTGCTGCTCGCGTCGTACTCGCTGGTCATGGACTTCGAGTTCATCAAGGCCGGCGTCGACCAGGGCGCGCCGGCCAAGTTCGCCTGGACGGCTGCCTTCGGGCTTACGGTGACGCTGGTCTGGCTCTACCTGGAGATCCTGCGGATCCTGGCCATCCTGCGCGGCGGTGACTGATCACCCGAGCACATCGGGGGCGTCGCGTCACCTCGGCTGATGATCGACCTCGGTGACGACAGTGCCGACCTCCCGTTCCTGGTGGAGCGGGAGGTCGGTCGTATCGAGCGTCGGTTGCGCGGTTTGCCGATCGACCGGCTGCAGAGCCCGGACGCCGACGGGTCAAGCCCGGCCCAGCGCGCCCACGCGACCGCGCAGACGCTGGCGGACCTGACCGCTGAGGCCACCGGCCAGGCACGTCGCCGCGTCCCGGCGCTGCGCCCGCACGCGACCGCGGACCAGCTGGTGGTCACCGCTCGAACCCTCCTCGACGACGGCGACCCCGACGGTTGGGTGCGAGGTGTCGAGGCCCTGGTAGAGCTGCGTCGGGCGCTGTGACCGCAGGCCGGCAGCCGGCCCGCGCTGGGAACGCCAGAGCCGGCAGCCAGTCCCGGTCAGCTCCAGTCGTGTCGTCATGCCGCCGCCCGGCTTCCCGCCGCTGACGTCCGCCTGGACGGGCGTCAGCTCATCGGATCAGCGCAGCCGTTCGTAGATGATCGCCATGCCTTGGCCGCCGCCGACGCACATGGTCTCCAGGCCGAACGTGGCGTCCCGGGTCTGCAGGCCGTTGATCAGCGTGGTGGTGATCCGGGCGCCGGTGCAGCCGAACGGATGGCCCAGGGCGATCGCGCCGCCGTGCACGTTGAGCTTGTCATGATCGACGCCCAGGTCGGCCGCGCTGGGCAACACCTGTGCGGCGAACGCCTCGTTGATCTCGACCAGGTCCATGTCGCCGATGGTCATCCCGGCCCGGACCAGCGCGCGGCGGGACGCCTCCACCGGCCCCAGTCCCATGACCTCGGGGGACAGTGCGGACACCCCGGTCGCCACCACCCGAGCCAAGGGCTCGACGCCCAGCTCGCGGGCTCGGGTGTCGCTCATCACCACCACCGCGGCGGCGCCGTCGTTCAGCGGGCAGCAGTTGCCCGCCGTGATCGTGCCGTCCTCGCGGAACACCGGCTTGAGCTCACTGACCCCGGCCATGGTGACGCCGGAGCGCGGCCCGTCGTCTGCGGCCACCACCGTGCCATCGGGGGTGGTGATCGGGGTGATCTCGCGCGCGAAGAAGCCGTCCGCGATCGCCTGCTCCGCGCGGTTCTGGCTCTCCACCCCCCAGGCGTCCTGCTCGTGCCGGCTGATCCCGCGCCAGGTGGCGACGTTCTCCGCGGTCTGCCCCATCGCCAGGTAGACGTCTGGCAGCAGACCCTGCCCGCGGGGGTCCGACCAGGTCGCGTTGGTGCTCGCGAGCTGCGCGCTGCGGGCATCGGCCTGCGCGAACCTCGGGTTCTTGACGTCCGCGGTGCCTTCTCCAGCTCCCGCGAACCGACGAGACCGGCTCACGCTCTCGACCCCGGCGGACACGAACACCTCGCCCTCGCCGGCCTTGATCGCGTGGTACGCCATCCGGGTGGTCTGCACGCTCGACGCGCAGAACCGGTTGACCGTCGCCCCGGGAAGCCCGTCGAGGCCGGCCAGCACGGCCACCACCCGAGCCATGTTCGACCCGGCCTCGTCGTGTGGCTCAGCGCAGCCGAGGTAGAGGTCGTCGATGGTCGTCGGGTCCAGTTGAGGCACCGCGGCCAACGCCGCCTGGACGACGGTGGTGGCCAGGTCGTCCGGTCGCACCTGGGTCAACGATCCCTTGAAGGCCCGGCCGATCGGGCTGCGGGCGGTCGCGACGACGACAGCGTCGGTCATGGGTGTGCTCCTCGCTGGGGACGGTTCCCGGTTGGTCGGTGGTGCCATGGCGCGGGTCGCAGCTGCCTGAGCCAGAGTAGATCGGCTGCCCTCGACCGCCGGTTCTCGAGCACGTCTGCGCGCGGACGACGAGGACGACCGACAGGCTGGGTTGTCGGTCCTGGTGGGACGATAGGCGAGTGAAGTACGCCAACCACATTGCCGACCTGGTCGGCAACACCCCGCTCGTCCGGCTGTCCAGCGTCACCGAGGGCGTCGCGGCCATGGTGCTCGCCAAGGTGGAGTACCTCAACCCCGGCGGCAGCGTGAAGGATCGCATCGCGCTGCGGATGATCGAAGCGGCCGAAGCATCGGGCCAGCTACGGCCCGGCGGCACGATCGTCGAGCCGACCAGCGGCAACACGGGTGTCGGCCTGGCGCTCGTGGCGCAGCGCAAGGGGTATCGGTGCGTGTTCGTCTGCCCGGACAAGGTCAGCGAGGACAAGCGCCACGTGCTGGCCGCGTACGGCGCGCAGGTGGTGGTGTGCCCGACCGCGGTGCCACCGGACCACCCGGACAGCTACTACCGCACCAGCGACCGGCTGGTGCAGGAGATCGACGGTGCCTGGAAGCCCGACCAGTACTCCAACCCCGAAGGTCCGGCCAGCCACTACGCCACCACCGGCCCGGAGATCTGGGCGGACACCGACGGCCGGGTGACCCACGTGGTGGCTGGGGTGGGCACCGGCGGCACCATCACCGGCACCGGGCGCTACCTGCACGAGGTCAGCGGTGGGCGGGTGCAGGTGGTCGGTGCCGACCCGGAGGGGTCGGTCTACTCCGGCGGTTCCGGTCGGCCGTACCTGGTAGAGGGGGTTGGCGAGGACTTCTGGCCGGCCGCCTACGACGCCTCGGTGCCGGATCGGATCGTCGCGGTGAGCGACGCCGACTCGTTCACCATGACGCGGCGGCTGGCACGCGAGGAGGGTCTGCTGGTCGGAGGTTCCTGCGGGATGGCCGTGGTGGCCGCCCTGGAGGTGGCTCGCGAACTGGGGCCGGACGGCGTCGTCGTGGTGCTGCTGCCGGACAGCGGTCGGGGCTACCTGTCGAAGATCTTCAGCGACACCTGGATGACGTCGTACGGATTCCTGCAGGTCGCGCACGAGCGCACCCTCGGGGATGTGTTGCGCAGCAAGGACGGCGACCGGCCGGCCCTGGTGCACACCCACCCAAGCGAGACCGTCCGCGACGCGGTGCAGATCCTGCGGGAGTACGACGTGTCGCAGATGCCGGTGGTCGGAGCCGAGCCGCCGGTGATGGCGGGCGAGGTCGCCGGCAGCGTCAGCGAGCGGGATCTCCTGGACGCCCTGTTCACCGGCCGGGCGCAGCTGGCGGACGCGGTCGGCCAACACATGGGTCCGCCGCTCCCGCTGGTGGGGGCAGGCGAGCCGGTGACCGCGGCTCAAGACCTGCTGCAGAAGGCTGACGCGGTGATGGTCGTCGAAGGTGGAAAGCCGACTGGTGTCTTGACCCGCGCCGATCTGCTGGCGTTCCTGTCCACCTGACGGCGCCATCCACTCGCCACCCGAACGTCCACTCACTCACCACCTGGACGCGATCGCGCCCCGGACGAGCCCAGCCGCTGTGCGGTGGTCGTCCGGGGCG
>JBOFLF010000080.1:0-7562 GCA_051657715.1 Angustibacter sp. | reverse complement strand
GACGAGCCGAGGACCACCAAGCCCGGCAACAACGCATCGCGGCGGTCCACGCCGCCCGCGCCGAACGAGAACGGCTACGCCACCAACGCGCCGCAGCCGAAGCCGCGGCACACGCCCACGAACAAGCCGAACACGCCGCTCAGCAAGCCGAGCGAGAAGCTCGATGGGCCAAACGGCGTGCCGCGGCGCACGCGCCCACGGACATGCTGCCAGCGGTGGCGCCAACCGCCCCGCTCCAGACCGTTTCCCCTTCATCTAATGGAGGTCACACACCTGCCTCAGAGGATCGCGAGCTGAACCGATCCTTGACGCCGCCCAGTGCGTCCTCGGCCCACACCACCGCCGCAGCACCACCGACCGCTGCCGAAGGACCGCTGCCTGCTACCGAAGCGCCACCACCCGGCGCGGCACCACCACCCGTCGGCGCAGAGCAGTCACCAGCGGCATCCTTGCCGGACGCTGGGTGGAACGATCGGACAGTCAACCTGCCTGCTGATGAGCAGGATGAAGCGCCGACCTTGTCCCTGGACGAGGAGATCTTCCGGCTGGGCTGGCGAGACCACACGTGAGCGTCTGGGACGAGGTGGTGGGCCAGGACTCGGCGGTCGATACCCTCCGATCGGCCGTGACGTCCGCGCGTGGCGGTGGCGACCGCATGACACACGCCTGGCTCTTCACCGGGCCACCCGGGTCGGGTCGCTCGGTGGCCGCCCGGGCCTTCGCAGCGGCCCTGCAGTGCCACGAGGACGAACCTGGGGCTGGCGAGTGTCGGTCCTGCCAAACCGTGCTGGCCGGTTCGCACAGCGATGTGACGACGATGCGCACAGAGGGCATCGTGATCAGCCGCCAGCAGGTGCTGGACCTGTTGCCCCTGGCCCAGCGGCGACCGTCGGTCGGGTCCTGGCGGGTGATCCTGATCGAGGACGCTGATCGGCTCAACGACTTCTCCGGCAACGCGATGCTCAAGGCGCTCGAGGAGCCGACCAGCCGAACCGTGTGGGTGCTGTGCGCGCCGAGCCCGGATGACGTGCTGGTGACGGTGCGCAGCCGCTGCCGGCACATCAGGCTGCGGACGCCGCCAGCTGGACCTGTGGCCGAGTTGCTGGTGAGACGGGACGGTGTCGCTCTCGACGTAGCGGAGATGGCCGCCCGGGCCGCTCAGAGCCATATCGGCATGGCGCGCCGGCTGGCCACCGATGCGCAGGCCCGACAGCGCCGCCGGGAGGTTCTGGCCATCCCGCTGAAACTGGACGGTGTCGGGGCCGCGGTCCGGTACGCGACCGCGCTGCTAGAGACCGCTCGAGCCGAAGCCGCAGCAGGCACCCAGGAGCGGGACGAACGCGAGCGGGTCGAGCTGATCCAGGCGTTAGGAGGCGATCCACAAGCCCGCACCCAACCCCCACACGTGCGCAGTCAGATCAAGGCGTTGTCGGACAATCAGAAGCGCCGCGCCACACGTTTCGTCCGGGACATGATCGACAGATCGTTGATCGACCTGCTGTCGCTCTACCGGGATGTTCTGGTCCGTCACCTCGACTCATCGGCTGGCCTCATCAACGCTGAACTGCGAGCCGACGTGGACTGGCTTACCGCTCGGCTCGCCCCGGAGCGGGTCGTCGCCTGCTTGGATGCGGTCCGGTCCGCGCGCGAGCGCATCGCTGCCAACGTGGCACCGTTGCTTGCGCTGGAGGCGATGGCGGTTCGCCTTCGACTCGACGCGGAGGAGGTCTGATGCGGCTCACGAGGCGGGCGGCCAGCGCTCGGGCGCAGACGGGGGTCGTCGTGCTTGCCGTCGCCGTGGCAACGGCCGGCTGCTTCGGGTCAGAGCGGGACTCCTCCTCGATCAAGGAGCCGCCACCTGCGCAAGCATCCCTGCCCGCGCCGCCGGTGCCGTCCGGTCTGGAGCGCTTCTACTCGCAGCGGCTCAGCTGGCGCGGCTGCGGCGGCGAGTTCCAGTGCACTGAGCTCACCGTCCCGGTGGACTACGGACGACCGGCCGGCCCGACGATCCGGCTCTCGGTGGTCAGGCTGGCGACCGGGGACGACGACACGCGGGTCGGCTCGTTGATCGTCAACCCCGGCGGGCCTGGTGGCTCCGGCGTGCAGTACGCCCGGGCCGCTCGCGCGGTCATCACCAGTGCGGCTCGGGACGCGTTCGACGTGGTGGGTTTTGACCCGCGTGGTGTCGGGGCCAGCGCGCCTGTGGAGTGCCTTGACGACCAGCAGACCGACGAGCTGGTCGCAGCCGACCCGACCCCGGACACGGCCGGCGAAGTGACGGCGACGGTCCGCCTGCTGCGCCAGCTGGGTGAGCGCTGCAGGCAGCGCGGTGGTGCACTGCTCCCGCATGTCGACACCCGGTCGGCGGCTCGCGACATCGACGTCCTGCGCGCCGCGTTGGGCGACCGCCGGTTGTTCTACCTGGGGAAGTCGTACGGCACGTTCCTCGGTGCCACCTACGCAGACCTGTTCCCTCGCAACGTGGGCCGCATGGTGTTGGACGGCGCACTCGATCCAGCACTGTCGAACGACGAGGTGAGCATCGGGCAGGGCCGCGGCTTCGAGCAGGCCACTCGCGCGTTCGTCACGGACTGCGCTCGCCAGGCTAGCTGCCCGCTGGGGTCGGACGTCACTCGTGGCATGCGGCGGTTGCAGGATCTCATCGAGTCGATGGATCAGTCTCCGTTGCGCACCAGCGACCCTCGCCGTCCACTCACCGAGGGGTTGGGATCGTTGGGGGTTGCCGTCGCGATGTACGACGAGGGGTACTGGCCAACCTTGCGCACCGCATTGGATACGGCTCTCGGCGGCGATGGCAGCGCGCTGCTCGAGCTGTCCGACGTCTACACCGAACGAGGTAGCGACGGCCGGTATCGCAGCAACCAGAACGTGGCCATCCTCGCGGTGAACTGCCTCGATCGCCCGGACACCGGTGGCTTGCGTGGCGTCGAGCGGTCGATAGCCCGATTCGACCGGGCCTCCCCGACCTGGGGCCGGTATCTGGCCTGGAGTCAACTGCCCTGCGCGTACTGGCCGGTCAAGATGAAGACCAAGCCCGCACGGATCACCGCCGAGGGCACTCCCCCGATCGTCGTGATCGGCACCACCCGGGATCCGGCAACCCCGTACCAGTGGGCGCAGGGCCTCGCTGACCAGCTGTCTCAAGCTCGCCTGGTCACCTACGACGGCGACGGTCACACCGCCTACATGCGCGGTAGCCGATGCGTCGATAGGGCCGTGGACGCCTACCTGCTCCGTGGCACTCCACCTGAGGACGGCTTGCGCTGCGACAGCTGACCACAGTCGGACGAATGACCAGCCGAGCGGGTCTCTATACTTAATGGCTGTGCCACCTCGCGGTGGCGCTGCCGCCTTAGCTCAGTCGGCCAGAGCGACGCACTCGTAATGCGTAGGTCCCGGGTTCGATTCCCGGAGGCGGCTCCAATGAACCGCTGCTCAAAGCCCTGAGGTCCCACACCTGCGGTCAGGACACGTGCCCGCGTGCCATCAAACGTGGTGCGAGTTTGTGCCGTCGGCACTCAGCCGGCAGATCGTCGACAACACCGGGACGGCATTCGACACCGCCGAGCGGTGCACTGCAGGCGCTGGTCTCTTCGGCGCGTTCTCTCGGAGGACCGCCACGCGTCGCTGTGTAGAGAGCGTGTAGCACGTCCTGCTTCGCTGCTCATGCCCGGCGAGAGCCGGCGGGTGCTACGAGAGACAGGAGCTGATATGAGGAAGACGCTTACTGGGGTCATGGCCACTATCGCGCTGAGCACCGTGATGCTAATGGGTGGTCAATCAGCAGCGACGGCAGCGCCGGTCAATGCGACCGCGACCCACACCACCCAGCAGGCAGCGCAGTCGGCTGGGACCCAGGCTCGGTCCGGGTACGTGTACTTCACCTGGTACTGGACCGAGAGCAACTGTGAGAACAACGGCGCGCGCCTGCAGGTGCGCGGGGTGATCTCGAACTACTACTGCGTGCAAAGCCCCTTCTTGACGTACTACCTGTACGTCCTCTACCGGTAGCCCCACGCGCAGGGTTCGCTCGGCGATCTGACGGGCGAACCCTGCGCTGGCCATTCAATGCCGCCGTGTCGCGGCCTGATGGCCAATGTCGCGGCGCGACCTATCGGCGCGGCCGGGTTTTGGCCACGCCTGACAAGCTTTTCGCTGGTTCGCCAGACCCTGGCGAGTGACTTGCTCACGGGCGAACAGGCGTACGAGATCGTGGAACCGGTACCGGACCTGCCCCGTGTGGTCGGTCCCTGCTACCGCAAGCATGTGGGCGTCGACCAGGATGTCGAGATCGTGAGCGGTCCGCTCCGGCGAGCTGTCCGATGACGTCGTGGCGAGACAGCTGGCGAAGTCTGGGACTTCGAGGATGCTGAGGCTTCTCAGGAGCCGCTGCGCCGACGAGTTCAGCCCGTCGTAGCTCGAGCCGAGTGACGCTCGCACCCGCAGATCACCGACTTCGAGCCAATCCAGGCGACGCTGTTCGTCGCCCAGCGCAGCGGTCAGGTGCCTCAGCATCCACCCGGGCCGGCAGGTCAGTCGGGCACCCGCGATCCGCAGGGCCAACGGCAGCGCCCCACACACCTGCACGATGGCGGCCACTTGGTCGGCCTCTTCGTCGAGGCGAGCGTCGTTGACTATGCGCCGCAGAAGTTGGGAGGCGTCATCAGCAGGGAGGACGTCCAAATCCACCCACCGAACCGCCTCGATTCCCGACAACCGAGACCTGCTGGTCAGCAGCACCGCGCAGGTACCAGTACCCGGCAGCAACGGCCGCACCTGCTGCTCGGTGCTCGCATTGTCGAGCACGACCAGCACCCGTCGACCAGACAGGACCGTCCGGTAGAGCGCCAGCCGTTCGTCCGGGTCCTCAGGCACTGCCTGGCCCGGCACACCAAGAACCCGGAGGAATCGACCGAGAACCTCCGCCGGGTCGACCGGGGTGGCGTCGGTCCCGGCGAGATCGACGTAGATCTGGCCGTCCGGGTAGGTCGAGCTGATCGCATGAGCGGCATGGAGGGCTAACGCCGTCTTGCCGACACCGGCCATGCCGGTGATGCCCGCAACGGTGAGTGCCCCCATGGGCGAACCCGGCGTCAGCAGATCGCACAGGTGCTGCAGTTCCTGGCGGCGGCCGGTGAAGTCGGCGACCGTGGACGGCAACAGCGCCGGGCATGGTGGTGGCGCCGCGGATGCCGAGACCTGGTCGGGGCTTGAGTTGTCGACGACATCATCGAGGACGTCGCGGTACAGCTGCTGCAACGCCTGGCTCGGCTCGACTCCAAGCTCATCGTTCAACAGCGTGCGCAATTCGTGGTAGGCGCTCACCGCCCTGGCTCGGCCTCCGGTCAGCTGCAGGCTGCGGATGTACTGACCCCACAAGCGTTCCCGCAACGGATGCGCAGCTGTCGTCGCTGCCAGTTCCACCACCAGATCCACATGCCTGCCCAGAGCTAGACGGGCATCACCTTGGTCTTCGATCACGGACAGCCGCGTCTCGCTCAACCGTGACTCGTGGGGCTCCACCCACGCGAACTCCGCCAGATCCTCCAGGAACGGCCCTCGCCACAGGCTGAGCGCGCGGGTCAGCCGTTCGGCGGCCTGGGCGTATCGTCCCTCACCCAAAGCCTGCCGACCTTCGGCGGCAAGCACCTCGAACCTCGTGAGATCGCACTCACCGGGCGAGGCGTCGAGTCGGTAGCCACCTGGACGTCTGACCAGACGCACCGGCCCGGCCGGTACCGCCCGAGCCAGGATCTGCCGTACGCCACAGACGTACGAGTGCAGATTGGCGCGCGCAGACGAAGGAGGCCGCTGGCCCCACAGCGCATCGCTGATCTCATCGACCCGGACCACAGAGTTGGCGCGCACCAGGAGCATCGCCAGCAGAATGCGTTGCTTGCGGCGCCCGACTGGTACCAGCCGACCATCCGGACCGCGAACTTCTAGATTCCCCAGCAGACCAAACGCGAACATCTCGCCCCCCTCAAGCTGCTACCCAGGACGCAAGCGCCACAGGCAACGAACGTACCCTACATATAAGCTTTATTCGGACATTTTTGGCTTCGAGTCATCTGAGGCTGAGCGCCCGAGTTGAGCCAGAGGGCAAGAGTCCGGACTGGACAAACCGGCGGCCCCTGAGACGAAGGCGCCGGTGCAGGAACTCGGCTACCAGCGCTACAGCCAGCAGTAGCAACGACGCTAACGCCCTCGGGCTGACCCTGCTTGTCGACAACCACACCTGACCACCAAAGCCAGCGCTGGACAGCTGCTGGTCAACCTGGAGGTGCACCCGCGGGTGATCATGGCGATCCTGCGGCACGCCGAGGTCGCCGTCGCGATGGAGATCTACGCCCGCAGCTCCACCGCGACGCAGCAGGACGCCCTCAAGCGGCTCGGGGAGTCCCTGTCATGACCTACTGCTGTACTTCGCTGCTGTACCCGCCCCCTGGGGCAGTCCGAAGGCCGGCCCTCCCGTGTGGAGTACCGGCCTTTGACCTGGGAAAACACGGTCGGGGTGACAGGATTTGAACCTGCGGCCTCTTCGTCCCGAACCCCCTGCGGGAGAGCATGTCCGCTCCTCGACGGTGCTCGCGGCGTCCGTGGTCGTCCGGGCGCGTCCTGCGGGACGAACCGGTGTTGTCACTCGGATAGTCACTCGCGCTGCGCCCGGGCTGGCTCGGCCGTGTTGGTGGTCGGGCTGCCGGCGACGCCCGTGGCGTGGCCGCGACTGGTATCGAATCCTTGTCATCAACGCTCCAAGTGTCTAGGCTTTAGGTCATGATGGTGGATCTCCCGGCGACGTTCACGGCGGGTGTGGCGCGTTCTGCGGGTGTGGCGCCGCGGGAGTTGTACCGCGCGCGGGACGCGGGTGAGGTGGTGGAGCTGTCGCGGGGGGTGTTCCGCCGGGCGGATGCCCCATCAGCGTCCTACCCAGACCTGTTGGCGGTGGCGTACCGGGCACCGCGGGCGGTGGTGTGCCTGCTGTCCGCTGCGGTCGTGCACGAGCTGACCGACGAGGTGCCGCTGGCGGTGCAGCTGGCGGTGCCGCGGGGGACCTGGCCACCGCGGATCGCCCACCCGCCGGTCGAGGTGTTCGTCTTCCACCCCGGCACGTTCGAGCTGGGGCTGTCCACGGTGGAGGCCGCGCCCGGGGAGCGGGTGCGGGTCTACTCCTCGGTCCGCACGGTGGTGGACCTGTGGCGGTTGCGGGCCCGGTTGGGGGAGTCGGTGGCACAGATCGCCCTGCGCCGGTACCTGGCCTCCCGCCAGGCCCGGGTCGCCGAGCTGGTCGACCTCGCAGGAAGGTTGGGCGTGCTGGGGCCGGTCCGATCGGCCGTCGACGTGCTGACCGCCTCATGACCCGTCCCACCCGTGACGACGAGCCCGGGCGGGCGTACCTCGATCTGCAGCAGTGAGCGCATCAGGTCCGGAGACGCCTCGGCAAGGGCGTCGCCAAGCAGGCCGGCAGGGTCGACAATGTGAGGTGCGGTCATCGTGATGATCCCATTCGAGAGTGCTGTGGAAGGTTCACTCGAAGGATC
>JBOFLF010000079.1:0-18071 GCA_051657715.1 Angustibacter sp. | reverse complement strand
CCCACTCGAGTGCGCGGTCAGCGACCCGGCCAGATCCCGTCGCCGAAGGAGCCGCCGTGAGCCAGTCCCCCGTCAAGGTCGCCGTCACCGGGGCCGCCGGCCAGATCGGGTACAGCCTGCTGTTCCGGATCGCCAGCGGCGAGCTGCTCGGCCCGGACACCCCCGTGGAGCTGCGGCTGCTCGAGATCACCCCGGCACTGCGCACCCTGGAGGGCGTGGTCATGGAGCTGGACGACTGCGCGTTTCCGCTGCTGGCCGGGGTCCAGACCGGGGACGACGCGGCGGCCGTCTTCGACGGGGTGAACCTGGCGCTGCTGGTCGGCGCGCGACCGCGCACCAAGGGCATGGAGCGCGGCGACCTGCTGGAGGCGAACGGCGCCATCTTCACCACCCAGGGACGCGCGCTGAACGAGGTGGCGGCGGACGACGTGCGGGTGCTGGTGACCGGGAACCCGGCCAACACCAACGCGCTGATCGCGATGAGCAACGCCCCGGACGTCCCCCGCGAGCGGTTCTCGGCACTCACCCGGCTGGATCACAACCGGGCGATCGCCCAGCTGGCCGCGAAGGCCGGCGTCCCGGTGACCGAGGTGGCGCGGATGACCATCTGGGGCAACCACTCCGCGACCCAGTACCCGGACGTGTTCCACGCGACCATCGGCGGCCGGCCCGCACCAGAGGTGGTCGACGACCAGACGTGGGTCGAGGACGAGTTCATCCCGACCGTCGCCAAGCGGGGTGCGGCGATCATCGAAGCCCGCGGCTCCTCCTCGGCCGCCAGTGCGGCGTCCGCCACCGTGGACGCCGCCCGAGACCTGGTGCGCGGCAGCGCGGACGGCGACTGGGTGTCGATGGCGGTGGTGTCGGACGGTTCGTACGGCGTCCCCGAGGGCCTGGTGTCGTCGTTCCCGGTGATCACGTCCGGCGGCGACTGGGCGATCGTCCCCGGCCTGGAGATCGACCCGTTCTCCCGTGCTCGGATCGACGCCAGCACCGCCGAGCTGGCCGAGGAACGCGACGCCGTCCGCTCCCTCGGCCTCATCACCTGACCAATGACGCGCGCTCGTGCGTTTCCTCGGTGGTGGCGGACCGGCAAGCGCGCCGGGGTTCGGAGGGCGGCCGCGGCCTACCGTCGATGGGCCATCACCCGACGTCTCGATGACCCAGAGAAGATCGAGGCTCGCGCGTGGAAGATCGTCCAGGGAAGGCGCTACTGCCTGGTGGTCACAGTCGGGCCGCCCGGGCCCTCGGCACGCGTGGTGGAGCCCCTTCCCCGGGGCGCGGACGGGGTGATCCGATTTGGCACCGACCCGGCAAGCCGCAAGGTTGCCGACATCGTGGAGACCGGTCGTTGTCTCCTGGTGTACCAGGACGATCGTCGTCGAGCGTGCGTCACCGTGGAATGCGATGCCCAACTCGAGGAAACGTCCTCTCCCCGGTGGTTCCGCCAATCATGGCGAGCGTTCTGGCCTGAAGGCCCGTCCAACGATGACTACGTGACGGTGAGCTGCCGCCCGGTCGCTATCGAAGTGTGGGACGGCTTCGCGGTGATCGCCCCAGACCCCTTCGGCCGTCGGCAAGCTCGGATCGAGCTGGATATCGAGGACTAGCGTTTGTCCGGCTGGTCACGTGAGCCGGTCCGCGGCGGCCATCGCGAAGCCGTCGTTCATGGGTAGCGCCGATGCCGCGCGCTCGGCTGCCAACGCCTCCTGCTGCCGGCCCAGTCGCCGCAGCAGCACGGCACGCGAGGCGTGCCAGAGCGCATAGCCGGCCAGACCAGGAATGTCGTCGATGAGCGCGAGCCCGGCAGCCGGCCCGTCGCGCTCGGCCACCGCCGCGGCGCGGTTCAGCCGCACCACCGGCCCGCCGTCGAGCGTCAGCAGGACGTCGTACCAGGCGACGATCGCCGCCCAGTCGGTCTCCTGCCACGACGGCGCCGACGCGTGGCACACCGCGATCGCTGCCTGGACGACGTACGCGTCAGGAACGACAACGGTGCGGCGCAACGCCTCCAGCACCAGTGGCACCGCCTCGGCGATCGTCCCGGCGTCCCAGCGCGACCGGTCCTGATCGGCGAGCAGCACGCACCGCCCCGCGGCATCGACCCGGGCCGCCCGGCGGGAGTCCTGCAGCAGCATCAACGCCAGCAGGCCGGCCGCCGACGGATCCTCGGGCCGCACCCGGCGCAACAGCCGGGCCAGCCGGATCGCCTGCTCCACCAGCGGCGCCCGCACGACATCCGGCCCGGAGGTCGCCGCGTAACCCTCGTTGAAGATCAGGTACGCCGTCGTCAACGCCCCGGACCACCGCCTCGGGAGTTCCTGTGTCGACGGCACCGTGAGCGAGATGGCCGCGGCGCGCAGCTTCTGCTTGGCCCGGGTCAGCCGCTTGGCCATCGTCGCCTCCGGCACCAGCAGCGCCCGTCCGACCTCGGCGGTCGTCAAGCCGCACAGCGTCCGCAGCGCGAGCGCCACCTGCGCCTCGAGGGACAGCGCCGGGTGACAGCACATGAGCACCAGCCGCAGGAGGTCGTCCTGCACGACGAGCGGGTCGGGCTCCTCCTCGGCCGCGCACGCGAGGAACTCCGCCGACGGCCACCCGCCGCCGTCCTGCTGAGCACTCAACCGCGTCGCGGCGTCCTCCTTGGGCCGCCGCAGCGCCTCACGGCGGATGATGTCGACCGCGCGCCGCCGTGCCGTCAGGCGCAGCCAGGCCACGGGGTTGGCCGGCACGCCGGTACGCGACCACACCGTCAGCGCGGTGAGCGTCGCGTCCTGCACGGCGTCCTCGGCGACGGACAGGTCGCCCGTGGTCCTGGCCAACGTGGCCAGCACGTCACGCCCTGACTCACGCACCAACGCGGTCAGGGCGCGACGCGCCAGCTCATCGGATGACATCATCGGGCGTAGTCATCGGTCGTCGTCATCCACCACTGTCGTCGAGGGTCCGCTCATCGGGCGTTCGGGTCTCCGGAAGTCTCGGTCCAGGGACATCCGACTACATCGGGATGATCGGGCGCACCTCGACCGCGCCGTCCCACGCCGCAGGGATCGTGGCGGCGAGCGCGATGGCAGCGTCGAGGTCGTCGGCCTCGAGCAGGTAGAACCCGGTCAGCGCCTCCTTGGTCTCGGCGTACGGCCCGTCGCTGGTCAGTACGGTGCCGCCCTTCTCCGAGACGCGCACGGTGGTCGCCGTCGCCGTCGGGTAGAGCACCGCGCCGCCACGGATCGCCTCGGCCGCGGCCTGGCCGAACTCGCCGTACTCCGCCATCACCGCGCCGTGCTCCGGTCCTGACCAGTCGACGTCGTGCGTGTAGATCAGAGCCATGTACTGGGGCATGTGCGTCTCCTGTCAACCGGATCGGTGCCGTTCACCGACCTCACCCTAGAGACGAACGGAACGACCGCCGCTGGACAGCTGCCCACCGAAGATTCCGCGAACCCGATCTCGTGAACCCTGATCCCGCACACCTGGACTCCCGTTGCTGCGGGGCTGATTCCGTGAGCTCACCGGGTGGGGATGAGGAGGGTGGCGGCCAGGACTGCCGTGCCCACCGCTGCCGTCAGCAGCACGAGGACGTCGGTGGTCCGCGAGCGCACCGCGAGAGCCCCCGCCAGGTGATCTGGCAGCGCCGCTCGCAGCACTGCGGTCACCCCGAAGGTGGCCGCCACCAGATACGCGGCCAACCGCACCTGATCCGCCAAGGCGACCCCCACCGCCGACGCCGCCAGCGCCGCCGACACCGCCCAGGGCCACCCGAGGTCACCGGCGGGCGCCGACGCCGCGCCCGACCCACTGGCCATGGCGCGACCCGGGGTGCCCGAGTCCGTGCCCAACCCGTCTGACCTGGACCGATCGTCCAGTCGTCGGCCGAGCGGTGCGGCGGACACCCTCGGTCCGGCCGCGTGCCCCCGTCCGCCTGCGTGGTGGTCGTGGTCGTCGACGTGCCCGACACTCGGCGGGGAGGCCACCGGTCACCCCTGGCCGATCTCGGCCGCGTGCACCACGTTGGCCAACAGCATCGCCCGGGTCATCGGCCCCACTCCACCGGGGTTGGGGCTGATCCAGCCGGCGACCGTCGCCACCTCCGCGGCCACGTCACCGGCCACCACGGACCGCCCGTCCGGGCCGGAGACCCGGCTGACGCCGACGTCCAGGACGGCGGCGCCCGGACGCACCATGTCCGCGGTGATCAGACCGGGGACACCGGCCGCGGCGACCACCACGTCGGCAACCCGAGTGTGCTGGGCCAGGTCCCGGGTTCCGGTGTGGCACAACGTCACCGTCGCGTTCTGCGCGCGGCGGGTGAGCAGCAGGCCGAGCGGCCGGCCGACCGTCAGACCCCGCCCGACCACGCAGACCCAAGCCCCCGCGATCGGGACGTCGTAACGCCGCAGCAACTCCACGACGCCCGCCGGGGTGCACGGCACCGGACCAGGCCGGTCGTGGACCAGGCGACCCAGGTTGACCGGGTGCAACCCGTCAACATCCTTGGCCGGGCGCACCCGGGACAGCAGCGCGAACTCGTCCAGGCCGGTCGGTTGCTGCACCAGGTAACCGGTGCACGCGGGGTCCGCGTTCAGCTCGTCGATGACCGCCTCGACGTCAGCCTGGGTGGCGCCGGCCGGCAGGTCGCGACGGATGCTGCGAACGCCGATCCGCTCGCTGTCCTGGTGCTTGGCCCGCACGTACCAATGGCTCCCGGGATCATCGCCGACCAGCACCGTGCCGAGGCCGGGCACCACCCCGCGCCGCCGCAGCGCCTGCACCCGGACCGCGAGCTCCTGCTGGATCGTGGCCAGCACCGCCTTGCCGTCCATCACGATCGCGGTCACGAGCAGAATCCTCGCACGCCGCGCCGGCCGCACGTCCGAGCCATCGGCCAGCGGGCTCAGGGCTCAGGGCTCAGGCCGGGGCGGGGTCAGTGAGCGAAGTGCCGGACACCAGCCAGGTACAGGGTGGCACCAGCGGCCTGCGCCGCCGCGATCACCTCGGCGTCCCGCATCGACCCGCCGGGCTGGACGACGGCCCGCACCCCCGCGTCCAGCAGCACCTGGAGCCCGTCGGGGAACGGGAAGAACGCATCGGACGCCGCGACCGCACCACGAGCCCGCTCGGCACCGGCGCGCTGCACCGCCAGGCGACACGAGTCGACCCGGTTCACCTGACCCATCCCGACGCCGACGCTGGCGCCGTCCCGGGCCAGCAGGATCGCGTTCGAGCGCACCGCGCGGACCGCCCGCCAGGCGAACCGCAGGTCCGCGAACGTGGCGGCGTCCGCCGGCTCGCCGGTAGCCAGCGTCCAGGACGACGGGGCGTCGCCGGGTGCGTCGATCCGGTCGGCCGTCTGCAGCAGGACGCCTCCGCTGACCCGCCGCCACTCGATGGCGGACCAGGCGTCCGCGCCGTCGGCCCCACCGGGCGGGTCGACGTCCTCGTCGTGCCCGTTCGCCGGTGGGGCCTGCCGGTACCCCTCGGGGAGCTGGACCAGGCGCACGTTCTTCTTGCCGGACAGCACCGCGAAGGCGTCCTCCTCGAACCCCGGCGCGACCACGACCTCGGTGAACACCTCCGCGAGCTGCTCGGCCATCGCGACGGTGACCGGGCGGTTGGCGGCCACCACCCCGCCGAAGGCGGACACCGGGTCGCAGGCGTGCGCCCGGGCGTGCGCCTGGGCGATCGGATCCTGCGACGGGTCGGCGCCGGCCCGCTCACCGGTCGGTTCGTCGGCGACGGCGATGCCGCAGGGGTTGGCGTGCTTGATGATCGCGACCGCAGGCACGTCGTGGTCGTAGGCGGCCCGCACCGCCGCGTCGGCGTCGACGTAGTTGTTGTACGACATCTCCTTGCCGTGCCGCACCTGCGCCTGCGCCAGACCGGGCGGCACGTCCGGGTCGGTGTACAGAGCGGCCCGCTGGTGCGGGTTCTCGCCGTACCGCAGCACCGCCCGCCGCCGCAGCGCCAGGCCGGCGTGCTCGGGCCACCCGGCCGACTGGTCGGCCCACGCGACAGCCGACTGGTCGGCCCACGCGACAGCCGACTGGTCGACCCACGCGACAGCCGACTGGTCGACCCACGCGACAGCCGACCGGTCGACCGCACCGGTCAGCTCGCTGGCCCCGCCACCGGCCAGCTCGTGCGCGCACCAGCGAGCGACCGCGGTGTCGTACGCCGCGGTGCATGCGAACGCGCGCGCCGCCAACCGGCGGCGGGTCGCGAGATCGAACCCCCCGCGGCGCACCGCATCCAGGACCAGCGGGTAGTCGGCGGGATCGGTGATCACCGCGACGCTGGCGTGGTTCTTCGCCGCGGCCCGGACCATCGACGGCCCACCGACGTCGATCTGCTCGACGACCTCCCGGAGGCCTGCTCCTGAGCGCACCGTCTCGCGGAACGGGTAGAGATTGCTGACCAGCAGGTCGAACGGCTCGACCTCGAGCTCGGCCAGCTGCCGGGCGTGGTCGGGGTTGTCGCGGTCGGCAAGGATACCGGCGTGCACCCGCGGGTGCAGGGTCTTGACCCGTCCGTCCAGGCACTCCGGGAAGCCGGTCAGCTCCTCGACCGCGGTCACCGGCACCCCAGCCGCCGCGACCAGCGCCGCAGTGGACCCGGTGGACACGATCGCCACCCCGGCCGCGTGCAGCACACCGGCCAGCTCCTCCAGCCCGGTCTTGTCGTACACCGATACCAGTGCCCGGCGTAGCGGTCGCCGCCCGTCACCCGACGGCTGACCCGGTTGTTGGCCCGACGGCTGGTCTGGCGTCGTCGATGGACGGCCAGCCGTAGCGGGCTGGGGCTGTTGACTCACGGGATGCTCACCCTCCGGTCGTGCACGGTCCAGCCGTCGCGGACCATCCGGCCCACGACGTCGACGAGCATGGCGCGCTCGACGGTCTTGATCCGTTCGTGCAGGGACGCGACGTCGTCCCCGGGATACACGTCCACCGCTCGCTGGGCGATGATCGGGCCGGTGTCCACCCCGGCGTCCACCAGGAACAGGGTCGCCCCGGTCATCGCGACACCGTGTGCCAGCGCCTCTTCAACGGCGTGCATCCCGGGGAATGCCGGCAGCAGCGCCGGGTGGGTGTTGAGGTACCGGCCGCCAAACCGGGCCAGGAACGCCGATCCGGCGAGCTTGAGGAAACCAGCCGACACCACCAGGTCGGGGTCGTGCTCGGCGACGGCGTCCCGGACCGCGACGTCCCAGCGGGCGCGATCCGGGAAGTCCGGCACCCGCCGCACGAACGTCGGCAGACCAGCCCGCTCAGCACGAGCCACCGCCCCGGTGCCGTCTCGATCCGCGCCCACCGCGACCACGTCGGCCCCGTACGCCGGGTCGGCGCAGGCGTCCAGCAAGGCCTGCAGGTTGGTACCGGCACCAGAGACCAGGACCACCAGTCGGGCTGGACGTCGCATGTCCCCGCCGCGGCTGCTGGTCACGGAGGCCGAGGGTAACGTCACGCAGCAGCGACCTGATCAACGGCCCGGTCGCCGTCCCCGGCACTCACCCAGGTCACTGGATCCGGTCGCTGGCCGCTCACTGGTGGGGCGAACGCGCTCGATGACGCACCCAGGCCCCGATCACCGTGCCGACGGTCAGCTCGGCAGCGAGGATGAGTCCAACCCGCCACGCCGACGGGCCGACCGTCACCAGGCGCCCTGGGCCAGCGGCACCGCCGCTCAACCACAATGCCACGGCGAGGATGCCGGCCGCCAAGGCCGAACAGCACGCGGCATCCGCGACAACATCCCGCCAACGGCGACCACCAGCGATCCGAGGCCGGGCCGCAGATCCAGCCGGAGACCGACGCCGTCCATCCGGGCGCTGGGCGACGGCTCGAGACTCGACCCACCACCCAGCGACCGCCCCCGCGAGCACCGGAACCACCACGACCGTCATCCAGGCATCTGGCAACGGACCAGGCTGGGGCAGCGCCCCGAGCACCGGGACCAGCGGCAGCAGGCCCACCGACGACCCGGCCGGGCCGACGGCGGTGCCGGCCCCGACCGCGAAGCCAGGTCCGGCGACGAACGCCACCCCCCACAGGGCCAGGTTGGGCAGCACCGCCAGCTGGGCCACGGTCAGCACGACGACCCCGACCACACCGGCGTCCAACGCCGCGTACAGCGTGAGCACCTGCCCCAGGTTCGCGAGCACCGCCACCACGACCAGCACGGCGCCGAACCCGATCAGCACCAGCGCCACGGCAGCTGCCGGGCGGGCAACCCGCCGCACCCGGGCCGGCAGCCACGCGGCTCCGGCCAAGGCCGCGGCCACCGGGACGCCGGCGCCACGCAGCACACCGAACACGGCCGCGCCGCCACACCACACACACCCGGCCAGTACCGCCTGCCACCACTGCGGACGCACATCACCGCCGCGGCCGACGACCGTGCCCAGACACAGGGCGGCACCGTACCCAGCGGACAGACCAGCGATCGTCGGCCCTGCCAGGCGCAGCACCCCTCGGGCACCGGGCCGTCGCTGGTGGCCGGGCGGGAGCGCCGCACCGATCCGCTGACCCGAGCGCCAGCAGACCCAGCACACCCCAGCTAGTGCGGCGAGTGGCGCCAGCGCCACCCGCCCACCCGGTACGTCCACCTGGACCCGGTGAACAACCAGCCAGATGTCCGTGGCGATCCGGACCGCCTGACTCCACGACGCCGACGCCTGCGGCGCGAGCGCCCACGCGAACAGTGCCGGCAGAACCACGGCGATCCAGGTCAGCGTTGCCGTCCACGCCCCGGCGAGCACGGCCGTGACCACCCCGACCGGTTCGGCCGGGCCATCGGGCCGGGCCGGTGCCGTCCGGATCATCGAGCTCCAGGCACCTGGCACCCGGAGGGCGGCTCGAGACGTGCGGGCGTCCGACCGCAGGCGGTCCATGAGGCTCACCCGCCCATCGTCGCCGGCAACCCCTGGCCGGCTGCGCATCCCGCACACCGTCGGGGTGTCGCCTGCCCCCCGCGCCACCAGCTGTCGCTCGCCGATGGACTCGAACAGGGCGCACGTCGTCGGCGAGGACTAGCTTGGCTGGCCCACGAGGTCGTGGACGACGACGCGGACCAGCTCGGCCGTCTCGGACGGAGTGCGGCCCACCTGGACGCCCGCGGCCTCCAGCGCCTCCTTCTTCGCCTGGGCGGTGCCGGAGGAGCCAGAGACGATCGCCCCGGCGTGGCCCATGGTCTTGCCCTCGGGCGCGGTGAACCCGGCGACATAGCCGACTACCGGTTTGGTGACGTGCTCGGCGATGTAGGCGGCGGCCCGCTCCTCGGCGTCCCCGCCGATCTCCCCGATCATCACGATCGCTGAGGTCTGCGGGTCCGCTTCGAACGCCGCCAGAGCGTCGATGTGGGTGGTCCCGATGATTGGGTCGCCGCCGATACCGACCGCCGAGGAGAAACCGAGGTCCCGCAGCTCGTACATCATTTGGTACGTCAGGGTGCCGGACTTGGACACCAGCCCGACCGGGCCGGGGCCGGTGATGTCGGCTGGGATGATGCCGGCGTTCGACCTGCCCGGGCTGATCAGTCCGGGGCAGTTGGGGCCGATCAGCCGGGTGGTACCGGACGCCTGCACGTGGGCGAAGAACTCCGCGGTGTCCTTGACCGGCACCCCCTCGGTGATGCACACCACCAGCGGCACCGCGGCGTCCACCGCCTCGACCACCGCGGCCTTGGCGAACGGCGCGGGGACGAACACCACCGAGACGTCGCAGCCCGTGGCCGATACGGCCTCTGCGACGGAGTCGAAGACGGGCAGCGTCACGCCGTCGTCGAACTCCACGTGCTGGCCGCCTTTGCCGGGGGTCACCCCGCCCACCACGGTGGTACCGCCGGCCACCATCCGCTGGGTGTGCTTGCGGCCCTCGGAGCCGGTCATGCCCTGGACGAGAACCTTGCTGCGCTCAGTCAGGAAGATCGCCATGTCGTGGGTTCCCTCGCCCTTCAGTTGGCAGCCGTCGGCGTCGCCGTGGCAGCGTTCGTCGACGTCGTTGTCGGCAGCGTGGCCGTGGCGGTGGTGGCAGCGGCAAGCTCGGCCGCCCGGGCAGCTGCCCCGTCCATCGTGTCCACCAGGGTCACCAACGGGTGCCCGGCGTCGACCAGGATCCGCCGGCCCTCGGCTACGTTGTTGCCGTCCAGCCTGACTACCAGCGGCTTCGCCGCCGCCTCGCCGAGGATGTCGAGCGCCTGCACGATCCCGTTCGCCACCTCGTCGCAGGCGGTGATGCCGCCGAAGACGTTGACGAACACCGACCGCACCTGCTCATCACCGAGCACGACGCTCAGCCCGTCGGCCATTACCTGGGCCGACGCCCCACCGCCGATGTCCAAGAAGTTCGCCGGCCGGATCGGCCCGGTAGCACCGCCGACTCGCTCCCCCGCCTGGGCGACGACGTCCAGCGTGCTCATCACCAGCCCGGCACCGTTGCCAATGACTCCGACCGCACCGTCGAGCTTGACGTAGTTCAGGCCCTTGGCCGCAGCCTGTGCCTCCAGCGGGTCCGCGGCGTCCGGGTCAGCCCACCCGGTGTGCTCGGGATGCCGGAAGGCCGCGTTCGAGTCCACGCTGACCTTGCCGTCCAGGGCGATCACCGCACCCGCGGCGGCGGTGTCGTCGCCGCTCGTCGGACCGTTCTCGATCCGCACCAACGGGTTGACCTCGACCAAGGTGGCGTCCTCGCCGGAGTACACCGCCCACAGCTGCTGCAGGACGGCGGCTACCGCGTCCGCCACGTCGGCGGGGAAGTCGGCGACGGCCACGATCTCGCGAGCTTTCGCGGTATCGATGCCGACCAGCGGGTCGACCGAGACCCGGGCCAGCGCCTGCGGGCGCTCGACGGCGAGCTGCTCGATGTCCATGCCACCCTCACGACTGGCCATCGCCAGATACGACCGGTTCGCGCGGTCCAACAACAACGCGACGTAGTACTCCTGGGCGATCCGAGCGCCAGCCGCCACCATCACCCGGTGCACGGTGTGGCCCTTGATGTCCATGCCTAGGATCTCGCCGGCCCGCTGCGCCGCCTCGTCCGGCGAGTGCGCGAGCTTGACCCCACCGGCCTTGCCGCGGCCTCCGGTCTTGACCTGAGCCTTGACGACGACCGTCCCACTGCCAGACCGCCCAGCCAGGCGCTCAGCCGCCGCCTTGGCCTGCTCCGGGGTGTCGGCCACCTCGGCGTCCAGCACCGGTACGCCATATCGAGCGAACAGGTCACGTGCCTGGTACTCGAACAGATCCACGGTCTCGGGCCTCTCGGTCAGCAGGACGATCGGGGCGCTCCGCGAGTACGAACCACCAGCCCGACGCCGAAGAGCAGATCGTCACGGATGAGGACCGAGCCTATGCGGTGGCGGCCAGGACCATCCGGCAGGGTCGTGGCGAACCAAAGCGGACGACACCTGCGTAGGTGAGCGCGGCAAACCTGCGCCCCGCACACGCGCCGCCGCGAGGCCCCCCCGTCAGGGGTGAGCCTCAGCAACGGATCAGGGAAGGGTCGTCGTTTGAGGAGCGGGGCCGGTCGAGGTAGAGGTCGACGGCACGGTGGTCGTCGGGGTGGGTGTCGACGTGCTGGTGCTCGAGGTCTGTGTCGTCGAGGTCGGTGTCGTCGAGGTCGAGGTCGTCGTGGACGGCCGGGTCGAGGACGAACCGGAAGGCGGCCCGCCAGTGGGAGACGAGGTGAGGGTTTCGCTGGGACGAGGGGGCCGGCCGCTACCGGCCGTCGCTGAGCGGGCGGGCGAGGTGGTCGCGGCTGGTGTTCCCGACGACGACCCGGGCGGTGTCATCCCGGCTGTCGTGGATGTGCTGGCCCGAGCACCAGCAGGTGTGGTGCCGTCCGGGTCCGTGGGCTGCCCGACGTCCGGCGTCTGCGCTCCGTCCGGTGTCACCACGGCGCCTGATCTCAGGGTCCGCTCGGGCACCTGGTTGCCGAAGGCCACCACCAACCCGGCCACTGCGCCGGAGAACGCGAGCACGCTCAGGCACGCGAACACCGTGGCGCGAACTTGGACGAAGGATGGTGATGACACTGGTCTGCTCCAGGCGGTGGATCAGGCCCGCTCATGTCGGCGTGCTGATCGGATCGGCATGCTGGCCAGGACGACGACCTGCCGAGGGTGGTAAATCGCCGTCCGGCAACCGTCGATCCTCACCTGTTTATATCGGCCAACCTGACGGCCGGCCATCGGTCATCCGACCCACGCCACGAGAGATCAGATCACCCTCGCATCAACGTATTTCACCCACGGTATCCATCGAGTGAGTTCGATCACCAAGCGGAGTTCCTATCGGGCTAGAGGCTCGGCAGCAGACCTGAGCTACCCGCGGGGGACGACGTGCTCATGGACCCACTCGATGATGGCCTGGGTCCTCGTCCCCGGGGTGAACACCGTGGCCACACCAAGCCGCTCCAGCTCCGCGATGTCGGCATCCGGGATGATCCCGCCGCCGAACACCACGATGTCCTGCGCGTCCCGTTCGCGCAGCAGCTCGATGACCCGCGCGAAGAGCGTCATGTGTGCGCCGGACAGCACGGACAATCCGATCGCGTCCGCGTCCTCGGCGATGGCTGCCCCGACGATCTGCTCCGGCGACTGGTGCAGGCCGGTGTAGATCACCTCCATGCCTGCGTCCCGCAGCGCCCGGGCGACAACCTTGGCGCCACGATCGTGGCCGTCCAGTCCAGGCTTGGCCACGACCACCCGGATCGGGGTACTGCGGTCATGCTCAGGCGGTTGGCGTGGCGGTGTCGTCATCGTCGGAACCTCCTCGGCAGCGCCTGCCCAGCGCGTGGCGGACTCGTGCCGGGCGCCTGCCCGAAGCGTAGAGCTCAGCTTGGGCGCGTCGGATCGGGGCCAGCCGGCTGGGGCTGGGGGAGGGCGAGTCCACAGGTAGATCGAGCCGGGCTTGATGACCGACGGCGACTTTCGTATGGTCACTTGCGGCTCCCACCCGTCGACCCGAGGTCATCTGTGCCAAAAAACTCTTCCTACGCTGGCCGACACCGTGGCCGGCACCGGATGCCGGTCGACCGGCCCACTCGATCTGGCGCTCGTGGCGCCACTCTCCCGGGTGCGGCGGCCGCCGCACTGACGTTGACCGCGACCGGATCGGTGGTGTTGCCCAGCCTCCCGAGAGCCGCTACCGGCGACGTCGACGCGACCGGTTCAGGCTCATCCACCACGGCTCCGACGTGGAACGCATCGCAGACACACCACCTGAGCACCAGTGTCGAGCGCACCTACGACCAAGCGGCCCAGCGGGGTCAGCTGGAGCGCGAGCTGCAGGAACAGCGCCGAGAACGCCGGGACCGGGTCGCCCGGGCTCGCCAGCGCGCTGAGCTCGCCGAGAAGCGCCGAACAGCGCAAGCCGCGGCCAGGCGTTGGGTGCTGCCGGTGACCGACTACCGGTTCACGTCCGGCTACGGCCCGCGGTGGGGGCGGCTACACGCCGGTGACGACTACGCGGCACCCGTGGGCACCCGGGTGGGTGCGATCTCGTCCGGTACCGTGATCTTCGCTGGGATTCAGGGCGGGTACGGGTACAAGGTCGAGATCCGCCACTGGGACGGCACGGTCTCGTGGTACTGCCACCTGTCGCGGATCGACGTGGGACTGGGTCAGGACGTCACCCCCGGCCAGAAGATCGGCGAGGTCGGCAACAGCGGCAGCTCCACCGGCCCGCACCTGCATCTGGAGGTGCACCCGGACGGTGGCGAAGCGGTAGACCCACGGGCGTGGCTCGCCAAGCGAGGTGTGGTCGTCCGGTAGGCCGGTGACCGGGCGCCAGGGCGGGCAGCGGTCACCGGCCTTCGGCCCCGGGCCTGGTCTGCTGCTCGTCGACGGGCAACCGGTCGCGCCAGTGGCTGTGGCCCGGACGGTGCGCGAGCGACACCGCGGATTGCTCGGCACCCGCGCGGTCCACGGCGCCCTGTGGATCACCCGGTGCCCGACGGTGCACACGGTGGGCATGCGGTATTCGATCGACGTGGCGGTGCTCGACCGGGACGGCGTGGTTCTGCACCTGACGACGTTGCGGCCGTGGCGTGGGACGACCCGGTGGCGTCGGCGAGCCGACGCCACCGTGGAAGCCGCCGCGAACAGCATGCGCCGGTGGGGCATCGAGGTCGGCAGCCGGCTCGCCGTGGTGGAACCCTCCGCACCAACGGGATCCGCCACCCATCCGATCAGCGGGCAGTGGCCGGCACCCGACGGGTGAACCGCCGGACCGCGGTAGCCGCCGGACCGCGGTAGCTGCCGGACCTGGGTGGATAGAGGATGACCGGTGGTTGTCTGCCACCCAGCTGCTGGATCACACGGTCAGCATCACGTCGACGGCAAGCTCGTCGACGTCCAGATTCTCGACGCCCGGTTCTTGGGGGACCGCTGTGGCGGAGCTGGATGGGGCGGCCCCACCGGACGGCACGAACGGGCGACCTGAAGCCTCCTTCGTCCACTCGTCTCGGCTGAGGCACCGACCGGACGACGCCAGGACACCGAGCAGCCGATTCCCCTCGCGGACGCACAACCCCCGCCGCAGGACCACCCGCGCGACCGCCCGCGCATGTGTGTGCTCGTGGGAGCCGTAGACCGGACGCTGGCTGCGGGTCTGCACCTCGTACTCCACCCCGGCGGGCATCGGCCGCACCGCGAAACCGACCAGGTCAGCGCCGCCCGCCTGGGCAAACCGTCGAGCTGCGACTACCACCCGCTCCCGAGCGAGCCGGTCCACCGGCTGATCCAGGAGCAGGTGCGGCGGGGTGGAGCCGATCGTCGTCGGTAGACGCCACCGGCGGTGCAGTTCCTCGGCGAAGGCGGTTCCGGCGGCTAGCGCGGCAGCGTCCGCTGCGGTCCGCTGCTCGGTGCGGCTGTTGACCGCGTCCCCGAGCGTCGGCAGCACGAGCGCCAGCGCGGCGATCAGGACAAGCACCGCGGGAACTAGGCCGACGATCGCCTGCCCTTCCTCCCGGGTACCTGACAGGCAGGATCGATGGGGGCTGTGCCTGTCATGTCTCATCAGGTCGCCCACCAGCGACGGCACCGCACCGTCATCCGATCTTGTTGACCGCCTGGACGATCTTCATCTTGATCGCTTCGCCGACGTCGGTGAAACCGGCTGCGATGAGCGCGGCGACGAGTGCCACGATCACGAACAGGATGCCGGCGTACTCGGTGGACGCCTGGCCGCTATCCGGCCGCTGGCGTAGGGCGCGAGCGAGGGAAGCGGTGGCTAGGTGCCACGCTGCACGGCACTGACAGGTCATGCGGGTCATGGGTTTCTCCTGGGTCGCGGGCTCCCCGGTTGCACCCGGGGAATCGAAGCTGGATTGACGCTAGAACCGCGACGACCGGATCGCCGAGGGTCCAAGGACCCCATTGAGATCCGTTGTGTCCCAAGGCGATCGACGCTCTGGGTGCCATGCCAAGCCGCCACCAGCTCGGTGCGACTGCGGACCGCGACCTTGGCGAAGATCCGGTTGAGGTGGTTCTTCACGGTCTTCTCGGTCAGGAACAGGGACCGGCCGATATTGGCGTTTGACAGCCCGCACGCGACCGCCTCGACGACCTGCACCTCGCGAGCAGTCAGGATCTCGACCATCCATGTGCTGGGGCCGCCCGTGCTGGGGCCGCCTGTGTCTGCACCTGCGGGGAGGCATCGGTCGAGCAACTCGAGCGCCGAATCACCATCGGCCACGGTCAGGACGTCGGTGACCGCGGGCACCTGGCGCAACTGGGCGACGATGCCCGCCAAGGCGGTCGGATGGCCACTCACCACCAAGACCTTCACGGCCGGCTCGCCGCCGCCACGTCCTGGGGTGGTCACCCGAACACCTCCCGGAACCGGGGCAGGTTCGCCAGCACCAGCGCGGCGATGATCAGCAGCATGGCGCCGGGCACGATGAACGTGGTGACAGCCAGACTCACCTTCGGGCCGGCTCGTGCCGCGCGACGGCGAGCGTCTTGGGCGAACTCGCGCCGGACGTCCGCGGCGATCTCGCTGAGGACCTGTGCCACCGGCGTTCCGAGCTCCTCAGCCTGCAGCACGGCGGTGACGAACGAGCCCATCGACGGTGCGGCGTTGCGACGACGCAGATCTGCCAGCGCACGCCGCCGGCCCCGGCCGTACCGCAGGTCGTCCAGCACACGTCGGATCTCGTCACCGAGCGGGCCCGGATCATCGGCAGACACCCGGTCCAGCGCGACCGGCAGGCTCAGGCCGGCGCTCACGGTGACGGTCAGGACGTCGAGGAAGTCCGGCAGCGCACGAGCGATCGCCGCCTGCCGGCGTGCCGCGACCGTCCGCAACCACACGCTCATCCAGCTGGTGCACCCGACGAGCACGACAACGGCCAGCACCGGCTGCCCACTGCCGGCGAAGAACCCCGCCGCCACCAGGCCGGCGAG
Source organism: Angustibacter sp. (assembly GCA_051657715.1). Taxonomy (GTDB): domain Bacteria; phylum Actinomycetota; class Actinomycetes; order Actinomycetales; family Angustibacteraceae; genus JBOFBH01. The sequence goes on along the minus strand of JBOFLF010000079.1, from coordinate 1,667 downwards.
GGCGAACCCGACCTGCCGGCGGATGAACGCCTCGGCGTCCAAGCCCTCCGGCTGTCCCGCCGCCCCCAGCCGACGACGCAACCGATCCAGCCGGCGAGTCCCGTACCAGGACAGCACCATCCGGCCACCAACCCGCCCGAGAGCATCCAGCGCCCGGGCCACCACCGGCGGCCTGCCAGCCGCGTCGCCAGCAGCATCGGCACGGGAACCAGGAGCCAGCGCACGCTCGACATCCTCCAGACCGGTGGAGCGCAGCAGCCACCACCCAGTCGCGGCCAAGCCCACGCAGACCACCGCCGCAACCGGCGCGACCAGCACCACTTACACCTCCACCGTCGTGATGCGCCGGATCACCAGGAAACCGACGAGGAACAACGCGGCGGCGGCGAGCAGCACCACCCGTCCCACGCTGGTGCGGGCGAGGACATCCAGCGCTCCTGGCGAGATCAGGTTCATCACGAACACCGAACCAGTACCCAGTGCGGCGACCACGTAGCCGCTGAACACCGCACCCGACACCGCCGTACGCACCTCGCGGCGGAGTTCCTTGCGCTGCTCCAACGTGGCCGCGATGGTGGTCAGCGCGGCCACCAGAGCACCGCCGGATCGGCTTTGGATCACCAGGGTCTGCACCAGGACGCGCAGCTCCCGGGACGGCAGCCGACGGTCCACGTCGATCAGCGCGCGGTCCAGGCCAAACCCCAGGGCCAATTGCTCCGCGACCAGCGCGAACTCGTGACCAGCCGGGTCGTCGACCTCTCGAGAGACCACCGTGATGGCCTGCCGCAGCGCCAGACCGGCGGACGCCGCATTCGCCACAACCCGCGCCACATCAGGCAGTTGGCCGACGAAGGCCTCCACCCGTCGCTCTTGCCGGTGTCGCAGCAGCCGGTCGGCGGCTGCCACCACAGCGACCACGACCACCACGCTGCCGAGCAGGCCGAGCAGCTCCCGCCCGAGCACCACCGCGGACAGGACGAGACACCCGAGAAGGCCGAGATAGCCCGTCGGCGAGACCGCGACGTCGGCCCCGGCGAGCTTGTCCCGCAATCGCCGTCCTGGACCGGTACCGATGACCCACGCGTCCACCCGGCGACGCACCCGAAGGAGCGGACCCGTCCGAACGTCCCCGGCGGCCTCGCTGACCAGAACCCCCCGGTGAACGGCAGCCGTCAGGACCGCTGCCCCCGCCACAGCCAGGCCGAGCACAACGAAGGCCAGGACGGCGATCACCGTGGGGGTCGCAGCCGGAGTCGTCGGAGTCATGGCGTCGGAGTCATAGCGTCGGAGTCATGGCGTCGGAGTCGTCCGTCAGCGTCGTTACCGTCGGACTCATGGCGTCGGTTGTCGTTGTCGCCGATGCCGCGCGCCCAGACCGCTGGTAAGGCTTCACCGGCGGCCACCAGCCGGCGGTGCATGTCCCGCGGTAGCGGGCCATGCACGAATCGGCCACGACTGATTCGGTCCGGCCCGAGCGGATCGGCGTCGAACCGGCTGATGGGGTGCACGACATAGGGTTGCCGGCGGGTGGAGGTGAGCGCGCACACCTCGGTGACCCGGCGGGCACCGTCGGGCGCTCGGGTCAGCTGCACCACGATGTCGACCGCCGTGTTGATCTGGTCCCGCACCGTGTCCACCGGCAGGTCCACCTCGCTCATGGTGGCCAG
>JBOFLF010000078.1:0-3257 GCA_051657715.1 Angustibacter sp. | reverse complement strand
CAGGTCCGGGTGGACGAGCTAGTCGAGCATGTCCGCGAGCTCACCGCCGCCGTCGGCGTCCCGGTCAGCGTCGACGCCGAGCGAGGCTACGGAGCCGACCCGGACGATGTCGCCCGTACCGTGGAGGCACTCGCGAACGCGGGTGCCGCTGGGGTGTCGATCGAGGACTATGACCCGGCGCGCGGTCCAGGTCCCGACGGGATCGACCCGGTAGAGGTGGCGGTCGATCGAGTTGCCGCCGCCGCGCATGTGTGCGATCAGCACGGGATGGTGCTGACCGCACGCGCGGAGAACCACCTGTACGGGGTCGCCGACCTCGACGACACCATCGCCCGGCTCGCCGCGTACCGGGACGCCGGTGCTCAGGTCTGCTACGCGCCGGGCCTGGTGTCGCTCGCCGAGATCGCCGAGGTGGTCCGCGGGGTCGGCGGCGCGGTCAACGTGCTGATGATGCCGGGTGGCCCGACGGTGGCGCAGTTGACGGACGCGGGCGTCCGCCGGGTGTCCACCGGCAGCTGGCTGACCTGGGCGGCGTACGGCGCCCTGGCCGACGCGGCCACCGAGCTGCGCGACGCGGGCACGTCGCAGTTCCTGGCGCGCGTCCTGTCACCGCAGTTGCGCGAGGGCCTGCACGGCTGACTACCCTCTTTCATCATGAGCACCTCATTCCTCGACCTGCTACGCCATCAGATCCGTCATGAGTTCACCGCTTCCCAGCAGTACGTGGCCGTCGCCGTATGGTTCGCCGACTACGACATGCCCCAGCTGGCCCGGCACTTCTACGCCCAGGCCGTCGAGGAGCGCAATCACGCGATGATGATGGTGCAGTACCTGCTGGACAGCGGCGAGCCGGCCCGGATCACCGGGACGGACGACGTGACCGCGGAGTTCGGGTCGGTCCTGGAGCCGATCGAGCTAGCGCTACGCCAGGAGCGCGCGGTGACCGGGCAGATCGAGGCGTTGGCTCGGGCCGCCCGAGACTGCGGCGACTACCGCGGCGAGCAGTTCGTGCAGTGGTTCCTCAAGGAGCAGGTGGAGGAAGTCTCGACGATGAACACCCTGCTCACCATCGCTCGACGAGCGGGCGACAACCTGTTCCACCTGGAGGACTTCATCGCTCGCGAGATGTCCACCGAGCCGCCTGACCCGACGGCGCCAGCGGTCGCCGGTGGCCGGCTCTAAGCACTGACGGTCGCTGCCGCCCGGCCGTGGACGGGCGGACCCGGGGCACCCGGCCTACGGTGATCAGGTGACGGCCGTCAACCGAAGCACCCACCCGGGTGAGCCGCACGTGGTATCGGTCGGCGGCCGGTTGAACTGGTTGCGGGCCGGGGTGCTCGGCGCGAACGACGGCATCGTGTCCACCGCAGGCATCGTGGTCGGCGTCGCTGGCGCAACCGTGGACCGGGGGGGCATCGCGACCGCCGGGGTTGCCGGCCTGGTGGCCGGGGCGCTGTCGATGGCGGCCGGTGAGTACGTGTCGGTGAGCGCCCAGCGGGACACCGAGCGGGCGCTGCTGGCAGAGGAACGCCACGAGCTCGCCGAGATGCCGGAGGCGGAGCTTGCCGAGCTGGCCGAGCTGTACCAGGCCAAGGGACTGACGCCGGACCTGGCCCACCAGGTCGCGCAGCAGCTCACCGAACACGACGCGCTGGCCGCACACGTGGACGTGGAGCTGCACCTGGACCCTGGAGATCTGACCAGCCCGTGGCAGGCGGCGTTCGCGTCCGCGGTGACGTTCACCGTCGGCGCGCTGCTACCGCTGGTGGCGATTCTGCTGCCACCGCCGGGTGGCCGGGTCCCGGTGACCGCGATCGCGGTGCTGGCGGCGCTCATGCTAACCGGTTGGATCAGCGCGACGCTTGGTCAGGCGATGCGTCGGCGAGCGGTCCTGCGCACGGTGGCCGGCGGCGCACTGGCGATGACGGTGACCTACCTCGTCGGCCGGACGGTGGGGAGCGCCGGGTTCTGACCGATCAGCCCACGTCCACCGACACCGCGTCGATGCGGCCGTTGAACTGGTCGACCTGATCCGCCAGTCGGCCGCTGTCGGTGAGTTTGCCACCGACCGACAGCGGCACGGCAGGGTCGAACTCGACCGACCCGATGGGCGCCGACTCCCGCTCGGTCCACTGGCCGCCGATCAGGCCGCCGGGGTCGTAGCGGGCCACGCGGAGGGTGACCTGATTGCCGCTACGAGTGCAGGTGAGCCGGTACCACTCCCGTGGTTTCAGCCTGCGCTCCACTGTAACCAGGACCTCACCGGCGTCGCCTCGGACCCGGCAGGAGGCCTGCCGCCCGTCGACCTGCAACTTGTACTGGCCACGACCGCCGAACAGGCCACGCTGGACCACGTTGTCGCCGTTGTCGGAGCTGCCAGCACCTTTGCTGCTGGTCCGGCCGTCGTCCAGCCGGACATCCGCCGCGATGGTCAGCTTGCGGTTGCCGGGTGCCAGGGGGTCGGGGCCGCCAGATCGCGGGGCACCGCTGACGCCCAGGACCGCGCGTGGCCCGTCGGTGGTGAACTCTGGGGTGCTGACGGCGTCCTTGGCGCTCCGGTGGCTGGAGACGGCTCGTAGCCCGCCGCCGACCGCGGTGACGACGTCCACGATCAGGTCCGCGCTCCCAACGTTGCGCACCTTGGCCACGAACCCACCCGGGCTGGCCACGTCGTCGAAGTCGAGCTGGAGATCAGCCGGCCGCGACGAGGCGCTCGTGGGTGACACCGGCGCCGTGGAGTTGAGGGACGTCGAGCTGATGGAAGACGAGCCGAGGGGGGCGGTGCTGGTGGAAGGAGCTGGCCGCTGCCCCGCGGCCTGGTCCGGGCCGCATCCGGCGAGCACGATGCTCAGTGCCGTCACCGACACCACCCGGTGGCCCCCTCGGTGCACCACGCTCTCCCCTCGACGATGACCTATCGCAGGTTAGATCAGCGCTGGGCGCTGGCCGGGTTCTGCTCCTGGTGAATTTCGTCAGCGCCGGCCTTTGCCGGTGCCAGTTTGTGGGTGCTGGCTTTGTCAGTGCCGACGTCTAGGGTCTCGCCATGAGCACCCCGCGCGATGCACCACATGCGATGAGCGCAGATCCGACGCGCACGAACGCGGCGGACGCGACCTATGCGGCAGCGGATTTCATCCTGATCGCTGGTTTGTGGCTCACCGGGTCCGTCTGGGAGCAGGTGGCCGACGGACTCCGCCGCCACGGGCACCAGGCCGAGGCGCTGACCTTGCCCGGCCACGGTGACAAGCGGACGGACG
>JBOFLF010000077.1:0-58623 GCA_051657715.1 Angustibacter sp. | reverse complement strand
AGAAGTCATAGCTTTGCGCCGTGGCTCCCCCCGTCGGCTCCAGACCGTCAGGGGACGTCGACGCGCCGGCCGTCCGGCTGCGCGGGCTGTCCAAGACGTTCCTCGGCAGACCTCCCGTGATCGCCGTCGACGCCGTCGACCTGGATGTTGCGGACGGTGAGTTCTTCTCCATGCTCGGCCCGTCCGGCTCCGGCAAGACCACCGTGCTGCGGATGATCGCCGGCTTCGAGGAACCGACCCGCGGCACCATCGCACTCGCCGGCGTGGACGCGACCCGTCGCCCGCCGCACCAGCGGGCCGTCAACACGGTGTTCCAGGACTACGCGCTGTTCCCACACCTGTCGGTGCGGCAGAACGTGGAGTACGGCCTGCGGGTGGCGAAGGTGCCGCGGGCCGAACGCCGACGCCGGGTCGGCGAGGCACTGGAGCAGGTGCGGCTGCCGCAGCTGGCTGACCGGCGTCCCGCGCAGCTGTCCGGCGGCCAGCAGCAGCGGGTCGCGTTGGCGCGCGCGCTGGTGAACCGGCCGCGGGTGCTGCTGCTCGACGAGCCCCTGGGCGCGCTGGACCTCAAGCTGCGCGAGCAGATGCAGGTGGAGCTGAAGGCGATCCAGCGCGAGGTGGGCATCACCTTCGTGTTCGTCACCCACGACCAGGAGGAGGCGCTGACCCTGTCGGACCGGATCGCGGTGTTCCATGCGGGCCGGGTGGCGCAGGTCGGATCCGCCCGCCAGGTGTACGAGCACCCAGCTGACGCGTTCGTCGCCGGCTTCGTCGGGACGTCGAACCTCTTGCACGCCACCGCATCCCGGCATGTCCTGGGTGTCGAAGCGGGCGCTGGTAGCTTCGCCGGCGTCCGACCGGAGCGGCTGCGCGTCGTTGCGCACGGCACCGACCGGGACGGCCGCCCCGGCGCGCCCGGCCGGGTCCGCGAGCTGGTGTACGCCGGCCCGGTGACCCGGGTCATCGTCGACGTCGGCCACCGTGCTCAGCTGATCGCGCTGCAGCAGAACGGCACCGACACGTGGACTCCGCAGCGGGGGGACGTCGTCGACCTGATCTGGCACCCGGACGACGTGATCGTCGTCCCCGCCGGCCCCACCCTGCCGGGAGCCAGCCCGGCCGCCCCGGGAGCCAGCCCAGCTTTACCGGGGGCCGACCCCGCCCCACCGGAAACCGGCCCGGCTCCGGCGGGCGCCACCACCGCCACGCCGCACACCGCCACCGCCGTCCCACCGCATCCGGTCGACCCCCAGGGACCTGCCCGCTGATCAGCTCGCACCCGCCCACCCAACCCAGCCCGAGGAGCCGTCGATGTATCCCCACCTCCCACCCAGCAGCACCCTGCACCGATCCCGGCGGCGGGTGGCAGCGCTCGCCTCCGGCGCTGCGCTCGCGCTCGCGCTCGCCGCCTGCGGGGGCGACGGCGGCGACTCGGCCGCTCCGGCCACCCCGGGCGGGTTCGTCCCACCGAAGCTCACCGCGCTGCAGCAGCTCGGCGAACCGGAGGGCGAGCTGAACGTGCTGGCCTGGCCCGGATACGTCGAGGACGGCAGCAACGACAAGGACGTCGACTGGGTCTCCTCGTTTGAGAAGGAGACCGGCTGCCAGGTCAACGTCAAGACGTTCGGCACCTCTGACGAGGCGGTGCAGCTGATGCGCACCGGCCAGTACGACGTGGTGTCGGCGTCCGGCGACGCCACCCTGAGGCTGATCGCCGCCGGTGACGTCGAGCCGATGAACACCGCCCTGATCGCCAACTACTCCGACCTGTTCAACACGCTCAAGATGAAGCCCTGGAACTCGGTCAACGGGGTGTCGTACGGGATCCCGCACGGCCGCGGGGCCAACCTGCTGATGTACCGCACCGACAAGGTGAAGCCGGCTCCCGACTCCTGGAGCGTCGTCTTCGACGGCGGCAGCGCCTTCGCCGGCAAGGTGACCGCCTACGACTCGCCGATCTACATCGCGGACGCCGCGCTGTACCTCAAGGCCACCAAGCCGGAGCTGGGCATCAAGAACCCGTACGCCCTGGACGCCACCCAGCTCGCCGCGGCCGTCGAGCTGCTGAAGCAGCAGAAGGCGAACGTCGGGGAGTACTGGTCCGACTACCTCAAGGAGGTGCAGGCGTTCAAGTCCGGGTCGAGCGTGGTCGGCACCACCTGGCAGGTGATCGCCAACGTGGCCAAGGGCGAGAAGGCGCCGGTTGACGTGGTGCTGCCGAAGGAGGGTGCGACCGGCTGGTCGGACAGCTGGATGGTCGGCGCCAAGTCGACGCACAAGACCTGCGGCTACCGGTTCATCGACCACATCGTCTCGCCGAAGGTGAACGCCCAGATCGCCGAGTACTTCGGCGAGGCGCCGGCGAACCGCAAGGCCTGCGCGCTGACGTCAGACAAAAACCACTGCGCGACGTTCCACGCGGACGACGAGGAGTACTTCGCGAAGGTGGCCTACTGGACGACGCCGATCCCGCAGTGCCTGGACGGCCGCACTGATGTGAAGTGCACCGACTACGCCGAGTGGACCAAGGCCTGGACCGAGATCCGCAACGGCTGACCTGGCCTGGCCCGCCTGCGTCCGAGGATCACGAGTGTTCGCCGATCCTCGGGCGCGGGCACGGGCGCGGGCACGGGCGCGGGCACGGCAGCGGGTGCACGGGGCAGCAGGGTGAGGGGACAGCAGCGGATGACGAGGAGGTGACGAGGTGCGACGTCGGCTGACGCTGCCCGGGCTGCTGATCCCACCCATGGCATGGCTCCTCGTGGCGTACCTCGGTGCCCTGGCGGCGATCTTCGCCACCGCCGTGTGGACCACCGACCCGTTCACCAACCAGGTGGTCCGCACCTTCACCACGGAGAACCTGGCGGCCCTGGCGGACCCGACATATCTGCGGATCATCGGGCGCACGCTGCTGATCGCCGCCTGCGTGACGGTCCTGTGCTCACTCATCGCGGTGCCGATGGCGTTCTTCATGGCGATGGTGGCGCACCGGCGGTGGCGCGGTGTGCTGGTCGCGCTGGTCCTGGTGCCGCTGTGGGCCAGCTACCTGGTCAAGGCCTACGCCTGGCGGACGATGCTCGGCCCGGGCGGCGTGCTCGACTCGGCCGTGGGGGCGACCACCGGCTACGGCTTGGCCGCGGCCGTGATCACGTTGACCTATCTGTGGCTGCCGTACATGGTGCTGCCGGTGTACGCCGGGATGGCGCGGCTGCCCGGCTCGCACCTGCAGGCGTCGGCCGACCTGGGGGCGAGCAACCTGGCCACGTTCCGCCGCGTCGTGCTACCGGCGCTGCGGCCAGCGATCGCCGCCGGGTCGGTGTTCACCTTCTCGCTCAGCCTCGGGGACTACATCGCGGTGCAGATCGTCGGCGGCACGGTGCAGGTCCTGGGGACGGCGGTGCTGCAGAACATCACCCTGGACCTGCCGTTCGCGGCCGCGCTCGGCACCGCCTCCGTGGCGATCATGGTCGGCTACCTGCTGGCGGTCCGACGTACCGGCGCACTGGAGAACCTGTGACCGGCGACTCGGGGAGCACGACATGCGGCTGACCCGACGTTCCCGGATCGCGTTCTGGCTGTTCGGGCTGGCCGTGCTGTCGCTGGTGTGGCTACCGCTGGCCGTGGTCGCGGTCAACTCGTTCAACAGCGACCGGACGTTCGGGTGGCCCCCGCCGGGCTTCACCACCCGGTGGTGGCAGCTGGCCGCCGAGGCGCCGGGGCCACGCGACGCGCTCGCCACCTCGCTGCGGGCCGGCCTGGGCGCGACCGCGATCGCCCTGGTGCTCGGCACCCTGCTGGCGTTGGCCCTGACCCGGTACCGGTTCTTCGGCCGGCAGGCGATCTCCCTACTGGTGGTGCTGCCGATCGCGCTGCCCGGCATCGTCACCGGCATCGCCCTGCAGTCGACCATCCAGAACGTCCTGCGCCCGGTGTTCGGGATCAACGCCGGGGTGTTCACGATCGTGGTGGGGCACGCGACGTTCTGCCTGGTGGTCGTCTTCAACAACGTCGCCGCCCGGCTACGCCGCACCGGCACCTCGCTGGAGCAGGCGTCGGCCGACCTGGGCGCGGGTGGGTGGACCACGTTCCGGCGGGTGACCTTCCCGATGCTCCGCTCAGCCCTGGTCGCCGGAGCGCTGCTCGCCTTCGCGCTGAGCTTCGACGAGATCGTGGTGACGACCTTCACCGCCGGTCCCGGATCGCCCACGCTGCCGATCTGGATCTTCGACAACCTCTTCCGCCCGAACCAGGCCCCGGTGGTCAACGTGGTGGCGGTGGTGCTGGTGCTGGCCTCGATCGTGCCGGTGTGGCTCGCCAGCCGCCTCGACCGAGACGCCGCCACCAGCCACCGTTGATTGGGCACACCAGCAGCGGCTGGCCCATTCGGCAGGTGATCCGGCTGTCGGGCCCCCCTGAATCACAGGGGCTCTGGATCCGCCAGATATCACTGATCACAGGCCGGCTGACGTCAAGGCAGTGAACCGAGAGGGGCCAGGACCTCCACCGAGACGGCCAGGTCGGTGTGGGTCGCCAGCCGTTCGAAGTCTGCGTCGTAGTGCAGGACCGTCGCCGAGTGGTCCTCAGCGACGGCGGCGATCAGGTAGTCCAGGGGTGGCACACCGAGGTGCTGATGGGCTGCGCGGAGCTGGTGCTGCAACTCGGTGGCACGACGCTCCGCGCGTTCGCTGATCCACAGCCACGGCAGTTCGCCGGGATCCACGCCGGGCAGCTGGCGACCGGCGCGGGTCTCCAGCAGCAGCATCGTGCTGGCCGCAACGGTCCCGCGAGCGACCCGTCCGGCGACCTCAGCACGGCGGTCCGAGTCCAACTGCGGGCTGCCGAGTCGCCAGAACGCGCTGGCGTCCAGCAGCGTCAGACCGCTCACCGGCGGGTGGCGCGGCGGATGGTGTCGGCCTCCTGCAGGTCAGCTGGAGATCCGGCGCTCAACCGTGCCACGAACGTCTCGAGCGACTGAGCACGAGCCCGCTCACGCGCGTCCAGCTCCAGCAGCACCGTTCGAGCACCGGTGACGACCAGCTCTGCCAAGCTCGGCGCACGATCGCCAAGACGACGGCGCAACGGATCCAGTGCTGCTGCCACCGACGGCGTCTCAGTGATCGAGTGACGGCGGTAAGAGGTAGGCATACTCAAGTGTAGCACCGTGCAACACCTTGGTCCGGGCACTGAAAGCAAAGGTTTGCGGCAGCTCGACGACCGAGCGCGGGCGGACGACGAACCGCCCGGATACCGTCGCACCATGCAAGAGAACCGTGGCGCCGCGCAGGGGAACAGCACGCAGGGGAACAGCACCCGGGAGGAGCTCGGCCACGAGCGCCGCACCGGGCAGGCCGAGCTGCGCCGGGTGCGTCGAGTGCCGCGGTACCGCGCGTTCCTCGGCGCGGGAGCGGGCGTCGGGCTGCTGACCGCCATCGTCGTCGGGGTGACCGGCCCAGCTGATCCATCGGTCGGCCGCGGGTCCGTGATCGGCTACCTGGCGCTGCTGTTCGGCCTGCTCGGCGCGGTCACCGGCGGTGCGGTGGCGGTGGTGCTGGAACGTCGTCACCGGTGAGCCGGCCGATCCTGGGTGGCACCTGCTGTCGCTGACAGCAGGGTGTAGCGTGACAGCGTCACGACAGGGGAGCACCCGGCGAGCGTGCCGGGGTGCTGAGAGTGCGGGCGACCGCAGACCCTCGAACCTGATCCGGTTAGCACCGGCGATAGGGAGTCGCAATGAGCTTGACCAAACCTCGCATCCGTCCGTCCGGTTGGCGCACGGTGGATCTGCTGACCGCGGCGACGCTCGGCGTCGCCTTCGGGGTCGCCTACTGGGGGTGGGGGCTGGCGTACACCGCGATCGACCCGGCGCTGCGGGCGTTCCCGCCGGCGAGCGGGCTGCTGGCCGGCCCGTGGCTGATCGCCGGGGTGGTCGGGGCACTCGTCGTCCGGCGTCCCGGTGCCGCACTGCTCGCCGAGATGCTCGCCGCCAACGTCGAGTACCTGATCGGGAACCAGTGGGGGGTGTCCACGCTCATCTCCGGTGGCCTGCAGGGGCTCGGGGTGGAGGTCGGGTTCGCGCTGCTGGCGTGGCGCCGCTTCGGGCCGGGCACGGCGGCACTCGGCGCACTGCTCGCCGCCGGGTTCGAGACGGTCTACGAGTGGTACGCCTACTGGGCGGACTGGGACTGGGGGTACAAGCTCGCCTACCTGGGGGCGTTCGCGCTCTCCGGTGTGGTGGTCGCTGGCCTCGGCGGTTGGGCGCTCACCCGATCGCTGGCCCGGACCGGGGCGCTGGACGCGTTCCCGGTCGGCCACGAAGCGCGGGACGATGCCACCTCGACCCGGTCACCGCGGTAGCGCCCGGATCCAGGGCCTGACCTGGTGGCCCGCCGGCCGGCAGCGGCCGGTGCTGAGCGACCTGGAGCTGGCCATCCAGCCGGGCGAGCGGGTGTTGTTGACCGGGCCGAGCGGGTCAGGCAAGTCGACGGTGCTGCGTGCGCTGGCCGGCGTCCTGGACCCCAGCGGCGCAACCGCCCCAGGCCACAGCGGCGCAACAGCCCCAGGCATGAGCGGCGCAGCCGCCCCAGGCCACAGCGGCAGCGACGCCTTGTGCCCCGGCATCCTCACCGGTCAGGTGCACATCGACGGGCGGCCCGGGCTGCTGCTGCAGGATCCGACGTCGGCCGCGGTGGCCGGCCAGGTGGGCCGCGATGTCGCCTTCGGGCCGGAAAACCTGGGCCTGCCCCGCGAGCTGATCTGGCAGCGGGTGCACGAGGCCCTGGAGCTGGTCGGCTTCCCGTACCCCGTGGACCATCCGACGTCAGCCTTGTCCGGGGGGGAGCGTCAGCGGCTGGCCCTGGCCGGGGTGCTGGCGCTGCGCCCGTCGCTGGTGCTGCTCGACGAGCCCACCTCGATGCTGGACGACGGCGCGGCGGATCGGTTGCGGGCAGCGGTCCGGGCGGTGCTGGACAGGACCGGCGCGTCCCTGGTGGCCGCCGAGCACCGACTGGCCGCGTGGCTGCCGCACGTCGACCGCCTGGTGGTGCTGGACGCCGCGGGCCGGATCATCGCCGACGGGCGACCGGACGTCGTCCTGCGACGACACGGTGTCGCCCTCGCCGCCGCCGGGGTCTGGGTGCCAGAGATGCCGATGCCACGGCCACAAGCGGTGCCGCAGCACGCGGTCGAGCCCGTGCTCGGCGGACGTTCCGGGGCTCGTGTCCCGTCCGGCGAGATCGTGGTCCGCGCTGAATCAGTCACCCAGTGGCCCGCGCGCCCGCTCATCCGGCCAGCCCGCACCGGACGCCCGCGCCCGGTGCTGGAGGCGGTGGACGCCGCGCTGCCGGCCGGCGCGCTGACCACCGTGACCGGCGTCAGCGGAGCAGGAAAGTCCACGCTGCTCGCCCTGCTCGCCGGGCTCGACCGGCCTGACTCCGGGGAGGTGTTCGCCCACCCCCGGCTGGCGGTGCCGGGTAGCAGGAACCGACCGGGCCGCCGGAACCGAGGCGGCGGCGAGCGGCGGCCCTGGCGGTGGCCGTCGCGACGGTTGGCGCCCCGACTGGCGTGGCTGCCTCAGCACCCCGAGCACGGCATCGTCGCCCGCACCGTGCGTGACGACCTGGTGGCCACCGCACGGGCGATCGGCATCCCCGACGGCGAGACCGAGCCCCGAGCGCAGCTGCTGCTGGAGGCCCTGGGCCTGACGGCCCTCGCGACGGCCGACCCGTACCGCCTGTCCGGCGGCGAGCAACGCCGGCTGGCCCTGGCCGCCGCGGTCCTGCACGGGCCAGCGGCCGTGCTGCTCGACGAACCGACGGTGGGCCAGGACCGGCACACCTGGGCGGCGGTCTGCGGGGTGCTGGACGCGGCCCGGGCCGCCGGCGCCGCGGTGGGCGTCGCCACCCACGACCAGGCGGTCGCTGGGCGTGCCGGCCACCACGTGCGCCTGGTGGCCGGCCGGGTCGACCACCAGGCCCGGTCCCCGGTGCGCGATGACCACACCGGCTGAGGTTCGCCGCCGGCCCCGCGGGTTCCCGCCGGTCGCCGGCTGTGGGCCGGTGTCGCTGGTGGCGGCGTCCGTGGCCGCGGTCGTCGGGTCGGTAGGGGTTCAGGACTGGCGCGTCGGTGTGGCGACGCTCGGTGTCCACCTGGGGCTGGCGCCGCTGGCCGTGGGTCCGTGGACCAGGCCGGCGCTGGCCGCCGTGGCCCGGCGGGTGCTGCCCGGGGTGCTGGCGGCTGCCACAGTGGGGGTGTCGTCCTGGTGGTTGGGGGACGGCGATCCCGCGACCGGGGTGACCGCCGGCCTGCGGGTGCTCACCCTGGTGCTGCCCGGTGCGGTGCTGGCCGGCTGGCTGGACCCCGGGGAACTCGGGGACGCGCTGGCCCAACAGCTGCGGCTGCCACCGCGGGTCGCCGTCGCGGCCTCGATCGCCCTGACCCGGGTGGAGGGTTTCGGTGCCCAATGGCGTCAGGTCGCGAACGCCCGGCGCGCTCGCGGGCTAGGGCCGGGCCGCTCCCCCGCCAGCCAGCTGCGGCACGTGAGCGCGTTGACCTTCGGCGTCCTGGTGGCGGCGATCCGGGACTCGGGGCGGACCGCGGTGGCGATGGACGCGCGAGGGTTCGCCGGGAACAGCGACGACGCCCGGCGACGCACCTGGGCCAGGCAGGCTCGGTGGACCCTGGCGGACAGCGTCCTCGGCGGGGTCGCCGTCCTGCTGCTGGTCACGCCAAGCCTGATCGGCATCCTCGTGGGGGTTTAGAACCGGCGACGTCGACGACCGCGCTCTTCGGCGCGCTGCCGCGCCCGGCTCGGGTAGGACCGCTGGGGGTCGCCGACCGGTGCCTTCGGCGCCTCGTCCGCCGGGCCGACCGCCGCGTCCAGCAGCGGCCCGAGGCCCGGCCCGCTCGCACGATCCGACCAGGGGACGTCCTGCTCCATCGGCATCCGCAGTGGCAAGGGAAACGGCTTCGCCTGGGCCGAAGCCGCCGGATCTGCGGGTACCGGATCGGCCAACATTGGGCCCGGGCTCACCGGATCTGGGATCCTGGGACCCGCCGACGTAGCCGAGGCCAGAGGAAGAGCCGAGGGAACGGGCAGCGCTGGTAGCGGCCCCGTCCCGTGCCGTGGTTCCGACGTCGGCGCAGTGCCCGCAACCGCCCCGCCGTTCACCCCGGATCGGCGCGGCTGGCGCGCGTCCGGTCCTTCCACCCGCAACGCGAGCACCGGGCACGCAGAGACGGCGCGGCGCGCGAGATCGACCAAGCGTGCGCCGACCGGACCGGTTACCACCGGATAGCCCCACTCGTCGAGGTCGACGATCTCCGGGACCAGTTCATGACACAGGCCGTGCGCGGCGCAGCGCTGCCGATCGACCATCAGCTGCTGGCTCATCAGCCGGTCCCCCCACTCAGGTGGTCCGAGGATCTGCGCGGGTCGCGTCGGTCCAGCTCGGGAAGTTTGGCCAGCACACCGCCAGGTCGCCAGATCGGGATGTCGCCGGACTCGTCCGGCCGAGGAGCCGGGATCCGTTGGTCCGGCATCGTCGACCCCGTGCCGGGGCCTGCCGGCAAGGCGGCTGGCGCACCACCCTCGACGATCGAGTCGCCGGAGGATGCCAGCCCTGCCGGCAGCGCCGCCCCGGCGACCCCGTCGGCGCCGAGGGGGCACTGGCCGGCCCGGTGGTGCTCGATCTCGTCGGGGAACGCCACGAGCAGGGAGGCCACCAGGCGGGCCGTGCCGTCCGGGTGCGCGCAGGCGCCACGACCGTCCACCAGACCAGCGATCTCACGGATCCTCGCCACGACATCCTGACCGCGGACGAGGCGGTCCAGCACCTCGGCCAGGGCCGGCAGCCCCAGCCGGCAGGGGCCGCAGCGGCCAGCGGATTGCTCGGCCAGGAACCGCACGATCCGGGCGGTCCGAGCCACCGGGCACTCGCCAACCGGCAACGGCAGCACCACCCCGGCACCCACCGCCACACCGACGGCACCCCCACCGGCAGCCGTCCCAGCGGGAACCGCCCCCACAGCGACCGCCTGTGGGGCGGGCTGTGTCCCCGCACCGCGATCCAGGACGACCCTCGGCACGTCCGCGCTCGCCACCCACATCCCGTGGTACCCGCCGAGCAGCACCGGTTGGCCTGGTGTCCACCGTGACCCCAGGACGTCGGCCAGGCCGGTCCCGGACGGCACTTCGCACACCACCGCGTCCGACCGGTCGCCGTCGATGGTCAGCAGCACGGTCCCGGACGCTCCTGGCAGGCCGTGCTCGGCGTACGCTCGCGCCCCCACGGACGCCAGGACGGCGACCCGGGCGAACGTCTCCGCGTTGGACAGCACCGTCGGCCGCCCACGCAGCCCCCGCTCGGCGGCTGGCTGCCAGGTCGTCACCGGCAGGTTGGCCCGGCCGGCGATCAGCTCCAGGACCGCCGACTCCTGCCCGCCGACGAACCGGCCCTCGGTCCGGTGCAGCTGCCAGTCCAGCCGCTCGCCGTCGTCGCCGCGCTCCTCCACGGCCCGGCTCAGGGCCGCGACCACACCGGGCCGGCCACCAGGCGCGACGACATGCACGTCCCGAGCCCTCAGCGCCCGAGCGGTGATGGCTGCGCCGTCCAGCAGCAGGTGCGGTGTTCGGGTGGCGAGCGCGGCGTCCTTGGCGCTGGCCGGCTCGCTCTCCGCGACGTTCACCACCACCGCCGGCCGCCGGTCGCCGATGGTTCGAAGTTTGGCGGCGAACGGGAAGGCGGCGCCGCCACACCCGCGCAGGTCGCCCTGTTCCGCCAGGTCGACGAGCGCGGACGCCGACAACCGTGGCAACCGTCCGAGACGAGAGCGGTGCGCCTGGTAGGACGGATCCTGGCCGGCGTGCTCGAGCAACAGCGGCCCGCGGAGCACGACGGCGCCACCTTGTCGGTGGCTGTTCATCGACGCCTCCGGGACGGACCGCCGGACCGCCGAGACAGCTGCTCCGGTGCCTCACCCGAGCGTCCGGGAACCGGCGCGGGCAGCCCGACACCCTGACGTCGGATGGTGAACACCCGCACGATCAGCCCGGTCACCACCAGCAGCACGCTCCCCACGGTGATCATCACGCTCCACGACTCGGCGACGTCGGTGCCGATCCCAAGGCTGTGCACGACGGCCACGACGAACGCCGGATAGGTGAGGAGGTGAATGCCGAGCCACCACCTCCGTGACAACCGGGACCGGAACAAGCTGCTCAAGACGGTCGCCACCAGGATGTTCGCAGCCACCGTGCCGAGCTCCAGCCACATCGGCTTGTAGGTCGCCCCGAACGGCACCACCGCCTGCCACCACCGGATGTCCACGAACTCGTCGACGACCGCGGTACCAGCGTGCACCACCAGCAACAGCACTGCCAACAGCGAGAGGTTGCGGTGCAGCCCCTGGGTGAGGAACCGCGGCCACCACCGAGCCTGCATCCGGGTGGTGGACAGCATGCCGAGGGCCACGGTCAACGCGAGCACCACCAGGAGCACCATCCCCGTTCCCCGGTTGACGTACCACAACGGCGCGTCACCGATTGACTCCACGGTTGCCATCACCCCCGTCTACTGCGGGTCCGCCGCGCCCGCCTTCTGCAGGTCCGCCGTGCCCGCTCACTACGGCGTCACCGTGCCCGCGCGCTACGGGGCCGCCGCGCCCGCCCATCGCGGCGTACGCCGCGCCCGCCCACTGCGGGGTCTGCCGCACCTGGGCGTCCCTGTCGACTAGCCGGGCAGCCACCCCACGGTCGACCAGCCAGTCCCAGGCATCGGCACCGAGCAGCAACGCTGCGGTGCTCGCGATGTTCGCGGCCGTCGCCGACCGGCCGAACGCGCTCACGGTTCGCCACTGGCCGGTGACGGATTCACCCGTACGAGGATCGAGCAGGTGGTGACGAACCTGCCCACCTCGGCTCCACCGTCGCCCGATCGTGGTGGACGTTGCCAGGCCGCGCCACCCGCCGGACCCGACCTGAACCCGCTCCGCGGGTGCCAGGCTCATCGGCGACATCCGATCCGCGACCTCGGTGACGGTCACCGGCCAGCAGGTAGGGCCGGCCACCGCGACGTCCCCACCCAGGCTGACCACGACGTCCGCGCCGGTGTACTCGGCGACGCTCGCCGCTACCAGGTCGCTGGCCCAAGCCTTTCCGGTCGCTCCGAGGTCCAGTGCGCAGCCGACCGGGACGGTCAGCGTCCCGCTCGGATCCACCACGATCTCCCGCCACGCACCGGTCCGGGCGGGCCGGGGTGCGGCCGAGGGCTCGTGGCTGGCCCCGGGCAGCAGGGCGATGTCCCGGTCGTATCCGGCGGCTACCAGCGACAGCCCGAGCGTCGGGTCCACCAGCCCGTCGGTCTGCCGGGCGGCGTCCACCGCCACGGCGACCGCCGCCGCGAGCAGCGGGCTGACGTCCGTGGGCCGACCGGCGCGGGCGTTCGCCCGGACCAGGTCGGAGTCGGCGCGAAACCGGCTGCACGCGGCGTCCACCTCGTCGAGCACCTCGCGGGCATGCCCGACTGCCGGCCCCAGCATGTCAACCGGCGAGGTGGCCAGTTGAACATACGTGCCGAGCGCCACCCACGATCGGGTGCCGCCGCTGACCTCGCAGACCGGGACGGGGTCCGGGGCGTGGGCAGCCATCCCCGAGGTCGGGGTCACCACGGTCAGGAGCCAGTGGAGGTGATGGTTGGAGTCGGGGAAGGCGGTGGCGGCGTGGAGCTGGACGACGTGGGCGCTGCGCGCGGGGTCGCCCGCGTCGTGGTCGACGACGCGGCGCTGGTGGAGGACGACGCGGCGCTGGTCGAGCGGGATGCCCGCGGCTTCGACGCGGAGCTGGCCGCCTGGCCCGGCTGGCCGCTGCTCGCGGATGGCGAACCCACCCGAGTGACCTGCGGGGCTGACACCGACTCGGTGACGCTGGGCTTGACCGCACTGCGCCGCGGCTTCGAGGACCGGGTGGCGGCACTCGACGGAGTCGGTGCCAGGTCGGACGGCGGTGCGGTCGCGCCCTGCGAGCCGAGCGGCTGAGTCGGTTCTGGAGCCTGGGCGGCGGCCTTCTGCGCACGATCCTGAGCGGTCGTCTCGGCAGCCATCGCGGTGGCCCAGCCCGAGGCCGCCACGGCCGCGACAGTCATCCCGCCGGTGATCGCGGTCAACATGCCCAGGGCGCGATCGCGCGTGCGAGCGTCGTGCCTCATCTGGTGTCAACTTCCACGAGTCTGGCCGCAGCCAACGGCGCTCGCGCCGAAGGATCGCGGACGGCGGGTCCCTCCGTCGACGGTAGGCGGATCGACCCGAGGCTGTCCAGGCCGGCCCTGTTCAGACCAACCCCTGTTTCAGGCCGGCGAACCTGCCCGGGCCGCTCGTGGCTCGACTCCGCTCAGGTATCAGGCAGGCTCACCCGGCTCTCCTGTCAACCACGTGGTCGAGGTCAGGAAGTGTGGGCCGGCCCGTCAGCCAACCCGAGGAGGAAGCATGCAGTACCACCTAACCGACCCATCGGGCACGACCGTGATCGGCGGGCGAATCACCGGTACGGCACTTCCCGATCACCCCGCCGCTCCAGGGACGCGCCACGTACGGGAGGCCGTGGTCAACGTCCCGCTTTTTGCCGAACCGCCAGTCATCGTCGTCACGTGCGCAGGCCGAGAAGATCCCCTCACCAAGACCGACCCGGCGTGGCAAGGCAACCCCGGGGCCACAGTGCCGGTTTACAGCGTGGTGTACCAACCTGACGGACCAGACCAGGCAATCGTCGCTTTCACATCGACCAACACCGAACCAGGGTTGTCGATCATGTCCGAAGGCAAAGACATCACCCTCGATTTCGACTACGTCGTGATGGGTCGACTCGCACCGGGAGCTACCGACTAGAACCAACAGCCGTCGACGCCCCTGCGTGGAGCTCTCCTACGTTCGCGAACCAGCGTGCTGAGCGCGCAGGGCGTCGACGGTCAGCACGACCAGGGCGGCGGTCCACGCCAGCGGGGCGACCGCGGCGGGTCGCCCGTCGTGCAGCACCTTCTCCGGGAGCGAACCGGCCGCGGTCCGGTGCGCGGACAGCCACCGCAGATAGGTCTCCGCCAGCTCGGTCCGGCCGGTGTGGGCCAGGGTCAGAGCGGCCAGAGCGGTCTCCGGCGTCCAGCTGACGCCGTCCTGCCGCCAGCCGGCACCGGGTGCGAGGCCCCCGGCCGGGCGCCGCATCGATGCGAGAGACGCGGCCTGCACGGCGGCGACCCGCTGATCCGCCTCGTCGGTGTAGGGCGGCAGCAGGAACGAGATGGCCGCGTCCTGCTCGCGGTCGGATGGGTATCGCGGGTAGCCGCGCGGACCGAACCCGACGTCGATCTGGCGGCGCAGCATCGGTGCGGCCGCCTCGGCTCGCTCGCCGAGATCCGCTCGTCGGAGGCGGCGCAGCAGCGGTCCGGCCAGGCTCAGCCCACTGGCCAGCGGAGCCGCCGTGCCGAGGGTCAGCTCGTCCTCGTGGATCTCCCAGTAGTCGGGGGACGGACGTGGCAGCCGGGTGCCGTCCGCGGTCTCGGCGAGCACCCGCTCGGTCGACCGGACGACCAGGCCGGCGACCAGGTCGGGCTCGACCGCGGACCGTGCCGCTGCCCAGAGCGCCCAGCCGACCCCGTCCATCTGAGGTGGGCGATCGTCCGGGGTGCCGCTGCCGTCCATGAGGTACCGGGCCGCGAAACCGCCGTCGGGTCGTTGGACGCGCTGCAGGAACCGCAGCGTCCGCTCAGCGTCAGCTTGCCGACCGACCAATGCCAGCGCCACGGCGACGTGCGCGCTGTCCCGCGGCCAGACGTACCGCCACAGCGGGGACCAGCCGGCCACCGGCGCGGGCAGCCCGTCGGTGAGCACGCGCAGGTCCAGCAATGCCTCGCGCAGCAAACCCGACCACCACGCCGATGCCCTCGTCCAGGGTGCGAGCCCGGCCAGCCAGGCCCGCTCCTGGTCCACCAGCACATCTCGCTGAGCGGCTGCTTCGAGCACGCGAGACCCGGCGAGGACCGCCGCATCACCCTGGGGGTCGACCAGGACCCGCTCCCCGGGCGCGGCGAACGCGACGGTCGAGGAGTACAGCGGGATGCTCGCCGGTCGCGATCGGTACCACCACCCGAGCCCACCCCCAGCAGCGCCGACAACGCTGGCCCCGAGGACGCCAGCCAGGACCCGTCGTCGCCCTACCGCTCGCACGCACCCGAGCCTACGAGCGATTCGCCGTGAGCGTTGTCGGCTCAATCCTGAGATCCGGAATTTGACAGCCGGTCGGACTCTTCTCAAAATTGAGTCCATCTCACTCATGAAGGTCATCGACCGGTGACCGGAAACCCCACACGAGGAGACAGTGATGGCACGAGCGGTCGGCATCGACCTCGGGACGACGAACTCGGTCGTCTCGGTGCTGGAGGGCGGCGAGCCCACCGTCATCGCGAACGCCGAGGGCGGTCGCACCACGCCGTCGGTCGTCGCGTTCGCCAAGAACGGCGAGGTGCTGGTCGGCGAGATCGCCAAACGCCAGGCCGTGACGAACGTCGACCGCACCATCCGGTCGGTCAAGCGGCACATGGGCAAGGAGTGGTCCGTCGACATCGACGGCAAGACGTACACCCCGCAGGAGATCAGCGCCCGGATCCTCGGCAAGCTCAAGCGGGACGCCGAGTCCTACCTCGGTGAGGACGTCACCGATGCGGTGATCACCGTCCCGGCGTACTTCAACGACGCCGAGCGCCAGTCCACCAAGGAGGCCGGCGAGATCGCCGGCCTGAACGTGCTGCGGATCATCAACGAGCCGACCGCCGCGGCCCTGGCCTACGGCCTGGAGAAGGGCAAGGAGGACGAGCTGATCCTGGTCTTCGACCTGGGCGGCGGCACGTTCGACGTCTCGCTGCTCGAGGTGGGCAAGGACGAGGACGCGTTCTCCACCATCCAGGTGCGCGCCACCAGCGGCCACAACGACCTCGGTGGCGACGACTGGGACCAGCGGATCGTCGATCACCTGCTGCAGACGGTGAAGGCCGGGTACGGCATCGACCTCGCCAAGGACAAGATCGCCATGCAGCGGCTGCGGGAGGCCGCCGAGCAGGCGAAGAAGGAGCTGTCCAGCTCCACGGGCACGAACATCTCGCTGCAGTACCTGTCGATGACCGAGAACGGCCCGATCCACCTGGACGAGACGCTCACCCGGGCGCAGTTCGAGCAGATGACCGCGGACCTGCTGGAGCGCACCAAGGAGCCGTTCCAGAACGTCGTGAAGGACGCCGGGATCGCGGTCGGCGACATCGACCACATCGTGCTGGTCGGTGGGTCCACCCGGATGCCGGCGGTCGCCGACCTGGTCAAGCAGCTGACCGGCGGCCAGGAGCCGAACAAGGGCGTCAACCCGGACGAGGTGGTCGCGATCGGCGCGGCGCTGCAGGCCGGCGTCCTGAAGGGCGAGCGCAAGGACGTCCTGCTGATCGACGTCACCCCGCTGTCACTGGGCATCGAGACCCAGGGCGGGCTGATGACCCGGCTGATCGAGCGGAACACCGCGATCCCCACCAAGCGCAGCGAGGTGTTCACCACCGCGGCCGACAACCAGCCGAGCGTGACCATCCAGGTGTTCCAGGGTGAGCGGGAGATGACCCGGGACAACAAGCCGCTGGGCACGTTCGACCTCACCGGCATCGCGCCGGCCCCCCGCGGGGTACCGCAGGTCGAGGTGACGTTCGACATCGACGCCAACGGCATCGTCAACGTCTCGGCGAAGGACCGCGGCACCGGCAAGGAGCAGGCCATGACGATCACCGGCGGCAGCGCGCTGCCCAAGGACGAGATCGACCGCATGGTCAAGGACGCCGAGCAGCACGCCTCGGAGGACAAGCAGCGTCGCGAGCAGGCCGAGGCGCGCAACCAGGCCGAGCAGCTGGCGTGGTCCACCGAGAAGTTCCTCAAGGACAACGAGGACAAGGTGCCCGCCGAGCCCAAGGCCGAGGTGGAGAAGGCGATCGCGGAGCTGCGCCAGGCGCTGTCGTCCGAAGCCTCCACCGAGGAGATCACGGCCAAGACCGAGGCGCTGGCCACCGCGAGCCAGGCGATCGGCCAAGCGATGTACGCCGCGGAGGCTGCTGGGGCCGCGGCTGATGGCTCCGCGACGGACGGGTCGGCCACCGATCCGAACGCCGGCCGCTCAGCCTCAGGCGATGACGACGTCGTCGACGCCGAGGTGGTCGAGGACGAGCCCGGCGACGGCCCGGCCGACACCGCCACCGAGGGCAAGGCACAGGCATGAGCGAAGCCCCACAGGGCGATGTCGAGGTCACGGACGGCGAGCAGGCGCCGGTCGTCCGTGACCGGCGTCGCATCGATCCTGAGACGGGCCAGGTTCGCGATCCGGGCGGCGGATCCGCCCTGCCAACCGACAGCCAGCCCGCCGACAGCCAGCCCCCCGACAGCCAGCCCGCCGACGTGAGCAGCGAAGCCAGCGACCTCACCGACGGTACTGCGACCAGCGCCTCCCCGAACGACGTCACACCCGATGCCGCCCTGGCAGCCGAGCGGCTCGCCGACCTGCAGCGCTTGCAGGCCGAGTACGTCAACTACCGCAAGCGGGTGGAGCGGGACCGGGACGTCGCACGAGATCGAGCGGTGGCGTCGGTGTTGGAGTCGTTGCTAGCGGTGATGGACGACGTCCACCTGGCCCGCCAGCACGGCGATCTGGAGGGGGGACCGTTCGCCGCGATCGCGGACAAACTCGAAGCGGCGCTCGGGCGGTACGGTCTGGAGCGCTTCGGGGAACCGGGCGAGGCCTTCGACCCCGAGGTACACGAGGCCCTGATGCACACCGACACGGAGTTGGCCGACGGCACCGAGGTGACCACCGTCGTCCAGGTTCTGCAGCCGGGTTACCGGACGGGTGAGCGGATCCTGCGAGCGGCTCGGGTCGCCGTCGCGGATCCCTCGTGAGCGAGGCCGCGACCCGCTCCCAGCTGGGCTCGGCCGACGGACGGCCGAACGCAGGATCGCGCTGAAGGGAGGCGCCATGGCTGGCCAGGACTGGTTCGAGAAGGACTTCTACGCCGCCCTCGGCGTCCCGGTGGACGCTGACGACGCGGCCGTCAAGAAGGCATACCGCAAGCTCGCCCGCACCCATCACCCGGACGCGGCCGACGGCGACGAGAGCCGGTTCAAGGAGATCGGCGAGGCGTACTCGGTGCTGTCCGACCCGGAGCAGCGTCAGCAGTACGACGCGATCCGCACCATGACCCGCGGCGGCGCCCGGTTCGCGCCAGGCGGTGGCGGGTCGAACGGCGGCTTCGAGGACATGCTCGGTGGGCTGTTCGGGGGCGCGGCAGGGGACCGGGCCGGCCCGCGGGCGCAGTTCCGACCCGGTGGTGGCGGCCTGGACCTGGAGGATCTGCTGCGCGGCATGGGCGGCCCTGGTGGGTTCAGTGGTCCCGGCGGATTCGGCCCCTCATTCGACCGTGGCTTTGACCCCTACGGCGCCACTGCCGGACCTCGCCGGGGCGGCGACCTGTCCGCGACCACCCGGCTGCGGTTCCGGGACGCCGCGGGCGGGACCACCGCGACGCTGCGACTCCCGGACGGCCGGACGGTGACCGCCCGGGTCCCGGCCGGCGTCCGGGACGGCCAGCGAATCCGGTTGCGCGGCAAGGGCTCTCCCGGCAGTTCCGGCGCCCCAGCCGGTGACCTGCTGATCACCGTCGAGGTCGAGCCCGACCCGGTCTTCGGCCGTAGCGGCGACGACCTCACGGTGACCGTGCCGGTTACCTTCCCAGAGGCCGCGCTCGGCGCCACCGTCGAAGTGCCGACCTTGGAAGGGGACGGCGACGTGGGCACGGTCAAGCTGCGGGTGCCTGCGGGAACGCCGTCCGGACGCACCCTGCGGGTGCGGGGACGCGGGATCCGGCACCCGAAGGGCACCGGCGACCTGCGGGTCGTCATCCAGGTGGTGACGCCTGCTCAGCTGGACGCGGCGGCCCGGGCGGCGGTCGAGGAGTACGCCCGCGTCATCGCGGACGTGGACCCGCGGGCCGAGCTGATGGCGGCCGCGCGATCGGCACCACCGGAACGGCCGAGACCTGGGGGCCGGTGATGATCGCCTCGTCCGACCTGGGCTTGGACGACGTGGCACCGATCTACGTCATCTCGGTCGCCGCGCAGCTGGCGGGCATGCATCCGCAGACCCTGCGGCAGTACGACCGCCTCGGGCTGGTGTCCCCCGAGCGCACCCGAGGGCGCGGGCGGCGGTATTCGGCGCGCGATGTCGCGTTGCTGCGTGAGGTTCAGCGGCTGTCCCAGGACGAGGGGGTGTCACTGGCGGGCATCAAGCGCATCCTCGAACTTCAGCTGCAGGTGGATCAGCTGCAGCTGCGGGTCCGCGAGCTGCAGGTGGCCCTGGAGCGCGCTCGGGCTGGCCATCCGACTCGGGTCTTCGCCGCGGGACCCGGGGGCGATGTGTTGTCCGTGGTGCCCGGGCGGCGCCCGTCCCGGGCCGCCTTCGGCCAGCAGACCGCCGTCGTGCTCTGGCGGCCCAGCCGCTGACGGCCCGTGGCGACCCACCCGCTGACGCTCCGCCCGCCGAGGGCTGGCCAGCTGGGCTCGACGGCCCGGTCAGGTGCCGTCGTCCGCCGGTTCGAGCAGGACGCGCAGCAGGGTTCCGGGGAGCACGTCCCGGGATTCCCGGATGGACGGCATGTCCAGCGCCAGGGCGGCGAACCCGTGGACGGATGTCCAGACCAGCAGGTCGATCCCCTCCCGGACCCGCAGGGCGCCGAGCTCGTCCAGGTCGTCGAGAACCTGGCACATCAGGTCGTACGAGTGGCCGTCGGCGTCGTCGCGCACCTGCGGGTCGGACTGCTCGCTGCCCGGCGGCGTGCAGTACGGCCCGAATGCGTGCCGGAACAGGTGTGGCTCGTCCAGGGCGAAGTCGATGTAGGCGTCCCCGAGAGCCTCGAGTCGGCGCACAGCGGCACGCCGGTCACGTCCGCGGACCCGGGTCACCCCAGCTGACATCCGCCGGTCCAGTTCGACGTGGGCGCGGGTGCAGACCTCGTGCATCAGCGTCGTCTTGTCAGGGAAGTGGTGGTAGGCCGCACTCGCGCTCACCCCGATCGCCTGCGCCACCCCGCGCAGCGACACCGCTTCGGTACCGCGCTCGCGGACCTGCTTGAGCGCCTCGGCCACCAAGGCTTCCCGTAGGTCTCCGTGGTGATAGGGCGCCCGGGACCGCGTGCTGGTGGGTGGGCCGAGAGGGGGATCTGCCGGCCGTTCCCCCACCGGCTCAGCAGGAGCTGTTGATGCGGCGGCCTGACTCACGGCGACACTCTACCCGACAATCTTAACGACGCTCAGAGTGTTGACAGCGTTCAGATATTCAGTGATCCTCGACGTCATGAGCACCGTTCAGATCACCACCCGCGCCCAACCGCCCCACGACACCGAGCCGAGCCGCCCCGGCCTGTTGGAGCGATACGGCGCGGGGATCGCCAGCCGCCCGCGTCTTGTGCTGGCCCTGTTCGTCGTCATCGTGGCCGCGATGGGAGTGCTGGGCTCTGGGGTCTTCCCACGATTGGGCAGCGGCGGATTCGACGTCCCGGGCAGCGAGTCCGACCGGGCTCGCACCGTGCTGGCCGACCGCTTCGACTCCCGCGACCCGATCGTCGTGATCGCGCTGGAAGGCACCGACGGCGTCGACGCTGAACGCACGGCGACCGCCGCCCAGGACGTGGTCCGGCAGCTGTCCGGCGTCGACGGCGTCGGCGACGTGGTCTCCTACTGGACGTCCGGTCGGTTGGAGGCGTTGCGCGGCAACGACGGCCGCACCGGCCAGATCATCGTCGGGACCGACGAGACGGCGGCTGACCCGGCCAGCGCCGAGAAGGTCGGCGCCGCGGTC
The DNA here is from genome assembly GCA_051657715.1 of Angustibacter sp. Taxonomy (GTDB): domain Bacteria; phylum Actinomycetota; class Actinomycetes; order Actinomycetales; family Angustibacteraceae; genus JBOFBH01. The sequence goes on along the minus strand of JBOFLF010000077.1, from coordinate 37,712 downwards.
GTCGAGCGAGCGCGAGTGCTGGATGCGGCCAACCCTGACGTCCGGGCCTTCATCGGCGGATCGCAGGCGATCAACGAGGCGATCAACGAGCAGATCACCGAGGATCTGAAGGTTGCCGAGATCATCTCGATCCCCATCCAGTTCGTGCTGCTGCTCGTCGTGTTCGGCACCCTGGTCGCCGCCGGGCTGCCGTTCCTGGTCGCCCTCGGCTCGATCATCGGCAGCTTCTTCGTGCTGTGGTTGATCTCGTTGACCACGGACGTCTCGGTGTTCGCGCTGAACCTGGTCACCGGCCTCGGACTGGGGCTGGGCATCGACTACGCACTGCTCGTGGTCAATCGGTTCCGTGAGGAGCTGGACCGCGCCGAGACCGCTGGGACCGACGACGAGGTCCGCCGAGCGGTGGCCCGCACGGTGGCGACCGCGGGCCGCACCGTGCTGTTCTCCGGCACCACCGTCGCCGTGGTGATGGCGTCCTTGATGTTCTTCCCGCAGTACTTCCTGAAGTCCTTCGGCTATGCCGGCATGGCGGCGACGCTGCTGGCGATGCTGGCCGCGGTGTCCGCCCTGCCGGCGGTGCTGGCGCTCGCCGGGCGGCGGATCAACCGCTTGCGGGTGCTGCGTCGGGACCTCACCCCCCGCGACCAGGGTGGCTGGAACCGTCTGGCGCGTGCGGTGATGCGCCGGCCGGTGGCGGTCACGCTGGTGACGGTGGCCGGGTTGGGCGTACTGGCGGCGCCGGTGCTCGGCGCCAGCTTCTCCAGCCCGGACCAGCGGATCCTGCCGGCCAGCTCCCCGGTTGCCATGGCGTCCTCGGTGCTGCAGGACCGGTTCGACGGCCAGGCCGGCTCCCCGGTCGACATCGTGCTCACCGCAGCCGCCGGACGCCCGGACGCGGTGCGGCTGTACGCCGAGCGCCTGTCCACGCTGCCCGGGGTCACCTCGGTGACCACGGCGGGAGCGGTGTTCGCCGCCGGGCGGCAGGTGGCCAACCCGCAGCCGGGTGGGTTCACCGCGGGCGACGACGCGCGGGTGCGGGTGCTGTCCGACCTGGCCCCTCGCACCACCGACGGACGAGACCTGGTGGCGGCGGTCCGGGACGTCCCCGCGCCCGGCAACGGTCGGCTGGTCGGCGGCGCGGCCGCAGAGTTCACCGACTCTCAGGCCGGCATCGTCGACAGCGGGCGCTGGGCGCTGGTCTGGATCGGTGTCGCCACCCTCGTGCTGCTGTTCCTGTTCACCGGGTCGCTGCTGCTGCCGGTCAAGGCGGTGCTGCTGAACGTCCTTGGGCTGGCCGCCACGCTCGGGGTGTTGGTCTGGGGCTTCCAGGACGGCCACCTGCGCTGGTTGGTCGGCGACTTCACCGTGACCGGCCAGGTGGACACGTCGATGTCGGTGCTGATCGCGGTCACCGTATTCGCGCTGTCCATGGACTACGAGGTGTTCCTGGTCTCCCGGATCGCCGAGGAGCACCGACAGGGCTCCAACACGCAGGACTCCGTCGCGCTCGGGCTTCAGCGGTCCGGCCTGATCATCACCGCGGCGGCGCTGCTGCTGGGCATCGTGTTCGCCGCCTTCGTGACCAGCCAGGTCACCACGATCAAGATGCTCGGATTCGGGGTCGCGTTCGCGATCCTGCTGGACGCGCTGGTGATCCGGGCGCTGCTGGTGCCGGCGCTGATGCGGCTCGCGGGCCGGTGGAACTGGTGGGCGCCCCGGCCGCTCGTGTGGTTGCACCGGCGGGTCGGCCTGCGCGAGGACTGAGAGCCGCGGGGCGGGCCGCGGGGGTCGACGGGAGTCAGTGCCCGTCCCCCCGCGGCTCCGCCGGCCGATCGATTCGGCTGGTACCGAGCCATCCGGTTGGTGGATAGGGTCGGCGCCATGGAGCGGCCGGACTGGGCACCCGTGGGTGTTGACCTGGAGAAACCGAGCGCCGCCCGGGTGTACGACTTCTACCTTGGGGGGTTCCACAACTTCGAGGCCGACCGGAGGATGGGGCGCCAGGCTGTCGAGATGTGGCCCGAGCTGCCGCAGATCATGCAGGCCAACCGGGCGTTCTTGCGCCGCGCGGTGCGCTTCCTGGTCAGCTGCGGCATCCGGCAGTTCCTGGACCTCGGCTCCGGCATCCCGACAGTCGGGAATGTGCACGAGGTCGCCCAGGAGATGGCTCCTGAGTCTCGGGTGCTGTACGTCGACCACGACCCGGTCGCCGTCGAGCACAGCCGGTCGATCCTGATGGACGACGATCAGACCACCGCTGTGCATGCGGACCTGCGTGACCCCGACTCGGTGCTGGCGGACCCAGCTGTTGGCAGCCTGTTGGACCTCACCCAGCCCATCGCCGTCCTGCTGGTCGCGGTCCTGCACTTCATCTCCGACGATGACGACCCGACCGCCGTGATCCGGAAGTACACCGACGCGGTAGCACCGGGCAGCTACCTGGCGATCTCGCACGCGAGCGCGGACGGGCAGCCGGCACGAGCGATCGAGCACGTCGGCCTCTACCACCGACGCACCTCCTGCACGATGACCATGCGCTCGAGGGACCAGATCGCCGCGTTCTTCACCGGGTGGGACGTCGTGGAGCCGGGTGTGGTGTTCGTCCCGTTGTGGCGCCCTGATCCGGGGTCACCGATCGAGGAGCGGCCGGAGCGGCTCACCGGTTTCGCTGGAGTGGGTCACAAGCCGTGACCACGGCCGACCACGCTTCACCGGCCCAGGCCAGGCCGGACCCCATCGACTCGAGCCAGATCGCGCAGCTGGCCCACGACTGGACGACCCTGCTGGAGGCGACCAGCTCGACGTCGTTGAGTCGCCCGGAGATCGACCGCCTCACCATTCGACTGGCCAGCGACCTGGTCTTGGCCGTCGCTGCAGTCCCAATGCTGAGCGATGAGCCGCAGCCGTCCTCGCCGGATGACGCGGGTCTGCGTACGGTCGGCAGGGCAGTGGGTACCGCCTTGGTGAACGCCCGCTTCACCAGCGCCGCGACCGTGGACGGGACCATCCGGCTGCTCGGGGAACGGCTCTCGGGCTGTGTCCCGATGGATACCGCCGACCAGGACGTTCTGGTGCGCTCCCGGGTTGCCCACGTGCAAGGAGCGGTGGCCTCCGGGCATGCCGACGCCCTGCTCGAGGTGGTCCTCGTCGAGCAGGAGCAGATCCGCCGGGCCGACCTGCTGGCCAGGGAACGAGCCGAGCAGGCGCTGCGGGCCAGCGAGTCCCGGTTCCGGTCGGTGTTCACGGACGCCGCGGTGGGCATCGGCGTCGGCGACCTCACCGGACGCATCCTGGACGTCAACCCGGCGCTCATCGCGATGCTCGGCTACCGGCTGGAGGAGTTCCAGGAGCGGTCCGTCATCGACTTCATGCACCCCGAGGACGCGCAGGAGAGCTGGGCCGACCACCGCGACCTGGTGGAGGGGCGCCGGGAGACGCTGCGCACCCAGAAACGCTTCTTCCGGGCTGACGGATCCACCATCTGGACCGATCTCACCGTGTCGTTGATCCGCAGCGACGACGGCCGGACGTGGCACCAGATGGCGATCGTCGAGGACGTCACCGATCGCCGCCGGCTGCAGGACCAGCTGGCCCACGAGGCGAGCCACGACCCGCTCACCGGCCTGCCCAACCGCACGCTGTTCCTCCAGCAGCTCACCGCGGCGCTGTCGGACACCCGGCCCGGAGCCGGGGTCGCCCTGTGCTTCCTGGACCTGGACAGCTTCAAGGTGATCAACGACTCGCTGGGCCACCTGGTCGGCGACCGGCTGCTGGAGACCATCGCCCACCGTCTGGCCGCCTGCCTCGCCGGGTCCGGGATGGTCGCTCGGATGGGTGGCGACGAGTTCGTCGCCTTGATCCGGTGGCTGGACGATCCGGCACCGCTGGAGCTCCTCACCGGCCAGCTGTTGGAGGCGGTCGCCCAGCCGATCCCGCTGGAGGGCCATCAGCTGACGGTGTCCGCGAGCATCGGGGTGGCGCAGGCCCCGGCCGGCCAGGCCAGCGCCACCGACCTGATCCGGGCCGCTGACATCACGCTGCAGCGGGCCAAGCTGGAGGGCAAGGGGCGGGTGGTGTTCCACGATCCACAGCGCGGCGCCACCCAGGTCACCCTCTACACCCTCGCGGCCACCCTGCCCGGAGCGTTGGACCGCGGCGAGTTCGGGTTGCGGTACCAACCGCTGGTCGACCTTCGGCAGGACCGGCTCAACGCCGTGGAGGTGCTGCTGCGCTGGCACCACCCGCGGTTCGGAGTCCTGACCCCGGATCGGTTCATCGAGCTGGCCGAGGAGACCGGGGCGATCCTGCCGCTGGGTCGGTGGATCCTGCGGCAGGCGTGCGCGGAGGCGGTCCGGCTCGACCTGCCCCCCGACCTGCGCCTCAGCGTGAACATCGCGGTCCGCCAGCTGCAACAGCCGGGCTTCGTCCGCGACGTCCTCGACACGTTGCGGGAGACCGGGCTGCCACCGGGCCGGCTGCAGCTGGAGATCACCGAGAGCGCCGTCATGGCCGCGGAGGCCGAGGGTCCGCTGGCCGCGCTGCGCGAGCTGGTCGAGCTGGGGGTGCGGATCGCCGTGGACGACTTCGGCACCGGGTACTCCAACTTCGCCTACCTGCGCCGGCTCCCAGTGCATGACCTCAAGCTGGCCGGCGCCTTCTTGGACGGGCTGGGTGCCAGCGGCCCACCGGACCCAGCGGCCGTGCACCTGGTGACGACCATGATCGACCTCGCGCACGGTCTCGGGATCTCGGTCACCGCCGAGGGCGTCGAGACCGCGTCGCAAGCCCAGCTGTTGAAGGCCTTGAACTGTGACACCGCGCAGGGCTGGTACTGCGGACCACCCACCACCCTGGACGCCATCACGGCCCGGCTGACCTCCTGACGAGCGCCATCGGCTCGCCCGTCGGCGACGCACCGACCAGCGCTCCTCGCGTGCCGACCTGGCCGACGTTCGTCGACCAGCCCACCGGCCCGCTGGCCGCCCCCCGTAGCCTCGTCTGGTGCGTGAACTGACGGAGGCGCTGCGGGCCGCCGGCGTCGGTGCCGTCGACGACTCGCAGCTGCGGCGTTCGTTGTATGCCAGCGATGCTTCGCTCTACCGAGTACCTCCACTGGCCGTCGTCACCCCGCGCGAGGTCGACGAGGTTCTGGCCACCCTGGCGGTCTGCCGAGAGCGCGGTGTGCCGCTGACGATGCGGGGGGCCGGGACGTCGGTGGCCGGCAACGCCGTCGGCGTCGGCGTCGTGGTGGACGTCTCCCGTCACCTGAACCGGGTCCTGGACGTCGACACCGAGGCCGGCACCGCGCTGGTGGAGCCCGGTGTGGTGCTGGCTGATCTGCAGCGGGCGCTGGCACCGTCCGGTTGGCGGTTCGGGCCGGACCCGTCGACGCACGACCGCTGCACCCTCGGCGGGATGATCGGCAACAACGCCTGCGGCTCCCGGTCCCTCGGCTACGGCCGGACCAGCGACAACGTGCTGGGCCTGGACGTGGTGACCGGGGCCGGCGAGCGACTGGCTCTGGGCCACGGGGCGACGGACCGCGGGGAGGCGAACCACGAGCGGTCCGACCACGGGCGGTCCGACCAGCAGCCGGCAGACACGCTGCGCCGGCTGCGCGAGCTGATCGGTGAGCACCTGATGCTGGTGCGCACCAGCTTCGGCCGGTTCGGCCGCCAGGCCAGCGGGTACGCCCTGGAGCACCTGCTGCCCGAGCGCGGGTTCGACGTCGCCCGGGCGTTGGCGGGCAGCGAGGGCACGCTGGCGCTGACCCTGGCCGCCCAGCTGCGACTGGTCCGGGACGCGCCGGTGCGCCGGCTGGTCGTCCTCGGCTACCCCTCGATGGTGGCGGCGGCGGACGCGGTGCCGGCGCTGCTGCCGCACCGCCTGGTGGCCTGCGAGGGCTTGGACCGGCGGATCGTGCAGGCGGTGATCGCACGTCGCGGCACGTCCGCCGTGCCGACCCTCCCGCAGGGCGATGGCTGGTTGTTCGCGGAGCTGACCGGGTCGTCGGCTGACCAGGTCGAGGCGGCGGCCCAGGCGCTGGTGCGGGACGCCGGCGCCGTGGACTCGCGTGCGGTCACCGACCCGGGCGATGCCGCCGCCCTGTGGCGGATCCGCGCGGACGGCGCCGGCCTCGCCGGGCGGACGCCGGACGGCGCCCCGGCACACCCGGGGTGGGAGGACTCGGCGGTGCCACCGGAGCGGCTCGGCGCCTATCTGCGCGGGTTCGAGGCGCTGTTGACCGAGCACCGGCTGACTGGACTGCCGTACGGGCACTTCGGCGACGGGTGCCTGCACGTCCGCCTGGACTTTCCGTTGGGCCTGCCGGACGGCACCGCCCGGATGCGGGCGTTCCTGCTGGACGCCGCCCGGCTGGCCGCCGAGCACGGCGGCTCGATGTCCGGCGAGCACGGGGACGGACGCGCCCGCGGCGAGCTGCTGCCGCTGATGTACCCGTCGGCGGCGATCCGGCTGTTCGAGCAGGTGAAGGCGATCTTCGACCCCGACGACGTGCTGAATCCCGGGGTACTGGTGCGGCCGGCGGCGCTGGACGCGGACGTGCGGGCCGCCGCCGCGCCCCCCTACCGGCGTGATCGAGACCGTCCCGTGGCGCTGGCCTACCGGCACGACCGCGGTGACCTGTCAATGGCCGTGCACCGGTGCACGGGCGTGGGGAAGTGCCGGGCCGACACCTCGCCATCCGGCGGCGTGATGTGCCCGTCGTACCTGGCCACCCGGGACGAGAGGGACTCCACCCGCGGTCGTGCCCGGGTGTTGCAGGACGCCGTCGCCGGGCACCTCGGACCGGACGGGTGGCGCTCGTCGGCGGTCCACGATGCGCTGGACCTGTGCCTGTCCTGCAAGGGATGCGCCTCGGACTGCCCGGCCGGGGTGGACATGGCCTCGTACAAGGCGGAGGTGCTGCACCAGCGGTACCGCGGCCGGGTGCGCCCCCGGGCGCACTACGCCTTGGGCTGGCTGCCGTGGTGGGCGCGGCTGGTCGGCAGGCTCCGGTTGGCGCCGGTCGCGAACGCTGCGCTGGCGGCCGGCCCGCTGCACCCGCTGCTGACCTGGGCGGCGGGCGTGGATCGTCGCCGTACCCTGCCCCGGTTCGCTGAGCGGACCTTCCGGCAGTGGTTCACTGCCCAGCCGCCGTCGGCTGGGTCGAGGTCCACAGCCGGGCCACCGTCGACGCAACCGACGTCCCGGGACGTCGTCCTGTTCGCGGACACCTTCACCGACGCGTTCAGCCCTCAGGTCGGGCGGGCCGCGGTGGCCGTGCTGCAGGGCGCCGGGTACCGGGTGCGGCTGACCCGGCGGGCGGTCTGCTGCGGTCTTACCTGGATCTCCACCGGCCAGCTGGACGGCGCCCGGCGCCGTATCACGGCCACGGTCCGCGAGCTGGAGCCGTTGGTGCGCAACGGGTCGCTGGTCGTCGGCCTGGAGCCGTCCTGCACCGCGGTGCTCCGGGGGGACGCTGCCGAGCTGGTCGCCGAGGCGGACCGCCCGGCCGCGGACGCGGTGGCCGGCGCCACGCGCACGCTGGCCGAGCTGCTGACCCAGACCCCTGGCTGGTCACCGCCCGACCTGTCCGAGGTCCAGGCAGTGGCCCAGCCGCACTGCCACCAGCACGCCGTCATGGGCTGGGACGCCGACGCGGCCCTGCTGCGCCGGGCAGGCGCAGATGTCCGGCCGGTCGGCGGCTGCTGCGGCCTGGCCGGGAACTTCGGTGTCGAGCGTGGCCACCACGACGTCTCGGTCGCGGTCGCCGAGCACCAGCTGCTGCCCGCGGTCCGCGCCCTGCCACCCGATGCCACCATCCTGGCCGACGGGTTCTCCTGCCGCACCCAGCTCGACGACCTGGCCCGAACCCGCAGCGAGCACCTCGCCGAGCTCCTCGCCCGCCACCTGCGAATCGTTTTATCCGATCCTGATAAACCCGAGAAAACTCGATAAAGTCATCACGTGGACCCAGTCAAAAACCCGTACACCCCTAACGCCGGAGCCAAACCGCAGGTCATCGTTGGTCGTAGCGATCAGCTCGCGTCGTTCGATCTCCTGCTGCGCCGAATCCAGTTGGGCAAGACTGAGCAGTCGATGATCATCACGGGTCTGCGTGGCGTCGGCAAGACCGTCCTGCTAGGTCAGTTCCGGACCAAGGCGTTGACGTCCGACTGGGTAGTTGTCGAGCTGGAGGTGAGCAAGCACGACGACGATCAGTTCCGTCGGCTGTTGGGTAGGCGCCTACGTTCGGCGCTCCTGGAGTTGTCGCCCAAGGCGCGCTGGGGTACGCGCATGAAGCGAGCTGCTGCTGCCCTCGCCTCCTTCACCGTCACAGGTGACGGGCAGGGCAATCTCCAGGCAAGCATGCTGGCCGAGCCCGTCGAGGGTGTTGCCGACCACGGCGACCTCGCCCTCGACCTGTCGGAGTTGCTCATCGAGATCGGCGAGGCAGCACGGGACTGCGGGCGGGGAGTCGTGTTGCTCCTCGATGAGGTTCAGTTCCTCCGTGCCAGTCAGCTGGAGGCAGTCATCGGTGCTATCCACCGGCTGGTGCAACGCTCTCTCCCAGTCACCATGGTGGGTGCTGGCCTGCCGCAGATCGCCGAGCTGGCCGGTGATGCCAAGTCCTACGCCGAGCGGCTCTTCACATTCCCGCCCATCACTGGCTTGAACGACGAGGACACCCGGCGGGCCTTGAGCGAGCCAGCTCTGCAAGAAAACGTGCGGTTCAGCAGGTCAGCCCTCGATCGCGCAGTCGAGATCACAGGTGGCTACCCGTACTTCATCCAAGAACTAGGCCATGCCGTCTGGTCGATCGCACGAGGAGACCAGATCCAGGTCGATGATGTGGAGGCCGCGAGCGCCGTGTACGAGTCAAAGCTTGACACATCCTTTTTCCGGGTCCGCCTGGACAGGGCAACTGAGGCGCAACGCGCATATCTGCGGGCGATGGCTGAACTCGGACCTCAGCCACAGAAGGCATCAGCCGTCGCCGATGTCCTCAAGCGAACGTCGTCGCAAGTAGGCCCTACACGTAAGGCGTTGGTGGAGATGGGGTTGCTCTACGCACCGGAGCATGGCTACGCGGGCTTTACCGTTCCGCACTTCGATCAGTTCATGCGCGGGGCAATGCCGGAGTTGGTCCTCCCGGAGGTCAAAAAGCGCAGCCGGCGGACTTCGTGAGGGGCCGATGCGTTCCTCGGAAATGCTCTCGCGATCCTTAGTCGGTCCCGGAGACGGTGCTGCGGCGTTCGATCATGACGACATCGCGCCACTGGCCGGCTAGCGGGCCGTGCGTCATCTTGCCGACGCGGGTACGGGTGCCGACGGTGCGGTAGCCGGCGGCTCGGTGCAGAGCCAGGCTGGGGGTGTTCTCCGGAAAGACGCCGGCCTGGATGGTCCAGATGCCGGCAGCCTCGGTCGCGGCAGCAAGGTGGTCGAGCAGGACGCGACCGACACCCCGGCCCTGGGCTCGACCCGCAACGTAGATCGAGTGCTCGACGACGCCGAGGTAGGCACATCGGTCGGAGACCCTGGACGCGGCGGCCCACCCGAGCACCGTCCCCGAGTCGTCGACAGCCACCCACCGCAGGTCCGGCAGCTTGCCACGGTCGAACGCGTCCCAGGTAGGCGGCTCGGCCTCGAACGTCGCGTGACCAGTGGCGATGCCCTCCGCATAGATGGCCTCGACCTGAGGCCAATGGCCGACGGCCAGCGGGACGACCGCTGGCCGTGCTGAGGATGAGCCTGGGACGGCCGACCTGGGACGCGCCCTGGGGTCGTACCCGGTGTTCGCCGTCATGGGTCACGACTGTAGAGGGCGGCAAGTCGAGCCGCCGCTCCGTTCATGCGCTCGCGCAGCTCGGGGGGGTCGAGGACCTCGATGTCAGCACCGAGGCGCAGCAGGTGCCGGGCGGTGCCGTCGGGGCTGCGTTCGAAGCGCAGGCGAAGACGAGCCCAGCCATGCTCGTCCCGCTGGACGTCGTCCGGGAGCGGCAAGTCGGGTGCAGCTTCGTCCAGCATCGCGAGTAACGGCTCGGCTGCCGGAGCGACGCGCACGGTGACGAGGTAGCTCGGGAGCGAGGCGAGGAAGGCCCGACGACGCTCCGCCCACGCCGTGGCGAGGTCGAAGTCGGGCGGTCGCTCGAAGCGGGCCTCGCGCAGCTCGACGGCCTCGACGCGGGAGAGCCGGAACAGTCGGTACCCGTCGGCACTGCGCCGGGACCGTCCGAGGAGGTACCAGGTGGAGCCCTTCATGATCAGGCCGAGCGGCTGGACGGAGGTCTCGGCGCCTCGGTACGTCAGCCTGACCTCGCGGGACTCCCATACCGCCTGCGCGATCTCAGCGAGGGCTGGCGTGTCGTCCTGTGGCACGAACCAGTGGGTCGGCTCCACGATCACCCGGTCACGGACGACGCGAGCGGCTCGTTCCGTTGAACGCTCCATCGCCGGCAGCAACGTGCGGTCGGTGGCAGCGGCGTCGAACCCGAGCTGGCTGGCTACCGCCGGGACGATCGCGAACAGGATGCCGCGAGCTTCCGCGGTGTCGAGCCGCGGCAACCCGGCGATCCGGTAGCTCGGATCGATCCGGATCCCACCGTTGCGCCCGATCTCGGTGTAGAGCGGGACACCGGCGGCGCTCAGCGCCTCGACGTCGCGGTAGACGGTGCGTACCGACACTTCGAGTGCGGTTGCGAGCTCGGTCGCCGATGCGCCGCCCCCCAGCTGGAGCCGCACCAGTAGCTCGACCAGGCGGCTCGCGCGCACGGCAGAACTCTAGGCGGAAACACTGCCACATCCTGTCAGGGTTAGTTGCTCACGATGGGTTCGCGCACGAGGGCGCACACCAGAACCCACGAGAGGTGGCTCCATGTCCCACACCATCGTCAACCCGGATGGCCTGCACGACCCGGTCCCGTTCGGCTACAGCCACACCGCCGCCATCGAGGCCGGCACCGGACTGGTGTTCGTCGCGGGTCAGTACGGATCAGGCCCCGACGGCATGGTCGTCTCGACCGACTTCGCCGCACAGGTGGAGCAGGCCTTCACCAATGTCAGCCTCGCCCTCGCCGAGCACGGGCTGGATCTCGGCCACGTCGTCCAGCTCAGGACCTACGTGGTGGGTCTTGACTTCGAGAAGCTCGGAGCCATCGGCCAAGTCGTGCAGCGCCAGTGCGGCGACACCCCTCCGACGCAGACCGTGCTGGGGGTCGCCGGCCTGGCGATGCCGGACATCCACTTCGAGGTCGAAGCCGTGGCGGCCCGCCCCTAAGACCGGGGCCCGCGAGATGAGCAGACGGGTAGGGATTCAGGTGCCCAGGATGGTGACGGTCGGCGTCTATGGCTTCGACGCCGACTCTTTCCTGCGACAACTGCGGGAGGCGGAGGTCACCCACCTGCTGGACGTACGTCAACGCCGTGGCGTCCGCGGATCCGAGTACGCGTGGGCGAACTCGCTGCGGCTTCAGGCGGCTCTCGCCGGCGCTGGGATCGCCTATGAGCACCACCCCGAGCTGGCCCCCACCACCGAACTGCGGCACCTCCAATACGACGAGGACGACCGCCAGGGGGTGGGCAAGCGCAACCGCCGCGAACTCGCAGCCGCGTACGTCCGTCGCTACACCGCCGAGATCCTCGGCAGCGCCGATCTCGCACCGATCGTGTCGGCGCTGCCGAGCCTGGGCTGCACCGCGCTGTTCTGCGTCGAGCGCGATCCCGACGCCTGCCACCGCTCACTGATCGCCCAGCGCATGACCGAGCGCCACCACGTCACCATCGAGCACCTGCGCCCACCGTGAGGAGATGAACGGGATCAGCGTGCTCACCTGGATCCCTGCGCCATCGAGACGGGTTCACACCGTCTCGATGGCGCAGGTAGGCCCCGCAGCGGCGGCGAGACGGCGGTCCGAGGTCAGCAGCGTGGCACCCAGTGCCTCGGCGAGCGCGACGTACATCGCGTCCCATCCACGCACGGTGTGGCGCAATTCCCACGCTCGCACCAGGAGCGGCCGATGGCCAAAGCGCTCGCCTGGCCAGGCGTCGAGATCCTCCACCGCCTGGGTTGCCTCCGTACGGTCCAGCTGCCCTCGCAGGTGTTCGCGGCGGACGACCCCCAGAACCTCGACGTCGACCACGTGCGGGGCAGCGTGGTCGACGTCAGCCAGCAGGCGCTCGCGGATCGGCTCGGCTGCTGAACCACCGACCAGCACCTCGTAGAGGCAGGAGGCGTCAACGACCAGCATCGGGCCAAGCGCCACGGTGCTCGTCGAGCGCAGCGGTGATTTCGGTCTTGTCGATCGGAGCCGACCGCCGCCGGGTGCGCTCCAACCACTCCCCCACACTGGGCCTCGACGCCAGCCGGGTGACCTCGGTGCGCAGCAGCTCGGGAACGCTGATCCCTGATTCCGCTGCACGCTTCAGCAAGGCGGCGTAGACCTTGTCATCGAGGTCACGAATCTGGACCGTCTTCGGCATGGCTTGCACGTTACATGCTGAGAAGCACCCTGAGATGCAACTTTGCATCTCAGTGATTCCTGCGCATCTCCAAGCTGCTTGCTTGCGCCGTGGTTGGACAGGCAGCCGGGAACATCGACAGGCCTCTCAGGGTTGAGCAGCCTAGACTCAACTAAAGCTATCCCCGTCCCACCGCTGCCGCAGGAGCACGACCATGGACCTCTCCTTCACCACCCGCAGCCAAGAAGCACTGTCCGAGGCCGTCCGGCGAGCCGCTGCCGCAGGGCACCCGCATGTCGAGCCCGCGCACCTGGCCGCGGCACTGCTCGCCCAGACGAACGGCACGACCCGGCCGCTCATCCAGGCGGTCGGCGCTGACCCGACCGCACTCGCGACTGCGACCGGCCACGTGCTCGCCGGCCTGCCGTCGGCCAGCGGCGACACCGTCGGCGCCCCACAACTCAGCCGGGCCATGCTGGCCGCCTTGCAGGCAGCAAAGGAGGAGGCGGACGCCCTGGGCGATCAGTACGTCTCCACTGAGCACCTGCTGATGGCTCTCGCGAAGGACACCGGTCCCACCGGCCGCGCCCTCACCACCGCTGGCGTCACCCGGGACGGCGTGCTGGACGCCCTGCCCCGGGTCCGCGGCGGCGCCAAGGTCACCAGCGCGGATCCGGAGTCCACCTACGACGCGCTCGCCACGTACAGCGTCGACCTCACCGAGGCCGCGCGCGAGGGCCAGCTGGATCCGGTGATCGGACGGGACGCGGAGATCCGCCGGGTGGTGCAGGTGCTGTCCCGGCGGACGAAGAACAACCCGGTGCTGATCGGCGAACCAGGCGTGGGAAAGACCGCCGTCGTCGAAGGTCTGGCTCAGCGGATCGTCACCGGCGACGTGCCGGAGTCGTTGCGGGACAAGCGGTTGGTCTCGCTGAACCTGGGCGCGATGGTGGCCGGCGCAAAGTACCGGGGCGAGTTCGAGGAACGCCTCAAGGCGGTGTTGGAGGAGATCAAGTCCTCCGACGGCCAGGTCGTCACGTTCATCGACGAGCTGCACACCGTGGTCGGCGCCGGAGCCACCGGTGAGAGCGCGATGGACGCCGGGAACATGCTGAAGCCGATGCTGGCCCGCGGTGAGCTGCGGATGGTCGGCGCCACCACACTGGACGAGTTCCGCCAGCGCATCGAGAAGGACCCGGCGCTGGAGCGACGGTTCCAGCAGGTGTTCGTCGGGGAACCCAGCGTCACCGACACCATCGCGATCCTGCGCGGGCTGACCGAGCGGTACGAGGCGCACCACAAGGTGGCCATCGCCGACTCCGCGCTGGTCGCGGCGGCGACGTTGTCGGACCGGTACATCACCGGCCGGCAGCTGCCGGACAAGGCGATCGACCTGGTGGACGAGGCGGCGTCCCGGCTGCGGATGGAGATCGACTCCTCCCCGGTCGAGATCGACGAGCTGCGCCGCACCGTGGACCGCCTCAAGATGGAGGAGCTGGCCCTGCAGCGCGAGGACGACCAAGCGTCCCGCGAACGGCTGGAGAAGCTGCGTCGCGACCTCGCCGACCGCAGTGAGCAGTTGGCCGCGCTGACCGCCCGCTGGGAGCAGGAGAAGGCCGGCTTGAACCGGGTCGGCGAGCTCAAGCAGCAGCTGGACGACCTGCGCGGGCAGGCCGAACGGCTGCAGCGCGACGGCGACCTGGCCGGTGCTTCGGCGATCCTCTACGGGCAGATCCCGCAGCTGGAGCGCGAGCTCGCCTCCGCCCAGGAAGCAGAGGCGGACGGTGGCTACGGCGACCCCATGGTGAAGGACCAGGTCGGCCACGACGACATCGCCGACGTCGTCGCCAGCTGGACCGGGATCCCGGCCGGTCGGCTGCTGGAGGGGGAGACCGAGAAGCTGTTGCGGATGGAGGAGGTGCTGGGCGAGCGGCTGATCGGTCAGCGCCGCGCCGTCGAGGCGGTCAGCGACGCGGTCCGTCGCGCTCGCGCTGGCATCGCCGACCCGGACCGGCCGACCGGGTCGTTCCTGTTCCTCGGGCCGACCGGCGTCGGCAAGACGGAGCTGGCGAGGGCGCTCGCGGACTTCCTGTTCGACGACGAGCGGGCGATGGTCCGGATCGACATGAGCGAGTACGGGGAGAAGCACACGGTCTCCCGCCTGGTCGGCGCCCCACCCGGGTACGTCGGCTACGACGAGGGTGGTCAGCTGACCGAGGCGGTCCGCCGTCGCCCCTACAGCGTGGTGCTGCTGGACGAGGTGGAGAAGGCGCACCCGGACGTGTTCGACGTGCTGCTGCAGGTGCTGGACGACGGCCGGCTCACCGACGGCCAGGGGCGGACGGTGGACTTCCGCAACGCCATCCTGGTCCTCACCTCGAATCTGGGCTCCTCGGCTTTGGTCGACCCGTCGCTGGACGAGGCGGCCAAGCACGAGGCGGTGCTGGCCGCGGTCCGGGCCGCGTTCAAGCCGGAGTTCCTGAACCGGCTGGACGACGTGGTGGTCTTCGACGCGCTCTCGCTGGCCGAGCTGACCCGGATCGTCGACCTGCAGGTGGACCGGCTCGCCCACCGGCTCGCTGAACGCCGCCTCACGCTGCACGTGTCCGACACCGCTCGCGAGTGGCTGGCCATGTCCGGTTACGACCCGGCCTACGGCGCTCGTCCGCTACGCCGTCTGGTGGCGAAGGAGATCGGCAACCGGCTCGCCAAGGCGCTGCTGGCCGGGCACATCCAGGACGGCGACACCGTGCGGGTCGACCACTCGGCAAGCCTGGCCGATGTCGCCACAGGGCTCACCATCGAACGAGCCTGACGGCCGGGCGGACGCGTCGGGTCGGGTCGAACGCGACCCAACCGCCCGGAGGCCAGCGTCACGCTCCGCCGCAGGCAGACGTTCCGAACCTGCCGCCGCCAGCGCGCCGGCTCGTTCAGACGCGTAGAACGAGCGCTGACGCATCGCGGACTAGTCGAGATCGACGACGACGGGGGCGTGATCGCTCGGCGACTTGCCCTTGCGCTCGTCCCGGACGATCTGAGCGCCGGCCACCCGGTGGCCCAGCGCTGGCGACCCCAGGATGAAGTCGATGCGCATCCCCTGCTTCTTGGCGAACCGCAGCTGTTGATAGTCCCAGTACGTGTACACACCCGGCCCCGGGGCGAACGGCCGCACCACGTCCGCGTAACCCGCCCGCACCACGCCCTCGAACGCCGACCGCTCGGGGGCCGACACGTGGGTCGCGCCGTCGAAGACATCCATGTCCCAGACGTCGTCGTCCTGAGGCGCCACGTTCCAATCGCCGACCAGAGCTATCTGAGCGTCCTGATCCTCCTGCAGCCAGCGTGACCCGGCAGCGGCGAGCCGGCCGAGCCAGTCGAGTTTGTAGTCCAGGTGCGGGTCACCGAGCTGGCGCCCGTTGGGAACGTACAGACTCCAGACCCGCACCCCCTGGCAGGTCGCGCCCAACGCCCGGGCCTCGACCTGCAGCGGATCGCCCCACCCCGGTTGCCCGGGGAACCCCACCTCGACATCGTCCAATCCCACCCGGGACAGCACCGCGACCCCGTTCCACTGGGAGGTTCCGTGATGAGCTGTCTCGTACCCCAGGGCAGCAAAACGTTCGGCCGGGAATTGCTCGTCAGTGCACTTGGTCTCTTGCAAGGCGACGACGTCTGCCTCGCTGCGCTCCAGCCAACTCAGCACTCGGTCGGTACGGGCTCGGATGGAATTGACGTTCCAGGTGGCGATCCGCACCCCAGGACGTTATCGACCACCTCCGACAACCGACGACAGAGCCCCCGACCGGTGATCGGCTCGGGGGCTCTGCACAGCACTCAGCTACGTTGCTGAGGGATACCAGCGAGCAGCTGACGGACCTCGTCCTCCGGGTAGCGGCGGTGGCCACCCAGGGTGCGGATAGACGTCAGCTTGCCCGCCTTGGCCCAACGCGTCACCGTCTTGGGGTCGACCCGGAACAGCGCCGCGACCTCCGCCGGCGTCAGCAACGACTGGGCGTCGGGGCTCTTGGTGGCCATGGACACTCCTTCACGTATCGCCGCGTCCCGCACGCGGACTGGACTCAGGATGCTCCGATCTGGGCACCGGCGGAACAATCCGGACGGATCATTCTGGACTGCCGGTATGACTAGTCATCAGGGCCATTCGGGTGATCTTGGCTAGTTGCCCATATGGCGCTCTCAGCCCTGTCCTCATCGTACCGTTTCTTCACGTGGTGTTTCGTTAATTGGCGCGGGCAAGCATCTGCACCTCAACCCATCGCGCCGACCACCGTCGACAGGTAGCCACTGCTGCGAGCAGACGTCGGACCGGCACCCACCCAACCTAATGGCCGGACACGGCACAGCCCGGCGCCGCCAGGACATCCCGGGGTCGCCGCGGCACAGGACACTAGGCTGCATGTCGGCGGGATCGATGACGCCCCCGCCTGACGGCGGTCCGCACCTAGGGCGCCCTAGCGGAGGGGTCACCACCGTGGCCAGGCATGTCATAGGCGGCGCGCCATGATCTCTGCTCCCGCTGACCGTCACCGCCCCGAAGGGCACCGACACGAACACCCAGCTGGCGACAGCAAACCCATCTACGGCCGCACCGGGTCATCGGACGTGGTCGAGCACCTGCTGAACGGAGATCACGAGCAGGTGGTGTGCTGCTACGACCCGGAGACCGGCCTGCGAGCCGTGATCGCGCTGCACAGCACCGCACTGGGGCCAGGCCTAGGCGGCACCCGTTTCTACCCGTACCGCAGCCTCCAGGACGCGGTCGTCGACGTCCTGCGGCTGTCCCGCAGCATGAGCTACAAGAACGCGTTGGCCGGGTTGGCGCACGGCGGCGGAAAAGCCGTGATCATCGGCGACCCGGCACGGGACAAGACCCCCCAGCTGCTGCGCGCCTACGGCCGCTTCGTCCAGAGTCTGTCCGGGCGGTACGTGACCGCGTGCGACGTGGGCACCTACGTGACGGACATGGACGTCGTGGCGCAGACCTGCGACCACGTGACCGGGCGGAGCGAGGCGAACGGCGGCGCCGGCGACTCCTCGGTGCTCACCGCGCTCGGGGTGTTCGAGGGCATGCGGGCCGCCTCTCTGTACCGATGGGGCTCGACCGATCTCACCGGGCGGCGGATCGGGATCGCGGGGGTCGGCAAGGTGGGGCACCTGCTGGTGGATCTGTCCGTCGAGGCCGGCGCGCGCCCGGTGGTCACTGACATTGACGCTGCCGCCGTGGATCGGGTAAGCGCCCAGCACCCAGGCGTCGAGGTGCAGCTCAGCAACGACGCGCTGGTCGCCGCCGATCTCGATGTGTACGCACCGTGCGCCCTTGGCGGGGCGTTGACCGAGGACGTGATCGCCCGGCTCAGCGCCGGCATCATCTGCGGGGCGGCCAACAACCAGCTGGCCAGCCCCGAGGTGACCGATCAGATCACCGCCCGAGCTATCACCTACGCGCCGGACTACGTCGTGAACTGCGGTGGGGTCATCCAGGTGGCGGACGAGCTGCACGGATTCTCGTTCAGCCGGGCTCGGCAGCGCACTCTCGGCGTGTTCGACACCACGTCGATGGTGCTGCGGACGGCTCAGGAGCACGGCATCACCACCGCCGCTGCAGCCGACCGAGCGGCTGAGCACCGGATGACGTCGGTGCCCCCTGGGCGACGGATGTGGCTGCCGCCCCCCTCAGACCCACGACGGCGGGCGAGCCCGCAGCGGCCAGCACCCACCGACTCCTGACGTCGCCGGGCGGACTCGCCCGGGGCCGGGAGCACGATGTACCGTTGAGGCACGACGAGATCACCAAGAACCCGGTCCGCGCACAAACCGCCCCGGGTCGACGCACGAGGGGGTCGACGCCCATGGGTCGCGGCCGCGCCAAGGCCAAGCAGACCAAGGTCGCCCGGGAACTGAAGTACTTCAGCCCCGACACGGACTTGACTGCCCTCCAACGTGAGTTGGGTTCTCGGGGTGACCGTGAGCCTGTCGAGCGCCGCTCATCGGACACCGATGACGACGACTACGGTGAGTGGGCTTCCGGCGAACGGTGAGCCGCTCGTCTCCAGGCCGCTCGCCTCAACCGGCTGGTCTCACTGGCGGAACGCCGCAGCCAGTTGACGGTGAGTCCGGCTTGGCCCACCCGCCGGCCGCTATCCGCGATAGTCGCCGACCAGCTCGGCCGTGCCAGCGGTGACCGCGCCAGTCGGACCGGTGGAGACCCGGGTCTGGACTGCCGTCACTGAACCGGCCACCCACGCCGGGACGCCGCGCCTGACGAGATGCCGCACCGCGTCG
Organism: Angustibacter sp.; assembly: GCA_051657715.1. Taxonomy (GTDB): domain Bacteria; phylum Actinomycetota; class Actinomycetes; order Actinomycetales; family Angustibacteraceae; genus JBOFBH01. The sequence goes on along the minus strand of JBOFLF010000077.1, from coordinate 18,950 downwards.
TCGGCGTCGTCCGACGCGACCGCGGCGATCATCCCGACACCGACGTTCAGGGTGCGCTCCCAATCCGGCACCGGCACCCGCCCCAGCCGCCGGACCAGCTCGAACACCGGCGGCGGCGTCCAAGTCGAACGATCCACGGTGGCATGCGCGCCGGGCGGCAGGACCCGGGCCAGGTTCGCGGCGAGACCGCCGCCGGTGACGTGGGACAGGGCGTGCACGTCGAGAGCCCGGACCAGGTCGAGCACGTCCCGGGCGTAGACGCGGGTCGGCTCTAACAGCTCCTCGCCCAGGGTGCGGCCCAGCTCCGGGACCTCCCGGCTCAGGTCCCACCCGGCGACGTCCAGGACCCGGCGCACCAGCGAGTAGCCGTTGGCGTGCAGCCCGGAGGACGCCATCGCGACCAGGGCGTCTCCGTCCCGAACCCGGTGCGGACCCAGCAGCTGGTCCTGCTCGACAACACCGGTCACCGCGCCGGCCAGGTCGTACTCGTGCGGTTCGAGGAGGCCCGGATGCTCTGCCGTCTCCCCGCCGGCGAGCGCACACCCAGCGGCCGCGCACGCCTCGGCGATGCCGCGCACGATGTCCGCGATCCGCTCCGGTACGACCTGCCCGCAGGCGATGTAGTCGGTCATGAACAGCGGCTCGGCACCCACCACGACGATGTCGTCGACCACCATGGCGACCAGGTCGGCACCGATCGTGTGGTGGACGTCGAGCTGCTGGGCGATCCGCACCTTGGTGCCCACCCCGTCGGTGCTGGTCGCCAGCAACGGGCGTCGAAAGCGGGTCAGCGCGGTCGCGTCGAAGAGCCCTGCGAAACCACCGAGACCGCCGACCAGCTCGGGGCGAGCGGCCTTGGCCACCCACTCTCGCATCAAGTCGACAGCGCGGTCCCCGGCCTCGACATCGACCCCGGACCCGGCATACGTCACCGCGGACGTCGCTGATCTCGTCGCCGCACCGGAAGAGGACCCGGGCACGGGCTCGGCCGTGGGCTCGGTCACTGGCCCATCGACCCGGTGGTCACGGCGGCGGGTGGGACGACATCCAGGCCGGGCAGCATCTCGGGCAAGGTCTCCAGCACGGCCTTGCCGAGCTGGTCGGCAGGCGGGAGGGCGATCGGGTAACGACCGGTGAAGCAGGCCCGGCACAACTGGTCAGCCGGCTGGCCGGTGGCCGCGACCATCCCGTCCTGGCTGAGGTAGCCGAGGCTGTCGGCGCCGATCGAGGCGCGGATCCCCTCGACGTCCAGTCCGGTGGCGAGCAGCTCGGCACGACTGGCGAAGTCGATGCCGTAGAAGCACGGCCAGGTCACCGGCGGCGAGGAGATCCGCACATGCACCTGCGCCGCGCCCGCCTCGCGGAGCATCCGCACCTGCGCCCGCTGGGTGTTGCCCCGGACGATCGAATCGTCGACAACTACCAGGCGCTTGCCGCGGATCACCGCCGTGAGCGGGTTCAGCTTGAGCCGGATACCCAGCTGCCGGATGGTCTGGCTGGGCTGGATGAACGTGCGGCCGACGTAGGAGTTCTTCACGAACCCCTGGCCGTACGGGATGCCGCTGGCCTCCGCGTACCCGATGGCCGCCGGGGTGCCGGACTCCGGGACGCCGATCACCAGGTCGGCGTCGGCCGGGTGTTCGGCGGCCAGGCGCCGACCCATGTCGACCCGCGCCTCGTGCACCACCCGACCGGCGATGGTGGTGTCCGGTCGGGCCAGGTAGACGTACTCGAAGACACACCCCTTCGGCTCGGTCGGGGCGAACCGGTGGGTGCGCAGGCCGGCGACGTCGATGCTGACGAGCTCGCCGGGCTCGATCTCCCGGACCACGCTGGCGCCGACGGTGGCCAGCGCTGGGGTCTCGCTGGCCACCACCCAGCCGCGGTCCAACCGGCCGAGCACCAACGGCCGGATGCCGTGCCGGTCTCGGGCCGCGTACAGCGTGTGCTCGTCCATGAAGACCAGGCTGAACGCGCCACGCAGCTCGGGCAGGACGTCCAGGGCGGTGGCTTCGAGGCTGTGGTCGGGGTCGCCGGTGAGCAGCGCGGTGACCAGAGCGGTGTCGGTGGTGTTGCCGTGGGCCACCTCGCCGGCCAGCCGGGCGCCGTACCGCTGGCGCACCAGGCCCTGCAGCTCGACGGAGTTGGTGAGGTTCCCGTTGTGCGCCAGGGCCACCGTGCCGGTTGCGGTGTCGCCGAGCGTGGGCTGAGCGTTCTCCCACGTGCTGCCGCCGGTCGTGGAGTAGCGGGTGTGCCCTATCGCCAGGTGGCCGGCCAGCGATCCCAGCGACGTCTCGTCGAACACCTGGGACACCAGGCCCATGTCCCGGTAGACCAGCAAACGCTCACCGTCGCTGCTGGCGATGCCCGCCGACTCCTGACCGCGGTGCTGCAACGCGTACAGGCCGTAGAAGGCGAGCTTGGCGGCGTCTTCGCCCGGAGCCCACACACCGAACAGGCCACACGCGTCCTGGGGGCCTTTCTCGCCGGGGAGCAAGTCGTGCGAGAGCCGGCCGTCGCCACGTGCCACGGACGTACTCTCCCACACCCGGCTCTGCCTCATGTGCACGCGACGACCCGCTCGCGCTCGCAGGCCCTTGCCGCGCCCGGCATGGCGCGGTCGCGTGGGGTACGCCACCCCAAGCGGCTCCCGGCGCGTGCGCAGGAACGCACGGAGGCAACGACGGTGACAGACTCAGGCGATGCTGCTGCGACTCCTGCGCGGCCCGCGGACCGGACGACCGTCGCTGCTCGCCCGGCTGGTGGCAGCGCTCGTGGCCGTCGGGCTGCTGGCGCTCAGCGCGCCGGTGCTCACCCCGCCAGCGCTGGCCGCGGTGCGGTGGCTGCTGTCAGTGCTGTAGGGCAGGCTGGCCCTCATGAGTGCGATGGTCTGGAAGGCGCTGGGCACCGGCGGCGCGGTCGCCGCTGGGATCGCCGCGAACAAGGCCCTGACCGCGGGGTGGAAGATCGCCACCGGCCACCCACCACCCAACAACCCCGAGCACCCCGATACCAACTGGGTCGAGGCGGTCGCGTTCGTGGTGCTCAGCGGTGCGTTGATAGCAGCGGCCCGGACGCTCGGCATGCGACAGGCCGCGGAGTACTACCGCCGGTCCACCGGGCACCTCCCACCGAAGATGGAGAGCCCCACCTGACCTGGTGCCAGGCCGTCACGCCGAGGCGCTCACGCGAAGATTCCGCACCGGGACCTCCAGTGCAGCTCACCCCACGTATCACGACCACCAGACCGACTCAGCCATCTCCACGTCCGTGCGGTTACCCCACTGCTAAAGTCTCACTTTGAGTCATTTTCCAATCGCTCAATGTGATCAGCTGGGCCGCCCCCTGTCGTTGGAGAAACGCTGTGCCCATCCTGGCCGCCGGACGGCCCGTGATCGCCGTCCCAGCACGCGGGAACGCCGAGGCGCTGGCGATCACCCTGCACGGCCTACGGATGGACCAGGCCGACGCGTTGCGCACCGCCACTTTGGTCGTGCTGGACGACCAGCCGGGCGCTCGGCAGGCAGCGGCCATCGACGAGGTCACTCGCCGGTATGGCGCCGTCCCGCTGCGATACGACGAGGTGGATGGCTGGCCGAGCGTTGAGGCCATCTTCGAGACGGCAGCCGAGGCGGTGATCGCGATCGTGGAGGCCGGAGCGCTCGTGCAGCCTGGAGCGCTGGTCCGGGCGATCGGCCAGGTGTCGCGCGTCGCGGGAGCCCCGGACGTCGTGGCGAGCACCGGAGCAGCCCCCTTGGACTGCTTCGTCAGCCGGGCGCTGCCCCCGCGCCCGGCGCTGCGCGGTTTCGGTGCCGTGGACGAGGCACTCACCGGTTGCTGGGAACACGCCGGGTGGTCGGTGCAGCGACCAAGCTGGATGTTGGTGCGCCGCGCCATCGATCGCCCCCCGGCCCGCCCGGAGGACTCTGGACGCAACCACCTGCTCACGGCGATCCACACCGGGCGTCCAGTCGACGACGTCCGACGTGAGCTGGCCCGGCAGCTGACCCCGACCACGGCCGAGCAAGCCCTGGCCGACGTCCAGGCGGAGCGGCGGTCGCCACTGGCCCGCCAGGACGCCGTGTACTGGCTGCCCGAGCCAGACGGTGCGGGAGTCGGGTGGTCAGCGGCCCGTGCCGAGCTGGCCCGGGACGGCGCCGGCCGGGTGGTCCGCCGGTGCACCGCCCCCGACCAGGGCACCCACGGCGACGCCAGCCGGCGCACGGGGGCCTGGGCCACGATGGCGCGCCGCGCGGTGCAGCGGGGGTGGCGACAGGTCGTCGTCATCGAAGGATGCTTCGCCGTGCGCCCGGCGGGTCTGGACCGGATGCGCCGCGACCTGGACGCGGGCGGCCACGGCGCCGAGCTGATCGGCTTGCGGCGACGACGCACCGGATCGCCTGGGCGCGGCACGGAACCACCTGGGCGCGGCACCGGACCACCGGGACGTGGCGGACTGATCGCACCGGTGGCACCAGGACCAGACGTCGTGCACCTCGACCGAACCCGACCAGTCGACGTCGCCTACTCGGCCTTGGCAGTGCTGTTGTCCGAGCGAGCACTGGCGGAGCTCGCCGTGCGGCTGCCTGACACCCCCGGCCCCCGCCCGGACGCCGAGGACCACCAGACCGACCCGGGCGCCGTGCTGGACGAGCTGACCCACGCCGGGCGGTTGCGGTCAGTCGGGCAGACCGAACCAGCCGTGGACCGTCCGACACCTACCGGGCTCTGGCTCCGCGGCGCGGACTAGCGGCCCCCGCGGCTAGCCCGCGCACACCAGGCCCGGCGCTGGACGAGCAGGCTCGACTCAGACGACGAAGGCTGCCAGCTCGTCCGGGTGCATGGGCTCGTCGCCAGAGGTCAGGCGCTGGCTCCGAGCAGCCACCCGGGGCCAGATCACCAGCCCGTGCAGCCGACCGGACTGGAACTGTTCGGACAGGTATCGATCGATGTCCGTCCACCGCTCGCACCACTGCTCGGCATCCGCGACGGTGCGCGGGAGCTCGTCGAGCAGCAGCTCGAATGCCGAAGCGCGGACGACCTGAGCGGGAACACTGGTGATGGCCCGGTCGATGCGCCGCAGCCGGGGGTGACCGGGAACAGCCGGCAGCACGTCGTCACCGAGATCGGGGACGTCGCCGCCCAGGCAGCACACGTCCCACACCGTCCGATCACCCGGCGCCGGACCACCACCCGATGCCCGACCACCCGATGCCCGGTCACCCGACGCTGTCGGGGTCGCCACCGGCTTGGAGACCTGGTCCGGGTTCGAGCCCCAGTCGGCCCGCGGGCCGCTGTCCAGCTGCGCGAGTGAGCCGTTGACCTCGGTGAGGATCGCCCGGGTGCCACGCCGGAACACCACGTCGTCGCTCAGCACCAGCACGGTGGCCAGGCCGCGGCGCGAGGCGTCCTGCACCACGTGGCGGTACCCGATGGCAGCGGCCGCTGCCGGGTGGTCGATCGCCGCCGGATACGAAGAAGCCGCCGGGTGTCCGGAAGCCGCCGGGCGAACGGTCGCCGCCGGGTACGCGGTCGCCGCCGGGTATCCGAGATGGTCGGCGGACGAGAACCACTCCAGCCGCTCGGCGAACCCCAGCGCGGCGGCACGGTGGGCGACGGCGAGCCAGGGCTCGGGGTGCCCGTCCGTCCGGTCGGCATGACCGGTGCTGTCGAAGGTGCCGGGATTGTCGCCGAGCCGGCTGGTCACGCCATCGGCGCCGGCGGCGCGGTCGATCGCGATGATCGCGTCGTAGTACCAGAACGGGGACTCGCGTTCCCGCCGCGCTCGAGCTGCCACCTCAGCGAAGTCGTCCGCGACGGTCGCCCGCGGGTCGCGCACGACAGAGTTGCGCACTCGAGCCACCCAGTCGGTGGTGGCGAACGCCGGACCCCGGACGGCGAACCTGCTGTAGCGCAGACCCGAGTGGAGGTTCGTGTTCGCGCCCGAAGCCGCCAGCACCTCGGCCACGTCTTGCTCCGAGAGGCAACCGCGGGTCCGGGCATTGAGATGCAGGCGACGTCCCGGCGGCAGCAGCATCAGATCGACCGTGCCGGGCCCGTCCGGGCACCCGACCGTAATCTGGTTCAAACCCGTTGCGGTCGAACGGAACTGCGGGGTCAGGTCCGGCAGCGCGCCCGCGCGGACAGCGACCAGCGGACGATCACCGGCCCATGACTGAGCCACGGTGGTGATGGCCGGCCACCCAGTCTGCCCCGTCACCACAACCTGAGCCTGGGGGCACAGGCCGGTGACGGCCGCGTACTGGTCGCGCCCGGTGACCAGGGCAAGCGGGAGATCCTCGCCGGTCCAGCCGCACCAGTCCCGTCGGGCGCTGATCGCTCGCCAGGAGGCGACCAGGTGGCCGACGTCCGTACCGCAGACCGCGACGGCCACCGGGCTGGGCATGCCTCCAGGGTGCCAGGCCCAACCCGCCGTCGGGGGCGGCTGCGGTGGCCAGTCGAGGATCCGCGCCACCAGGACGCCGGGTCGGTGGGCGACGTGGGTACGGGCGGCGCGTCCAGCACGACCAGGTCGGCTCAGGCGTCAATGCTGGTCCGGCCGATGTCGCTGCGCCGCAACGCGATCGCGCCGCCCGTGGTCGCGGACCGCAGAGCCTGCGCCGGAGGCATGCGCAGCTCCCCCGCACCGCTCTGGCACCCGCCACGGCCCCTCCTCGCTTCCCACCCGACCTTCCCCGGGTTGGCTCATGGTCGCTGGACGTCGAGACCACCGGCGGGGAAGTGGACCACCGCCGGCCTATCCGTACAGCAGCAGGACGAAGAGGACAGGACGGGAGGGCCTTCTCCCTTGTTAAGGTGACTCAATGCCACAGAGCAGTCGCTTGAAGTTACCGAAATGGATCCCTGTCGCGGTTGGTGCCGTGACGGCCACGACACCGCTCGTGGCGGCAACCCCAGCGATCGCCGCCAACCTGGACTGCGGCAGCCCGCAACGCTTCGACGACCCGGGTGCCGGCTTGGTCGAGTGGACAGCTCCCGCCGGCACCGAAGAAGTCCGGATCACCGCGGCCGGTGGTAGAGGTGGCGATGCCACTGCGGTGGAGACGCTCCAAACGATGGTGATCGACGAGTTCGATCCGCGGACGCCGGCCGGCGGCGGTCGCGGGGCCGTGGTGACCGACGTCTTCGCCGCCGCGGAGGGCGACACGCTGTTGGTCACGGTCGGCGGCGGCGCGGACGGACCTGACGGTGGGAGCAATGGCGGGGGTGACGCGGCCACCGGTCCGTTCACGGTCCCTGGCGACGGCGGCGAGCCGCCGATGACGGTTGGAGGAGGAGGCGGGGCGTCGGACGTCCGCCGCGGCGGCTCCGACTTGGCGGACCGGATTGTGGTGGCGGCTGGAGGCGGCGGCGCCGGCGCGGTCACCTGGCCCTCGACAGAGCGCACCGGCGGGGCGCCGATCCCGGCCGCGCCTCCCGACCTGCTCGGTGAGGGCGGCGATGCCGGCCAGGATGGTGGGGTCTCACAGGGCAGGATCGGCTACGACCCCGGCGATCCGGTGGCCGACCCCGGGATCCCGGTGGCCGGGCGCACCAGAGTGACCAACGGAAACTTCCTCGAGGAGATCGGGTCGATCACTCCAGGGGTGGCCGGTTCGGCGAACGTCGGCGGTGCCGGTGGCGATCACGTGCTGCCCCCGGCGACGAGTCCCTTCTATCCGCGCTCGACCGGTGGCGCCGGGTCGCTCGGCCAGGGCGGTTCGGGTGGCCGGACACTGGATCCGTCGGATCTGATCCTCGTCGCGACCGCCGGCGGCGGCGGTGGAGGCGGCGTGCACGGCGGCGGCGGCGGTGCGGGGATCGGCTCCGTCGGCTCCTCCGAGCCGATCCCCACCGTGGTGTCCGGCGGGGCCGGTGGGTCAAGTCTGGGCACCGTCACCGGTCTCAACGCCACCATCGACGGGTACGTCGAGATCGTCGCGTGCGTACGGGCGGCGGCATCCACCGCACCGCCGACCAGTCCAGCACCCAGTCCCGGCGCCGGACCAGGGGGTGGTGGCGCCAGCGCCAGTGGCGACCCGACGCTGAAGGCAGGTCAGCAGTCGGACGGCTTGCCAGCTACCGGGCCAGCGCCCCTGCCACTGCTGGTGGCGCTCGGTGCCGGATTGGTCGTCCTCGGTGGCGCGTTGGCCCGCGCTGCTCGTCACCGAAGGGAGCGGTAGCCGATCGTGCGAGCCACTCGAGGAGGTATCGCTCTGGTCGCCATTGGGGCCACGGCACCGCTGGCCGGACCCGCTGGCCCGGCAACGGCCGCGGATCCGGAATGCCGGACCGCTCGGTTCGGCGACCCCAGCGCCGGGCTTGTCGCGTGGACGGCGCCGCCTGGGACACAAGAGGTCCGCGCCACCCTCGCCGGTGGTCGTGGTGCGGACGCCGTGTCCGGCAGCTATCCCGACGTGCCGACCCCAGCGTGGACGGCGGAACCCGCAACCGGCGGTGGCCAGGGCGCCGTGGTGACCGGGACGCTGGACGTCCGGGCAGGGCAGACCGTCACCGTCGTGGTCGGCGGCGGCGCGGACGGCCCCGACGGTGGCGCCAACGGCGGTGGCGAGGCGGCACCGGGTCCCTTTCTCGTCAGCGGCGAGCCGGTGGACAGCGAGCTGGCGCTGCGGCCGGGCGGCGGAGGCGGCGCCTCGGATATTCGAGTCGGGGGCACGAGGCCGGGCGACCGGGTACTCGTGGCTGCCGGCGGTGGCGGCGCCGGCGCGATGTCCTGGTCCAACACCGAGTTGGGGGTGCCGACGCCGCCGCCGCCGGACCTCGTAGGTGATGGCGGGGACGCCGGCTCGGATGGTCAAGCATCATTCGGCTGGGTGGACTACGCGGGCACGGTGCCGTTCGCGGGCGTCGCAGTCGAGGGCCGCACCCAGGTCAACCGGCCACCCGTTCCGGCCCAGGCTGTCGAGGGCACGCTCACCGCCGGAACCGCCGGCCAACCGAGCGTGGGCGGTACGGCGGGAACACCGACAGTGCCGGCCGGCGCCGAGGATCGGTACCCGCAGATGCCTGGTCAGCCAGGCGCGCTGGGTCGTGGTGGGGACGGCGGACGGCTGCCGGCCGACGACCCCTCGGCACCTGGCCACCAGCTGGCCACCGGCGGAGGCGGCGGAGGCGGCGGGTTGTACGGCGGTGGCGGCGGTGGCGGCATGGGCGTCCTCGGATCCTCCACACCGGTTCCCGGGTTGGTGTCCGGCGGTGGCGGCGGCTCCAGCCTCGGCACCATCACCGGCCTCCACGACCAGATCGACGGGTACGTGGAGATCACCACCTGCGTGCAGACCCAGGTCAACACCAACGGCCCGACCGGTGCCGCTCCCGGTGTGGGCGGCACCGACGCGGCACAACCCGCTGGCGGCAGCTCACCGGGCGTTGATCAGCTGCCCGCCACCGGTCCCGGACCGCTCGGCGGCCTCGGTCTGATCGGTGCCGGTCTCATCGGCCTCGGTCTGATCGGTGCCGGTCTCATCGGTACGAGGATCGCCGCTGTGCTCACGGGCCGATGCCAGCGCGCGGTGCGCTGAGCCGGTGGCGAGGGCCGTCGTCCGGGGCCATCCGGTGCTGGCGGTCCCGTCCCGCGGTGATGCCGAAGCGCTAGGGGTCACCCTGCACGGCCTGCGGGTCGATCACCCCGACATCCTGCGCACGGCGACCCTGATGGTCGTGGACGACGTCCCGGGTGGCCCGCAGACGGCGGTCGTCGCCGAGCTCGCCCACCGGCACCAGGCGATGCTGCTGCGATACGACGAGGTGGACGGGTGGGCGTCGGTCGAGGTCCTCTCGGAGACCGCCCCGGGCTCGGTGGCGGCCGTCATCGAGGCCGGGACTCTGGTCCGGCCGGGTGGGCTGGCCCAGGCCCTCGACCACGTGGAGCGCGGCACCGCGGAGCTGGTGGCGACGCCGGGCGCTGCCCCGCTGGACTGCTGGGTGGCCCGGGCGCAACCGCCGCGACCGGCCGTGCGGGGGTTCGGAGCGGTCGACGCGGTGCTGGCGGCGTGCTGGCGGCACGCCGGATGGACGGTCCAGCGGCCTCCGTGGCTGCAGACCAGGCGGGTGACCCGGCGCCCCCCTGGCCGCCCCGGCGACATCGCCCGCAACCAGCTGCTGGGCGCGATGCACACGGGCGGCGCCGTGCCGGACGTCGTCGGCGAGCTGTCCCGACGACTCGCCCCGGCCACCGTCGAGCGGGCGCTGGCGGATGCGCAGCGGGAGTGGCGCTCACCGCTCGCCCGGCAGGACGCCGTCTACTGGTTCCCCGATCCGGACACCGGGGCCGGGTGGACCGCGGCCCGCGACGAGCTGGACCGGGACGGTGCCGGGCGGGCGGCACGCCGGTTCGGATTCCTAGATGGCTCACTGGTCGGCCCCGGGCGCCGGGCGCTGTCGTGGGCCACGATGGCTCGGCGGGCGGTCCGGCGGGGCTGGCACCAGGTGGTGGTCGTGGAAGGGTGCTTCGCCCTGCGGCAGACCGGCCTGGATCGGATGCGCCGGGACTTGGAGGTCGGCGTCTACGGCGCGGCATCAGTCGGTGAGCACCGGCCACGCGTCGACGTCGTCCACCTGGACCGTACTCACCCGGGTGATAACGCCGGCCCACTGCTCGCTGTGCTGCTGTCCAAGCGGGCATTGGCCGCGCTGGCGGATCGACTGCCCGCCACGACCAGCTCGCTGCGCGACGCCGATCCGGCCGATGTAGACCCAGCCGCGGTGCTGCACGGGCTCGCTCGTTCTGGCCGGCTGCGGGTGGCCGGCCAGAGTGAGCCGGTGGTCGACCGCCCCGACCCGACGGGCCGTTGGCGGCGTCGGTGACCGACCGTGGCCTCGGTGACGCTCTTCGCTCGCGAGGTGCCGCCGAGACGACAGCACGGGTGGAGCGGAGGCCGGCTCATCACAAACTAAGCTCACGTTGTGAGTTCTTCTCAGCACCCTTGGTTAACGAAGCGGATGGTGGCGGCACCCCTCGGGGGATGCGCCCTCGCCGCCGCGTCACTAGCAGGTGGGGCCACCCCGATCGCCGCCGCCGAGCTGGACTGCGGCGAGTCGCAGCGGTTCGACGACCCCGGCGCGGGCCTGGTGGAGTGGACGGTGCCACCGGAGACCGTGCAGGTCCGGGTGGTCGCGGCCGGTGGGCAGGGCGCCGACGCTGTCTCCGGCGCGGTGGTCGACGACGACTTCCTCCCGCTGGAGTTCTTCCCACGGCCGGCGACCGGCGGCGGGCGGGCAGCTGTCGTCGCCGCGAACGTGGACGCTGAGCCGGGCGAGGTGCTCGGGATCACCGTCGGCGGGGGCGCGGACGGCGCGGACGGCGGCAGCAACGGGGGTGGGGACGCCGCGCCCGGGCCGTTCATCCTGCTCAGCAGCGATCTCCCCCACCCGATCTCGCCAGGCGGTGGTGGCGGCGCGTCGGACGTGCGACGCGGCGGACCCGGCCTGGCGGACCGGGTCGTCGTGGCCGCAGGCGGTGGTGGTGCTGGTGCGGTGGTGTGGCCGGACAACACCCCGTTCGGCGGCGCCCAAATACCCTCGGCCCCACCGGACCTGGTCGGTGACGGTGGAGACGCGGGCACGGACGGCGCCGCGTCACAAGGCTGGGTAGGCAACACCACCGGACCGGATGGCATTCAGGACGACGGCGACCTGGTCGCCGGGGCCACCCAGCTGACCTTCAGCGGCGGTCTCGTCTACCAGATCGGAGGAGGTCGCGCCGGGACGGCGGGTGCCGGCGGGGCCGGCGGGGTCAGCGACCTGACCGGAGCTCTGACGCCGGCGTTCGACGGCGGCAGCGGCACGCTCGGCACCGGAGGCCGCGGTGGCAGCGAGACCCGTTTCGGCCAGAGCGATTTCTACAGCACCGCGGGCGGAGGCGGCGGTGGCGGCCTGCACGGCGGGGGCGGCGGCGCCGGCCTCGGGGCGGCGGGCGGGTCGACACCTCTGCCCGGGTTGGTGTCCGGCGGAGGCGGCGGCTCCAGCCTCGGCGCCATCACCGGCCTCCACGACCAGATCGACGGGTACGTGGAGATCACCGCCTGCGTGCTGGCCCAGGCGGCGAGCACCGACCCACCGTCCCCAGGCAGCACGCAGGACGAGACGCCGCCGCGCTCAGACGTCCCGGCTGCCGCTGGCGTCCAGGACGCCAGGCAGCTGCCGGCCACCGGTCCGGCATCCCTGGGCGTTGTCGGCCTGCTCGGTCTCGGCCTGGTCAGCGTGGGGATCGCCGCGGCGGCCGCGGCCCGCCGACCACGGCCTGGGCGTGGGCGATGACGACCCGGCACCGTCGGTCAGCCGCGGCACCGCGCGCGGCTAAAGGACGAACGCGGTCCGCTCGTCGGGGTGCAGGGTGACCCGGCGGTCCGTGAGCTGCTCCGCCTGGGCCGCGACTCGGGGCCAGACCGTCAGCGCCCGCAACCGCCCGGACGTGTACTGCTCGGACAGGAACCAGCTTGTGGCCGTCCACCGCTCGCACCAGTGCTCGGCGTCGGCGATGGTCCGGGGCAGCTCGTCCAGGAGCAGGTCGAACGCGGACGCCCGGATCACCTGGGCGTGGAAGTTATGGGTGCGTCGATCCACCAGCCGCAACCGGGGATGCCTGGTCGCGGGTGGCAGCACGTCGTCCACGCGGCCGGCGAGCTCGGGGGCGTCAACCCCGAGGTAGAGCAGGTCCCACGGCGGGGCCTGTGGCGCGCTGTCGGTGCCGGGGTACCTGGTCTTGGCGAAGACGGCGTTGGCGTCGGCGAGCAGCGCCCGGGTGTCCCGGCGGAACACCACGTCGTCCTCCAGCAGCAGCACATGCCGCAGCCGGCGACGCCACGCGTCCTCGACCACCGCGCGGTGCGACAACGCCGCTCCCGCTGTCGGGTACCCGGGATGGTCGACCGCTGGCTGCCGCTCCAACCGCTCGGCGAACCCGAGCGCGGTCGCCCGACGCGTGAGATCCCGCCAGCGTTCGACGGCCGCGTCCCGGTTGATCCCGACGATCGCGTCGTACGCCCAGAAGGGTGACTGATGCTCGCGCCGGGCACGCGCCGCCACGTCGACCAGGTCGTCGGACACCTCGGCCAGAGGGTCGACCATCAGCGCATTGCGCGCCTGACCGGCCAGGTCGGTGGCAGCGAACGCCGGTCCGCGGACGGCGGGCCGGTCATACCGCAGCGCGGGGTGCGAGGCCTGGACACCCGCCGCAGCCAACGCCGTGTCGACGTCGTGCTCAGCCAACGAGCCGCGGGTCCGCGGGTCGACGTCCACCCGACTACCCGGCGGCAGCACCACCAGGTCGGTGGGACCGGGATCCTCGGCGGTGCCCGAGGTCGGATCGGTGACGGCCCTGGCGGCTGCGAGGAACGGCTGATCCAGGGCCGGAAGCGTGCCGGCCCGGACGGCGATCACGGTACGGTCCGCTGCCAACGCTGACGCCCAGGCCTGGGCCACCGCGGTGGCCGCCGGCCACCCAGGCGCACCGGTGGCCACCACCGTGGCCCCGGGGCAGCGCTCAGCAACGGACAACCGCTGCTCGTGCCCGGTCACCACCGCGAGCGGCAGGTCCTGCTCGGACCAACCCCACCAGTCCCGTCGAGCGCTGACCACACCCCAGCTCATGGCCACCTGCTCGACGTCGGCGCCGCATACCGCCAGCGCGACGGGACGCTCCGCACCGATGTTGTCGACCACCAGCTCAGGGTGCCAGCATCCCGGGAATGCCAGCGCCACGGTGGGTCAGCCCAGGGGCCGCGACAGGACGGAGTCGGCGGCTGCCCGGACCGTGCCGTCGACGACGGCGGTCACGGCCGCGTCGATCTCCGGGGCCAGGTGGCGGTCCGGCCCAGGGCCGGCGATCCCGTTGCGACGCAATGCGTCTCGGACAGCGGCCATGGCCGGTGCTGGGACCAGCGGGCCGCGCAGGTCCGACGCCCGAGTCGCGGTGAGCACCTCGATGGCCAGCACCCGGGTCAACCCGTCCAGCGCGCGCCGCAGCTTGCGCCCGGCAGCCCAGCCCATCGAGACGTGGTCCTCCTGCATCGCGCTGCTCGGGATGGAGTCCACGCTGGCCGGCGTCGCCAACCGCTTGAGCTCCGCCACCATCCCGGCCGCCGTGTACTGCGCGATCATCAGGCCGCTGTCGACCCCTGGCCGGTCCGCGAGGAACGGCGGCAGACCGTGGTTGCGGGCGACGTCCAGGAACCGATCGGTGCGCCGCTCGCTCATCGACGCGACGTCCGCGACGGCGATCGCGAGGAAGTCGAGCACGTACGCCACCGGCGCGCCGTGGAAGTTGCCGTTGCTCTCCACCCGCCCGTCCACGGTGACCACCGGGTTGTCGATGGCGGCGGCGAGCTCGCGGTCCGCGACCGCCGCGGCGTGCTCGACGGTGTCCCGGGCGGCGCCGTGCACCTGCGGGGCGCAGCGCAGCGAGTAGGCGTCCTGCACCCGGGTGCAGGACGGATCGCGGTGGCTGGCCATGATCCCGCTCCCGGCCAGCAGTGCCCGCAGGTTGGCCGCGCTGATCGCCTGCCCGGGGTGCGGTCGCAGCGCCTGCAGATCGGCGGCGAACACCGCGTCGGTGCCGAGCAACGCCTCCACGCTGGCCGCGGCCGCGATGTCGGCGACCACCAGCAGCTCTCGCAGGTCGGCCAACGCCAACACCAGCATGCCCAGCATGCCGTCGGTGCCGTTGATCAGCGCCAGGCCTTCCTTCTCTCGCAGTTCGACCGGATTGATCCCGTTGCGGCGCAAAGCTTCCGCCGAAGACAGCGGCACGTCGTCGCGATCCTGGACCATCCCCTCGCCGACCAGGGCGAGCGCGCAGTGCGCCAACGGCGCCAGATCGCCGGAGCAGCCCAGCGATCCGTGCTCGGGCACCACCGGCGTCACCCCCGCATTCAGCAAAGCCGCATACCTTGACGCGACCACCGAACGGACGCCGGTCCGCCCTGTGGCCATCGTGGACAACCGCAGCAGCATGAGCGCGCGGACCACCTCCCGCTCCACCTGCGTCCCGGTTCCGGCGGCGTGCGAGCGCACCACCGCCAGCTGCAGCTGCTCTCGCAACCGCGGCGGGACGTGCCGGGTGGCGAGCGCCCCGAAGCCGGTGGAGATCCCGTAGTGCGCTTGCTCGTCTCCGGCCAGCTCTTCGATCACCGCGCGGCTGCGCTCGATCGCGCGGAGCGCGCGCTCGGTGAGCGCGACGGCGGCGCGGTGGCGGGCCACCGCGACCACCTGGCCCGGCGTCAACGGGCCGTCGCCGATCGGTATCTCGGTCGCGTCGGCAGCCCACCGATCAGCCGAGCCGCCCGGACCAGGCACACCCGTCATGAGCTCATCGAACCGGATCGATGTACCCGGCGCAGGGGTTCCACACCGCCGGGCAGGGTCGCTGACGACCGGAAGATGCGGCAGCACTCCGCTTATCTCACCCGGAGGAAAGAAAGGTGGAGAGTAGTCTTTATCGATGGCGCTCAACATCAAGGACCCGGACACCGATCGCCTGGCTCGCGAACTCGCCGCCCTCACCGGCGAGACGATCACCGAAGCAGCTCGGACGGCGATCCGAGAGAGGCTGGCGCGAGTACGCCATCGCCAGCGCCCGACGACGAGCGGCGCGTTCGTGGAGGAACTGGTCCGCCGTGGCCGGGCGCGCGCCACAGTGGATGACCGACCGGAGAGCGAGATCCTCGGATACGGCCACGACGGCCTTCCGGTATGAGCATGGCAGTCGACACTTCCGCGCTCGTCGCGGTGGTTCTGGGAGAACCCGATGGGGAGCTGTACGCCCAGGCCCTCATCGCTGCCGGCGGCCCACCGCTGCTGTCCGCGGTCAGCGCCGTCGAGGCGGCGATCGTGGTCGAGGCACGGCAAGGACCAGAGGCGGCACAGGATCTGGCCGTGCTGATCAAGACGGCTGGTGTCGCCATCGACCCGGTGAGCGCCGAGCAGGCGCGGCTTGCGGTGGACGCGTGGCGTCGTTTCGGCCGCGGCCGGCACCCGGCGGCGCTCAACCTGGGTGACTGCTTCGCCTACGCCATGGCCCGAGCACACGGAATCCCGTTGCTGTTCAAGGGCGAGGACTTCCGCCGAACCGACGTGGCCACCGTCCTGTGAGGTGCCCGGGTCAAGAGCCGCGGACCCGGCGGCGTCAGTTACCGGCCAGTAGCATCGTCAGAGCCCGCCGTTCACCCCGAACGGGCGTGAGGGTTGCGAGAGCTCACCCGGACCACCAAGTCTCCGTACGAGGGAGCCGCTCATGCAGGTCGTTGCCATCCCGCTGGCGCTGGCCGCCACCGCCGTGGGCGTCGCGTTGGTCGCCCGCGCCGTCGGTGAGATCGTCGCCGGGATCCGGATCGGTCAACCGACCAGCTCGTCGGACCCCCGCGCCAACGACCCGCTGCGACGGACCCGCACGCTGCTGCGGGAGTTCCTCGGCCACACCCGGATGGCGCGCAAACCGGTGGTGGCGGTGGCGCACTGGGTCACCATGGTCGCGTTCGGGGTGCTGTTCCTCAGCTTGATCACCGCGTACGGGCAGCTGTTCGATCCCGGGTTCGTGCTGCCGGTGGTCGGCCACTGGGTGCCGCTGGAGTGGCTGGGCGAGGGGATCGCCTGGCTCTCCCTGGCCGGCATCCTGGTGTTGATGGCGGTACGCCAACGCGAGCACCCCCGGCGATCCGGCGGGGATCGGGGGCGCCGCTCCCGGTTCTTCGGCTCGACGTGGTGGCAGGCGTACTACGTCGAGCTGACCATCCTCGGGGTGGTGGTGTGCGTGCTGGCGCTGCGCGCGCTGGAGTACGCACGAGGCCGGGAGCTGGACGCGACGTGGGCGACCGCCTGGCACTTCCCGACCACCGCGTGGCTCGGTGGTCTCGTGGACGGCGCCAGCGCCGGGGCGCTCGGCTCGGCGATCATCGCGGTTGCCACGGGGAAGATCCTGATCTCGATGGCGTGGTTCGTGACCATCGGGCTGCGGCCGACGATGGGCGTGGCCTGGCACCGGTTCCTGGCCTTCGTCAACATCTGGACCAAGCGCAACGCCGACGGGCGTACCGCGCTCGGCGAGCTGAGACCCATCTCGGTCGACGGGAAGCCGGTGGACTTCGCGGATGTCGACGGGCTCGACGAGGACGCCGCGCTCGGCGTCGGGAAGGTGGAGCAGTTCACGTGGAAGGGACTGCTGGATGTCAGCACCTGCACCGAGTGCGGTCGCTGCCAGAGCCAGTGCCCGGCTTGGCACACCGACAAGCCGTTGTCGCCCAAGCTGCTGGTGATGAGCCTGCGCGACCACGCGCACGCGGTGGCCCCGCACCTCCGGGCCGCCGGCTCCAACCAGGGTGCCGATGCTGCCGGCGGGGGCAGCGGCAGGGACGCGACGACGGGTGGCGCGTCGCCCGCGGTGCTGGAACGAGCTCGGCTCGCGCACGAGCGGCCGTTGGTCGCCGCGACCGGGTGGGCCGACCCCGACAGCGGCACCACCGACGCCGCCGGCTCCAGTGGCGACCCCGGCCGGCACTCCGCAGCGGGCAGCGGCGACGGGACCGCGGCCATCGGGGTCCCGGACGGCACCGCCGGGCTGGCAGCGGATCCTCGTGGCGCATACCGCCCGGGTGGCGGCGAGGAGCTGGGCGGGCTCGGCGTCATCGACCCGGAGGTGCTGTGGAGCTGCACCAGCTGCGGCGCCTGCGTGGAGCAGTGCCCAGTGGACATCGAGCACGTGGACCACATCATCGACATGCGGCGGTACCAGGTGCTCATGGAGTCCGCGTTCCCCACCGAGCTGGGCGGGCTGTTCAAGAACTTGGAGAACGCGCAGAACCCGTGGGGGATGAACGCCCGGATGCGCCTGGACTGGGCGAAGGACCTGCCGTTCGAGATCAAGCAGGTCGGCCGGGACGTCGAGTCGCTGGCCGAGGTGGAGTACCTGTTCTGGGTGGGCTGCGCGGGCGCGTTCGAGGACCGCGCGAAGAAGACCACCCGGGCGGTCGCGGAGCTGCTGCACACCGCGGGGGTGGAGTTCGCCGTCCTCGGCGACGGCGAGTCCTGCACCGGGGACCCGGCCCGGCGGGCGGGCAACGAGTTCGTGTTCCAGATGCTCGCGCAGGCGAACGTCGAGGTGCTCGGCGAGGCCGGTGCGACGAAGATCGTGGTCACCTGCCCGCACTGCCTCAACACGCTGTCCCGGGAGTACCCGCAGCTGGGTGGCCGGTACGAGGTGGTGCACCACACCCAGTTGCTGAACCAGCTGGTCCGAGCCGGGCGCCTGGTGCCGATCGCTCCGGTGTCCGGAGCACCGTTGCCGCGCACCGGGTCCACGGCTCCCAGCGACCAGACGTCTGGTTCCGGCGACGTCGGCTCGACCACCCTTGCCGACGGCGACGACGGCGCCACCTCCAGGTCAGCGAACGAGCCCGGCACCTCGATCGCCGCGTCGGCTTCGGTGACGTACCACGATCCGTGCTACCTGGGTCGGCATAACGGGGTCTACAACCCGCCGCGCGAGCTGATCGGCGCGCTGCCCGGCGTGGAGTACCGCGAGCTGCCGCGCAGCCGGGAGCGCTCGTTCTGCTGCGGCGCCGGCGGCGCGCGGATGTGGATGGAGGAGCGGATCGGCACCCGGATCAACGCCGACCGCACCGCCGAGGCGGTCGCCACCGGCGCGGACCGGATCGCGGTCGGTTGCCCGTTCTGCCGGGTCATGCTGAGCGACGGGCTGGCGTCCGCGCAAGGCGCCGGCGAGGCCCGCGACCAGGTGCAGGTCGTGGACGTCGCCCAGTTGCTGCTCGCCGCCGTCCAGCGCGGACCGGGCTCGGGCTCGACTGGCGCCGGGTCGGGCGAGTAGTCAGCGGCTGGGGATGGCCCATCCCTCGTACGGCGGAATGATCGTAGAGTGGCGAAACGGCCTGCTCACATTGCGCTCACGACGGTTGCGTGACCGCTGAGCCTTGTTAGGC
>JBOFLF010000076.1:0-20256 GCA_051657715.1 Angustibacter sp. | reverse complement strand
TGCGGCTTCGCAAGGCGGTGCGAGGTCACGGTCAGCAGGTCGTCGCCGTCGCGCCGTGGGCCACCCGCGGTCTGGACAAGCTCGCCGGTCGGTTGTTGTCGTCTGCGCCCGGCACCGAGGCCGAGGTGCTGGACGCGCTGGCCACCGGTGCGGCCGAGGTGGCGGACACCGCCGAGCTGCTGCGCGCGGCCGGGTCCGTGATCCTGGTCGGGGAACGGTTGGCGAGCGTGACCGGTGGGCTGTCCGCGGCGATCCGGTGCGCCGATGCGACCGGAGCCCGGCTGGCCTGGGTGCCGCGCCGAGCTGGGGAGCGGGGCGGGGTCGAGGCAGGTGCGCTGCCCGGTCTGTTGCCCGGCGGCCGGTTGGTGGCCGACCCCACCGCCCGGGCCGACGTCCAGGCGGTCTGGGGCTCGGGCGACCTGCCTGCCCAGCCGGGTCGGGACGCTGCCGGGATCCTGCACGCCGCGCAGACCGGCCAGGTGGCCGGCCTAGTGGTCGGCGGGGTCGATCCGGACGACCTGCCGGACCCGGCTGCCGCTCGGGCGGCGTTGCGGGCCGCCAGCTTCGTGGTCTGCCTGGAGCAGCGCGCCACCGTGGTCACCGAGCACGCCGACGTCGTGCTCCCGGTCGCCGCCGTGGCGGAGAAGGCTGGCACGTTCCGGACGTGGGAGGGGCGCCCCCGCCCGTTCGAGGACGTGCTGCGGTCGTCCGCGATGAGCGACCACCGGGTGTTGCACCTGCTGGCCGCCGAGCTCGACGTCGACCTCGGCCTTCCTGACATCGTCAGCGCCCGGGCCGAGCTGGCCGAGCTGGCCGGGTGGCAGGGTGCTCAACCCCCGGCGCCGTCCGTGCCGTCCGTCCCGCCGCCGCCGGTCGGGCCAGGGCAGGCGGTGCTGTCCTCATGGCACCAGCTGTTGGACGCGGGCCGGCTGCAGGACGGCGAGCCGTGGCTCGCCGGCACCGCTCGTCGTCCCGTGGCCCGGTTGTCGCCCGGCACCGCGGCCGAGGTCGGTGTGGTGGACGGCGAGCTGGTCACGGTGGCGACCGATCGCGGGTCGATCACGCTGCCTGTGGTGGTCACCGAGCTGCCGGAACGGGTGGTCTGGCTCCCCGCGAACCAGGTCGGCCACCCGGTCCGGGCGCGGCTCGGGGCGGACGCCGGCGCGGTGGTCACCGTGCGTCGGGCTGCGGGCGTGATCGAGGGCTCGGGTGACGACTCGACCGAGGCGGCCGGTCGGGCCGACGCGACGGACTCGGCAGGTGTCGGATGAACTCGGCAGGTGTCAGATGAGAGGTGTGGCATGAGGTCGTGGGAAGCCGGCTTGGGTGCGGCTTCGGTGTTCACCGGGCCGCTGCCCGGTCTCAGCGCCGCGCCACAGGCCGCCGACTTCGGGCGGGACACCTGGTGGCTGGTGTTGCTGAAGGCCGGTGCGATCTTCGTCTTCCTGGTGGTGACCACGCTGGCGCTGGTGCTCTTCGAGCGCAAGGTGATCGGGCGGATGCAGCAGCGCCCGGGGCCGAACCGCACCGGGCCGTTCGGCCTGCTGCAGACCCTCGCGGACGGCATCAAGCTGGCGCTCAAGGAGGACATCATCCCGAAGGCGGCCGACAAGGCCGTCTTCATCGCCGCCCCGGTGATCGCGGTCACCTGCTGCTTCGTCTCGTTCGCGATCATCCCGTTCGGCCCTGCCGTGTCGATCTTCGGGGTCCGGACCCCGTTGCAGCTCACCGACATCCCGGTCGCGGTGTTGTTCGTGCTCGCGGTGGCCGGCATCGGGGTGTACGGCGTGCTGCTCGCCGGTTGGTCGTCCGGGTCGACCTACCCGCTGCTCGGCGGCCTGCGCTCCTCGGCCCAGCTGGTGTCGTACGAGATCGCCATGGGGCTGTCCCTGGTGCCGGTCTTCCTGTACGCCGGGTCGATGTCGACGTCCGCGATCGTGGCCGCGCAGGCGGATCAGTGGTTCGTGATCCCGGCGGTGTTCTCGTTCGTGGTGTACGTGATCACGATGCTGGGTGAGACCAACCGGCTGCCGTTCGACCTGGCCGAGGGGGAGGGCGAGCTGACCGGCGGGTTCCACACCGAGTACTCCTCGTTGAAGTTCGCGCTGTTCTTCCTCGCCGAGTACGTCAACATGGTCACCGTCTCCGCGCTCGCCGTGACCTTGTTCCTGGGTGGCTGGCTGGCTCCGTGGCCGCTGTCCACGATCGGTGACGGCGTGCTCAACACCGGCTGGTGGCCGGTGCTGTGGTTCCTGGCCAAGCTGTGGGCGATGTTGTTCTTCTTCGTCTGGGTGCGCGGGTCGCTGCCCCGGGTGCGCTACGACCAGTTCATGCGGTTCGGCTGGAAGTTCCTCATCCCAGCCAGCCTGCTGTGGATCGTGGCCGTCGCGACCATCCGGTCGTTGCCGGAGATCACCGGGTCCGACCGGCAGGTCCTGTTCCTCGCGATCGGGGTGCTCGCCCTGGTCGGCGGCGTGATCGCTTGGAGCGTCGACGCTCGTCGCGAGGCCGCGGCCGCGGACGCCGCTGGTTGGCAGCGAGGCCAGGTCGACCCGTTCGCCGGCGGGCATCCGGTGCCGCCGCTGCCTGGCCAGGCGCTGCAGGTCAGCCGTGGCCAGGCGCTGCAGACCAGCCGCCCCGCAGCCGTCACCTCCGAGGAGGTTCCCCGTGGTTGACCGTCCCTCCGCGGCGGGACGGGACGCGGATCGAGGCCGTGCCCGCCCGCGCCCGCCGCTCAAGGCGCCGCAGCGTGGTGTGCTGCCCCGGCTGGCGCCGCAGGTCGCCGGGTTCGGGGTGAGTTTCTCGACGATGTTCCGTCGGGTGGCCACCGAGGAGTACCCGGAGAAGCCCCGCCCCACGGAGCCGCGCTTCCACGGCCGGCACCAGCTGAACCGGTATCCGGACGGCTTGGAGAAGTGCATCGGCTGCGAGCTGTGCGCCTGGGCCTGCCCGGCGGACGCGATCTACGTCGAGGGCGCCGACAACACCCAGGATCAGCGGTACTCCCCGGGCGAGCGGTACGGGCGGGTGTACCAGATCAACTACTTGCGGTGCATCTTCTGCGGGTTGTGCATCGAGGCCTGCCCGACCCGGGCGTTGACGATGACCACCGAGTACGAGCTGGCCGACGACAGCCGCGCGAAGCTGATCTATGAGAAGGACCAGCTGCTGGCCCCGCTGAGCGACGGGATGCTGGCTCCCCCGCATCCGATGCCACAGGGCTCGACCGAGCAGGACTACTACCGTGGGGAGATCGTCGAACCGACGGTCGACCAGCGGGCGTGGGTGCAGGCCGCGGGCCACGACCAGGCCGCCGCGAGCGCTGCTGAGCCTGGCGGTGTCGAAACCGACGGTGTCGAAACCGACGGTGTCGAACCGGTGACCGGCGGCGATGTCTCGGAGGTCCGCCGGTGACGGGTGGCGTGCTGACGGAGCTCGTCCTGCGTACCAGTGCCAGCCCGACCGGTGCGGAGACGGTGATGTTCTGGGTGCTGGCTCCGCTGATGGTGGTGGCCGCTCTGGGCCTGCTGTTCGCCCGCAAGGCGGTGCACGCGGCGCTGGGCGTGGCCGTGGTGATGATCGGGTTGGGTGGCATGTACCTGGTGCAGGACGCGGACTTCCTCGGCGTCATCCAGGTGTTCGTGTACACCGGCGCGGTGATGATGCTGTTCCTGTTCGTCCTCATGCTGATCGGGGTGGACTCGGCCGACTCGCTGGTGGAGACCATCGCCGGGCAGCGGTGGGCCGGGCTGCTGCTGGCGACGGGCCTCGGCGTCCTGCTCACCACCGGTGTCGGCGCTGTCACGTTCGCGAGCCCGGTGGGGCTGAACCAGGCCAACTCCAGTGGCAACGTGGTCGGTCTGGCGAACCTCATCTTCGGCCGCTACGTCTGGATCTTCGAGGTCACCGGTGCGTTGCTGGTTACGGCCGCGCTTGGGGCGATGGTGCTCGCCCATCGCGAGCGGTTGGGCGCCCCGCGCACCCAGAAAGTGCTGTCGCAGCAGCGGTTCCGCGCCGGACGACACCTCGCCGGGTTGCCCGCGCCCGGGGTGTTCGCTCGGCACAACGCGGTGGACACCCCGGCTTTGCTGCCCGACGGGTCGCCGAGCGAGCTGTCGGTGTCCCGGGTGCTGCGGGCACGCGAGCAGGTGCGTCCGGCCGCGGACTTCGACCAGGCGGTGGATGCGATCACGCAGGACGTCGAGCGGGGAGGTCGGCGATGAGCCTGACCAACTACCTGGTGCTGGCGTGCATCCTGTTCGCTATCGGCGCGGCGACGGTGCTGCTGCGGCGCAACGCGATCGTGGTGTTCATGGGCATCGAGTTGATGCTCAACGCGGCCAACCTGCTCTTCGTGACCTTCGCCCGGATGCACGGGGCGCTGGACGGCCAGGTGGTCGCGTTGTTCGTCATGCTGGTCGCCGCGGCCGAGGTGGTCGTGGGGTTGGCGATCATCCTGACGATCTTCCGCACCCGCCGGTCGGCCTCGGTCGACGACGCCAGTCTGCTCAAGCTGTGACCGGCCTCCTGCCCGGTCCGACCCTGCACCGGAACGGATCGACGACGATGGGCACACCGACATGAGCGCGTCCCTGCTGCCGGCCGCGACGGCGACCGGGGCGCCGACCTGGGCCGCCGAGCGCCTGGCCACCGGTGACCTGACCAGCGGCAGCATGACCGCTGGTCTGGCTGGTGAGGGCCTGGCCGCCGGGAGCGCCACCGGGGTCTTCTCGCTGGCCTGGTTGTTGATTGCGCTGCCGCTGGCCGGAGCGGCGGTGCTGCTGCTGGGCGGTCGGCGCACCGACCGGTTCGGTCACCTGGTGGGCACGGTGGCGTCCTGGGCGGCGTTCGTGGTGGCGGTGGTCCTCTTCATCGCGCTCACCGGACGCGATGAGGCCGACCGGGCGGTGGGCCAGCACCTCTTCTCCTGGGTGCCGGCCGGTTCCTTCCAGGTGGACGCCGGGCTGCTGGTGGACCCGTTGTCATTGGCGTTCGTGCTGCTCATCACGTTCGTCGGATCGCTGATCCATGTGTACTCGATCGCCTACATGGCGCAGGACCAGGACCGGCGACGGTTCTTCGCCTACCTGAACCTGTTCATCGCCGCGATGCTCCTACTGGTGCTCGCGGACAGCTACCTGCTGCTGTACGTCGGGTGGGAGGGCGTCGGCCTCGCGTCGTACCTGCTGATCGGCTTCTGGAACTCCAACCCCAGCTACGCGGCGGCGGCGAAGAAGGCGTTCGTGGTGAACCGGGTCGGCGACCTCGGTCTGGCCATCGCGATCATGGCGATGTTCGTCCAGTTCGGCGCGGTGGACTTCGAGACGGTCTTCGCCAGCGCCGAGGGCGCCTCGCAGGCAGCGCTGACCGTGATCGGGCTGATGCTGCTGCTCGGCGCGTGCGGCAAGTCCGCGCAGTTCCCGCTGCAGTCCTGGCTGGGTGACGCGATGGCCGGCCCGACCCCGGTGTCCGCGCTGATCCACGCGGCGACCATGGTCACCGCCGGGGTGTACCTGGTGGTGCGGTCCGCGCCGATCTACAACCTGGCCCCGGACGCCCAGCTGGTCGTGGTCATCGTGGGCGCGGTCACGCTGGTGTTCGGGGCGATCGTGGGCTGCGCCAAGGACGACATCAAGAAGGCGCTCGCGGCGTCCACGATGAGCCAGATCGGCTACATGATGCTGGCCGCCGGGCTCGGCCCGGTCGGCTATGTGTACGCGATCTTCCACCTGCTCACCCACGGCTTCTTCAAGGCCGGCATGTTCCTGGGCGCGGGCTCGGTGATGCACGGCATGAACGACCGGGTGCAGATGCGCCGGTACGGCGGGCTGTCCACGATGATGAAGGCGACCTGGGTGACGTTCGGGTTGGGGTGGCTGGCGATCCTCGGGGTGCCGCCGTTCGCCGGGTTCTGGAGCAAGGACAAGGTGATCGAGGCCGCGTTCATCGGCGACGGCTGGCGGCCGTGGGTGTTCGGCGGCGCCGCGCTGATCGGCGCTGGGATCACCGCCTTCTACATGTCTCGGTTGTTCTTCTTGACCTTCCACGGTCGACGACGCTGGGACGAGGACGTGCGCCCCCACGAGTCGCCGCTGCTGATGACGGTGCCGATGGCGGTGCTGGCCCTCGGTTCCGCTGGGCTCGGCCTGGTGCTCGGCCCGACGAACCTGCTCAGCCACTGGTTGGAGCCGGTGGTCGGCAAGCACGGTGAAGAGCACCCGGTCCTGGCCGTGCCGGTGCTGATCGGCCTCACTCTCGCGCTGGTCGCGCTAGGAGTGGTGGGTGCTTGGCTGATGTACGTGCGCCGCGACGTGCCGCAGGTTGCCCCGGCAGGGTCGTTGCTGACCCGGGCCGCCCGCCGGGACTTGCTCCAGGACGACGTCAACGAAGCGGTCTTCGCCCGGCCTGGTCAGCACCTCACCCGGTCCCTGGTGTTCGTCGAGGGCCGAGGTGTCGACGGCGCGGTCGGTGGGTTCGCCGCGCTGATCGGGGGCACCTCGGCCCGGTTGCGCCGGTGGCAGAACGGGTTGGTGCGCTCGTATGCGCTGACGATGCTGGCCGGTGTCGTGGCGGTGCTGGCTGCCCTGGCGGTGACCCGATGAACAGCTTTCCCTGGTTGACCACGATCGGCGCGGTGCCGTTGGTCGGCGCCGCGGTGGTCGCCGCGCTGCCACGTGGCCTGGCGCGGTGGGCTCGTCCGCTGGCACTGGCGTTCTCCGTGGCCACCCTCGGCCTGGTCATCGCGTTGGCGCTGGCTTTCGATCCGGGCGGCGAACGGTTCCAGTTCACCGAGCAGCACCAGTGGATCCCGCAGTTCGGGGTGAGCTACGCGCTCGGCGTGGACGGCATCGCGTTGGTGCTGATCGCGTTGTCCGCGGTGTTGACGCCGATCTGCCTGCTGGCCGGCGGTCCGGAGGCTGAGTCTCAGGACGCTGGCGACGGACGGGAGCGCCGCCCGCAGTACTACCTGGCCCTCATCCTGGTGCTGCAGACGATGATGATCGGCGTCTTCGCCGCCACCGACGTGTTCCTGTTCTACGTTTTCTTCGAGGCCATGCTGATCCCGGTGTACTTCCTCATCGGGTCGTTCGGCGGCGCGCAGCGGCAGTACGCCGCGGTGAAGTTCTTGCTGTACTCGCTGGCCGGCGGGCTGATCATGCTGGTTGCGGTGATCGCGCTGTACGTCGCCGGCCCGGGCGGCGCGGACGGTTTCCTGTTGAGCAAGCTCACCGGACTGGATCTGGACGCCAGCACCGAGCGGCTGCTGTTCCTCGGGTTCTTCTTCGCGTTTGCGGTCAAGGCGCCGATGGTGCCGGTGCACACCTGGCTCCCGGACGCCGCGTCCGAGGCCCCGCCGCCGGTCGCTGTCCTGCTCGTCGGGGTGCTGGACAAGGTCGGCACCTTCGGGATGATCCGGTTCTGCCTGCCGCTGTTCCCGGACGCGTCCCGGTGGGCCACACCCGTGGTGATCACCCTTGCGGTGGTGTCGATCCTGTACGGGGCGCTGGTGGCGATCGGGCAGACGGACGTGATGCGGCTGATCGCCTACACCTCGGTGTCGCACTTCGGCTTCATCGTGCTGGGCATCTTCGCGATGACCACCCCCGGCCAGACCGGGTCGGCCCTGTACATGGTCAACCACGGGTTCTCCACCGCGGCGCTGTTCCTGGTGGCCGCGATGCTGGCGGCCCGGCGCGGGTCGCGACGGATCCCGGACTTCGGCGGTTGGCAGCGGGTGACCCCGGTGCTCGCCGGGTTGTTCCTGCTGGCTGGCCTGTCCAGCCTGGCGTTGCCCGGGTTGTCGAGCTTCGTCAGCGAGTTCCTGGTGCTGGTCGGGACGTTTGCCCGGTACCCGGTCGCCGGGGTCGCCGCGACTGTGGGGATCATCCTGGCCGCGGTCTACATCCTGCTGATGTACCAGCGGATGATGACCGGGCCGGCGCCGGAGGCCGCGAGGGGCACCCGTGACCTGTCCATGCGGGAGGCCTGGGTGGTGGCCCCGGTGGTCGTCGCGATCGTCGGGTTGGGCGTGTTCCCGGCGGCAGTGCTGAACGTGGTCGAGCCCGCGGTCGAAGACACCATGTCGATCGTCGGCGTCACCGACCCTGAGCCCCGGGCGCCAGCGGCTGAGCCTGGGATGCCGGAGGCTGAGCCTGGGGTGCCACCAAGGGTTGAGGAGGCGCGGCGATGACCGGTCTGCTTAGCGGCTCGTTGGCCGCGTTCGCTCCGGTGGTGGCGGTCCCGGCCGCGGCGCCGGAGGTGTCCGCGCCGTCCGTGACCTACCGACTGGTGCTCCCGATGCTGCTGGTGTTCGGGGCGGCGCTGGTCGGCGTGCTGGTTGAGGCGTTCGTGCCGCGCCGTTGGCGATACCCGGTCCAGGTGTCCGTGGCCCTGGCCGGGTTGGTCGGGGCGTTCGTGGCCGTGGTGCTGGCCGCGGACGGCGGCACCGGCACCACCCTCAACCGCGCGGTCGTCGTCGACGCGCCGGCATTGTTCCTGCAGGGCACCATCCTCGCGCTGGCCGCCCTGGCGGTGCTGACCATGGCGGAGCGGCTCACCGGCGAGGGCGATGCGTTCACGCCGCAGGGCGCCAGCGTGCCGGGTTCGGCGTACGAAGCGGCTGCTGCCCGTGCTGGGTGGACCGCGACCGAGGTGTACCCGCTGACGATGTTCAGCGTCGCCGGGATGATGCTGTTCCCGGCGGCGAACGACCTGCTGAGCCTGTTCGTCGCGCTCGAGGTGTTCTCGCTGCCGCTGTACCTCCTGTGCGGGCTGTCCCGGCGTCGCCGGCTGCTCTCTCAGGAGGCAGCGCTCAAGTACTTCCTGCTGGGGTCCTTCTCCTCGGCGGTCTTCCTGTTCGGTGCCGCGCTGGTCTTCGGCTTCTCCAGGTCGCTGTACCTGGGTGACATCGCGACCGCGATCAGCACCCGCACCGACGCCGACCCGCTGCTGCTGACCGGGGTCGGGATGGTCGCCGTCGGGTTGCTGTTCAAGGTCGGCGCAGTGCCGTTCCATGCCTGGACGCCGGACGTCTACCAGGGCGCGCCGACGCCGGTCACCGGGTTCATGGCGGCCTGCACCAAGGTGGCCGCGTTCGGTGTGCTGCTGCGGGTGCTCTACGTGGCGGTGGCCGGCAGCCGGTGGGACGTGCAGCCGGTGCTGTGGACCGTGGCGATCGCCACGATGGTGGTCGGCTCGGTGCTGGCGATCACCCAGCGGGACGTCAAACGGATGCTGGCCTACTCCTCGATCGCGCATGCCGGGTTCCTGCTCACCGGCGTGCTGGCGTTTGACCGGACCGGTGTCTCCGGGTCGCTGTTCTACCTGGCCGCCTACGGATTCACCACCATCGGCGCGTTCGCGGTCGTCACCCTGGTGCGGGACAGCGCTGGCGAGGCGACCCACCTGTCGCAGTGGGCTGGTCTGGCTCGGCGCTCGCCGGTGCTGGCCGCGGTGTTCGCGCTGTTCCTGCTCGGGTTCGCCGGCATCCCGTTGACATCCGGGTTCTCCGGGAAGTTCGCGGTGTTCTCCGCCGCCATCGGGCACGGCGGGACGTGGTTGGCGGTGGTCGGCGTGGTGTCCAGCGCGATCGCTGCGTTCTTCTACGTCCGGGTCATCGTGTTGATGTACTTCTCCTCCCCGGACGCCGGGGACGCGCGTGACACGGTGGTCGCCGCACCCAGCGTGCTGGGGACGGTGGCGATCGCGGTGGGTGCGCTGGCGACCCTGGTGCTGGGGGTGATGCCTGGTCCGCTGCTCGACCTGGCGAGCAGATCGGCGCAGTTCCTGCCATGACGCCCGTGCCGACTGACCGACCCACCCTGGATCTTGCCCACCCCCGGGGGGTGTGATGACCAGCGGCTCGGATGCGTTCGGTCTGGCGTTGCCGGACCCGGTGCTGTCGTCGGCGGTGGTGGATGGCATGGCCCGGGTAGAGGCGATGCTGCGGGAGTCGGTCACGCATGTCGACAGCTACCTCGCGCAGGTGGCAGGGCACCTGCTCGGGGCCGGTGGCAAGCGGTTCCGCCCGTTGCTCACCGTGCTGGCGTCCCAGCTCGGCCCGCAGGCCGGCAAGGTCAGCGACGACGTGGTGAAGGCGGCGGTGGTCGTCGAGCTGACTCACGTGGCCTCGCTCTACCACGACGATGTGATGGACGAGGCGCCGCTGCGCCGGGGTGCGGTGAGCGCCAACGCCCGGTGGGGCAACACGGTCGCGATCCTCACCGGGGACCTGTTGTTCTCCCGGGCGTCCCAGGTGGTGTCCGACCTGGGCGCCGAGGCGGTGCGGGTCCAGGCGACCACCTTCGAGGTGCTGTGCTCGGGGCAGATCCAGGAGACGGTCGGTCCGCGCCCTGGGCAGGACCCGGTCGAGCACTATTTGCAGGTGTTGGCGGACAAGACCGGTGTGCTGATCGCGACCGCCGGCCGGTTCGGGGCGTGGTTCGGCGGCTGTGACGACACGACGATCGACGTGCTGCGCCGATACGGCGAGCGGATCGGCGTGGCCTTCCAGCTGGCGGACGACGTTATCGACCTGGCCAGCGAGTCGGGGGAGTCCGGCAAGGCACCCGGCACCGACCTGCGTGAGGGAGTGGCGACCCTGCCGGTGCTGTTGGCCCGCCGGTCCACCGACCCGGCCGACGGGCGCCTGCTGGAGCTGCTGGACGGCGATCTCACCGATGATGCCCGGCATGCGGAGGCACTGGGACTGCTGCGCCAGCACGCCGCGCTGGACCAGGCCCGGCAGCAGACCCGCCGCTGGGCCGATGACGCCCGCCGCGCTCTGGAGCCGTTGCCGGACGGCGCCGTCCGACATGCGTTGGAGAACCTGGCCCAGGGAGTCGTCGACCGCACCGCATGACGGGATCCCAGTCACCGACATCCTCTCTAGATCGACGCGTCGTCGGGCGTCGCGGTGGCGGCGGATATGACACCCCGGTCGCGGGGGCGGCGTTGACCCGCCGCCACCGCACCGTCCGGTCGTCCGTGCTGGGGGAGTGGGCAGCGGTCGACCGGTGGGACCGCCGATCAACAGGGCCGAGCGGCGATGTCATGACGCTACTGCGCTGACGTCGCCTCGTCGCGAGCTCATCCACAACCCGCATGGCCTCCGGCCGAACGGGCCGCCGGCCACCCCGGCCACACCGGTGTGCGGTCCGATACTGCTGCGGCGCAACGGCTCGGCCGTCGACGCGGCGCCGGGTCGTCGACATCGCTCCGGCCGTATCCACACCTCGTTCATCGGGTTGTCGTGTGGTGGTCCGGGTGCGGCACAATATGGCAGATCACACGGGTGACGTTTGGCATCGGATCTGTCTGACGATCCGGGGCGGCACCGGGGGAGCAGTGAGCTGGGTCTGTGGAAGGGCAGGTTGGTGGACCTTGCACTGCTGCGTGCCTTCGTGCACGTGTCCGAGACATGTTCGATCACCGAGGCGGCCGCTCGGCTGGGGTACTCCCAGCCGGGTCTGAGCCAACGCATCCAGGCGTTGGAGCGCCGCCTGGGGTGCCGACTGTTCGACCGGGTGCCGCACGGCGTCGTGCTGACCCCGACCGGCGTGGCGATGCTCCCGTACGCCCGGATCATGCTTGGCGTCGAGCAGGCCATGCACGACGAGGTGGCCAGGGCGCGCCGCACGGCCGGGCTGCCGCTGTCCCACCCCGAGCCGGGGCGGACGGCGTGACGGGGCCAGCCGATGGGTCAGGAGCCGATCGGCTGGGCTCGTTCCTTGCGGAAGGCGTCTTTACGGCTAATGAGACCGCCGTCAAACGTGAGGATGTCAACGCCTCGGTAGGAGTAGCTCCGGCCGTCGAGCCGGGTACCGGTGAAGATCCAGGTGGCGAATCCACGATCACCGGCCAGGGTGATCTCGACGTCGGCGTACGTCAGGTCGCGGTGGCCATGCAGAAACGCGCCCATCCCGCGGCGCACCTCGGCCTGGCCGCGGAACGAGGTTCCGTCGTCATCTGGTCCGATGGATCCCAGATAGGCGGCGTCGGGGGCGAAGAAGGACGCGACCCGGTCGATGTCACGGTCGTTGCAGGCGTGGAAGAAGTCTCGGAGTCGTGCCTCGGTCATCTCGCTCATGAGTGTGCGCTCCTCGGTCGTCGCTGGGTGGTTCGATCGTGGCCGCTAGGACTCGCTCGGACTAGTGGCGGGGAAGACATGCTTCGGTAGAATTCCGCCATGGCGCATTCAGTGACCTCGATCGCCTACGACGGGCTGTGCACGTTCGAGTTCGGGATCGTCGCTGAGGTCTTCGCCCTGGCCCGGCCTGAGCTGGAGACCGACTGGTACACCTACTCGGTGGCGGCAGCCGAGCCAGGTTCGCTGCGTGCTGCGGG
The DNA here is from genome assembly GCA_051657715.1 of Angustibacter sp. Classification (GTDB taxonomy): domain Bacteria; phylum Actinomycetota; class Actinomycetes; order Actinomycetales; family Angustibacteraceae; genus JBOFBH01. The sequence goes on along the minus strand of JBOFLF010000076.1, from coordinate 7,911 downwards.
GGGCCTCAGCATCACCGTCGGCCACGGCCTGGAGGCGATAGCCGCCGCCGATACGGTGATCCTTCCGGGCTGGCGAGACGTGACCCAACGGCCTCCCATTCCACTGCTCGAAGCGATCCAGGCCGCTCATGCCCGCGGGGCGCGACTGGTCTCGATCTGTTCGGGGGCGTTCGTGCTAGCGGCTGCCGGCCTGTTAGACGGGCGACCCGCAGCGACCCACTGGCGGTACACCGGCCAACTCCAGGACAGGTACCCCCACGTCGACGTCCAGCCCGACGTGCTCTACATCGACGACGGCGACATCCTCACCTCCGCTGGCAGCGCCGCCGGCATCGACCTGTGCCTGCACATCGTCCGGTCCGACCACGGAGCACAGGTCGCGGCCACTGTCGCCCGGCGTCTCGTGGTGCAGCCCCATCGAGACGGTGGCCAGGCCCAGTTCATCCCGGACGCCATCCGCGCTCGACGCGACACCCCCACCGTCGCGGCAGCCATGGACTGGGCGCTCGCCCACCTGGACCAGCCGCTCACCGTCACCCAGCTCGCGCAGCAGGTCCGCGTCGCCGAACGCACCTTCCTGCGCCGCTTCAACGCCGAAGTCGGTATGACGCCGCACCGGTGGCTCACCAGACAACGCCTTCACCGAGCGCAACAGCTCCTGGAGAGCACCGATGACAGCATCGACCTCATCGCCTGCAGATCCGGATTCGGCAGCGCTGAGTCGCTGCGCGCGCACTTCCGGCGCACACTGCGCACCTCGCCAGGGACATACCGACGCACCTTCACCCGACGATGACGGCCACCCTGACACCGCCAGACCGCGCGGCGGCAGGGGCGGACCGGGCTGTGCTCCGACTCGCCGATCAGGTCCTTAGCGGCGGATGATCGGACCGCCGTCCCGGCGTTGCACTTGGACGACCGACGGCCGGGGTTGCCCGCCGCCGCGGTAGGGGAACCGGGACGCCGGGTCGTCGGGGCTGGCGCCGTCGACCTCGCCGGGGTGCTGGACGGCGACCAGGATCGTGCGGGAGTCCGCGGTCACCACCGGCCCGCAGGTCTCCGCGCCGGTCGGCACCGACAGGAACTGCCGCAGGTGGCCGCGGCCGGGTCCCTGAACCGGCATCGCGTACAGGCCGTCGCAGGCGTCCAGCTGGTTGCCGTCGGTGGCGATCCACAGGTTGCCGGCGGCGTCGAAGGCGATGTTGTCCGGGCAGGAGATCGGCGATACCCGGGACTTGTCGAACCCGGCGAAATACGTGCTCGGGTCCTGCGGGTCGCCGGCCACCAGCACCAGGCTCCAAGTGAACGCGGCGGCGCCGTGGTCGCTGCCACGCGGGGTGATCTCCACGATGTGCCCGTGCTTGTTGGCCGGGCGCGGGTTCGCCTCGTCTACCTGGGACGGCGCGCGGTCGGAGTTGTTCGTGCACACGAGGTACACCCGGCCGTTGCGGGGATTCGTCTCGACGTCCTCGGGCCGGTCCATCGCGGTGGCGCCGGCCCGGTCCGCCGCCAGCCGAGTCCAGACCAGCACCTGTTCGAGGCTCATCCCGGGGACCGCGGACCTGCCGTCCACCGCCAGCGGCAGCCACTCGCCCGTGCCGTCGTAGGACCCGTCGTCGGTGCCGTCGCCGGTGAAGCGGGCGACGTACAGGTCCCCCTCCTCCAGCAGGGTCAGGTTGTGCGCGCGGTCCGCCGCGGAGGTGCCGGGGCGCATCCGCTTCGCGGACACGAACTTGTACGTGTAGTCGAACCGCTGGTCGTCGCCCATGTAGACGGCGATCCGGCCGTCCCGGGTGCTCACCGTGGTGGCGCCCTCGTGGCGGAAGCGGCCGAGCGCGGTGAGCTTGCGCGGGGTGGCGTCCGGGTCCACCGGGTCGACCTCGACGATCCAGCCGAACCGGTTGGGCTCGTTGGGTTCGACGGTGGTGTCGAACCGCTGGTCGATCCGCTCCCAGCCGCGGCCCTGCTCCCCGACGATGCCGTACCGCCGGTACGCCTCCGCCTGCCCGATGGGCGCCGCCGTGACGCTCTTGAAGTACCCCTGGAAGTTCTCCTCCCCGGACAGCACCGTTCCCCACGGCGTGGTGCCGCCGGCGCAGTTGCCGAGGGTGCCGAGGACGCGGCGCCCGGTGGGGTCGGACGAGGTGCGCAGCAGCGAGCTGCCCGCCGCGGGGCCGACCACCGTGAACGGGGTCCGCGCGGTGATCCTGCGGTTGCGCGCGCCGTCCCGCTGGTACCGCCACGGCGCCGTCGCCGAGGAGCGTCGGACCTCCACGATCGACATGCCGTGCGCCATCTGCACGATCCGCAGCTGCTCGTCGGTCGGGCCGTCGGTGGCCAACCGGAACATCAGCTCCTCGTTGGTGTACTCGTTGTTGCACACCAGGATCGCGCGGTTTCGCCCGATCGGGATCAGCGTGGTGTAGTCGTTGTTGTAGCCGAACTGACCGGCCTGGGCCTTCGCCGTCTGGTTGTCGAAGTCGAAGTCCGGGGCGCCGGGCAGGATCGGGTCGCCCCATGAGATGACCGGCGCCCAGTCGTACCCGGCGGGGACGACCAGCTCGTCGAGGTCGGCCGATTGCGGCGAGATGCCGCGGAAGTTGAACGCGCCCTCGCCCCCGGGGCTGGCGATGGTGCCGCCCGAGGACGCCGGGGCTGCCCAGGCCGGCGAGCTGCGTACGGCGGTGAGGGCCGCGCCGCTGGCGACCGCAACGCCGGCCGCCTGCAGCAGAGCGCGACGGCTGAGGGCCGAGCCGACCACGTCACTGAAGGAAGGGTTGCCGCTCACGTTGGCGTCCGGCTTGCTGCAGGCATCCGAACACCGCCAGCGGCAGGTCATCGCACTGCGCCCGCCGGCGTGCGGGTGGGCGGGTAGGGCGGGCCGCTCGGAGATCGGTGACGGAATGGGCCGCGATGACATGCGAGGAACCTCCACGAGGTGTCGGGTGCGGGTCGGGTGTTCGTCTCAGTCGCCAGGCCAGTCCGGCGACCACGGTAGTAACGACGGCGCCTACGGCAAGTGCGAGCGCAGCGCCCCCCAGCAGGTACACCGCCGCGCCCGCCACACCGCCGAGCAGGATGGAGCCCACGGAGGCCAGGCGCCGTCGGGCATGTTCGTTGCGCCCGCCGCCGAATGGTGAGTCGGCGGCCAGGCCGGCGAGCGTGTGGCTCACCACCGTCGTGGTGAGGTCGGGGACCCGCAGTGCCCGGGCGGTCGCGGTCTGCAAGCCCATGGCTGTTGCCAGCACGCCGAGCACCAGCCCGAGCCGCCGCGGGCTGTCAGTGCCTGTCACCAGGGTGAGGAGCGAGGCGCTGGCTAGCAGCAACCCCACGGCGATGTTGCTACCGGCGATGTGCTTGGCGCTGTGGTCGCCGAGCCATCGAGTGAACCGGCCGCCGATAGCCGCCCCGCACAAGAACATCGCCAGCGCCACCGGTACGGCGATCGTGAGATGGCCCAAGCCGGACGTGCTCCAGGACGTCCCGAGGAGCAGCAGGTTGCCGGTCATCTTCGTGACGAACAGCTGCCCCATCGCCAGGTAGCTGGCGGCATCCACCACGCCGGTGGCCACCGTCATGAGCAGTAGCAGCGGCACCGCCGATGCCGCCGGTGCCTCGGAGGCCCCCGCCACCTGGGGAGCCCCTCCTACCTCGGGAGTCCCTCCTACCTTGGGAGTCCCTCCTACCTCGGGAGTCCCTGAGCTCGCGGTGGTCGTCCGGGGCACCGACAGCACGTTTCCGCACGATCGAGCTCACCTGGTGAACGCAGGGAAACAACTCGGGTGAGGAAGGCGGACGGCTTGGTGTCCCCTGGCCTCACGCCATCGCTGTGTCGATCGGCTCAGGTCACCCCGACGGACCAGGTGTCGGTTCCCTCGAGCAGCGCCTGCAGTGCGGCATCAGACGGCGGATCGTCCTGGCCCGCGGTGGCCGCGGCGACCTGCTCGCGCACCTGGTCGTCGTACGTGGGCTGCTGCACCTGGCGGAAGATGCCCACCGGGACGTGCGCCATCGTCGGGCCGTCCAGGCGGGAGATCGCGAACTGCAGGGAGGGGTCGGCGGCGCCGACGTCGTGCACCACGACCTGAGCCGGGTCGGCTTCGGACGCCGGAACCACCCGCAGGCCGGCCGTGGCCCGTACCACCACGCGCTCGTCGTCGTCGTCGCCCAGGCGCAACGGCTCGCCGTCCCGCAGGTGCAGCAGCCGGGCCTGTGCCTGGGTGCGGTCCTTCAGCACCTCGAACGCACCGTCGTGGAAGATCGGGCAGTTCTGGTAGATCTCCACCAGTGCGGTGCCGCGGTGCTCGGCGGCGGCCCGCAGCACCTCGGTGAGTCCCTTCCGGTCCGAGTCCAGCGCCCGCGCCACGAACGTCGCCTCGGCGCCGAGCGCCAGGGACACCGGGTTGAACGGGTGGTCGACCGAACCGGCCGGGGTGGACTTGGTGACCAGGCCCTCATGCGACGTCGGCGAGTACTGGCCCTTGGTCAGCCCGTAGATCCGGTTGTTGAACAGCAGGATCTTCAGGTTCACGTTGCGCCGCAACGCGTGCACCAGGTGCCCGGCGCCGATGGACAGCGCATCGCCGTCCCCGGTGACCACCCACACCGACAGGTCCGGCCGGGACGTCGCCAACCCGGTGGCGATCGCCGGCGCCCGGCCGTGGATCGAGTGCATGCCGTAGGTGTTGAGGTAGTAGGGGAACCGGCTGGAGCAGCCGATCCCGGAGACGAACACGACGTTCTCCCGGCGCAGTCCCAGCTCCGGCAGGAACCCCTGGACGGTGGCGAGCACCGCGTAGTCCCCGCACCCGGGACACCACCGGACCTCCTGGTCGGAGGCGAAGTCCTTGCGGGACAACGCCTTGGCGTCGCCGGCGAGCCGGGGGACGCCGGCCAGGCCGTCGAGTGCGCCCGCGCCGCGGGCGTCCCGGGAGGGCAGCGGCATGCCGAGTTCGGTGCTCACACCAGCTCCTCGCTGTGCGCCGCCGCGAGCGGGATGTCGCAGGCCGCGGCGATCACGTCGACAATCTCGTGGGTGGTGAACGGCAACCCGCGGACCTGGGTGTATGGCTGCACGTCCACCAGGTACGTGGCTCGCAGCAGCATCGACAGCTGGCCGAGGTTCATCTCCGGGACGATCACCGTGCGGTAGCGGCGCAGCACGTCGCCGGTGCCCGGGGGGAACGGGTTGAGGTGCCGCAGGTGCGCGTGCGCGACCTTGCCGCCGGCGGCCCGCACCGCGCGCACCGCGGCCGCGATCGGCCCGTACGTCGACCCCCACCCGAGCACCAGGACGTCGGAGCGTGGCCCCGGCCGGTCGGTGGCGCTCGCCGCGCCTTCGATGTCGTCGGCCGGGTCGTCCACCTCCAGGTGCGGGATGGTGTGCGCGATGCCGTCGACCTTGGCCTGGCGCAGGCGGACCATCAGGTCGTGGTTGTCCGGGTCGTAGCTGATCTCACCGGTGCGGTCGGCTTTCTCGATGCCGCCGACCCGGTGCTCGAGCCCCGGCGTGCCGGGCACCGCCCACGGCCGCGCCAGGGTGCGCGGGTCCCGCAGGTACGGCAGGAACACCGGCTGCCCGTCATCCCCGGTGGCGTTCGGCTCGGTGGCCAGCTCGACGTGCAGGTCGGGCAGGTCGGCGACCCGCGGGATCCGCCACGGCTCGGACCCGTTCGCCAGGTAACCGTCGGACAGCAGGAACACCGGCGTCCGGTACGCGGTGGCGATCCGCACCGCCTCCAGCGCGGCGTCGAAGCAGTCGGTGGGGGAGCGGGGCGCCACGATCGGCACCGGCGCCTCGCCGTTGCGCCCGAACATCGCCTGCAGCAGGTCGGACTGCTCGGTCTTGGTGGGCAGCCCGGTGGACGGCCCGCCCCGCTGGATGTCGCAGATCACCAGCGGCAGCTCGAGGGAGACCGCCAGCCCGATGGCCTCCGACTTCAGCGCCACACCTGGACCGGACGTGCTGGTGACCCCGATCGCGCCGCCGAAGCTGGCGCCGAGCGCGGCGCCGATGCCGGCGATCTCGTCCTCCGCCTGCAGCGTGGTGACGCCGAACCGCTTGAGGCCGGCCAGGGTGTGCAGCACGTCGGACGCCGGGGTGATCGGGTACGACCCGAGCACCAGGGGTCGCCCGGCCTGGTGCGCCCCGATCGCCAGCCCGTACGCCAGGGCGGTGTTCCCGGTGATGTTCCGGTAGGTGCCGGGCGTCATCGGGGCCGGCGGGACGGAGTAACGGACGGCGAAGTCCTCGGTGGTCTCGCCGTAGTTCCACCCCGCTTGCAGCGCGACCAGGTTGGCCTTCAGCAGCTGCGGGCGGCGGGCGAACTTGGCGTGCAGGAACGCCTCAGTGCCGTCGGTGGGCCGGTCGTACAACCAGGACAACAGGCCGAGGGCGAACATGTTCTTGGCCCGCTCGCGCTCTTTGCGGGTCAGGTCCGCGTCCGCCAGGGCCTGCACGGTGATCGAGGTCAGCCCGAGGGCGTGCACGTGGTAGGCGTCGAGGCTGCCGTCTTCCAGCGGGTTGGTGGCGTAGCCCACCCGGGTCAGGTTCCGCTTCGTGAACTCGTCGGCGTCCGCGATGACCGTGCCGCCGCGGGGCAGGTCCGGCAGGTTCGCCTTGAGCGCGGCCGGGTTCATCGCGACCAGGACGTCCGGTGCGTCCCCGGGGGTGAGCACATCGTGGTCGGCGAAGTGCAGCTGGAAGCTGGACACCCCGGGCAGCGTGCCCTGAGGTGCGCGGATCTCCGCCGGGAAGTTCGGCAGGGTGGACAGGTCGTTGCCGAGCGCCGCGGTCTGCGAGGTGAACCGGTCACCAGTGAGCTGCATCCCGTCGCCGGAGTCCCCGGCGAACCGGATCACCACCCGGTCCAGTAACCGGACCTGTTTGCTGCTCGTCATGCAGTGCTCGCATCCCTGTGTCAGCCCGGCAGCTGCTCGCGCGCCGTCCTGGGCTCTTTCCGCCTGCTGTCGCATGCTCTTGCTGTCTTCATGCTAAGGCGACGGATCAGCCGACGATTCCGTGACCGGATTTCGGACGGATCGGTGGACTGTGATCGGGATCTGCCTGGCGGCGCTTGCAGCGGTGGTGAGGCCCCCAGGGCCGTGATACGCCGGTGGGGCCTGCCGTCGATCTGGCAGGCCCCACCGGGTACGGACGACGTCAGACGGGGCGGACGTTCTCCGCCTGCGGGCCCTTGGGGCCCTGGGTGATGTCGAACTCGACGCGCTGGTTCTCGTCCAGCGAGCGGTACCCGTCCGTGGTGATGGCCGAGTAGTGCACGAAGACGTCGGCACCGCCGCCGTCCTGGGCGATGAAGCCGAAGCCCTTCTCGGCGTTGAACCACTTAACCGAACCCTGCGACATGCTGATCTCCTGCGGTGTGCGGGACGGACCGGCCGGCGGCTGGCCCGGGCTGCCGTGATGGACCTCCCGCTCCCAGGAGGCGAACCCCCCGGGATGAAAAACGCCCACCGGATCTGATCCGCGGGCGTTGTTAACGAGCGTGGAACGGTGTCTGCAACCTCCATCACCGTAGCAGGTGTCCCGTACGTCCGCCGTTCGGCGGGCCGCCGGACACGCCCAAGGCCGCGCGTCGTGTCCGCAGGTGATGCGTAGAGGCACTCGGGCCGCGGCGGTTTAGTCGTTCCAGTCGATGGTGTGGCCTTCAGTGATGGTGGCGTGGAGTTGGGTGGCGAGGTGGTGGTAGGTGTCCAGGAGGGTGGTGGCGGTGGTGGTGGGTGTGGTGTGGAGGGTGAGGGTGAGGGCGCGGATGCCGTTGTGGTGGATGACGTTGAGGGTGGCGTCGGTGTCGGGGGTGGTGAATTCTTGGATGGGTTGGGTGGGGTCGAGGGTCCAGGGGGTTTTTGTTGGCGGAGGCGTCTGGTTGGACGGAGCGGGTTGGTAAGATC
>JBOFLF010000075.1:0-1589 GCA_051657715.1 Angustibacter sp. | reverse complement strand
GGCGAACACCCTCACGATCCCGCCGACCGGCGACTCCCCGCTCATGCACCGTCACGCTACCCACCCGAACCACCCCCCAACACCACCCCACCCAATCTGTGGACAAACCCGAACCACCCTCCAGGCAGCGCCCGATGATTCCCAACCCGCTGCCCGGTTCGCGGACACTCGCCTGCGCCCAGCCCGCACGGGTCAGGTCTGAACCCAGGTGAGGCGCAGCGGCACCTCGAGAAAAGCGCCGTAGGGCACGAACGCTGCCTCGACACGGTCCCGGTCCTGCCGACCTAGTCGGGTCAGCGGCGTGACGGACACCGTCACCCGGGTCTTCGTCAGCGAACGCTTCCAGGTGGCCACCACACGTCCATCGCGGACGACCGTGGCCTGAAAGACACCGTTGCCGCCCGGAACGATCGCGCCCATATGCTCGGCCGCGACCATCCACGACCGATCCTTGTAGCCAAGCAGGTACTCATCGAAGCCGGGCAGCACCAGCAGGTCGTCGGACACCACCGGATCGACCGCCTCGGCCGCGGACGGGCCGACGTACATCTCGCGGCCCTCGACCTCGACGGCCGCGAGCTCAGCGCCCGCCAGGGCGATCGCACGTCGCACATCGGCCATCGGCAGCCCCGTCCAACCGGCGAAGTCCTGCCGGGTGGTCGGGCCATGACTGCGGAAGTAGCGCACGGCGAGCGTTGCCAGGGCCTCGTCCGCGTCGGGCGCCGCCTGCTCGGGCGCCAGCTCGTCGAGAAGGGTGAACGTCTGCTCGGCGCCCTGGTTCGGCCCGATGCACGTGACGCCGCGCTGGCTGGCGTACCACAGCAGGTGGTAGGCATAGTTCCCAGCGGCGGCGATGCCCGCCGCGGTCAAGGCGTCGACGCACTCCGCCCGCGTCATCCGCCCACGGTCCGCGAGCGCCGACCCCAACACCTCGACGGCGCGATCGGCGTCCGCCTTCGACAACCCCAGGTAGGCGCGCCGCTTCTCCGCTCCGGCAAGCGCTCGTACGCCGGTGAGCTCGAGCATCCATCGGGCATCACGCCCGGGCACGAGGTGGATCGTGCCGCGCATCGGCCAGGTGCGCAGTGCCTCGCCACGCTCCAGCACGGCCTCGACGTCGCCGCGTGTCAGACCGGGAAGGCGCGCGCCGAGCGACCACAGCCCGCTCGCGTAGTCCTGAGCCTGCATGGCCCCGAACCACGTGACAACGTCGCCCACGCCGGACCTGTCGCCGCCCGTACTCCCGCCGCCGCCAGGCTCGGCCGATCCTGTGACGAGCAGAAGGCTGCGCATGCGCATCCGCAGACCATCGGCCGCTGTCAGGCTCATCGTCACCCTCCTGGACCGGAGGGTATCCCCGACCGCAGACATGCATGCTGATAGTGCTGTTCGGCGGATCTACGCGTTGTCGGTGGATGGGGCGGGGTGGGTTATCGGTACGGGCGGCGGCGGGAACGTCTCGGGTGGACGTTGGCGGTCGAGCTCGGCGCGCAGGTTAGGGCCGAGAAGGTGGATGAAAGCGGCTGCGGGTTCGTGAGGGAAGGGGAGGTGGTCGACGAAGGAGACAGCGATGGGTTCGTCGACCTGGC